>DASZLT010000001.1:0-11134 GCA_035552235.1 Solirubrobacteraceae bacterium
CTCGATGGGCCGGATCAGCACCCGCTCGACCAGCGCTCCGAGGACGAGGCCCGCGGCGAGCGCGACGATGAAGCCGATGACGTAGGAGCCGGTGGATTTGATCACCGCCGTGGCGATGTAGGTGGTGATCATCAGCATCGCCCCCTGGGCGAAGTTGACGATCCGGGTCGCCCGCCAGATCAGCACGAGCGCGAGCGCGATGGCGGCGTAGATCGCTCCGGTCGAAATGCCGTTGAGCGTGTAGTCAATGAACGTGGTCATCAGTACTCCGAGGATCAGAAGCCGAGGTAGGCGTGGCGCAGGCGCTCGTCGGCGGCGAGCTCCTGCGGCGGCTGGTCGGCGACCACGTGGCCGAGGTTGAGGACGACAACGCGGTCGGCCACCGACATCGCGCTGCGCGCGTTCTGTTCCACCAGCAGGACCGCGAGTCCCAGCGTGTCCGCCAGAGATCGCGCCAGGCCCATGATCTGCGCGACGATGCGCGGAGCGAGGCCGAGCGAGGGTTCGTCCAGCAGCAGCACACGTGGACGGGCGATGATCGCCCGGCCGATCGCGAGCATCTGGCGCTCGCCGCCGGACAGCCGCGAGGCCGGCTGGGCGCGGCGTTCGGCGAGAGGCGGAAACAGGCCGTAGATCTCGTGTAACGGTGCCGCTTCGTGGCCGCGGTGCAGGCCCCCGAGGCGGAGGTTCTCCTCCACGGTCAGCTCCGGGATGACACCATGGCCCTCGGGCACGTGGGCCACGCCTCTGCGCACGATCTGCTCCACGGGCATCTTCGTGATGTCCACTCCGTCGAGTGAGATCGTGCCGGCGCCTGCCCGCACCAGTCCGGAGATTGTCCGCAGCAACGTCGTCTTGCCCGCGCCGTTCGCGCCGAGTACGGCGGTGATCCTCCCGGGCTCGACCGTGAGCGAGACCGCATCCAGCGCGCGCACCGCTCCATAGCTCGTGCTCAGCCCCTCAACTGTCAGCATCGATCGCCCCCAGCGCGGCGGTCGTCTCGCCCGAGGCCGCCTCCGCCTCGCGACCCAGATAGGCCTCGAGCACCGCCGGGTTCTCCTGGATATCGGCCGGCTCGCCGCTCGCGATGATGCGGCCGAAGTCGAGCACGATCACGCGGTCGCAGACCGAGGTCACGAGGTCCATGTGGTGATCGACCAGCATCACCGAGATCTCACTGCGGAGCTGATCTATGAGCTCGGCCAGCGCCGACATGTCAGCCTCGTCGAGCCCTCCGGCCGGCTCGTCGAGCAGGAGCAACTTCGGTTCGGCGACCAGCGCCCGAGCCAGGGCGACTCGCTTCTGGATCGGGTAGGGGAGGGTTCCGGGCAGGCGGTCGGCGAACTCGGCGCAGTCCGTCCGCTCCATGGCTGCGTAGGCGCGATCACGCAGCGCCCGCTCGTCCCGGTCTGACCGGGGCAGGCCGAGCAGCGCGCTGGGCAGCCCGGCACGCCGGAAGCGGGTGGCGCCGAGCATCACGTTCTCGAGCGAGGACATCTGGGGAAACAGACCGAGGGCCTGCAGGGTGCGGACGATGCCCATCTTCGCCAGGCCGGCCGGACGCATGCGACGCACGGGCCAGCCCTGCCAGCTGATCGTGCCCGCGTCGGCCACGACAAATCCGCAGAGCACGTTGAACAGCGCCGTCTTGCCGGCGCCGTTGGGGCCGATGAGACCGAGGACCTCGCCGTCCCAGACATCGAGCGAGACGTCCTCCAGCGCGGTGATGCCACCGAAGTGGACCGTGATGCCGCTGACACTGAGGACCGGAGTGCTGTCTGCGCCTCTCACCTCCCGGCGGCTGACCATCAGCTGACTCCAGCCGTTTGAGCGGCGGGCGGCGCCGATGACGGCTCCGCGGGCCGCGTGATCACAGCCGGCCCTCTTGGTAAAGGGCCCGGATCTCACGCTTGAGGATCTTGCGCGACGGTCCCAGGGGCAGCTCGTCGACGATGCGAATGATCCGTGGCCGCTTGTGATGGGCGATGCGGTCCTGCATCCATTCGGAGAGCTCCTCGGGGGTTGTGCTCGGCGCGCGAGCGTCCAGCACAACCGCCGCCAGGACCTCCTCTCCGAGCTTGTCGTCCGGGACTCCGACCACGCCCACGGCGGCCACGGCGGGGTGGCGGGCCACCACCTCTTCGACCTCGCGCGGGTAGACGTTGTAACCGCCGCGAATGATCATGTCCTTCTTGCGATCGACGACCGAGCGAAAGCCGTCCTCGTCTTTGATGCCGAGATCACCGGTGCGAAACCAGCCGTCGACGATGGCGGCCGCGGTCGCCTCCGGCTGGCGGTAATAGCCCGTGAAGACGCTGTGCCCGCGAATGACGATCTCGCCCAGCTCCCCGGGGCCCAGCAGCTCGACGCGATCTTCCAGATCCGCCCGGGCGATCTCCACCTCGATGCCCCACAGCGGCTGGCCGATCGTGCCGGCGCGTATGCCGAGCTCCGTATGGTTCACGGTCGCTGACGGCGACGTCTCCGACAGCCCGTAGCCCTCCTGGACGGGGCAGCCGAACCGCTGCTCGAAGCGCTCCAACACGGCGACCGGCAGCGGAGCACCGCCGGAGATGCACATGCGCAACTGGACGGGCGGCTGATCACCGATCGCCTCCAGCAGGGCGATGTACATCGTCGGCACTCCGATGAAGACGTTGACCCCATGCCGGCGCATCAGATCGATCGCCTCGGCGGCGTCGAAGCGCCGCTGCAGGACGAGTTTCGAACGCGACAGGAAGCTCGAGCTCATCGCCACCGTCTGCCCGTAGGTGTGAAACAGCGGCAGGCAGCCGAGCACGACATCTTCGGTGCCCAGACTGTTGGCCAGGAACGCGTTGGTGAAGCAGTTCATCACCAGGTTGAGGTGGGTCAGGACCGCGCCCTTGGGCCGCCCGGTGGTGCCGCTCGTGTAGAAGAGCACGGCGGGGTCGAGTGGGTGACGGGACACCGGAGCGTCGAGCTCGGCCTCGCCGCTCGAGCCGGCCACGAAGTCAGGCTCGATGACTCGCGTGCGAATCCCCACACGCTCGGCCGCCGGCAGTGCGATCTGCGCAAAGTCCTGCTCGACGATGATCGACCGCGCGTCGCTGTCGCGCAGCTGCGCCTCCACCTCGTCTGTGACGAGCATCGGCGCCATCGGCACCACCACCCCGCCGCAGGCGAGGATCGCGTAGTACTCGGCCACGAAGTTCAGCCCGTTCGGAGCCATCAGCGCGACGTGGCTTCCGGGTTCGACGCCGAGCTCGTCCCTGAGCGCACGGGCGCGGATCAGGATCTCCCGCCAGATGTCCGCGTACGTGTACTCGCGCTCGCGATCGACGATTGCGATGCGCTGCGGATATCTGACCGCGGCTTCGCCCGGTATCGAGACGAGGCTGAGGGTCAGCGCGTCACCGCCGGGTGTCATGGTCATGCCAGATGCCCACCGACAGCCGCGCGGCCGCTCAGCAGATTGCGCGCGATCGCGCGGCGCTGGATCTCGTCGGTGCCCTCGAAGATCCGCCATAGCCGCGCCTCGCGGTACCAGCGTTCGATCGGCAGCTCGCGCGTGTAACCCATGCCACCGTGGATCTGCATGACGCGGTCCACCACCCGGTTCGCCATCGTGGCGCCGGCGAGCTTCGCCATCGCCGATTGGTGGCGCGGGTCGCGGCCCTGATCAACCGTCCAGGCGGCGAGCAGGACCAGCCAGCGGGCGCTCTCCAGTTCGACCGAACAGTCCGCCAGCATGGTCTGGATCATCTGGTGTTCGCCGATCGGCTTGCCGAACGTCTGTCGCCGGCGTGCGTACTCGAGGCCCATCTCGAGTAGGCGCTCGGCGGCGCCGATCGCCCGTGACGGGATCACGTAGCGGCCACGCTCGATCCACTCCATCGCGAGCGGGAAGCCGTCACCGACCTCACCGAGCACGTTGCGGTGCGGAACCCTGACGTCGTCGAACGACATCGAGGCCGGCCGGGCCGGACCCATCGTGTCGATCGCCGACGAGGTCCAGCCCATCGCGCGGTCGACGATGAACGCCGTGAACCCGCCCTTGTAGCCGAGCGCGTTGTCGGTCACCGCCACCACGATCGCGAAGTCGGCCTCCTGGCCCCGCGTGATGAAGGTCTTCTCGCCATGCAACACCCAGTCATCGCCGTCGCGACGGGCCCGCATGCGGATCGCGGTGAGGTCCGAGCCCGCGTCCGGTTCGGTCACCGCGAAGCAGGAGACGCGCTCGCCTTCGATCGCCGGAAGCAGGTACTCCTCACGCTGCTGCGCGTTGGCCTTGTAGAGGATCACGTCGGTCTCGCCACCGAAGCTGAACGGCAGGAATGTCCGTCCCAATTCGGTCCACACGAGGCTCTGCGTCACGGCCGGCAGCTCGGCTCCGCCATAGACAGCGGGAGTGCCGAGCCCCCAGAATCCGAAATCCCGCGCCTTCTGCTGAAGCGCACGCAGCTCCGAGCGGTCGAGCGCGCTCTCGCCGCGTTGTTCGCGGCGCAACGCCTCGGGTTCGAGCGGCATCACCTCGTTGCGGATGAACGCGCGGGCCGTGTCGCGGATCGCACGCTGCTCGTCGGCCAGTGAGAAATCCACCGTTTGCTCTCCCCGTCTGTCGCGACTAACCCCGTTAGTGGTAATTCATACTAACATCGTTCGTCGATGCCATGTCAACCTCGCCGCGGCTCTCCGGGAGAATCTGCGCAATGGACACCAAGCCAGTCGCTCGCCTCACCCGGGACCGGATCGCCGCGACCGCGCTCGACGTGATCGACTCCGAGGGCCTCGCCGCCGTCACGATGCGTCGTGTCGCCGACGCGCTGGGCGTTCAGGCACCGTCGCTCTACAACCACGTTCGCTCCAAGGAGGAGCTGCTCGATGCGGTGGCCGAGAGCGTCATGCAGCAGGTCGACGCCTCGGCCTTCGAGCACCTGGCCTGGCGCGAGGCCCTCGACGCCTGGGCGTGGTCGTACTACGAGGCGCTCGTCGCCCACCCGAATCTGGTTCCCCACATGGCCGTCGCCTTCGGTCGTCTCGATGCGGGCCTGGCCCGTGCCGAGCAGGTCTACGCCGGGCTGCTCGCGCAGGGGTGGACACCGTCCCGCGCCACCCGGATCGCGGCCGCCATCCGCTACGCCGTCTATGGGGCGGCGCTCGGGTCGTTCGCAAGCGGCTTTTCCACCAAGGCCGCAAAATTCCCGCACCTTCAGGACGTGCCCAGGCTGCGTGATGCCTCCTCACGGGTGGATCGCGCCGCGCTGAAGCTGCTGATCGACAGGTTCCTCGAGGGACTCGAGGGTCTGGCTCCGGTCGCGACTGCCACCGGGAGCATCGATGGGCACTGAGACAAGCGCGCCCAAGCGCTACGACTGCAACTTCATCGGCGGCCGGTGGCTGGTTTCCGCTGACGACGCCCGGATCGAGGTCGAGGATCCAAGCAGCGAAAGGCTGATCGCGCTGGTCCCGGCGGGAGCCCCGGCCGACGCCGACGCCGCCGTCACGGCCGCGGCAGAGGCCCTCGATGGCTGGAGTCGAACATCGCCCGCCGAGCGCGCGGGATACCTCCACGCGCTGGCCGACGCGCTCGAGTCCCGAGCCGATGAGGTGGCGCGCCTGATCGTCAGTGATGTCGGCTCGATCTGGAAGACCGCGCTGGGCATACAGGCGGCTCTGCCGGTCGCCGTCCTGCGCAGTTGCGCCGAGCTGCTCTCGACGTACGAATTCGAGGAGCAGATCGGGAACTCGCGAGTCTTCAAGGAGCCTGTGGGCGTCGTGGCGGCGATCACGCCCTGGAATTACCCCCTGCATCAGGTCACGGCAAAGGTGGGACCCGCGCTGGCCGCCGGCTGCACGATCGTCGTCAAGCCCAGTGAGGTGGCCCCGCTCACCGCCTACCTGCTGGCCGAATGCGTCGCCCAGGTAGGCCTCCCGCCCGGGGTGTTCAACCTCGTCTCGGGCACGGGCCCGGTCGTTGGCGAGGCGCTGGTCACGCACTCCGCCGTTGACGCCGTCTCGTTCACCGGGTCACTGGCCGCCGGCCGTCGCGTCGGCGAGCTCGGCGCGCGGACCGTGAAGCGCGTGGTGCTGGAGCTTGGCGGTAAGTCCGCGAACGTGATCCTGCCGGGCGCGGATCTGGCGAAGGCGGTCAAGGTGGGAGTCGCCAACGCCTTCCTCAACCAGGGGCAGACGTGCAGCGCTTGGACCAGGATGCTCGTCTCGGCCGAGAGCCACGACGAGGCGGTTGAGCTGGCCGGCGCAGCCGCGGCCGCTTACCAGCTCGGGCCGCCGCTCGATCCAGCGACCCGCCTCGGACCACTGGTTTCCGAGCAGCAGCGGAAGCGTGTGCTGAGCCACATCGAGAACGCCGAGCGAGCAGGCGCGCGGCTGGTTGCCGGGGGATCTGAGCGGCCCGGCGAGCTCGCCGCCGGTCACTTCGTACAGGCGACGGTTTTCGCCGACGTGCGTAGCGACATGGCGATTGCCCAGGAGGAGATCTTCGGACCGGTGCTCGCGATCCTTCCCTACGACGGTGAGGAGGACGCCCTGCGGATCGCCAACGACTCGATCTACGGGCTCTCCGGCGCGGTCTGGGCGCCGAGCAGCGAGGCGGCGGTGCAGTTCGCGCGGCGGATGCGGACCGGTCAGGTCGATATCAATGGCGGCCGCTTCAACCCGCTCGCCCCATTCGGTGGTTACAAGCAGTCGGGCAACGGGCGGGAGCTCGGGCGGTACGGCCTCGAGGAGTTCCTGCAGCCCAAGTCGGTCCAGCTCTAGATGCCAAAAGCCGCAATCTTGTTCGAGGTCGGCCGGTCGCCGGAGGTCCGAGAGATCGTGCTACCAGAGCCGCGTCGCGATCAGGTGAGGGTCCGCATCGCTGCCGCCGGCGTCTGTCACTCGGACCTCTCGATGGTCAACGGCACGATCGCGCAACGGGTGCCCGCGATCCTCGGGCACGAGGGTTCGGGAACGGTCACCGAGGTGGGGGAGGGGGTGCGCAAGGTGGCGCCCGGAGACCAGGTGGTGTTCAACTGGAGCCCCGGATGCGGCGAATGCTGGTACTGCCTGCACGACGAGGCCCACATCTGCGAACGAGCCGGCGACGCCTCCCAGCTGCCCGGTGCGACGCTGCTCGGCGACGGCGGCGAGCTCTACCAGGCGCTCGGGGTCGGGGCCTTCGCCGAGGAGATGATCGTGAGCGAGCGCGCCGTCGTTCCACTCCCGGACTCGGTCAATCTCGAGAACGCCGCGATCCTGGGCTGCGCCGTGCTGACGGGCGTTGGCGCCGTGGTCAACACTGCCGCCACCGAGCCGGGCGAGTCGGTCGCCGTCTTCGGACTCGGCGGTGTCGGCCTGTGCGCCGTCCAGGGCGCCAGGCTCGTGGGGGCCTGCCCGATCATCGCCGTCGACGCCTCGCCGGACAAGGCGGAGCTCGCGCTGAGCCTGGGCGCCACCGACTTTCTGCTCGCCTCCGACCAGGTCGTGCGTGAGATCCGCGACCTGACCGAAGGCAGAGGCGTCGATCACGCGTTTGAGTGCGTCGGACGCGCGGCGGTGATGCGCCAGGCGTGGTCGGCGGCGCGCCGGGGCGGACAGGCGACGATCGTGGGCATCGGCAAGCGTGAGGACACGCTCAGTTTGAACGCGCTCGAGCTGCCCTACCTCGCGCGCACGCTCACCGGCAGCTTCTATGGCTCAAGTAACCCCGACCGTGACGTCCCCCGCTTCGCCCGGCTCGCCGCGGACGGGCGGATCTCCCTCGAAGCGCTGGTCAGCAGCCGAATCGGCCTCGATGGCATTCCCGCCGCACTCGAGCGGCTCGAGCGCGGCGAGGGCGCACGGTCGCTGATCGTTCCGTAGATATCCGCGGCCGTCTCGGTCCACCGCCGTTTTTGGCGGTAAATGCCCAAGGCTTCCCTCGGGAAACATGAAATGGCCATTCCGCCGCCGCGCGAAAATGGCCATTTGCAGGCACTTCTCGAATCGGGGAGACAGGATTTGAACCTGCGACCGCCCGGCCCCCAGCCGGGTGCGCTACCAGACTGCGCCACTCCCCGTGGTGGGGCGATGATAGCCCGGCGCGAGCCAACGGGCTGATCCGCCTGGAGTGGGGGCCGCCGTGCGGGCCGTGGCATCCGAGTGACCGTCACTGAAGCGGCGGCGTGCAGCGGCCGATAACAGCGGTATGTCCGTCCGGGAAGACCAGTGCGTGCGCTCAGGCGACGCGTCGCTCTACGTGTTCGGCGAGCTCTCCGGCCGCCAGCAGGAGAGCTTCGCACGCCACATACGCCACTGCGAGGAGTGCGCACAGGAGGTCGAGCTGCTCACGCAGGCGGATGCCGCGCCGCTGCTCGGCACCGCGCACCTGCCGCCCGCCGAGGAGGAGGATCCCGGTCGCCGCGCGCCGACGCCGACGCTGACGGTTGCCGCAGCCAACGCCCGCGCGGCACGGCTGGCGGCCGAGAAGGCCGCCGCCGAGGGCAAGCGCCGCCCACCGATCGATCCGCCTGTCCGGCCGGTCCTGCGACCGATCGAGGGGGGAGCCGGCGCACCGCCGGCTAGGAGATCCTGGTTCAGCGGCCGCAGGCTGCTGAAGACCCCGATGCCACGCTCGGCGATGGTCAGCTTCGTTGCGCTCGGTGTGCTCGCGATCGCCACCGTCGCGATGACCAGCCGCATCGCCAACGTCCACTACTACCGGATCCGGGCGGGCTGGTCGAAGGGCGGCGCTGCGCTGAAGCTCACCGGCAACCAACTCGAGCTGCTGCTCGAGGACATGCCGCGCGCCGCGACCGGCACCGGCTATGAGGTCTGGGTGCGCAACCGCGGCAGCAAGCGCCTGCGGGCGACCGGCGCCTGGCTGCACCTCAACCAACTGCGCCAGGGCGGCGTCAACGTCCCGGGCAACTTCCACAACTGGGCTGTGATCGCCGTCTACGTCGAACCGCTGGTCGGCAAGGGCTCGACGCGCAGTGGCGCGGTCGTCGTCGGCGACCTGCGCAGCCTCTGACCGGGTCGGCTCAGACCGGCTGCGGCTCGGTCGCCGCTTCATCGCGCGGCGCCGGCAGGCCGACCGAATCGGCCAGGTCGATGAGCGCCGCCTGCAGCTCGACCGGCCGCTCGACCGGTGTCATGTGCCCGGTGCGCTTGAGCTGGACGAACTCCGCTACCTGAGGCAGCCCCGAGACCATCCTGCGCGCGTGCACCGGCGGCGTCAGCCTGTCGCTATCCCCGACCACCACCAGCGCCGGGACGTTGATGCGCTCCAGCGCGGCCGCAAGATCGAGCTCGCGCATCGTCACGGCCGCCGCCGCGCGCAGCTTGCCGTGCATGCGCCAGATCATCGGCTCGACAAATGCCATGTGCGCAGCGGTCGCGTCGGGACCGAACATCACGTAGCGGTTGATCGCGCGGCTGAGCGGCGTCGAGTAGGCGATCATCGGCTGGTCGCCGGCCAGCAGCGGCGTCAGGATCCGGCGCCGGGTCTCGAGCGGGATCGTGGAGGGCAGCAGCCCGAGGTCGTCAACCAGGCCGGACACGCCGGTGCTGATCAGCGCCACCGCCCGCAGGTGGTCGTCGACGTCGACCGTCGCCGCCCAGGCCACCAGCGTCATCCCGCCCATCGAGTGCCCGGCGACGATCACGTCGTCGCGTCCGGCACACGTCGTGCTCAATACCGCGGTCAGGTCCTCGGCGTATCGCTCGATGCTCTGGTCAAGCCCGCGGCCCCCGCCGCTGGAGCCCTGACCGCGCGGGTCATAGCTGACGACCCGATAGCCGCGGCCAAGCAGGCCGCGGGTGAGCAGGTCGAAGATCTGAAGCTCCTCGGTCCAGCCCGGGATCAGCACGAAGGTGGGCGCCGAGGGCTCACCGAACACCTCGACGTGCAGCTCGGTGCCGTCCGCGGAGAGCGCGGTGACCGGCTCACCGGAGACCGGCGCCCGCAGCAGATCCCACTGCGGATCGGCCGCAAACGCGCGACGATGACGGAGCTCGGAGGCCACGGCGACACCGGCGCCGGCGAGCGTCAGAAGGCCGGCGGCGGCGCCGATCCGGAGGGGCAAACGCGATTCACGAGGGCGTGACTTCCGCATGTCTCAGACAGTTTATGCTGCAAGTTGAGTGACATCAGCGACAAAAGACCAGCGATAAGCGAGGAAATTGCATTGACTGCTACCGGCGAAGGCCTCTCAATCGACGAGCTCTGCATCGACACGATCCGCACGCTGTCGATGGATGCCGTTCAGAAGGCCAACTCCGGACATCCGGGTACGCCGATGGCGCTTGCACCGGTCGCCTACACGCTGTTCACGCGGACGATGCGCCACAACCCGCACGACGAGCACTGGCCCGATCGTGATCGCTTCGTGCTGTCGGCCGGCCACGCCTCGATGCTGCTCTACTCGACGCTGTTCCTGAGCGGCTACGACTTCACGCTCGAGGACCTGGAGAACTTCCGTCAGCTGCACTCGAAGACCCCCGGCCACCCCGAGTTCCGTGAGGTTCCGGGCGCCGAGGTGACGACCGGGCCGCTCGGCCAGGGCATCAGCCACGCAGTCGGCTTCGCGCTCGCCGAGCGCATGCTCGCCGAGCGCTTCAATCGCCCCGGTCATGAGGTCGTCAACCATTCGACCTACGTGATCGCCTCCGACGGCGACATGGAGGAGGGCATCAGCAGCGAGGCCAGCTCGCTCGCCGGCCACCTCGGGCTCGGCAAGTTGATCGTCTTCTACGACCGCAACCACATCTCGATCGAGGGTGACACCGCGATCGCGCTGAGCGAGGACACGCCGCTGCGCTACGCGGCCTACGACTGGGACGTCCAGGACATCGGCGAGGACATCTCGATCGCCCGGCTCGAGGAGGCGATCGCGACCGCGCAGGGCGTCACCGACAAGCCCAGCCTGATCGTGATGCGCACGCACATCGCCTTCGGCGCGCCCAACAAGCAGGACACCGCCGGCGCGCACGGCAGCCCGCTCGGCGATGATGAGATCCGGGCCGCCAAGCGCTTCTACCGCTTCCCCAGCGAGGAACCGTTCTTCGTACCCGAGGAGGCGCTCAAGCACTTCCGCACGACGATCGAGCGCGGCGCCGCCCAGCAGCGCGAGTGGAGTGCACGCTTCGATCACTACAAGGCCGACTTCCCCGA
>DASZLT010000002.1:0-1521 GCA_035552235.1 Solirubrobacteraceae bacterium
CCGAGCAGCTCGAGCTCGCGCTCGGCATCGCCCGTGCCCTCGGCCTCGGGGGCGAACCGGTAGCCGACGCCGAAGTGCGTGTGGATGTAGTGCCACTGCGGCGAAGCGACGCGGAGCTTCTGGCGCAGCTTGCGGACGAACACATCGACCGAACGGTCGCCGTGCGCCATCGCGTAGCCCCACACACGCTCGTAGATCTCCTCGCGCCGCAGGACGCGATCGGAGCCGCTCAGCAGCTGCAGGATCTCGAACTCGCGCGCGGTCAGCTCGAGGCTGATCTCGTTGGCGTACGCCTGGTAGAGGTCGGGGCGCACGGTGATCTCGCCGAACTCCGTTGCCTGCTCGAGGGCCGGCATCTCGGTCCGGCGGTGACGGCGCACCGCCGCCTCGACGACGCAGATCAGCTCCTCGGCGTGACAGGGCTTGGTCACCCAGGCGTCGGCGCCGAGCCGGAGCCCGCGGACGCGCTGTGCGACCGAGGACGGGCCGGTGCAGACGATCACCGCTAGGCCCGGCAGCCCCGCGCACAGGCGCTCGAGGTACTCCCAGCCACCGGGGCCGAGCACGGCGAGGTCGAGCACGATCGCGTTGAGCCGCATCGCGACCAGCGCGTCGGCGGTCGCGGGCGCGGTCAGCGAGCGGTACTCGCAGCCCAGCGCGTCGAGCCGGTTGGACAGTACCTGCATGAACCCCGGATCGCGATCGAGTACCGCCAGACGGAGGCGGTTGTTAGCGCGCTGCGGCACCGTCGCGGCGACTGACAACCCGTCACTTCGCGCAGGCGGCATGGCGTCACTGTATTGCACCCAACCCGGTCAAAATTGGCGCCCGCCACCCCAGTCACAAGATCTTTACACGCTATTAGCGGCGATAACGATCACGGGCTCGATGACGGGCCAGGCAAGGTAGGCTGAAGCGGGGCAAACGCCGGGGCGGCCTCACACAGCGCTAACAGGCCCGCTGCGCCAGATCCGAACGCTGCAAGCAATGATCTTCGCCATGAGAAGCCGAGCCGGTTGCCTGCTGGCGCCGTTGATTGCGCTGGCGATCTTCGGCTGTGGCTCCTCGTCGTCCTCGTCCTCCTCGTTGGCCAGCTCCAAGTCGTCGCAGACTGCTGCGACGAGCTCGACCGAGAGCACGACCTCGAGCACGGCTCCGGTGCTGCCGCCGGCCGTCAACGAACTCGCCACCGCCCAGCGACCGTCGGCCTCGCAGTTCCCGAGCCCGCGCGGGCGCTCGCTGCAGCAGCTCGGCCAGCTGGTCAAGTCAAGCGCCGAGCTGGGCGCCGCGACGGGCACCTTCACGCCCGGGACGAGGCGGCTGGCGTTCGGCTTGACGACGAGCTCCGGCGCATTCATCTACGCCCCGACCGCGGTCTATATCGCCAAGACCGCCAGCAGCCCGGCCCAGGGCCCGTACCTCGCGCCGGCCGATCCGATGAGCGTGCTTCCCCAGTACCGCAGCAAGGAAAACTCGGGACCCGGTGGGATCAAGGCGATCTACGCCGCACAGCTGCCGATC
>DASZLT010000003.1:0-6222 GCA_035552235.1 Solirubrobacteraceae bacterium
AGCTCACCGGCACTTACCCCGAGGTCCGTGCGGCGGTGGCCGCCCAGCGAACCCAGGACTTCCTGCTCGACGGCGAGGTGGTCGCGTACGACGGTGAGCAAACGTCGTTCAGCCGGCTCCAGCAGCGCCTCGGGGTCAGGAAGCCCTCCGCGGAGCAGGTGGCCGCCTATCCGGTTGTCTTCTGCGTCTTTGACCTGCTGGAGGTCGACGGCGAGGATCTCAGAGCCCGGCCGCTGCTCGAGCGCCGAGCGCGACTGGCGAGATCGATCCGGCCGAGCGCGGCATTGCAGCCCACTGAAGCGTGGCCCGACGACTCCGAGCGACGGTTCGCCGAGGCGTGCCGGTCCGGCTGGGAGGGGCTGATCGCCAAGCGAGCGGACGCGCCGTACGTCCCTGGCCGCTCGAAGGACTGGCTGAAGTTGAAGTGCGTCTGGGAGCAGGAGTTCGTGATCGGCGGCTACACCGATCCCGCCGGCAGCCGGACGGACTTCGGCGCGCTGCTCGTCGGCTACTACGAGGATGGCCAGCTCAAGTACGCCGGGAAGGTCGGCACCGGGTATACCGCGGCGACGCTCCGCGAGCTCGGCGCCCGGTTGCGGGAGCTCGATTCGCCCGAGTCGCCGTTCGTCGATGCGCGACCGGTCCCGCGCGGCACGCACTGGACGCGGCCCGAGCTGGTCGCCCAGATCGGCTTCGCCGAGTGGACGGGCGACGGTCGGCTGCGGCAGCCACGCTTCCTCGGGCTGCGCGACGACAAGCCCCCGGCCGACGTCGTCCGGGAGCGGGCCCAGTGAGCAGGGGCAACGGCCCGGACCGTCGCGCGCCGGCCGGCCTCGATCGGTGGGCGCCCGGGCGCGACGTGCTGAGCGCGGCGGATTCGCGGATGGCGGCGCTGGTGGAGGCCCAGCCGGACCTCGACCCCGACCTTCTGCTCGACGGCTTGCCGAGCGACCTGTGGGGCGCGCTCGTGTTCCAGGTGATCGGCCAGCAGCTCTCGCTGGCAGCCGCCTCGGCGATCCTGGCGCGGCTCGAAGGGCTGCACGGCAGCCGGCTGCCGACGCCGGCGGAGCTGCTCGGCACCGACGCCGACGCCCTGCGCCAGATCGGAATGTCCCGCGCGAAGGCGCTCTACCTGCACGACCTCGCCGCACGGCTCGAGGATGGCCGGCTGGACCTCGAGCGGCTGCGGGGCCTTGACGACGACGCCGCGCGGACCGAGCTCATCCAGGTCAAGGGAGTGGGCCGGTTCACCGCCGATGGCGTGCTGATGCTCGCGCTCCGCCGGCCCGACGTCTGGCCCGCCGCCGACCTGGCGCTGCGCCGAGCCGTGGAGCGCGTGTGGGGCCTGGACGCTCCGGCGTCGATTGCGCAGGTTGACGTCGTCGGCGAGCGCTTCAGGCCGTGGCGAACGCTGGCCGCCGCATACCTCTACTCGGGCGGCGGTCGGTGAGGCGGCGTACCGTCTAAAGGGTTGGAGCGAGCCCCGGTCTTTCACGACCCCATCCGAAAGCAGGCAAACGAAACGGAGGCAACCATGACGGCAAGAAATGGCAGCGCCGAGTGGCATGGAGATCTGGAGAGCGGCTCAGGCAGAGTCACCGTCGGGGACGGTGTGTTCGAAGGCGCCTACTCGTATGCATCGCGGTTCGCCGAGGGCGAGGGGACTAATCCCGAGCAGCTGATCGCGGCGGCCCACGCAGCTTGCTTCACGATGGCTCTGTCGAACATTCTGAGTGGCGCCGGACACCCGCCCGAGTCGGTGCGAACGAGCGCGCGTGTCCAACTGCGGAACATCGAGGGCGCGCCGACGCTCACTCGCGTCGACCTGGAAACCGAGGGGAGCGTTCCGGGGGTCGACGAGCAGGAGTTCCAACGTTACGCGGAGGACGCCAAGCTGAATTGCCCAGTCTCACGCGCGCTCGCCGGAATCCCGGAGATCGTCCTGTCCGCCAAGCTCGTCTAGAAGCTCGACCGCGCCGGCGCAGATGCGCGAGCGGCGCCGGCGTCAGCGAGCCGGTCCTCAGCTCGCTGCGCCGCCCCCGTTCGCGCCGCCGCGGCTGTCGCTCGTGGCGGTTTCGCTCGCGAGGTCGGCGACGAGGATCCCGTCGCGAATCTGGGCCATCAGCTCGCCGACGCCGCTGGGCGAGTGGGGCAGCAGAATCGTGTTGGTCTTCGAGCCTTCGCCGAGCGCGCGGATCATGTCGGTGTACTGGGTCAGCGCGACCAGCGCCATCGCCTCCTTCGGATCGAGCCCCTGCTGGGTGATGATCTCCAGGGACTCCTTGAGCCCCTCGGCGATCGCCTTTCGCTCCTCGGCGACACCCTCGCCCTGTAAGCGCATCGTCTCCTTCTCGCCCTCGGCCTTCTTGACCGCCAGGGTCTTCTGCGCGTCGCCCTGGGCCGCCGCGGCGATCTGATTGCGCTGCGACGCGTTGATGTTGTTCATCGCGTCCTTGACCCGCTGATCAGGTTCGATGTTCGTGATCAACGCCTTGACGATCTCGTACCCGTACTCGGCCATCTGCCGGTGCAAGGTGTCCTGGATATGCATCGCGATCGTGTCCGCATCCGCGTAGGCCTCGTCCAGCCCCATGCTCGGAAGGTGCGAACGCACCACGTCAAACGCATAGGACTGGATCTGCACCTCCGGATCATCCAGCTTGTAATACGCGTCCTGCACCTGCTGTGAATCGGCCCCAACCTTGTACTGAACCGCCAGCTTCACCCGCACGAAGACGTTGTCCTGCGTCTTGGTCTCAATCTCCGAGTTCAGCTGCTCGACCTGCAGGCTCATCCGGCCGGCGACCCGCTCCACGAACGGCGACTTGCGCTGCAGGCCCGGACCCGCCACGCGTACGAACTTCCCAAACCGCTCGACGATCGCCCGCTCCTGCTGCTCAACCGTAAAAAAGAAGAAAGGCACTTCAACCCCCTAACGAGGACTCAAAGTCGTGGCACGCGCGGGCGCGGTGCGGGCGCGGCCTTGGCACATAGAGTCAAGCACGCCGGGACCACCGGTCAAGCCGCTCGCCCGCGGTTTGACCGGTACTTCGGCGCCACGGTCGGCTCAGGCCGACTCGGGATTCGCCGCGCGGCGTGTGTAGGGCTCCGACGCTCTGGTCGGGTACGCCGCCCGCGCCTGCGCGAACGTCACCAGCTTCCCGCTGTCCTCATCCCACAGTTTGAGCCTCACGGCCTGGAAGCCGTCCCAGAGCGACAGCGTCGGCACCTCGTGGAAGACCGGGTTCTCGTCGTGCGCTCGCTGGAGGTTGTAGTTGGGAATCCGTGCGTTGAGATGGTGGACATGATGCAGCCCGATGTTGCCCGTGAAGAACTGGAGAACCTTAGGCATCTTCAGGTATGAGCTGCCCCGCAGCGCCGCGTCCGCATAGTCCCAGTCGCATGCGCTCTGCCAGTAGGCCTCCTCGAACTGGTGCTGCACATAGAACAGCCAGATGCCGACCGAGCCGGCGAGCATCGACGACGGCGCCCAGATCAGCAGGAAGTCCTGCCAGCCGATCAACCAGCACAGTCCGCCGACGACCACAGCGAGTGCCACATCGGTGCCGATCACGCTGTGGCGTAGCCGAGGCCGCTGCGCGCGCGTCGGCAGGCGCGGGCCCACCATCATCGCGATCACGGGTCCGAGCCCGAACATCACGAGCGGATTACGGATCACCCGGTAGGCCAGGCGACTGCGCCACGACCGCGCCATGTACTCCGGGACGGTGAGCGTGATGATGTCTCCCACGCCTCGGCGCTCGAGATCGCCCGAGGTCGCATGATGGACCGCGTGGTCGTGGCGCCAGCGGCGAAACGGCGACAGAACGAACAGCCCCGTGAAGCTGCCGACGTAGGCGTTGGCGCGCTTGGAAGGCATTAGCGACCCGTGCGTGCAGTCGTGAAAGACGATGAACGTCCGTACCAGGAACCCCGCAGCCAGGACGGCGAGGGCGGCCGTCAACAGGACCGAGACTCCGAGCGTCAAATACATCGCGACCGATAGCCCGAGGTAGGGCACGACGGAGGTGGCGATCTCCAGGAGGCTTCGCCCAAGGCGGGGCTTTGCATAGGCGCCAAGCAGCTGGTGCCCCGACCAGCGCTTCGATGAATCAGACATTCAGGCAGCTCCGATGGTGAGATGAACGTTGTCGGCTGCAACGCCCCCGCATGCCGCCATCTGACCGCCACGAGCGCGAGCTGCTCCTTGCCGGTCGAAGCGGTCCCGCCGGACCCAGTCGATCCCACGGGCAACCTCAACCCACGGCGAGCTTATCGGATGTGGAGAGCCAGTGTCCGCATCCGGGTCATGAGGGGCCCCCGCCGGGCTCAGGCGATGGCGGGTCGACGAGCTCCAGCGCGCCAAAGCCGGGCACCGGGCCGTCCATCAGGAACATCTCGATCGTGAGGTCGGGCTCCACATGCGCCTGGCTGAGGAACGCGAGCACCTTCCGGCCGGTGAGGCTCTCGATCATCTCGCTGTAGCGCTGCTTCATCAGCAGCTGGAAGTCGCGACGCATATCAAGGACGCGGTCGGATTGCCCGCCCTCCATCATCGTGCGCTCGATCGCCGTGAAGCCGTCGCTGAGGACGCACACGATCAGGTTGTCGAGCACGTAGGTCTTGGCTTTGATCGGCCCGCGCCCGTAGTGCTCGCGCATGAACGCGACGATCCGGTTGGTGATCTCCGCCATCAGCCGGCCGCCGACGAGCGCCGGAGCTCCCTGCTCATCGGACCCGCCGATGCTCACGTTTCGCCTGCGGATGCTGTGCCGGGTGCTGTGTCGCTCACTGGTGCTGCGGGTCTTGGGCCTTGGCGCTCCCGTCCGACGGGGAAGGGCCACGCGCTCTTTTCAAACCTGCGTTCATCGTACCCGCGAGCACCCGCACTTGCACCACCAGTTGAAGCGAGTACATTTGTAGCCCGAACGCTGATTGCTCTTGCGATTCAGGCAAGGGCGTCAGGGTTCAACCGACTAAGACGCAGATGCGCGTCCGCGGCGGCCCTCCAGGCGGCTTGCGGGGGCGTTGCAAAGAGCAACGCAACCCGTTAGGAGTGGATATTGGCGTCCGCGTGGCCCGCCGTTTCCAGCCCGAGACTGTGTAGCGGTCCTGCGCGCCTGCCATCGCTCCGCCCACCGAGCCAGCAAGCGAGCCGGCGACGGTGAGCGCCGCGCGCTCGTTCGACGCCGTGCCCGCCTTCGGGGACTCCGTCCAGCGGCGACTCGATCTGCTGATCGGAAACATCGCAGACATTCTGAACTCCGAGGTCGCACTGTATTGCCAGCCCGGCGGCAAGGGGCAGCCGCCGAAGGTGATC
Organism: Solirubrobacteraceae bacterium; assembly: GCA_035552235.1. Classification (GTDB taxonomy): domain Bacteria; phylum Actinomycetota; class Thermoleophilia; order Solirubrobacterales; family Solirubrobacteraceae; genus Palsa-465. The sequence continues at coordinate 5,321 of DASZLT010000003.1, forward strand.
TGCTCGTGGGGCCTGGGGCCCCTCCACGAGCAGCCAGTGCGACCGGGCGAAGGAGGGTTTGTCGGCCGCGCGCTGGGGCTAGAGCGCGCGGCCCTCGAGCCGCTCCATCGCGACTACGACGCCGGCCTGCTCGCCGCGGCCGGGGGCGTGCCGTTGACGCACGCCGTCGCCGCACCGGTCCGTTCGGCGAGGGGCGCCGGCGGCGCGCTCGCGGCGGCCTTCTCGGCCGCCCCGCCGGATCCCGCGCAGACCTTGTGGGCGACGGAGGCGTGCGCGGCGATGCTGGCGCTCGGCGTGCACCAACGAGCGGCGCTCGACGCACTGCTCCAGATCGACCGATTCGACAGTCTCACCGGTTGCCTGGACTACGCGGCGACGCTCGAGGAGCTCGATCGCGAGATCGGCCGTAGCTCCCGAGCGGACCTGAACCTCGCGCTCTGCTTCATCGACCTCGACAACTTCAAGCGCATCAATAGCCGGCACGGTCACCTGCATGCCAACGAGGTGCTGGTCGAGGCCTCTCATGTCCTGCGCGCCGGTGTCCGCAGCTACGACACCGTCGGGCGCTTCGGTGGCGACGAGTTTGTCGTGATCCTTCCCGGGACCGGCGAAGCCGACGCGCTGGCGCTCGCGGAGCGCCTGCGGGCAGGGATCGAGACCGCCTCGATCTCGTCGGTGGATGAGCCGCTCACCGCGAGCGTGGGCGTCGCGTTCTGGAGACGCGGGATCATGTCAGAGCAGCTAGTTGCCGAGGCCGACCGAGCGCTCCTGTCTGTCAAGGCGCAGAAACCCGGCATCGTGAGGCGCGGCGCCGGCCAGGTCGGCACCGCGAGCCCTCTGCGGTAGCCGGGCCACAGCGCCTGATCTCGGCGGAAGCATTTCGCCGCCGTGGCGTCTTTGGT
>DASZLT010000004.1:0-82730 GCA_035552235.1 Solirubrobacteraceae bacterium
TCGTCTGATTCACGAACGGCACATACGGCCGGCACGGCTCGTTGCGCAGGCTCGGGCAGGCCGGCAATCCGGTCGGCACGCTTACCCCGGGGACCACCGGCAACGTGATGTTCGACGGCATCGATGCTGAGAGCTGAACCGAGACGTCGGCGGTGCCGGAAGGGTTCGTCTCCGCGAACGCCCATGACGGCTCGGCGCCGCCCGGCGCCGCGATCGTGACGCGGATGCGAGAGCCCGCGCGATACACGTGACCCTCGTAATAGAGCGGGATCGTGACTTCGACGAACTGGCCGCTCGGCAACGGCTTCACCGCACTGGCGCGCAGGTTCAGCAGCGGCTCAAGCGGCGTGCTGCCGGGCGCGAGCTGACGCTCGTCGGCGCGCGCCCAGCCGTCCTGCACGAAGGTCTCCATGCCATCCGGACGGACCTCGCTGACGGTCGCCTGCAGGTCCACGTTGGGGGTCGAGGCCTTGATCCAGACGTTCACGGCGCCGCCACCGATCACGGTCGTGTTCTGCGCCAGCGGCCCGCTCACGTACGAGAGGGCCGTACCGGCCGGGTTCTGCTGCCAGTTCCAGTCCCAATCAGCTGCGCTGCCCCAGAGGCCGCCGGAGGACGTGTTCGCCGAGGCGTAGTCCGTCGCCGGGAGCGCCTGCGGGTTCCAGGTGAAGCCGTCGACCTCGGAGGCCGGGTCGGGGCTGGTGGCAAGCGAGCCACCGGCCCCGAAGTACCACGTCTGGGCGACCGTTCCCGGGATCGGGAAGCTCGCGAACGACTGCTCGAAGGCCGGGTACGGGTCACCGGCGGCGACGGTCCCGTCCGGTGCCGGACCGGCGCCGCTGTCGAACAGCAGCCGCACCGACGGCAACTGCTCGTAGGCGGCCAGCGCCGCCTGGTAGCTCGGAATGTGCTGGATCGAGTCGAAGGGCAACGTCACGTTGCTGATGTCCATCGACTCCTGGTAGAAGAACGAGGCCGCAAGGTCGACCAACCCGGCGTTCTGAACCGGGGCCTGATGGGCGACGAACAGCGACAGGAAGTCATACCAGCGGTTGAAGGTGGCCGGGTCGAGCGAGTCGATGTGGGCACCGTTGGTGAAGGTGAACCACTTGTGCGTGGTACCGGTGAAGTCCTGTGCGAGGTCGGCGCAGTGCCCGCCGGTCTGCTCGTCCTCCCACTGACAGGCCATGAACACCGCCGCCTTGATCTTGTGCACGAACGTGATCGGATCGAGCGGATCGGCGACCTTCGGCACGTAGTGCGCGTTGGCGCGGACCTTGTTGATCAGGCTCGGCGCCTCGCCATGCAGGGCCTGGTTGCGCTTGCAGGCCTGATCGCCCTGCTGGATGCGCTTGTAGGCCCACGATTGGCCCGTGTTGGGACCGGCAGGCTGGGCGTCGTGCTGGCGCTCGGCGGCCCAGGACACGGCAAAGCCCGTGTTGAGTATGCCTCCGGGGTAGAGCGTGGTGATCGTCGAGTCGATCGTCGAGAGCGGCGAGATCGCCTCGAGGGCGGGCGGATCGAGCTGCGCGGTGAACAGCTGGCTGATGGCGCCGTAGGAGACGCCGATCATGCCCACCTTGTGGTCGAGCACCCAGGGCTGATGCGCGATCGTCTGGATCACGTCGTAGCCGTCGAGGTTCTGCTGCGGCTCGAAGTAGTTGAAGGCGCCCCCGGAGCAGCCTGTGCCGCGCATGTTCACGTCGACCACCGCGAAGCCCATCAGGTTCGCGAGCACCGCGATGCCGCTGTCCGGGCCGGCCGGGTCGGCATAGCCGTAGCCGGCGTACTCGATCACCGTGGGGTACGGCGTGGTCGAGTAGCTGCCCGGCAGCGCGATCCCGTCCGGGAGCGAGGAGATCCCCGCCGGATGGCTGGGCGGGTGCACGTAGATGGCGAGCTTCGTGCCGTCGCGCGTGGTCAGGTACTGGTAGCCGCTGGCCCTGATCTTCTGGTCGTAGGTGCCCGGATCCCATGGCGCAGCAGCTTCGCTGTGGACCGTCAATGATGCCGACTCGCCGCCGCTGCTTGCGAGTCGGACCCGGTAGCCGGCGCCGGGCTTCACCTGCGCGAACAGCAGGCCGCCCTGGGTGTCGGCGGTCTGGCGCGCGACCGTGTGTCCGCGCGCGCCCAGCAGCAGCGCCTGCGTGTGCGGCTTCAGCCCGGTCACGTAGACCTGCTCGGCGCCGGCGTGCGCGGCGACCGAGTGGGTCGCCGCCGCCGCCGGGGCGCTCACCGCGAGTGGCAGTGCCAGGGCTAGTGCGATGAGCTGGATCCGAAAGTGCGAGCGGCGTCTGGGCATCTGCAGATCATCGCCGATCGCAGCACCCGGTGGCGACGATCGCGCCCTGTAATCAGTCACCGCTCACCAGGGGCCGCACCCGTACTGGTCAGGGATCGCAGCGTGATAGTGCGCTGTCATCCGCTCGGCGACGCGGATCTCATCGGCTCTCGCCTCGGGCGCGACGGATCCGGGAGACATCGGTGTGCCGCCGAACGCGACCCAGTTGGCGCGGCTGATTCCGAGGCTGTCCGGATAGGCGTAGCCGAGCACCTGCCAGCCGCCGGACTCGCACGACGCGACGCGTGACCACGCGCCGTAGTCGACAGGCATTGCCTGATGTCGGCGTCGGTGGAGCCGCCGATGACGCTCGACTCGATGGTGTCGACGGTGCCGGTCGACTCGGTGATGCCATTTGTGATGCGCTGCTGCCGCGGAAGCGTCCGCGGTCAGGTTCCCCGCACTCGCGAGGATGAGAGCGCCCACGAGGACGCGCGATATGACGTACTGCATAGGGTTGACCGCGCCCAGCCCGAATTGGCGTCTACGTGACTTCGACTGCCGGCCGATCGCTCCAGCCGGCTACGGGTAGGACGGTGGCTCACCACCTCCTGATTCGGTTTACAGCGTCGGCATTCGCCGACGGCCCTTTGCTCTGATGACCGAGTTGTTTGGTGCCTTTGCAGGCGGGTCCTCAGAAGCTGGCTGGGCGTCGCCAGTTCCCACAACGCATTAAATACCGTTCCCCCAAAATGGACCGGTATTCCCGTTTGCGTGGTCCAATGGTAACGGCTCGATCAGACAAGTCTGTTCGGCGCACTGAAATCCGGCCTCATGTGGGGCGGGCTCAGGGAAGCCCTCACCGCCGGTGTGACATTGATCTCACGCACGTCAACTACGGTCCTCCGATGCGCTTCCGACCACCCATCACATGCCTGCTCACGCTGGCACATTCGCAACTATCGCTGCCGCGGCACAGGCCTGCGACGAAACCTGGAACAACGACAACGGCAGATCCTGGAACACGGCAGCCAACTGGACCCCGAACGCGGTTCCGACCAGCGGACAGGCCGTCTGCATCACGCTTTCCGGCAGCTAGACGGTGGCATTGTCTGCCAACGGAGGCGCCTTGCCACGCTTGAGATCGCACGCCGACACGGCCGGCACGTGTTGCCCATCTGAGAGAAGCTATGGACGTTTACCGCCAAAAATGACGGTAAAGTCCCCGAGCTTCGGGCTCGCGAGCCGCGCCCGAGTTGAGGCGGGCGGCGGGCGGCATGTGATGTCGGCCCGATGCTGAGCGCCACGCGGCACGCGATGCTCCTGAGCGCCGCGCGGCACCCGATCGTCCGCAGCCCCGGGAGCGTCGAGTCTGGGCCACCCGCTGCCCCGTGGGGCCGTTTTTCGCTAGCTATCGTCTGCCTCGGTGTGTGGCATCGGCGGCTGTGTGATGGAGCTCGGGGCCAGCCCTCCGCTGGATCGCCTGCGGGTGTTGCGCGACGCACTCGGCCATCGCGGTCCCGACGATTCTGGGATCGAGGTGGTGGACAGCGTTGGCCTGGTTCACACACGGCTGGCGATCGTCGATATCGGGCCGTCCAGCCATCAACCGATGCGCCACCCCGCCGGCCGGTTCTGGCTCGCGTACAACGGCGAGGTCTACAACCACATGGAGCTGCGCAGCGAGTTCGATCAGAACTCATTCGCGGGTCACAGTGACACCGAAACGGTCCTCTGGGCACTCGAGCGCTCAGGCCTCGATGCTGTACGCCGGTTCAGCGGGCAGTTCGCGTTCGCTGCACTGGACTTGGAGCAGCGGCGCCTGCTGCTCTGCCGCGACCGTTACGGCATCAAGCCGTTGTACCTCGCCAGCTTTGCGGGCGGCACCTGGTTCGCCAGCGAGCCTGCGGCACTTGTCAAAGCCGGCGCGCCGGCACGCCCGGTCAACGCCGCCATTGGCGCGATTGTCATGGGCTCGCGTTATGGTGGCCGGCAAACGCTTGTTGAGAGCATCACACGGATAGGTCCCGGCGCCTGGGCATCGGTCCCGCTCGACGGTGGCTCGATCACCACCGATCGTTGGTTCTCACCCGCCCAGGATGTCGACAGCGACCTTGCCGAACAGCTGGCTCGATGCTCACGGCGAGAGCTGGCGAGCACGCTCAGGGCAGCGCTGCGGTCGGCCGTGCACGGCTCGCTGATGTCCGATGTTCAGGTCGGCACGCTGCTCTCCGGAGGGGTGGACTCGAGCCTGATTACGGCACTGGCAGTCGAGGCTGAGCCTGGCCTTGTCGCCTTCGCGGCCAACCACAGCGGCGACCGTGCTTACGCAGAGGGTGCGGCCGCGCGGCGCGTCGCGGCTCGACTCGGCATCGAACTGGAGATGATCGACGTCACGCCGCAGAGCTGGCGACGCGGATTCGTCGCTGCGACTGCACACTTCGGAAGCCCGCTCACGAACGCCAGCGCGGTCACGGTCGCCCAGTTGGCCAAGCGTGCGCGCGACGCGGGCGTCAAGGTTCTGCTGACAGGCGAGGGCGCAGATGAGTTGTTCGGAGGCTATGGCAGTTTGCACGCCGAGTCCTTCCAGCCCTTACTGCCGCGCCATCACCGGCTGCTGCAGAACGTCGAGCGGGCGCTGGGCGAGCAGCCACGGTCGCTCCAGGACTGGACCGCTGGCCTGGGGGATCTCTGGCGAGCGATCACAGAGGCGATCAACCCGCCGACGCCGCCGAGCTGGGCGACATTGTCGATGCCGGCGGGAGGCCCGGATGTGATGTACGAGGCGTTGCTCGGTTACATGCACCATCCGCCGGACGTCTGCCGCGCCGAGGCTGGACTGCTGAGCCGCATGGACTACACGCTCTGTTGGCTGCTGAACCGGACGGACAAGAATTTGATGCAGTGGTCGGTTGAGGGACGCGTCCCGTTCCTCGAGCCTGAGGTGGTCCGCCTCGTCGTCAACCTTCCCCTCGCCACCAGGATCGGGCCGTGGTCCAAGGGGATTCTGCGTGACGTAGCGCGATCGATGCTGCCGCCCTCCATCGCATACCGTCCGAAGGTCGCAGGCATGGACTTCGACGCCGGCGAATGGATCGAGCAGGGCGCGGATCCGGCGTTTCTCGCAGATGGTTTGTTGCGCGAGTCCTTCGGGATCTCGAAAGCTGAGCTCGAGCGAGTGATGGCCACCGATGACGGCCGCCTACGGATGCGGATCTGGTCCGCCGAGGTATGGTGCCGCTCGGAACTGGCCGGCCACCCGATCGAGCAAATCGAGCACGCACTCTGGCGTCAGTGACCGGCTCGACCGCAGGCAGTCTGGAACGGGGCGGGTGTCAAGCAACGGTGAGAGTTGCCTTATGCGGCTCCGCGATGTCTTGCGCAGGCCGATTAACCAGCTGACGTCCAAACAAGGGAGCAGGAATGAGCGTTCAACCGATCGGTGGGCCTGATCCGGCTCTGGCGACCCAGTCGCTGCAGGCCGCCGCCAAGCCCGAGGCCACAGAGCGGGCAGGCTCGCCCGACCACGACGGCGACAGCGACGACAGCGCGGTCAAGGTCACGATATCCAAACAGAACTGAGGCTCTGGCGTGTGCCGCGCAGCGTGTGCGGCACACGCCATCTCCAGGCGGAGCACTCCGACGCTTGCTTGGGTGGGTCGCGTCAGGGACTTACTCGATCGTGATCAGAACGTCACCTCGCTCGTCAGGATCGTCGAAGCTCGCGCGCGGATGGTCTCGCGTAGGTACTCAGCGAACAGTGGCATGGTGAAACCGAGTTGGCCTGGACGAGGTGACCAGATGATGCCCTCCTGGATGAGACCTCGGGCAGCGCAACGGAGCTCTGAACTCTCATTCCCGAAGGTCCCTTTCGTGCGGCGGACGCTAGCCGTTCGTGACATGGCGGCCAGGCGTTGCCGCGGGCGCTCTAGGTCGCCCGGCACGACAAGGGGAGTCGTCGTTTTGCGCCTCTGGGACCGCCACTAAAGCCGGTCAGGGCTGAGTTGGACTGCCCAGTCGTTGCTGAAAGACCGAGTGACAATCGGGCTGGTCTGCGGCCATGCCCAGACGGCGGCGGTGCAGCTTCTGCTCGTTGAGCAGGAAAAGCCGATGAGCTGCTGATCTGAGGTCTGCAGGCCGATCACGATCGCACGGCGTGTCCAGAGGTGTCCGTTCCATCGCTCCGCCAACGATACTGAGGAACTCGCGAGGTTGCCGATCGCGGTGCAGCTTCTTGGTGATGCACACGAGACGCTGTCAAGCGAACTCGATCCGGTTGGGCGCGGCAATCGCTGAGCTATCCACTCCCGCCCGTTCCAGTGTTCGGCGAGCGGGTGCACCCGCTTGGCCGGATGCCCTCGACTAGCGGCGAGCAGGACGACAGCAACCATTCCGAGTAGCCGAGAATCACTACGACACCGCGCAACGCCACTTACCCCAGCCTCTCGCCCGATCCGTTCGTGAACCGGGAGCGACGCGTGGCGTCTGCTTTCGAGGAGATCCATTCCTGGCGGCGCTTGCGGAACGACGATCGGAGTCAGGCGAGCTGGCGCGCCCGCGTGTCACGGGCGTGCCAGCTCATCGCTAATTCAAGCGCTTTTCAGAGCAGCTCCCGGTACAGCGTGAACGGAATTGTCGACTTTGACCCATCGGAGTCAGCTGCGGTCGCGGTCGCGGTTAGCGTGCCTCGAGCTTTGAGCTGCCGGAGGACCGCCCGCGTAAGCGTCGTGAATACGACGGTCTCCTTCTCATTGGTGAAGGAGTAATGGACAGCGGGTGCGATCGCCGTGTTCCCTGCCCTCAACGAAAGCGTTCCGCTGCACGGGTGGCCGCCGAAGCAGGCGACGAACACGCCCACCAGTCCGGTCGGCGAAATGAATAGCCTGCGCCCCGCGATCGCGATTCGAGCTGGGGCGGCGAGCGTGGTCAGTGTCTGGTCGGCGCCGGAGACGGTACCGGTGGCACTGTTGCAAACGAGTTGGTAGTGGAAGGCGGTCGTCGGCGCCAGCCCGCTGATCGTCGCCGTCATCGCGACCGATGTGGTCGCGGCGGCCACCGGTTGCGCGTTGGTAAGTGAGCCGTAGCTCGTCGTGGGTCCATAGGCGAACGAGCATGTGGTTGGCGTTGCGCCAGGAACGACCGACCCGTTGAGAACGGCCGAAGTGGCCGTGACGTTGCTCGGCGAACCTGTTGTCACGGTCGCCGGCGTCGGCGAGGTTCCGCCCGTGGTGAAGGTCTCATCTGCGCCGGTAGCCGCGCCGCCGGCGTTGGAGGCGATCACCCGGAAGTGATACACGGTCCCTGATGCGAGACCGCCGAGATCGACCGAGACGGGGACGTCGGCGGTGCCGGCTCCGGCCGATGCCGGGGGTAGCGGTGCCTCGTTGCCATAGCTGCCGGTCAACCCCCATTGAAACGCGTAGGTGGTTGCCTGGCCGGTCGGGTTGACGGTCCCGTTCACGGTTGCGCCGGTCGACGTGATTGCGGTCGCGCCGCTCGTCGTCGCGACCGGAGCGCTCGAGGCCAAGGCACTGCCTCCGGCGAGCAACCACGTTGCCGGCGCCAGGACCGCAAGCCCGCACAAGATCAGGATTCTACGCATGCTTTTCTCCTTTGATCGAGAATGCGTCACAACAACCCAAACGGGTTGTGCAGCCCAAAGTTGCGGACAGCCGACTCGCCGTGGTCGACCGGGTGACCAACGATCGGCGGACTCGCGATCCGCTGTATCGACACGGACGTGTGGCGAGTGCACTGGGTATGGCTGACAGCCAATCCTTTGGCTCGGCGACCGCTCCCGTGGCCCATCCGTGTGGCACATCGGCCGCGCGACCAGACCACCAACTGCACCGGAGGTCCTTATGGCGGCCCGCCAGACGGTGGCCCCGGAGGCAGCTGAACCTCCTAATCGCCGATCCGTTCATTACCGCGTGCGAAATTCGAACTCGCACACCCTTTGCGGACAGCGGATTTTGAGATGTGTCGATCCCGGTTACGTCAAGCGCTCACGGGACTTTCGACGCTCTCAGTTGCGCTCAGTTGCGCCCCCCGCTCTCGGCAGTTCGGGACACGTTCCGGGACAAGTTTCCCGGCGTGGCCAGCTTGGGGGCCCCGGTTGCCAGGCATCCAATCGCTCGCCCGGCGGAGCGCCGGCGGTCCCGGTCCCAGGAAGGCACTCGTGCCAACATGTTGTTCGCCCGCGACCGGCAAGCCACTCGGTGAGAGCCGTCCGTGGCGGTCGCGCAATCGCTTCCACATGCCACACGGTGGCCATCTGCCGACGTGACGGAAGCGATCGCGCCCCGGGGTAGCCGATCGAGTCGAGGAATGCCCGGTAATGCGGCTGGTCGCGTGGTTGTCGCGAATGCTCGCGATGCCATGCGTCGCTGTGAGCCTGGAGTTTCGGACGTGGCTCCGATACCCGCAGTATCCACGGCGCGGCACGCTCAACCAGCTCCGCCATGCCACGACACCCTGCCTCTTTACTGAGACCGGGGCGCGGCAGCGGCTGGGCCCTCACGAACTCGAGCAGATCGGGGTCTGCCAAAGCAGAATGGCCGGCCAGCAAGGTCAGGCTGTGAAGAAGTGACTGAGGCCGAGTCCGCGCAGACCGCGGCGGTAGGCGACTGAACTGCGGTCGGCCGGGATGTTGACTTCGAGACGAGGTTCGAGGGGCAGATTTTCGGGCTTCTGGATCTCGACGATGGCGCGGTCTTCTTCGAAGATCCGCCGATTGAAGTCGTATATCTCCTCGACGGGCTGGTCGGTACTGAAGTTCTTGGCGATCGGGGCGAACATCCGGGTCTGGCGGGCGGAGACGGGTGATGCCGCGTTCATGATCGAGAGCAGACCGTCGTCTGGAAAGTGCACTACGAGGGTGGCGGTGAAAGGCAGGTGCACGTCGAACTGGCGAAGCCACTGAAAGTCGGGCGGTGGCGCCGTGGTGCCGTGCGGGTAATTCGCGACGGTGCTCCAATAGTCGACAGTGAATCCGTACTCGTGGAGGACAGGCTTGTAGTCAGGGACCACGGTGTTGGCGGGGTCGGCAAACGTAGCGGTATGGACGAAGCCGAAATGGGCGACATCAAGAAAGCCTTCGAGTTGGCGGCCGGCGAACGCGGCTACGTCGAACGCCGGGCAGGTCACCGTCTGGAAGCTATCGTCGTCCCAGTGGGGCGCGACGGGGATCGGTGCCGTCGTCCGCGGATCCCCGACGTTGTCGTGGTGCGGCCGCAGACAGGTCCAGACGAGCCCGTAACGCTCCACGACGGGGTAAGAGCGCAGATGCATACGAAGCGGGATCTTGCCCTGCGGGTGCGCGGGGATGTCAAGGCAACGCCCGCCCGAACCGAACTTGAGGCCGTGGTACGCGCAGCGGATTCCGGTCCCGTCGCTTTCCCCCTTCCCGGCGCTGAGCGGGACGCCGCGGTGCGGACAGATGTCGTTGGCGACGACCACGTCCCCGTCGGCGCGGTAGACCACGAGGCGCTCGTCCAGGAGCGTGGCCGGAGTTGGAGTCGCCGTGATGTCGCGGGACAGCGCAACCGGATACCAGTGACCAGCAAGGATCGCCCAGTCGTCCGGCTCAAATGTGCATTCGCGCGGGAGTGTGCTCGCTTGGGCAGCAAGCTCTGTTTGAGCGTCAATCTTTGCTTGGGGAGAAATCCCTGCTCCGGCAGCAATCTCTTCAACAGCAGCCATCAGGCAACCTCGTCTCTCGTCTGGGGGCGAATCGCGCTGCCCGCCCGGCAGGGGCGGCAGTCAGGGCCAGCTAGGAGAGATGTCTTGCGTCGTGCGCGATCCGACCAGGAGCCCAGGCGGATGTATGGGCTCGTCGCCGTAAATCACAAGTGAGTCGATGCACAGGTCGGAATCTAGAGACGCACCGGGGCGCGGCAAATGGACATTCGGCCAAGCGCGCGGAGTCTCAATAGTCCACGCGGTCGGGCTTCGCCTGCCACGCGGTAAACGGCGCAGCCGGAGCGGGTACCGCCACGCTGGTTATCACAATCGGCCAATCTTCGCGCGGGGTCGCGAACAACTCGTAGAAAGCCAGGTCGTCGAAGCCCCCGCGGGCCGCGTCGTGCCGGTCTGCCCCGTAGATCACACGATCGACGCGGGCCCAGAGCGCGGCCGCCAGGCATAGCGGGCACGGTTCGCATGACGTCACCAGGATGCAGCCGGTCAGACGGAAGTCACCGATCGTCTGACATGCCGTCCGGATCGCCACGACCTCGGCGTGGGCGGTGGGGTCATTGGTCGTCGTAACCGCGTTCACCCCCGTCGCAAGCGCGACGCCGTCGCGGACAATCAGCGCGCCGAATGGGCCACCGCCGGCTGTGACGTTCTTTACCGCCAGGTCAACCGCCTCCGCCATCCACCGTGCATCCTGCTGATCGTGCTCGTTGCCCCTCATCGGTCGAAACCTCCTAGTAGATCTTCCATCAGCGCCCGGCGCGAGCCGTCAGCTCCCGGGCGGCACGCTTGGCGCCGCTGCCGAGCGCGCGGGCGTCGGCGGTGAGAAGCTCCTGCTGCTCGACGATCGGGCGCCCGGAGACCCACAGGCGCTCGAGCGTCGGAGCGCCGAAGACGAGCGTGGCGAGGGGGTCGCTCATCCCGTCACCCGAAATCCCGCCAACGCGCCACAGCGCCAGGTCGGCGAGCTTTCCGGGCTCAAGGCTGCCCAACTCCCGCTCACGTCCCAGGCAGCGGGCGCCGCCGACGGTCGCCATCCTCAGCGCCTCGCGCGCGCTCAGCGCGAGCGGCCCGTCACGGAGCCGCGCGACCAGCAGCGCCTGATGCAGCTCATCGACCATCCGCCCGGATTCGTTGGAGGCGGCGCCGTCGACGCCCAGACCCACAGGGACGTGCCGGCTCAGCAAATGCTGCACCGGTGCCAGCCCAGCGCCGAGCCGCCCGTTGGAAGTGGGACAGTGCGCCACCCCGGTGCCGGTCGCCGCCAAACGATCGATCGCCTCGTCGTCCAGGTGCACGCAGTGCGCCATCCAGACGTCGTCGCCCAGCCAGCCGAGCCGCTCGGCGTACTGAGTCGGAGTGCAGCCGTAATGCGCGACGCAGTAATCGTCTTCCTGAGTCGTCTCGGCCAAGTGGGTGTGCATGCGTACGCCCTTCTGCCGGGCCAGTTCGGCGGCGTCACGCATGAGGCCCTCCGAGACGCTGAACGGAGAGCAGGGCGCGACCACGATCCGCAGGAGCGACTCTTCGCTCGGGTCGTTGTAGGTGTCGATTGCCGTGGCGGTCGCGCTCAGTATCTCGTCGCGGTCCTCAACGACCGAGTCGGGAGGCAGCCCCCCCTTTGATTGGCCGAGATCCATCGAGCCGCGGGCCGGATGGAAGCGCAGGCCGATCCGCCGTGCGGCGGCGATCTCCGCCTCCATGAGGTCGCCGCCGCGTTTGGGGAAAACGTAGTGGTGGTCACTGGAGGTCGTGCAGCCGGTGAGCGCCAACCAACCCAGGTTCGCGGCCGCCGCCGCCTCCACGCTCTCGGCGTCGATCCCGGCCCAGATCGGGTAGAGCGTCGTCAGCCAACCGAATAGCGTTTGGTCCTGAGCGATCCCGCGCGTGACCCACTGGTACAGGTGGTGGTGGGTGTTGACCAGGCCCGGCGTGAGCAGACAGTCGCGTCCGTCGACGAGAATGGTCCGACCATCGGCTGCGTTGGCGTCCTGAACGGCCACATCATCGCCGCTCCCCGCGGCGGTCTGAAGCGCCGGGACCGCGCCGGCGCCGACAGCAGCTATGCGGTCGTCCTCCACGACCAGATAGCCATCCTCGTATTCGGTCCCGGCCCCGTCGCAGGTGGCGATGTGGCAGTTCTGGACGACGGTCCGGCTCATGGTTTGAAGGTAAGTTCGTAAGTGTCAAAGCAACTATGGCCTGATGTCTGGAAGAGTGCCGTAATGTTCATACGGTTGGACCAGCAGCGCAGTGGTCTGACCAGCTACATTGGCCGGTCATGGACCTGATCCTCGGCGCTAACCAGTACGGCAAGGCTCAGGTGAGGATGGTCGCTGTTGACCGCAGCACCCCGGTCCACAGCTTCGTTGACCTGAACGTCGGGATCACGCTTTCTGGAAACCTGGAAGACGTGCACCGCGTTGGCTCGAACGCCAACGTGGTTCCCACCGACACCCAGAAGAACACCGTGTTCGCGTTCGCGCGCGAGACGCCGGTCGGAGAGATTGAGGAGTTCGGCCTGCGGCTCGCTCGGCATTTCGTCTCCAGCTTCGAGCCGATAACGCGTGCCCGGGTCAACATCGAATCCTCAGGCTGGTCACGGATACCGGTGCATGGTGAACCGCACCCGCACGGCTTCGTCGCGTCCGGCCCGGAGCTGCGCGTCGCGGAGGTGATCGTGGACCGTGAGCAGGGGACATGGGTGCTCTCCGGACTCAAGGACCTGATCGTGCTGAAGACCTCAGGTTCCGAGTTCAGCGGCTACATCAAGGATGACTACACGACGCTGCAGGAAACAGACGAGCGGATCCTCTCGACCGCCGTAGCGGCACGCTGGCGCCACGGCGCCCTGTTACGCCCCCCCGGAGAGTGGGACGCCTCCTTCGCGGTCGCCCGCGAGAAGATGCTCCAGACCTTCGCCGCCCATCACAGCCTGTCTTTGCAGCAGACCCTCTTCGAGATGGCGGGCGCAGCTGTGGCCGCCAGCCCCGGCCTGGTCGAGGTCCGCATGTCGATGCCCAACCGCCACCACTTCGTCGTCGACCTTGAGCGCTTCGGTCTCGACAATCCCAACCTGATCTACCGCGTCGAGGACCGTCCGTACGGCCTGATCGAGGCTCAGATACTGGTTCCGGGTGCGCCCGACGCCGGGCCCGCCTGGGAGTCCTACCCTCTGCTTTGATCCCCCAGCGCCGCCTACCAGGCCGCTAGCTGCTAGCCGGTCCGGACCGCGGCGGTCTCTGCGGCTAACCCGCGGCGAGCATCTCGCCGGTCAAATCCAGGTGCTCACGCATCAGTTGCCGCGCGAGGTCGGCGTCGTGGACGATGATCGCGTCCAGGATCAGGCGATGCGCGGTGAGTGATCGCGGCGGCTGACCCGCCCGGCCCAGCGACGCGGACGCGATCTGGGAGGCCCCGCTGGCGAGCGTTTGCAAGAGATCGGTGAGAACCGGGTTGCGCGCCGCCGCGAGGATCGCAGCGTGGAACATGCGGTCCCCATCGATCCCGTCTTCACCGGCGGCGATCGCCGCGTCCATCGCCCGGACCGCCTCGACCATGCGGGCGAGGTCATGGTCCTCACGGCTTCCCGCGGCGAGTTCGGCAGCCAGAGCCTCGAGCGTGTTGCGCACAGCGCCAAGAGCTGGCAACTCGGGGTGGCGACGGGCCAGGTCGGCGGCGATCGGCGGGATCGTTTCAGTCGGGGAGCGCAGGAGATACATCCCGTTTCCGTGCTGCACCTCCACGAGTCCCTCGATCCGCAGTGCGGTCAGTGCCTCCCGCAGGGAGGTGCGGCTGACCCCCAGGATCCGGGACAGCTCCCGCTCGGGCGGTAGCCGGTCTCCCGCGTCGAGCCCCTCGGCCGCGGCAAGCTCCCTGATCCGCGCAGCGATGCTCGCAAAAACCGGTGTGCGAGGGGCGCTGCCGCGCTCTGGTTGGCTCTTCGTGGAGCTCACGGACAGTCGTGATCCTAATCACCAAAGCGCCGCTTCCAAAGCGCTCAGCTGAATCTTCTCCCGATGGAGTAACAGTGGTCAGTCCACGTTCGCCCGGTGGACATACCACTGCCCTGTGCGGCGGCATAGATTCGGCGCGGTGGCGAGTGAACCCGATAGTCGCATCGCGCTCGCGGCCCGCTGCGTGACCAAGCGCTTTCCCGGCGTGGTCGCCAACGACAAGGTCGATTTTGAGGTGCTAAGCGGTGAGGTGCACGCGCTCCTCGGTGAGAATGGCTCAGGCAAGACCACGCTTTGCAAGATGCTCACCGGGATGTACCAGCCGACCGCTGGTCACATCGAGGTCGATGGTGAGCCGGTCGTCCTTCACTCGCCGGGCGACGCACATCGCCACGGCATCTTCATGGTCCACCAGCACTTCAGCCTGGTGGAGCGGCTCACGGTCGCCGAGAACGTGATGCTCGGCTGGTCCTCGGACGGCTCGCGCATCCGCTTCAACCGGCGCCGGGCCGAGCAGGAGGTCGCGCGGCTGGCCGAGCAGTATGAGATGCCGGTCCAAGCAGACAGGACGATCGCCGCCCTATCGATCGGGGAGCGTCAGCGCGTGGAGATCCTCAAGGCGGTCTGTCGCGGGGCGAGGGTGCTGATCCTCGACGAGCCGACGACCGTCCTCACGCCTCAGGAGGCGGAGCGGCTGTTCGCCTCGATGAGGCGCCTGGCCAAGGCCGGTAACTCGGTGATCTTCATCTCCCACAAGCTCCATGAGGTGCTGGCCGTCTCTGACCGCGTCAGCGTCCTACGCCGCGGCGTGACGACCGGCACGGTGGAGCTCGGTGATCACGCGGCGAGCGTCGACCGCAAGGACTTGGCGCGGATGATGGTCGGACGTGAGATCGAGCTCGGCCGGCGCCGGCGCGTGACCCGCGCTCAGCCGGCGGCCTCGGCCGGACTCGAGATCAAGGAGCTCGTCGTCCACAACGACCTCGGCGTCCTGGCGGTCGACGGGGTCACGCTCGATGTCGCCGCCGGCGAGGTGCTCGGCATCGCGGGCGTCGCCGGCAACGGCCAGCGTGAGTTCGCCGAGGCGATTGCTGGCGTACGGCCCCGCACCCGCGGCGAGGTCTCTGTCGGCGGGACTGAAATCCGTTCAGGGCGTCCGCTCGCGGCTTTGGCCGCGGGCATGGCGTTTGTCCCCGAGGACCGGATGGGGATGGGGCTCGCGTCGGGTATCGACGTCGCCGAGAACATGGTTCTGAAGTCCTTCCGGACCGGCGCGTTCTCGCGCGGACCACTGATCCGTCGCGGGCGCGTGGTTGACAACGCGAGCTCGCTGCTGGAGGGATACCAGCTGCGGGGCGGCCCGGCGTCACTGGTCGGCCAGCTCTCCGGCGGGAACGCGCAGAAGGTGCTGCTCGCCCGGGAGCTGGCGTCCAAGCCTCGGGCGCTGGTGATCGCTGCGCCGACCCGCGGCTTGGACGTCGGCGTCACGGAGACGGTGCGCCGATTGATCGCCGAAGCGGCCGATGCGGGCACCGCTGTGGTGATGATCTCCGAGGACCTCGATGAGGTACTCGATCTGGCCGACCGGATTGCGGTCATGTCAGGCGGGCGGATCACCGGCATCGTCGAAGCGCAGGGCGCGGACGTTGAGGAGATCGGCCTGCTGATGATGGGCCAGGTGCGGGCCGCGTGAGGGCGATCCTCCCGGCGATTCCGATTCGCCTCGAGAAACGCACCGACCGCACGCCCAGATGGGTGCTGGCGGCGACGCCCGCCGGCGCGTTCCTGTTCGCGTTCGTGGTCGTCACGATCGTCCTGCTCGCCGGCGGCCACGACCCACTGCAGACCTACAGCGCGATGCTGCAGGCGTCGGTCGCCAGCCCGAGCGCGATCTCGCAGACGCTGGTGAGTGCGACCCCCCTGCTGCTCACAGGGCTCGCGGCAGCCGTTGCCTTCCGGATGGGCATCTGGAACATCGGCGGTGAGGGTCAGCTGTACATCGGCGCGGTCTGTGCGTCCGGCGTAGCGCTGGCGATCGGCGCACATGGCATCGGGCTGGCGCTGCCGGCGATGATCCTCGCCGCGATGATCGGCGGGGCGCTGTGGGCGGCGATCCCGGGGCTGCTGCGGGCCTACCTGAACGCCAGCGAGATCCTCACCTCGCTGATGCTCAATTACGTTGCCGGGCTCCTGCTCGACTGGCTGATCAACGACTCCAACAGCTACTGGCGCGACACCAGCGGCATCAGCGCTTATCTGGTCGCCCACGGCAAGACCATCCCGGGCGCGGCGGACTGGCCGGTCATCGGCAGCGGCAGCTTCACCGTGCCATTCGGGTTCCTTGTCGGGTTGGTGCTCGCCGCCCTGCTGTTCGTGGTCGTGCGCCACACCTGGCTCGGCTATCAGCTGCGTGTGACCGCCGACAACCCCGGCGT
Organism: Solirubrobacteraceae bacterium; assembly: GCA_035552235.1. Classification (GTDB taxonomy): domain Bacteria; phylum Actinomycetota; class Thermoleophilia; order Solirubrobacterales; family Solirubrobacteraceae; genus Palsa-465. The sequence continues at coordinate 16,368 of DASZLT010000004.1, forward strand.
CGGGCGCTACGCCGGCATGGCCAGCAAGCGCAACTTCGTGATCGTGATGTTGCTCTCCGGAGCCGTTGCGGCGATCGCCGGGGCCAGTCAGGTCGGCGATTTCACCCACATCCTCGACCCGACCGGGCTTCAGTCCCCGCAGTACGGCTACACCGGGATCGTGGTGGCCGCCCTTGGCCGTTACAACCCGCTCGCGGTGGTCATCAGTGCCCTGTTGCTCGGCGCGATCACCAACGCCGGGATCAACGTGCAGAGCGCGACCTTTCCGCAGAGTCTCACGGGCGTGATCGAGGGGGTCATCCTCTTCTGCGTCCTCGGCAGTGAGATCCTCAGCCGCTACCGCGTGCGCGTCGGCTGGGAGAAGGTGGCGGTGGCCGCGTGAACCGCGGGCTTGTGATCCAGCTGATCGCGACCGGGGTCTTCTACGGGACGCCGATGGCGATCGCGGCCCTGGGGGAGCTGCTGGCCGAGCGCTCCGGCGTCCTGAACCTCGGGGTCGAGGGGATGATGCTGATGGGCGCCGTGGTCGCGTTCTGGGTCTCGCGTAACGTCAGTGGTCCCAACGGCCTCATCCTGATCCTCGCCGTGCTCGCGGCCGCCGCGGCGGCGGCGCTGGTTTCCCTGATCCACGCCTTCATGACGATCACGCTCAGGGCCAACCAGGTCGTTTCCGGCCTCGCGCTCACGATCTTCGCCGGCGCCACCGGCCTCTCCAGCTACGTTGGGGACCTGGCCAACCTCGGCGGCAGCCCGGGTCATCACATCATGAACCCGATCAACGTGTTCGGCCTCAAGAACTTGCCGATACTGGGCCCGATCATCTTCGACCAGCCCGCGCTCGTCTACGTCTCCTGGGTGATCGCCGTCGGCATCTTCTGGTACGTGAACAAGACGCGCCCGGGGCTTCACCTCAGGGCGGTGGGCGAGAACCCGCAGGCGGCGGACGCCATGGGCCTGAGTGTCACACGCTGCCGCTACACGCACGTGCTGACCGGTGGCGCCCTGGCCGGGGTCGGTGGGAGCTTCTACACGCTGGTGATCTCGTCCGAGTGGACGGACGGCATCACCAGCGGCGCCGGATGGATCGCGCTGGCCCTGGTGATCCTGGCCTTCTGGCGGCCCGCCGGAGTGCTCGCCGGCGCGTATCTCTTCGGCGTCGTTTCGGCGTTGGGCTCGAACCTCAGCGCGCGGGGGGTGGCGCTGCCGCCCGAGGTGTTCAGCGCGCTTCCGTACGTGCTGACGATCGTCGTGCTGGCGGTTGTGGCCGGAGGATGGGGGCGGGGGCGGTTTGGTGCGCCGGCCGCTCTCGGTGTGCCCTACGCGCGCGACGGTGGTTGAACGCGCGTGTCTCACATATCAATCAACAAGGGGATGCTAGGTATGAGTAAACAGTGGAAACGAGGAGGCGCGCGCCGTGCCGGCGGCCTCACAGCAGCGGCGATGCTTGCGGCGCTCGGCGTCGCAGTCTTCGGCTCGAGCTCGCCGGCAGGTGCAAGCACAACCGCCAGGCCAGCCTCTGCAAAGGCTCCGCTGAAGGTCGCGTTCCTGTACGAGAACTCGACCAACGACCTTGGCTGGGATACCGCCATGTATCAGGGCCAGCAGGGCGTCGAGGCCAAGTTCGGCAGCAAGATCCAGGTCACCGACAAGGTCGTGCCGGACGGCCCGGAGGACACCACCGCGGTGAAGAGCCTGGTAGCTGCGGGATACAAGCTGATCTTCCTGACCGCCTTCAACCAGCAGCTCTACGTCAACCCGGCGAAGTTCCCCGGCGTGCACATCGTCCAGGCCGAGTACGTCGGCATCCTCGACAAGACAATGCCGAGCAACACCTCCTCGTACTTCACCGTCGATGCGGATGGGTTCTACCTGGCCGGTATGGCGGCGGCGTCGGTCACCAAGACTGGTGAGGTCGGCATCATCTGCGGTGAGCCGATCTCCGACAACCTCGCCGAGTCCAACGGCTTCGCGCTCGGTGCTCAGGCGGTAAATCCGTCGATCAAGGTCCGCTTCACCTGCACGAACAACTGGGACAGCGTGTCGGTCGCTCAGAACGCCGCTCGCGGTCTGATGAACGCAGGCGCCGGCGTGATCGCGTTCCTGACAACTGGCGCCGGCCCTGGCCAGGTGGCGGCGCAGAAGGGCGTCCCGTGGATCGGCTACCAGACACAGCAGAAGGCGGTGGGGGCCAAGTCGTATCTGGCCGGTGTGCTGTGGAACCTCAAGCCGCTGTTCCTCAAGGACACCGAGCAGGCCCTGACCGGCACCTGGAAGAGTCACACCGATTACGTGTCGATGCCGGAGGGCACCGTCAGCTTTGACGAGGGCACTGCGCTGTGGAAGCGGGTCCCAGCCAAGGTCAAGGCTGAGATCGCCGCGAAGGAGAAGCTGTTCAAGAGCGGCAAGCTGAGCCCGTTCGCCGGGCCGCTCTATGCCCAGTCCGGGAAGCTCATCTCAGAGAAGGGATTCCCGCTCGACAGCCTGAAGGTGGTCGACATGAACTTCCTGGTGAAGGGCGTGACCGGCACGATTCCGAAGGCTGGCTGACCAAACCAAATAGCGGTGGGGCCGGCGCGCTTCGCCCGCCCCACCGCCCAATCTTTGCAGCGGTCCGATCGTCTAGTCCACACGGAACCCACGTCCTCCAAGGGGGGGTGATGAGCGCCAGAACCGCCAGCCTGCACACCCGCATAGACCAGCTCGCCCGCCTGCAGTCCGAGGTGCTCGGCGCCGGCATAACGCGTGAGGTCTACACCCCGGCCTATGCCGAGGCAACCGCGCTCGTCACCGAGTGGATGCATGAGGCCGGCCTCGAAACGCGCGTTGATGCCGTGGGCAACCTCTTCGGCCGCTGGCGCGGAAGCGACTCCCAGCTCCCCGCGGTCTGGACCGGGTCTCACTTCGACACCACGCTCAACGCCGGCGCGTACGACGGCGTGCTCGGCGTGCTCGGCGCGGTGGCCGCCGTCGCCCAGCTGCGCGAGGCCGGCTTTGTGCCGCGCCGCACGATCGAGGTGATCGGGTTTGCCGGCGAGGAGCCGCGGTTCGGTGCCGGCTGCACCGGCAGCCGCGCGATGATCGGTGCGCTGCAACGCTCCGAGCTCGACACGATGGCCGACCGTGACGGGGTGACGGTAGCCGCGGCGATGCGCACCGTCGGACTCGATCCCGATCGGATTTCCGAGGCGCGATTCGACCCCACCGCCGTTGCCGCGTTCCTCGAGCTGCACATCGAACAGGGGGCGGTGCTCGAGCAACGCGGCGTCCCGGTCGGGGTGGTCGAGCGGATCGCCGCGCCGCATCAGCTACGCGTGACGCTGACCGGCAAGGCTCGTCATGCCGGCTCCACGCCGATGGCGCTGCGCGTCGACGCGCTCGGGGGCGCCGCCGAGGTCATCCTCGCGGTGGAGCGCCTCGCGCGTGAGTCCGCGAGCGGGACGACCGTCGGCACTGTCGGCACCGTGTCTGTGGAGCCCGGCGCGGTCAACGTGATCCCGGGCGCGGTGACGCTCGACATCGACGTGCGCGACGTGGTACTCGCCACCCGCGAGGAGGTGGTCCGCGCGATCCGTGCGGCGTTGGACGAGATCAGCGCACGCCGCGGCCTTTCCGTGGATCTCCGTGACATGGTCTTCGACCGGCCGGCGCCGTGCGACCCCCAGATCGTCGCGACCGTGCGGGCGGTCTGCGATGAGCTCGGAACGCCTTACCTGGACATGGCCTCCGGCGCCTACCACGACGCGATGGTGCTCGGGGCGCAGGTGCCGATCGGGATGATCTTCGTGCCCAGCCGCGATGGCCTAAGCCACCATCCCGACGAGTACACCGCGCCCGCGCAGCTTGATCTCGGCGTCAAGGTGCTCGCGGGGGCACTGGCGAAGCTGGCGGCGTGAGCACAACGCTGGAAGAGGCCGAGATCGGAGCCGAGCGGGAGGCGGCGCGAGAACATGCGGCTGTCGGCTGAGACGCTGCGCGCGTGCTGCGGTTCGCGGCGTTGGGTTGAGCTGATGTCGGTGTCGACTCCGTCGGTCGGCGGAGCTGAGGGGCTGCTGGCGGCGTCGAATCGGGCCTTCGATGTTCTCGGCCGGGCGGACTGGCTCGAGGCCTTTGCTGCCCATTCGGCGATCGGGGCGCCGCGAGACGGCGACCTGACCGGAGCCTCGGAGCAGGCCGGGGTGCAGGGCGACCAGAGCATACGAGCGGTACTGGCGGCAGCCACCCTCGAGTACCAGCGACGGTTCGGCTTCGTCTTCCTGATCCGAGCGGCCGGCCGGTCTGGCGCGGAGATCCTGGCGGCGCTGAACGATCGCCTGGACAACACCACGGAGACGGAGTTCCAGAACGCCTGTGATCAGCAGAGGGAGATCACAGCACTCCGAATGGCTAGGCTGCTCCCCTCGTGACCCGGATCACCACCCACATCCTCGACACGGTCAGTGGCGGCCCAGCCCCAGGGATTGCCGTGACGCTCTTTGTGGACGTTGGCGGTGGCTGGCGCGAGGTCGCATCTGCCGTTACTGACGAGGACGGGAGGGTGGCGTCGCTCCCTGAGATAGGCGCTGGTCGGGGACGGCTGCGCTTCGACAGCGGCACGCCGTTCTTTCCCGAGGTGCTCGTGACCTTCGTGGTGGAGGAGGGTCGCGCACAGCTCCACGTGCCACTGATTCTCAGCCCCTACGGGTACTCGGTTTATCGCGGATCGTGAGCGGCGGCGAAGCAGCCCATGGCGGAGGCCCCCTGGTGATCCGCGGCGCGCGGACCGCTGATGGCGACCGCGTGGAGATCAGCGTGGTGGAGGGCCGCATCGCGGAGGTGGGGACGACCGTCACCATCCCCCCCCGCGCGCAGGAGCTTGCCGCCCACGGGATGCTGGTACTGCCCGGCGGCGTCGATTCGCACGTCCACTTCAACGCGCCGGGGGCGAGGTCTCACTGGGAGGGATGGCAGACCGGCACGGCAGCGGCTGCCGCGGGCGGGGTCACGACGGTCGTTGAGATGCCGCTCAACGCCAGCCCGCCGACGGTTGACGTCGCGGCCTTCGAGGCCAAGGCCGCGGTGACCGATTCGCGGGTCGACTTCGGGCTCTGGGGGGGCGTCGTCCCGGGCAACCGAGTGGAGCTGGAGGGCCTGGCCAGCGCCGGCGTGGTCGGTTTCAAGGGGTTCATGTCCACCAGCGGCTCAGACGATTTTCCCGCCAGCGACGAGCTGACCTTGTATGAGGCGATGGGGACGATCGCGGAGCTCGGTCTGCCGTTGCTGTTGCACGCGGAGAGTGATCACATGACGGCGGAACTCGCTGCTCGCGCAACGGCCGAGGGCCGAACCTCCGTGCGGGACTACCTCGAGTCACGTCCGCCGGCGGCTGAGAGCGAGGCGATCGCCAGCGCGATCGAGCTTGCCGCCGTCACAGGCTGCCCCCTGCACATAGTCCACGTCTCCACGGCTCGCGGGGTACAGCTGGTCGCGGCGGCCCGCGCCCGCGGGCAGGACGTGAGCTGCGAGGTCGCTGCCCACCATCTCCTGCTGACCGAGGACGACGCTGCCGAGTTGGGGGCAGCGGCCAAGTGTGCGCCGCCGCTGCGCTCCGCCGCGGAACTGGCAGCGCTGTGGCGGCTGGTGTCGGAGGACGAGACGCTGTTCGTGGTCTCGGACCACTCTCCAGCGCCGCCGGAGTTGAAGCTCGGGGATGACTTCTTCGCGATCTGGGGCGGGATCGCCGGGATTCAGTCGACCATCGAGCTGACGGTGACTGAGAGCCTCCGCTCTGGCCGCCTCGAAGTGAGCCAGCTTCCGCGCGTGCTGGCGGGCGCTGCCGCACACCGCTTCCGGCTTGCCGAGAAGGGCTCTCTGGCCCCCGGGATGGACGCCGATCTGACCCTGATCCAGACCGGCACGGAGCGGGTGCTCAGTCGGGATGAGCTGCTCGACCGCCACCGCTTCAGCCCCTACGTCGGACGCACGCTCTGCGCGCGCGTCCACGCCACGTATCTGCGCGGCGACCCGATCTATCGTGAGGGGGGCCTGGTCGGGCCGCCCCGGGGCCGGCTGCTGAGGCCGGGCCGCACCGACGCTGCACCTAGACTGGGCTCGCAGTGGGCATGATCGTTCCCGGTGACCGCGGCCGTCGCGGACGCACCTACACGCTGCTGACGCCGACCAACCGCTACATGAGCCGGTTACCGAGCCTGCCCGGTGCTCAGTACTACAAGCTGGTGACGCCGCGCTTGACTCCGGCGCGCTTTGGCCAGTACCTGGTCGTCGCCGGTGGCGTTCCTATCCAGTGGCGCATCGCGCCTGGCTTTGAGCACTTCATCTTCGGCATTGGCGGTGAAGCTGTGGTTGCGGTTGCTGGTGAGAGCCCGGGGTCGGAGCAGGGCGACGGCGAGCACTTTGCGCTGGGGGACGCCGGCTATCTGTACGTCGGTCCCACGAAGGAACTCACCCTCGCCCTCGGCGCGGGCGCGTCGGTGATCATGATCAAACGGTCCTACGACCCATGGCCCGGGATCCCGGCGCCCGGAGTCGTCGCGGGGCGCCTGGGCGCGGTGCCTGCGACCCCCACTGCGGTACCGGGTCTCATGCGGCGCGAGCTCCTTGACCCCGCCAACCCGGGCTTTGACTTCAACATCTCCCACATGGAGTTCGGGCCGGGTGTCGCGCTGGCCCAGATCGAGATTCACGACGAGGAGCACGGGCTCTACATGACCTCGGGCGGTGGTCTCTACCACCTCGATGGCGATGAGCTCGAGGTGAGCCAAAATGACTTCATCTACATGGCGCCGTACTGCCCGCAGGGCTTCAGCGCCGGTCCGGAAGGTGGCTCCTACCTGCTCTACAAGGACGTCTACCGCGACGGCTTCTGACCGCGGCGTCCAGCGGGACCACCGCCGGCCCGGGAGCGTCGCGCAGTTCGGCCGCGGCACCAGTGCACCTCGGAACCTCGCGCATCCGAACCGAAACGCAGCGAGGACCGTACCAGCGCCTTGCTCAGTTGCAGTCTGATTCCGGCAGTTCGCGCCACGCCAAAGAGCCGGACAGAGCCGCTGGCGCCGACCTCGCCGAGAAGCGCCCTTCATCCCGCGACCGAGGCTTTCCCTAATACCGCGGGAGGGATTCGAACCCTCACACCGTTTCCGGCAGCGGATTTTGAGTCCGCCGTGTCTACCGTTCCACCACCGCGGCGTGGCAGGGCAAGTCTATGCGTCGGCTACGCGACGAGCGCGTGGAGCTCGTCGATCAGCGCCGGCGCCGCCACGACGACCCCCGAGGGCAGCTTGCCGTCGGGTTCGAGCGTGCGCACCGCGAGACCGGCCCGCTGGCAGATGAGCGTCCCGGCGGCGACGTCCCAGGGCTTGACGCCGCGCTCATAGTAGGCGTCGAGGTTGCCGGCGGCGCAGGCGCAGAGGTCGAGGGCCGCCACTCCGGCGCGGCGGATGTCACGCGCGAGCGGGATCACGCGAGCGGCGACCTGGGCCTGGAGGGCGCGGACCTCGGCGTCGTAGCCGAAGCCGGTACCGACCAGCGCGCGGTCGAGCGACTCACATCCGGTGGCGGTGACGACCTCGCCGTTGCGCAGCGGCGGGCCAGAGCGCGTTGCCGAGAACAGCTCATCACGCACGGGGTCGAGCACGACCGCCGCGATCCCGCCGTCGGCGTCCTCGACGGCGATGCTGACCGCAAAAGCCGTCATGCCGTAGGTGTAGTTGACGGTGCCGTCGAGCGGATCGACGACCCAGCGCAGCTCCGCGTCGCCGGTCTGACCGCCCTCCTCGCCCAGGATCGAATCGCCGGGTCGTCGCGCGCCGAGCACCGCGCGGATCGCGCGTTCGGCGCTCAGATCGGCCTCGGTGACCGGGTCGGTGGGCGTGCTCTTGGTGTTGACCTCGAGCGGCCGGCGCCAGCGCGAGAGCAGCTCGGCGGCGGCGGTGCGCGCGGCCTCCACCGCCACCTCGAGCAGCTCGCTCTCGAGCGCGTGGTCGGCGTGCTCGACCGTCATCAGACCGGCGTCACCGCGTTGTGCTTGGCCGGCCACTCTCGCAGCCGCGACGCCGCGAGCGAGAAGCGGCGGATCAGGTCATCGCGCAGGTCATCGGGCTGAACGACCGCGTCGACCACCAGCTCGGAGGCGAGATGCAGGATGTCGATGTCCTGGGCGTACTCGGCGCGCAGCTCCTCGGTGCGCTCGGCGCGCGCCGCCTCGGCCTCGATCGCCTGCAGCTGGTTGAAGTGCACGGCGTTGATCGCGGCGCTCGGTCCCATCACGGCGATGTGCGCGCTCGGCAGGGCGATGCAGCAGTCGGGCTCGAAGGCCGGGCCGGCCATCGCATACAGCCCCGCGCCGTAGGCCTTGCGCACGACCACCGAGATCTTCGGCACGGTCGCCTCCGAGACGGCGCTGACCATCTTGGCGCCGTGGCGGATGATGCCCTCGCGCTCGACCTGCGTGCCGATCATGAAGCCGGGCACATCGGCGAGGAACAGCAGCGGCACGTTGAAGGCGTTGCAGGTCTGGATGAAGCGCGCCGCCTTGTCGGAGGAGTCGGTGAACAGCACCCCGCCCTTGACCTTCGGCTGGTTGGCCACAACCCCGATGGCGCGGCCGCCGAGCCGCCCGTAGCCGACGATCAGCTCCTTGGCCCAGCGCGCGTGGATCTCCAGGAACGAGCCGGCGTCGAGCAGCGCATCGAGCACGTCGTGCATGTCGAAGGGCTTGTTCTCATCGAGCGGCACATGACCGATCGCCTCCGGCGCTGCCGGCCCGCTGGTCGGCATCTCGGGTGGGGCGTCCAGGTAGTTCGTGGGCATGTAGCCGAGGTAGCGGCGGGCGAACGCGATGCCCTCCTCATCGGTTGCGACGAGCGCGTGGCCGACACCGCTCTTGGAGGTGTGCATGCGCGCGCCGCCCATCTCCTCGAGCGTGACCTTCTCGCCGATCACCATCTCCGCCATGCGCGGCGAGCCGAGGTACATCGAGGCGTTGCCGTCGCGCATGATCACGATGTCGCAGAAGGCGGGGATGTAGGCGCCGCCGGCCGCGCTCGGGCCGAACAGCACGCAGACCTGTGGTACGACGCCCGAGAGACGCACCTGGTTATAGAAGATCCGCCCGGCGCCGCGGCGCCCGGGGAACATCTTCACCTGCTCGTTGATGCGCGCTCCGGCGGAGTCGATCAGGTAGACCAGCGGGCAGCGGATGCTCGCGACGCGCTCCTGCAGCCGCAGCATCTTCTCGACGGTGCCCGGCGCCCAGGAGCCCGCCTTGACGGTCGGATCGTTGGCGATCACTGCAACGGGGCGCCCGTCGACGCTGCCGACGCCGGTGACCACGCCGTCCGCGCCCTCGCCGTCGACGTCCCAGTGGCTGAGCAGGCCGTCTTCGGTGAACGAGCCCTCGTCGAACAGCAGCGCGATGCGTTCGCGCACCGGCAGCTTACCCTGCTCGGCGGACTTGGCGTGGTGGCGCTCAGGGCCTCCGGCCCGCGCCTGATCGGTGGCGGCGCTCAGCGCGGCGCCTGGATCGTCGACGGTGCTCACGCGGCTAACGCTACCTATCTATCGCCAGTCGATCGGGCCCGCCGTCAGCACGTGGCTGCCGAGCCTGCGGCCCAGCGCCTGCTGGGCGGCGCGCGAGGCCTCGATCAGCTTCTCGAGATCGATGCCGGTGGTGATGCCCATCTCGTCGAGCATCGAGACCAGGTCCTCGCTGGCGATGTTGCCGGTGGCGCCCGCCGGCACCGGACATCCGCCGAGCTCGCCGAAGCTCGACTCGAACGAGTCGACGCCGGCCTCGAGCGCCGCCAGCACGTTCGCGAGCCCCTGGCCGCGGGTGTTGTGGAAGTGCGCGGTCAGCTCCACGTCCGGGATGACGCTGCGAGCCTGCTCGAAGAAGGAGCGGACCTGCAGCGGGTTGGCCATGCCGGTGGTATCGCCGAAGCCGACCTCTTCGGCGCCCGCGGCGGCAAGTTCCTGGGCGATCGCGAGCACCCGCTCGGCGGGGACGTGGCCCTCGTAGGGGCAGCCGAAGCTGGTCGAGATCACGCCCTCGCAGCGCAGCCCCTCTGCCCTGGCATGCGCGAATGTGACCCGCAGTCCAGTGAGCGACTCGGCGATCGAGCGTCCCACGTTGTTCTGGTTGTGCGTCTCCGAGGCGGATAGGAAGCCGTTGATCTCCTGGAACTTCGCGCGGTGCGCGAGCGCGCGCTCGAACCCGCGTTCGTTGGGGATCAGCACGCTGGCGGTGACGCTCTCGGGCAGCTGCACACGTTCCAGCAGCTCGCCGGCGTCGGCCAGCTGCGGGATCACGTCGGGGCGGACGAAGCTGGTCAGCTCGATGCGCTTGACGCCGGTCGCCGCGAGCAGCTCGATCAGCGCCAGCTTGACGTCGGTGGGCAGCACCTCGGGCTCGTTCTGGAGGCCGTCGCGCGGGCCGACCTCTCTGATCCGGGCGGTCATCGGGAGCTCGCTCATGGCGCTTACCTTATGCACTGCGTTCAGTTTTCCCCCTGCCAGGGGGAAAACTGAACTCGATCGGCCGCAACCGGCGACCCGTAGACTGATGTCGTTGTCCGAGAATGGGTCCGTGGTTGTGCTCGCAGGGGGAACCGGCGGCGCCAAGCTGGCCCGCGGCATGCTCGACGTGGTCGGGCCCGAGCGGCTGACCGTGGTCGCCAACACCGGCGATGACATCGAGATCTACGGCGGGCACGTCTCCCCCGACCCGGACCTCGTCAGCTTCTGGCTGGCCGACCGCATCGATGCGCGCGGCTGGGGACTCGAGGGCGACAGCTTCACCGTGATGGACACGCTGAGGGAGCTCGGCGAGGAGATCTGGTTCAACCTCGGCGATCAGGACCTCGCGATCGCGATCAAGCGCGCGCAGGCACTCGCGCAGGGACGGACGCTGACCGACGCCCATCAGGAACTCAATGCGCGGCTCGGCGTGCGAGCCCAGGTGCTGCCGATGAGCGACCGGCCGGTGCGCACGCGCGTGCTGGCGGACGGACGCTGGTGGACACTGCAGGAGTTCCTGATCAGGGCCCGCGGCCACGGTGAGGTGCGGGACGTGCAGTTCCGCGGCGCGCAGGTGGCCGGCACCACCCCCGCGGTGCTGACCGCGATCAGCGAGGCGGACGTGATCGTGATCGGACCATCGAACCCGGTCATCTCGATCGGGCCGATGCTCGCGATCGACGCGCTGCGCGCGGCGCTGATCGCCAGCCCGGCGCCGGTCGTCGCGGTCAGCCCGATCGTCGGCGGCGAGGTGCTCAAAGGTCCAACGGCGGCATTCATGGCTTACCGCGGCGTCGAAGTGTCGGCGCGCGGTCTGGCGACGCTCTATGCGGGCGTGGCCGATGCGCTCGTGAGCGACGAGCAGCCCGAGCCGGCCGTCCCGACGCTGCACACGACCCTGCTGATGGACGGCGCCGAGGGCCGCGCGCGACTCGCGCGCGAAACGCTCGAATTTGCAAAATCTGTCGCCGCCGCCCCCTCCACCAAGTAGCTTTCCCGCGGAATGAGCACCGTCGCCGCAATCCTGCCGGCAAAGCAGTTCGAGACCGCCAAGCAGCGGCTGGCGCCGCAGGTCCAGCTCGGCAGCCGCCGTGCGCTGGTCGAGTCGATGTTCTCCGACGCGATCCTGGCCCTCAGGCGCGTGGCCGCGATCGATCAGATCTTCGTGGTCACCTCAGACCCGGTCGCGTCGCAGATCGCCGCGGGGCACAACACGATCGTGGTCGAGGACACGGCGTCGAGCCACAGCGAGGCGGCCCAGCTCGGCATCACACGTGCGCTGGAGATGGGTGCCACGCGTGCGCTGCTGGTACCCGGCGACTGCCCGCTGCTCGACCCGACCGAGCTCGAGCAGCTGATCGCGCGGCCGGTGCCCGAGCGCTCGGTGCTGATCGTGCCCGACCGTCACGGTGAGGGCACCAACGCGCTGCTGCTCACGCCCGCGGACGTGATGCCTGCCTCCTTCGGCGAGGGCAGCCGTCAGCGCCACACCGACCTGGCCTCCACCCACGGGGCGACGCCCGAGGTCGTGCCCCTCCCCTCGCTGGCGCTCGACATCGACACGCCCGGGGACCTCGAGGCGCTGCTCGAGATGTTTGCGACGACACGGGGCCGGGCAGCGCACACGCGCGGCATGCTCAGCCAGTTGACGCGCAGCCAGGCCTGATGGTCACGGCAGCTCCGCTCGAGGGGCTGGGAGAGATCGCGGCCGGAGCCGACCTGGGCGAGGCCATCTCGACGGCACTGGCCAGCGGGCCGGTGCCGGAGCAGTTACGGCCGAGAGACATCCTCGTGATCGCCCACAAGGTCGTCTCCAAGGCCGAGGGGCGTGTGCGCAGGCTGGCGGAGGTCGAGCCGGGCGAGTACGCGCTCGAGCTGGCTGGCCACGGCGGCCGCGACCCGCGGCTGGTCCAGGTGGTGCTCGAGGAGACCCGTGAGATCGTGCGCGCGTCGCCGGGGGTGATCGTGTGCGAGACCCACCACGGTTTTGTCTGCGCCAACGCCGGTGTCGATCAGTCCAACGTACCCGGCGGCGACACGGTGCTGATGCTGCCGCTAGACCCCGACGCCTCGGCGCGGGCGATCAGGGCGCGGATCAACGAGCTCACCGGGGTCGCGCCCGGAATCGTGATCGCCGACTCGTTCGGGCGTGCGTGGCGCACCGGCCAGAGCGACGTCGCGATCGGCCTGGCGGGTGTGGCGGCACTCGATGACTGGCGCGGGCGGGTCGACGCCGCCGGACGTGAGCTGCACGCGACGGTGATCGCCGTCGGCGATCTGCTGGCCGCGACCGCCGACCTCGCACGCCGCAAGGACGCCGCTCAGCCGGTGGTGCTGATCCGCGGCGCCGGGGAGTACGTGACCGCCGAGGACGGCCCCGGGGTCAGACCGTTGCTCCGGGAGCGATCACAGGATCTCTTCCGCTGACGCTGCGGCGGGTCGCATAGACGACCGCGCCGAGCACGACGAGCACGCCCGCGAGTGCCGCGCACATCCGGGCGGCGCGTCCGGTCTCGACGAGGCGGTGCACGGCGTCCGAGGCTATCTGTCCGATCAGGGGCGTACGTTTGCCAGCCCCGGAATACCGGGAGACGGGAAGGTCAGCGAAGTCCGGTCGAGCCTTGAGCTCACATCCCGGCGCTGTCCCGCAACGGTAAGGCCCGGTCGCACACACCGCGTGTGAGACCGCGGACGAGCCCGGTCGCCTACCTGCCCGTCGTTGGTACGTCCTCGGAAGAAGGACAACCCAATCGGCTGCGCCGGTCAGGCGCCTCCTGGGCATCTTCTTCCACCCGTCGCGTAGAGGAAGAAGATGCAGAAGACATACATGCTTGGAACCCGGACCTTCGTCCTCGATCAGGACAAGGCCGAGGCGGCACTGGCCGCCAAGCGCGTCGTCGGCGGGCGCGAGACGATGACCTTCAACCTGCTGCCGCTGCGCTACGGCTGGGCCTACCAGCTGTACCGCACGATGAAGGCCAACCACTGGGAGCCCGAGGACGTTCAGATGGCCAAGGACATCGAGCAGTGGCGCGGTTCGACCCTGTCCGACATCGACCGCTGGATCGTGCGCATGGGCGTCGGCTACTTCTCCGCCGCTGAGGGCATCGTCGGCGACAACGTGATCCATGTCGTGCGCGAGCTCGTCACCGCCTCGGAGCTGAAGCTCGTGCTCGGCCGCCACGCGCACGAGGAGAACATCCACGCCGACTCGCTGCTCTACATGATCTCCTCGCTGGGAATCGACCCGCACGAGTGCGAGGCGATGTTCGAGGACATCCCCACGATCGTCGCCAAGAACGAGTTCGTGACGCGCAGCTCGCGAGATCTGCGCCGCGACCTCGACATGCAGGATCCGGCGTCGGTCGCGCTGCTGGCCAAGAACATCTTTGTCTTCGGCCAGTGCATGGAGGGCACGCAGTTCTACGGGCTGTTCGGGATGATCCTGTCGCTCTACCGGCAGGGCAAGCTGCCCGGGATCGGGACGATGTTCCGCTACACGCTGCGGGACGAGTCAAACCACATCGAGCTGTTCCGGCGGCTGCTGCTCGAGCTGGTCGCCGAGAACCCTGCGATCTGGACCGACGGGTTCCGAGAGGAGCTGCGCGAGCTGATGCGCGAGGCGGTGCGGCTCGAGCAGGAGTTCATCGTCGACTGCCTGCCGGTCGAGGCCGTCGGCCTCTCACGGGAGGAGTTCGCGCACTACATCGACTTCATCGCAGATCGGCGGCTCGAGGGTGTGGGTGTCGAGCCGCTCGGGGGCCAGCACCGGTCCGGCGAGAACCCGCTGCCGTGGCTGGCGGAACTGATGGACGTCCGCAAGGAGCAGAACTTCTTCGAGGGACGTGTGACCGAGTACGCAAAGACATCGGCGCTGGCCGCTGTCGCAGATGAGGAGCTGTAGTGATGCTGATCGAATTCGAAGAGATCCTCCACGACCTCGAGCTCAAGCGCGCCGCGGCGATGGCGCCGGATGAGCGCCCCGCCATCGACATCGCCGCCGCGCTCGGTGCACTCGGCGAGTCGCGCATCGATCTGCGCGTCCGCGACGAGGACGGAGGCGAGCAGCCGTTCACCCCGGCGATGGCCGGGTCACTGGTCGGTGAGGCGCTCTCGACGCTCGCTGCCGCGAGCGCGGAGCAGGTCGCCGACACCGTCGCGGCCCGCGAGATCGTGCGCGCCACGACCGCGGCCGCGCTCAAGCGCCTGGGTGCGCTCGACGCCATGGTGATCACCGGCGCCGACCTCTCGGCGCTCGTCGAGGCGGCGCTGATCGACGCCGGCCACTACGAGATCGCCAAGGCTCTGGTGGTGACGCGCGTCGCGCCGGCCGCGCCCAGCGGGGCGCAGGCCGGAGCGCTGCGGCTGATCCGCCGCAGCGGCGAGGTCGTCCCGTGGAGCACGGCCAAGATCGAGATCGCGATCCGCAAGGCCTTCCTCTCCTTGCAGGCCGATCCCTCCCCCGCCGGCCCGCTGGCCGGCCGGGTCGCCGAGCGCGCCCGCTCTCTGGGTTCCGCGTACGTCGCGATCGAGACGATCCAGGACCTGGTCCAGGAGGAGCTCGTGCTCGGCGGCAATATGCGCGTTGCCGAGCGCTACATCGTCTATCGCGCCGAGCGGGCGCTGCTGCGCGCCCAGCAGCGCTCTTTGGCCGACGAGCCCGAGGCGGTGCCGACGGTGCCAGTGATAGAGGCCGACGGCTCAGAGACGCTGTGGGACGGCGCCGACCTGCACGCGCGTATCGGTTTCGCCTTGATCGGGCTGGAGCTCGAGCTGGACGCGTCGGAGGTTGAGCGCGAGCTGCGCCGTTCGATCCGTCCGGGCGTGCCGCGCGCCGATCTGCAGCGCACGATCGTGATGAACGCCAAGTCGCTGGTCGAGCGTGATAGCGACTTCGCCGCGTTCGCAGGTCGGGTGTTGCTGACCTATGTCTACGAGGAGACGCTCGGCTGGGACGTGCTGCGCGACGGCATCGGTGGCCTTGGTGATGCGCACCGCCGGGCCTTGAGGCCGATGCTCGAGCGCGGTGTGGCGATCAACCGCATCGATCCGGCGCTGCTGGAGTACGACCTCGACGCGCTGGCCGCCGCACTGGACCCGACCTCTGACCTGGACTTCGACGTGCTCGGGATCCAGACGCTCTATGACCGCTACCTGATCGTCGACAAGACCGGCACGCAGCCGCGGCGCATCGAGGCGCCGCAGCTGTTCTGGATGCGCGTCGCGATGGGCGTCTGCCTCGGCGAGGAATCGGATCCCACCCACCCACGCGAGGCCCGCGTGCTCGACCTCTACGGCGTCTACAAGGAGCGGCGCTTCTGCTCGTCGACGCCGACACTGTTCAACTCAGGCACCAACCACTCGCAGCTGTCTTCCTGCTTCCTCTACTACATCGAGGACACGCTGACCTCGATCGTCGGCCGCGGCATCGCCGAGAACGCGATGTGCTCGAAGTGGGCCGGCGGGCTGGGCGGATCGTGGACGGCGGTACGCGGCACCGGCGCCCACATCGAGTCGACCAACGGCGAGAGCCAGGGCGTCGTGCCGTTCCTGAAGATGCACAACGACCAGCTCGTCGCGGTCAACCAGGGCGGCAAGCGCGCCGGCGCCGGCTGCGCCTACCTCGAGGTCTGGCATAACGACATCCGCGAGTTCCTCGAGCTGCGCCGCAACACCGGTGACGAGCGTCGCCGCACGCACGACATGAACACCGCCTGCTGGGTTCCCGACCTGTTCATGAAGCGCATGGAGGCCCGCGAGAGCTGGACGCTGTTCCGCTCCTCCGATGTGCCGGATCTGCACGAGCTGTTCGGCTCCGCGTTCGAGGCGCGCTATGTCGAGTACGAGGCACGCGTCGCCGCCGGCGAGCTGTGGGGCGAGCAGATCGAGGCGATCGATCTGTGGAAGCAGATGCTGCGGATGCTGTTCGAGACCGGCCACCCGTGGATCACCTTCAAGGACCCCTCGAACGTGCGCAGCCCCCAGGACCACGCCGGCGTCGTGCACTCCTCGAACCTCTGCACCGAGATCACGCTGAACACGGGTGTCGATGAGAGCGCGGTCTGCAACCTGGGGTCGGTCGTGATCGACCGGCACCTGACGGCCGACGGTTCGCTGGACCACCAGCGGCTGCGCGAAACGGTGCGCGTCGCCGTGCGCGCGCTCGACTGCGTGATCGACGTGACCTTCTACCCGACCGAGCCCACGCGCCTGGCCAACTCGCGCCACCGCCCGATCGGCCTGGGCGTGATGGGCCTGCAGTACGCGCTGTACCGCAAGGGGCTGGCGTTCGGCTCCGAGGAGGCGGTCGCGTTCGGCGACGAGATGATGGAGGCGATCGCGTTCTACGCGTATGAGGCGTCGAGCGACCTGGCTCTGGAGCGTGGGACCTATTCGTCGTATGCCGGGTCGAAGTGGGATCGCGGGCTGCTGCCGGCCGACACCGTGGAGCTGCTCGAGTCCGAACGCGGTGAGCCGGTGGAGGTCCAGCGCGGGGGGCTGATGGACTGGCAGCCGCTGCGCGACAAGATCGCCGCCCAGGGCATGCGCAACTCCAACGTGCTGGCGGTCGCGCCGACGGCGACGATCTCCAACATCATGGGCACCTCGCCCTGTATCGAGCCGCTCTACAAGAACCTCTTCGCCAAGTCCAACATCTCCGGGGACTTCGTGATCCTGAATCCGTTCCTGGTTCGCGATCTGAAGGCACTAGGACTCTGGAGCGCACCGCTGGCCGAGGAGATCAAGCGCCGCGACGGTGACGTCGGCGAGATCGCCTCGATCCCCGAGGAGATCCGCGACCGCTACCGCACGGCCTTCCAGATCGACAGCTCCTGGCTGATCGCGGCGGCGGCGCGCCGCCAGAAGTGGATCGACCAGTCGCAGTCACTGAACCTGTTCCTCGCCGCACCGGACATGAAGGCGCTCAGCCACATGTACCGCGCGGCCTGGCGCGCGGGGCTGAAGACGACCTACTACCTGCGCACGCTGGGAGCCTCGTCGATCGAGAAGGCGACGGTCAGCGCTTCTGCCGCCGTGCCCGAGCCGGTCGCTGCTGGGGTCGGGCTCGCGGCACCTGTTGTCGCCCCGCTCGAGGGCGACTTCCGGCCGCTGGACGCGGCGGCCTGTTCGATCCTCAACGGCGAGGACTGCGAGGCGTGCCAGTAGGGCCAGTGGCTCCCAGATCTTCCGCGGAAGGATGCTTGCGTGCGCAATGATCCTTCCGCGGAAGCGCACTGCCACGCTTGTCGCGCTCGGGCTTGGCGGCCGTGATCTCGTCGAGCAGCTCGCTTTCGCCGTGCTCCTGACGCGCTTCGGCGTAGGCCTTGGCGATCGCGATCGTCTCGCGGAACGTTCCGCCGCGCTGAGCGGTGACGACGATCAAGCCGGCGCTCGGGGGCGCCTCGAGTACGAGCTTCCACTCATCCTGCGTGAAGTCAGCCTTCCCGGTCAGTCGCGTAGCTCCTCTGAGGGTTGACGCGTCAAGGTCCTCCAGTGGCGCAGGATAGCCACCTGGTCGCTTGAGCTGCCTGCGCGTCGCCCCGCGTACGCTTTCGTGGTGCGGTAACTCGGGTTTCGAACAATGACGGAAGTTGAGGAGACGGGATGGCGCAGACACTGCGGGTCGGTATCAAGCTTTCTCAAGACGCTCCGATTGAGAGTTACAAGGCGATCTGGCAGATCGCCGATCAGGCACGGTTTGACCACTGCTGGGCGATGGACCATCTGGCAACGATTGGTGGCATCGGTGATGACAGGCCGATCTTCGACGGCTGGGAATTGCTCGCCGCGATGGCGGTGGCGACGAGTCACGTTCGCATCGGTCTGCTCGTGACCGGCATCACTTATCGAAACCCGGCGCTGCTCGCGAAGATCGCCACCACGGTCGACCACCTCTCCGACGGTCGTCTTGAATTCGGGATCGGTGCGGCGTGGGCGGCGAACGAGCACGAGATGTACGGCATCTCTGGTCTCGATCATCGGGTCGGGCTCTTTTCCGAGGGGCTGCAGGTGATCAGATCGCTGTGGGGGCAGGAGCGCACGGACTTCGACGGTCGCTACTACAAGATGAGCAACGCGGTCGCAAACCCCAAGCCGGTCCAGAAGCCCTACCCGCCGATCTGGATCGGCTCCGGTGGCCCAACCATGATCAAACTGACCGCACGTCACGCCGACGTCTGGAACGCAAGCGGCAGCGCCGGCAGCGATGTTGAAAGCGCCATCGCGGGATCGCGCCAGCTCGACGAGGCGTGCGCTGCGATCGGCCGCGACCCCGGTGAGATCCGCCGCTCGGTCCAGGTCCCGGCCGGCGATGACCCCAGCGAGATTGTCGAGCGGGTGCGCGCCTTTGCCGAGGCGGGCTTCACGGAAGTCATCATCATGCTGAGTGGCGGCAATATGCCGACCAACGCCGATCCCGTGAACACAGCAGCGATGCTCGCCGAGAAAGTCCTGCCCGAACTTCGCAGCTAGGTCTCGAGGTCTCGGCCGCCCAGCAGTCAGACGGCAGCGGCGAGCTCCTCGATCACCTGCAGGAGCTCGCCGACCTGCTGCGTGGTGGTGCGGAAGTTCATGAAGCAGACGCGTAGGCAGGTCATGCCGTCGACCTGCGCCGGCGCAAGGTAGACGCGGCCGTCTTCTGTGATCGCGCGTGCGAGCCGCAGGTTGTGTTCGTCGAGCTCGGCGCCTGAGAGGTCGCCAGCCCCGACATGACGGAAGCACACAACCGATAGCGATGGGTCGTTGAGCAGCTCGAACTCGGGATTGGCCGCGAGCGCCGCGGCCAGAGAACGAGCATGGCCCGCCGTCATCTCGATCCACCGGCGCAGCATGTCGGCGCCGTAGATGCGGAAGGCGAGCCACAGCTTGAGCGAGCGCACCGGACGCGAGTACTCGAGCGTGCGATCGACGCCGTTTGTGGCCACGCCGGCGTGCAGCATGTAGCGCTCGTCGTGGGCGAAGGCGCTCTCAAGTGGCCCGCTGCTCGCGAGCATCACGAGACTGCAGCTCTTCTGCACGCCCAGCCACTTGTGCGCGTCGATCGTCAGCGAATCGGCACGTTCGATTCCGCGGAACCGCGGCGCGAGGCTGGGCACTCCGGCGGCGGGTCCGCCGTAGGCGCCGTCGACGTGCATCCAGACGTCGTACTCGGCGCAGACATCGGCGACCTCGGCGAGCGGGTCGATCGCGCCAGTCAGCGTCGTACCTGAGGTCGCGACCACCGCCACCGGCAGCACGCCGGCGCTGCGATCGGCTGCCAGCGCGTCGGCCAGCGCGTCGACGCGCATCCGCCGTTGCGCATCGATCGGGATGCGTCGCAGCGCCTGGCTGCCGAGGCCGATGACCTCGACCGCACGTGCGACCGAGTGGTGTGACTCCTCGGAGCAGTAGACCGCCGCGGCGCGCCCGGAGACGCCCTCGTACCTGGAGCCGGGCAGCGCGTGCTCACGTGCCGCCGTCAGCGCCGTGAGGTTCGAGGTCATGCCGCCGCTGGTGAAGGCACCGTCCCCGACCGGATATCCGACGAACTCGGCCACCCAACGCAGCGTCTGCTGCTCGAGCAGCTCGGCGGCACCCGCTGCGGAGGCGAGGTTGACGTCGTATGCGTTGGCCAGGGCGCCAGCGAGCACTCCGGCCTCGAGCCCCGTGGAGCCGATATAGGCGGTATACAGCGGACGCGAGGGCGAGATGCTCGCATCCAGCACGCTCGCGATATCCGCGAGCGACGCCTCCGGATCACCCGGCGCCGCGGGCAATCGCTCCGAGAGCCGGGCGACGAGTGCCTGACCGAGCTGCGGCTCCTTGGGCCGAGCGCTGTCAAACGAGGCCCACGCGCTGCTCAGATGCTGGGTCAGCAGCTCCAGCACGCGCTCGCGGTCGATCAGGTCAAGTGGGTGCGGCGGCTCGCTCATATTCCTCCTTTGCGGGCGGCGCATAGCCCGTGTTGGGGTTGCGTGTGGCGTTGGCGGCGATCTCGACCGCGAGCTCGACGAACTCGTCGATGATCGGGTGCGTCACCTCGCGGTGTACCGCGAGCACGAGCGTCGTCGGTGCGGCATCGCGCAGCGGCACGAACGCGACATCGGGACGGGCAAAGTAGCGCGCGATGATCGCCGGGCAGGTGTCGACGCCCTCGCCGCGGCCGACCAGGTAGAGCCACTCCTCGAGGTTGTCGCCGACGTAGGCGCTGATCTTCGGCCGCCGCCCAACCTCGTCGACCAGCATCCAGTAATCGCGCCATGCCTGCGGCGTCACATCGGGCTGCGCGACGAAGGTCTCACCCGCCAGATCCGCCGGTGTCACGAACTCGTTCCCCGCCAGGCGATGGCCGCTGGGAAGTACCGCGACGCGCGGTTCGCTGATCAACGGGACGACCTGGAGGTCCTCATCGTCGAGCGGCGCATAGAGGAAGGCCACGTCGACCCGGCCCGTGCGCAGCGCCGAGATCATCTCCGAGAACTCGACCGCGCGCACGTCGATGCGGACCTGGGGGTGGCGGGCACTGAAGGTGGCGAGCAGCGGTGAGAACAGCGCTCCCGGCACCGGACCGAGCGAACCGATCGAGAACGAGGCCGCCTCACCCCGGGCGAGCGCCTGTACGCGGCCGAGCGCACCATCCGCAGCGGCAAGGATCGCGCGGCCCTCGTTGAGCAGCGCCTCGCCTGCTGGTGTCAGCTCGACCTGACGGGTGCTGCGCAGCAGCAGCGGCCCGCCGACCTCCTCCTCCAGGCGCCTGATCTGCGCCGACAGCGCCGATTGCGCCAAATGCAGGCGCGCGGCGGCGCGGGAGAAGTGCAATTCCTCGGCGACGGTGACGAAATAACGCAGCTGTCTGAGTTCCACCCTCGGGCAATTATCGCGCAGCGCGCATAATCGATCGCATCTTCCTGTTGCGGGCTCGCCCTCCGAGCAAGACCATGCGTGGCGTGACCGAGAGAAGAGTGAGGGTCGAGATCGGCCAGGCAGCTGCCTGGGGACGGCTCGATGGCGACACGATCGTGCTCGAGGACGGACGCACCGTCCCCGAGGGGGATGCGCGGTATCTGGCGCCCGTGGCGCCTTCCAAGATCATCGCGGTGCACCTGACCTACCAGAGCCGCCTGACCGAGTACGCGGCGCGCACACCGGCGTATCCGTCCTACTTCATGAAGCCGCCGACGACGCTCAACGGGCATCGCGGGATTGTGCGCCGTCCACGCGGAACCAGGTTCCTCAACTACGAGGGCGAGCTGGCCGTGGTGATCGGCCGCACGATGCACAGCGTGTCTCCATGGGACGCGCTCTCCCACGTCGCCGGGTACGCCCCGGCCAACGACATCGGCCTGCACGACTTCCGCCATGCCGACCGCGGCGCGATGCTGCGCGTCAAGGGCCAGGACGGCTTCCTGCCGATCGGTCCGTGGGTCACCCCCGCCGCGGAGTTTGACCCCACCGATTTCACGCTGCGCACCTACCTAAACGGCGAGCTCGTGCAACAGGCAACCACCGCGGACATGATCTGGGGTGTCGCTTACCAGCTCGCCGACATCTGCCGGCTGATCACGCTCGAGCCGGGGGACGTCGTACTGACCGGCACGCCCGCCAACTCACGGCCGATGGAGCCCGGCGATGTCGTAGCCGTCGAGATCAGCGGACTCGGCCGCGTCGAGAACACCGTCGTGGACTGGGATGTCGATCTGACCGCGGTCGGCGATCAGCCGGCGGTGTCCGGGAACACGCTGCACGTCGCGCTCGCGATCCCCGAGGACGAGGCCGAGCGCATGGCCCAAGGAGAGAACGACTGATGAAGGTCCATGTGGACATGAACCTCTGCCAGAGCCACGGCGAGTGTGTGGCCGTCGCCCCCGATGTCTTCGAGCTCGGCGACGACGACGTGCTCGTCTGGCAGGAAGATGTCGACGACGACCGGCGCGCGGAGATGCAAGAGGCCGCCAACGTCTGCCCGATGATGGCGATCCGGCTCGAGGACTGAGCCCGATGCTGCGGCTCGTGATTGTCGGCGCGTCGCTGGCCGGCCTGCGTGCCGCCCAGGCGGCACGCTCCGCCGGCCACGACGGCGGGATCGTGATGATCGGCCGGGAGCCGCACCTGCCCTACACGCGCCCGCCGCTGTCCAAGGAGCTGCTGCAGGCCACCCAGGAGATCGAGGATTTGGCGCTGCAGGTCGGCGAACTCGACGTCGACTGGCGCCTCGGGGTGCCGGCCACCGGACTCGATCGTGAGCACAGACGCGTGGCGCTCGAGGACGGAACCGAGGCCTGCTACGACCGGCTGATCATCGCCACTGGCTGCCGTGCGCGCAGCTGGGACGGACCGGGCGCCGAACTCGCCGGCGTGCACACGCTGCGCGAGCTCGAGGATGCGGTCGCGCTGCGCACAGCGCTCTCATCGAGCGGACGCCTGCTGATCGTCGGCGCCGGTTTCATCGGCTGCGAGGTTGCCGCCAGCGCGCGGGCGCTGGGCGTCGAGGTGACGCTGGTGGACATCGCCGCGCACCCGCTGCTGCCGTTCGGCCCGCAGCTCGGCGAACGCTGGGCGCGGATGCACCGTGAGCGCGGCGTCGACCTGCGCCTCCGCGTCGCAGTCGCCGAGCTGCGTGGAGTCTCGGGTCGCGTCGAACATGCCGAGCTCACCGACGGCACGACGGTCAATGCCGACACCGTGCTGCTGGCGCTTGGTTCACGGCTCAATACCGAGTGGCTCGCAGGCTCAGGGCTCGAGCGCGACCCCGCGATCCGCTGCGACTCGACGCTCACGACCGTCTCCGATCCCGACATCCTGGCGGCGGGCGACATCGCCGCGGTACCGGTCGCGCTGGCGGATGGCACGCCGCTACGTGTCGAGCACTGGACCACGGCCGCCGAGCACGGCCAGCTGGCCGGGCGCAACGCACTGCTCGACCCGGCGGATCGCGCCGCTCACACGAACCCGCCCTACTTCTGGTCCGATCAGTACGGCTCCAAGATCCAGGCGCTCGGCTGCCCGGCGCTTGCCGATCGCATCGAGCTGCTCGAGCAGTCACCCGAGGACGACCGCTTTGTCGCGGCCTGCGTCTCGGGCGAGCGCATGATCGGGATCGTCGGGATGAACGCCGCGCGTCGCCTGCCCTGGTATCGCAAGCAGTTGACGCATCCGCTGCCTCTCGAGCAGGTCAAGCTGGCGCTGACGCAGGAGAGCTCGACGCTCGGCACCCCGATGGGAGCACCGGTATGAAGGCGCCCAAGGCCGAGATCGGCTGGCACACGATCCGCCGCCTTCCAGCTTTTCGACTTTTTTGGGAGCGCGCGCAGCGCGCAGATAGGAGAGATCCGTGACCACAGGTTCGCTGCCGGAGAATTTGAGCCCCACCCACCCCTCCGAGCCGGCCAAGGAGACCGATCAGCAGATCAGGTCGGTGCGGGTTCTGTATCCCGACCTGCACGGCATCGCCCGCGGCAAGGACGTCCCGATCCAGCAGTTCGACGGCGTCGTCGAGCACGGGCTGTGCTTCTGCGCGGCCGTGATGGGCACCGATCTGCGCCACACGCCGGTGGTCGGCGGCGAGGCCGGTTACCCCGATCTGATCGTGCGCCCGGACCTCTCGACGATGGTCACGCTGCCGTGGGAGCCGGGGGTCGCCAGCTGCCTCGCCAACATCGAGCCGGCACAGGCCGGCACTCCGGTGTGTGACCCGCGCGGGGCGCTGGCGCGGGCGGTAGCGACCGTCGCCGAGCTCGGCTTCGAGCCGATCGTCGGACCCGAGCTCGAATTCTTCCTCGTCGTGCGCGACCCGGCCGCCCCGAACGGCGTGCGCCGCCACGTGGACAACCTGAGCATGGTCTATACGGTCGGCCCGCTGGCCGACCCGGGCGGGCTCGTGCGCCGCATGACCGAGCAGCTGGCGGCGATCGGCCTCGACGTCTTTGCGATGAACCACGAGTTCATGAACTCGCAGTACGAGATCAATCTCAGGCACTCCGGCGCCCTCGACGCGGCCGACCGCGCCTTCCGCCTGAAGGCCGCCGTCAAGGACATCGCCGCGCAGAACGGGCTACATGCGACGTTCATGGGCAAGCCCTTCAACGACCAGGGCGGCTCGGGAACGCATCTGCATATCTCGCTCAACCACGACGGCACGAACGCCTTCACGGACCTGGCCGGGGATCAGGGCGTCAGCGCGGAGATGGGGCACTTCACAGCGGGCCTGATCGAGCACGCGCCGGCACTGATGGCGCTCCTGAACCCGACGGTCAACGCCTACCGCCGGATCCAGCCCGATTCACTGGCGCCGACCCACGCCAACTGGGGCTGGGACAACCGTGCGAGCTTCGTGCGGATCCCGCCCGAGCGCGGCGGCGCGACCCGCGTCGAGCTGCGTGTCGGTGACGGGTCCGCCAACCCCTACCTCGGCATCGCCGCGACGCTGCTCGCCGGCGCCGACGGCATGCGCCGCAAGCTCACACCACCAGCCCCCGTCGGCGGTGACGCATACCGCGCCGACGCGGACGTGATCGGGGCGCCGCTGCCGAACTCCCTCGATCAGGCGCTCGCGGCGCTCGCCGACGACACCGTCCTGCGCGACGGCCTCGGCGCGGAGATCGTCGGCACGTTCCTGGCGATGAAGGGCTTCGAGCTCGAGCGCCACCGTGCCTGGGTCTCCGATTGGGAGATCACCGAATACCTCCACCACCTCTAGGAGCGATCAGATGTCAGTGACCAGCGAGTTCATCGATCTCTCCGACCACGACAACTTCGTCGAAGCCGTCCCGTACGAGGGCTTCGCGCAGCTGCGCCGCGACGACCCGGTGCACTGGAACCCGGAGCTCGACGGCGGCCGCGGCTTCTGGGCCGTCACCCGCTACGAGGACATCCGCACCGTGCACCGCACACCCGAGGTCTTCTCCTCGGAGATCGGCGGAACCTCGCTCGAGGACCTCGAGCCCGAGCACATCGAGGCGCGCAAATCGATGATCGACATGGACCCGCCGCACCACGACGAACTGCGCGCGCTGGTCAACCGGCGCTTCACCCCCAAGGCGGTCGGCGTCTGGGAGGAGCAGGTCCGCAAGGTCGTCAAGCAGGTGCTCGACGGGGCGCTGCCCAAGGGCGAGTTCGACTTCGTTCACGAGATCGCCTCCGAGATCCCGATGCAGGTCTTTGCCGAGATCCTCGGCGTGCCCCAGGCGCAGCGGCGCGAGATCGTCGAGATCGGCGACCGCCTGCTCGGCAACAAAGACCCCGAGTACGCCCACACCGATGGAGACGACGCGCACCGCCATCTGCCGTTCTCGAGTCCAGCTGCGCTCGACATGTTCGCCTTCGGCCGGCGGATCGCCGACGAACGGCGGCACAGCTCGCGCGAGGACATCATCAGCGACCTCGTCAATGCCGGGCTCTCCCAGCGCGAGATGGACGTCTACTTCGTGCTGCTGGCGACCGCCGGAAACGAGACCACCCGCCACACGATCAGCCATGGCCTGATTGCACTGAGCGAGCACCCCGACGAGCGTGAGCGCCTGCATGCCGGCTTCGACGAGCTCGGCAAGACCGCTGCCGAGGAGATGCTGCGCTGGGCGACCCCGGTGCATCACTTCCGCCGCACCGCGGCGATCGACACCGAGCTCGGCGGCCGGCAGATCCGTGCCGGCGACAAGGTCACAACCTGGTTCGTCTCCGGCAACAGGGATCAGGAGGTGTTCGAGGCGCCGATGCGCTTCGACGTCGGCCGCTACCCCAACAAGCACATGACCTTCGGCCCCGGCGGTGTTCACCACTGCCTCGGGGCGCACCTGGCGAAGATGGAGATCCGGATCACGTTCGAGGACCTGCTGTCACGCGGCGTCGAGCTCGAGCTCGCCGCGCCGCCGGAGCGGCTGCGCTCGAACTTCTTCAACGGCATCAAGCGGATGCCTGTGAGGGTCCGCTGATGATCGAGCTGCAGCGGATCGATCATGTGGGCCTGCGGGTGGCCGACCTCGAGGAGGCCACGGCGCGCTGGTGCGCGCAGTTCGGGCTCCACGTCCGCGAGCGGGGCAGTGACGCGGTGCTGCTGGCCTGCGACGACGAGCCCTGTGCGCTCGAGCTGATCGCCGGTTCGCCCGCCGGCCTCGACCACGTCGCCTACGGGCTCGCCCCGGATTGCCCGCTGGGGCAGGCGCGTGCGCACCTCGAGGCCTTCGGCGCCAGCGTGACCGACGGCGACGGCCTGATCGCGACCAGCGATGCCGACGGCAACGGTATTCAGCTGCTGGCCCACCGCGAGCCCGCCTCGCGACTCGTCGCGCATGCGCGACCTGCGGGCACCGGCGTGGTCGGCCACCCGCGCAAGCTGGGGCACGTGAACTTCCTGACCGGCAACTTCGAGCAGCAGTGCCGCTTCTACACCGAGGCCCTCGGCATGAAGCTCACCGACTGGCTCGGTGAGGACGGCGTCTGGTTCCACATCAACTCAGACCACCACGTGATGGCACTCATTCGGTCCCGCCACCCCACCCCCGAATCACCCGAGGCGCACTTCCACCACCTCGCCTTCGATGTGGTCGACATCGGTCAGATGCGCGTCGCGCTCGACCACCTCGGCCGCCACGGCCGCTGGCTCGGCTGGGGTCCGACGCGCCACGGCGTCGGCGGCAACATCGCCTCCTACGTCCGGATCGTCGAGGAGCAGTGTTTCGTCGAGCTGTACTGCGACATGGAACAGCTGCAGCCTGGCCATCAGCCGCGCCGCTGGCCGGACAACCGCTTCTCATCCAACACCTGGGGGCCGCTGCCGCCCCGCTCCTACTTCCGCTTCGACCAGGCGGCGATCGACTCCGAGCGCGAGAGCCTCGAGATGCTCGGCACGCCGCTTGAACCGGCCAACTCAAAGGAGGCCGTATGACCCTGCAGGGCTACACCGTCCCCCGTACCCCCGAGGGACACGCCAGCCTCGTGCCCTCCCCGCCCTGGCACTACGTGGGTGACTTCCTCGTCGTCGACTTCCACGCCGACCCCGAGGCCGCCGCATCGCTGCTGCCCGAGGGGCTCGAACGGCACCCCGACGCCGGGCGCTGCGCCGCCGTGTTCGTCGACTGGCAGTCCTACTCAGAAGGTGGCGACGAGCTGGCCGACCCGGTGCGCTCGCAGTACAAGGAGTTCTACCTGGTGGTCAGCGGGCTGCTGAACGGCCAGCCGGTCACGACCTGCCCGTTCATCTGGGTCAACCAGGACTTCGCCATGGCTCGCGGCTGGATCCAGGGCTACCCCAAGAAGCTCGGCGATGTCTGGATGACGCGCAGCTTCGAGCTGGAGTGCAAGGCCTCCCCTGCGATCGAGCAGGGCTCTCGTTTCGGTGCCAGCTGCTCGGCGCGCGGCCGCGAGCTGGCCCGCGCGACGGTCGCGCTCGAGCACCAAAGCGAGTCGGGATCGCTGCACACCGACCCACCGCTCGTCAACGTGCGCCACTTCGCACGGCTGGCCGCGGGCCGCCACGGGGAGCCGGCCGTGCACGAGCTGGTCGCGGCACGAAGCCGCGACCGCAGCGTCTCGACGGTCTGGGAGGGGACGGCCACGCTCGAGCTGTCAGCAGCACCGGGCGAGGAGCACACTATGCTGGCTCCGGTCAGCGTCGCACGCGGCTACCGCTTCACCTTCGGCTACACCGTCGACGACCTCGAGACCGTCAGGGAATACGTCTGATGAGCGCCTCCACGGAGGCAGGGTTCGCGACGGTCGCCGGCCAGCGGGTCTCGACCGACCACTGGATCGGCGGTGAGCGGGTCTCGAGCGCCGACCGCTTCGAGGTGATCACGCCGATCGACGGGTCCGTGATCTCCAACGTCGCCGCGGGCGGTGCCGAGGAGGCCGATCTGGCTGTGCGCGCCGCGCACGCGGCGGCTCCCGGCTGGGCGGCGCTCGGCGCCACCGGCCGCGCCGCACTGCTGCACCGCCTGGCCGACCTGATCGATCACGACGTCGAGCGGCTTGCAGCGGTCGAATGTGCCGACATGGCGATGCTGCTCGAGTCACTGCGCTTGCGCGTGATCCACAGGGCCGCCGCCAACTTCCGCAACTACGCCGACCTGGCGGTCGCCTACGAGGAGCGCGACTGGCACTCGAAGGGGACCTGGAACCGCGTGCAGCGTATGCCCGCAGGCCCCGCCGCGGTGATCACACCCTGGAACGCGCCGTTCATGCTCTCGACCTGGAAGGTCGCTCCTGCGCTCGCCGCCGGCTGCCCGGTGGTGCTGAAGCCCGCCGAGTGGTCTCCCCTCTCCTGCTCGCTGCTGGCCGACCTCAGCCATGAGGCCGGTTTCCCGCCCGGCGCCTTCAACGTGCTGCAGGGCATCGGCGAGCAGGTCGGCGCGGCGCTCGTCGAGCACCCGCTGCTGCGCCGTATCTCCTTCACGGGCTCACCCGAGGCCGCCCGCCAGATCGGCGTGGCGGCCGCGCGCAACCTGGTGCCGTTCACCGGCGAGCTCGGCGGCAAGGGCCCGCTGATGGTGTTCGAGGACGCCGACCTCGACGCCGCCGCGGCCAAGGCCGCCGGCCAGTACGACGACGCCGGCCAGGTCTGCCTCGCCGGCACGCGCCTGCTGATCCAGGAGAGCGTGCGCGAGCAGTTCCTCGAGCGCTTCAACGCAGCAGTCGACAAGCACGTGCTCGGCGATCCGCGTGACCCAGAGACCACGGTCTCACCGCTGATCCACCCCGAACACCTTGCGCGCGTCGACGGCTTCGTGCAGCGTGCGGTGGCCGCCGGCGACCATCTGGTGCGTGGCGGCAAGCGCCTTAGCGGCCTGCTCTACGAGCCAACGCTGTTCGAGCCGCGGGCCAACGACGCGGAGATCGTGCAGCGCGAGGTCTTCGGCCCTGTGCTCACGTTCCAGACCTTCGCTGAAGAGGACGAGGCGATCGCGCTGGCCAACTCGACTCGGTACGGGCTGTCGGGGCTGATCTACACAAGCTCGATGGGTCGCGCCGACCGCACCGGCCGCGCGGTCAGGGCTGGGATCGTGTGGGTCAACACCTTCCTGGCCCGCGACCTCACCGCGCCCTTCGGCGGGATCGGCATCTCCGGCATCGGTCGCGAGGGCGGCAACTACGCGCTCGATTTCTATTCGGACCTGAAGACGCTGCAGGTGCTCGACGGGAGCGTGCGCTGAAGAAGTGACGCCCGGCTCCCACGTCGGGCGGGTCGCCCCGCTGGACGAGAACCTGGCGTTCCAGCCTGAGCCGGGACTCCCGGCCTGATTCAGATTGCGGCG
Source organism: Solirubrobacteraceae bacterium (assembly GCA_035552235.1). Classification (GTDB taxonomy): domain Bacteria; phylum Actinomycetota; class Thermoleophilia; order Solirubrobacterales; family Solirubrobacteraceae; genus Palsa-465. Next base: position 46,100 of record DASZLT010000004.1, read on the forward strand.
AGCTTCGATTCGCGCGCTTCCGCGCAAGCATGACGGTGAAACAGATTCCGCAGTCGGCGGAGATACAGACCGAGATCGACCGGCTGCTCGGCAAGGGCATCGTCGATGACCCGCAGAAGACGCTTGCTGACCTGGCCCGCCCTCTGATCATTCAGCGGGCGGTCGAGGAGGAGTTCGATGGCTGGCTTGGGCGTGCCGCTCACTCCCAGAATCTGCTATGAGGAGGACGAGCACTGTGGCGACGACGCTCGGGGCCGCAATTCGCGCGGGCCGCTGCCGACCTCGCTCGGTGTGGGCTGTGGCGGTTGCGGTGCATAAGACAGCGACGTTGGTCGTGCGCGAGACCATCCCTCTAGCGGTACGTTTGGTGGGTCTGGGTGTCGCAGGTCTTCGCGGTGTTGCTAAACCCCGACGAGTACGCGTTGATTGAGGTCGGGATGTCGATCCACCAGCCAGGCCCGCCGCCCCAAGCCGTTCCATGGACCTTGCCCGGTTGGGGACTGCCGGGGGTTGGATCAGGGAGTCGCGGGTAACCGCTGTGACGCATGCACTCTGCCCATCTGATCAGCTGCGCGTTGTACCGCGCTTGCTGCTGCGGGGTGGCGCTTGCTGAGTTGGGGATGGTCTTCACCGGTATCAGGTTCGCGCACGCTCTTTGTGCTGACTTGAACACGGGTGAGCTGGTGGAGCCACTGAAGGAGTAGCCCCCGGCCGGGCTCGGGTCGGGGAAGTTCGTTACGCCGTGGGAGCGCATGCAGCGGGAGTAGGCAAGCCCGCTCGGAGCGCGCGTCGAGCCCTTTCCGCGGGTTGAGGTTTGTTCGCGACTGGACGATGGGCTGCCGCCACAGGCCGCCACCAGCACCGCCAGGGCTGAGGTGGCCATCGCTACTGCCGCGGTTCTGGTGATCGGGTGCTGAGTGCTCATAGGCCCGTTGGTCTATCAGGCGGCCCATGACACGCTCCGCACACGGCCTGTTACACAGATGTCATCCGGATGGGTGCATGATGTGCGCATGCGAGTCTTGGTGGTGGAGGATCACGTCGCGCTGGCTGAGCGCATCGGCGAGGGGCTGCGCGACGCGGGCTTTGCCGTGGATGTCGTATACGACGGCGCGGCCGCGCTGCAGTGGACGACCAGCACCGGTTACGACGTGGTGGTGTTGGACCGCGACCTACCGAGCGTGCACGGTGACAGCGTCTGCCGCCGGCTGGTGCGTGACGACTCGCTCAGCAGGATCCTGATGCTGACGGCGGCCGACGATGTCGAGGACCGCGTCGACGGGCTGGAGCTCGGAGCAGATGACTACCTCTGCAAGCCGTTCGCGTTCAACGAGCTGGTCGCGCGGATCCGCGCGCTGGGGCGCCGAGGACCGGGCTCGCCCGCGGTGGTGACTCGCGGTGACCTGATCGTCGATCGCGCACGCCACCGCGCCAGCCGCGCGGGGATGCCGCTGACGCTAACGCGCAAAGAGTTCGGCGTGCTGGAGTGCCTGGCCGACGCGGACGGTGCTGCGGTCAGCGCTGAGCACCTGCTTGAGCACGTCTGGGACGCCCATGCTGACCCGTTCAGCAACACGGTCGCGGTGACCGTCGCCCGCCTGCGGCGCAAGCTCGGCGACCCGCCGCTGATCGAGACGATCATCGGCGTCGGCTACCGGCTGTGAGGATCGACCTCAGCGCCCGCTCGCGGCTGACGCTGCTCTACATGTCGCTGTTCGCGCTGGGCGGCGCCGCGCTGGTGGCGATCACCTACGTGCTGGTCGTGCACAGCCTGCATCCGTCTGCGACCACCGCGATCCCACGCGCGACCAGTCGCGCGATCGCAGGTTGCATCACAGCGGTGCACCGCCACGGCAGCCATGGGTCAATGCAGAAGTGCGCGGCGCTGTATGTCATCGGTGTCCAGGCTGGCGTGGCCGCGCAGCGCAACACCACCGCGAACCACCTGCTGAGCTACTCACTGCTCGGCCTGGCCGGCATGACGCTGCTAGCCGCCGTCGCCGGCTGGGGGCTCGCAGGACGGATCCTGCGGCCGGTGCAGCGGCTGACGGCGGCCGCTCGCGCTGCCAGTGAGCAGGACCTCTCGCAGCGCATCGGTCTGCAGGGCCCACGCGATGAGCTGCGTGAGCTCGCCGACACCTTCGACAACATGCTGGCGCGGCTGGATCACGCGTTCGCTAGCCAGCGGCAGTTCATCGCCAACGCAAGCCATGAGCTGCGCACGCCCCTGACCGTGATGCGCACCGCGATTGACGTGGTACTGGGCAAACCGCAGCCGACGCTCGAGGAGCTGGTGTCGATGGCCGGTGAGGTGCGCCAGGCCGTCAATCACTCCGAGCGCCTGATCGAAGTGCTACTGATCCTCGCGCGTGGCGAGCAGGCACGTGCGTTCCGCGAGCCGCTCGATCTGGCGGCCGTCGTGGAGGATGCGCTCGACGGACGCACGGCCAACGGCATCACCAGCACCGTCACACTCGACGAAGCTCCCGTAACCGGCGACGGCGTGCTGCTCGAACGGCTGGTGGCGAACCTGCTGGACAACGCTGAGCTGTACAACCTCGCGGGAGGCACCGTGGAAGTCTCGACTGCCACCGACAACGGAGAGTCACTGGTCCGAATCGCTAACACCGGTCACGTCATCCCGCCGGATCAGGTCGAGCGCCTGCTTCTGCCGTTCACCCGACTGGATGACCGGACCCGCCACCGTGGTTTCGGCCTCGGCCTCGCCCTGGTCTCATCGATCGCGACCGTCCACAACGGAACTGTGCACGCCACCGCCGTCGCCACCGGAGGCCTTGACATCACGGTCCGCCTCCCCCGGCGCCACGGCTGAGAATGCACTTCCTACGCACAAGATGCCTCACCGTGCCCGAACACTACGCATAAGAGCGTGGCGACCTCGGCTAGCGCCCGAGGTCGGTGACCGCGTGGACCCGAGAGCGCCGGCGTCCCTGGTCACATTTCCGGCTCGTCGGTGTCACGTCGTTGCCGCTTGGCTCGTCGTATACGTACACCGTGGCGAACGAGCTGCGTCCGCCTGCGCGTTCGCGACGCCCATTCGGCGCTTCTCGATTCCTGCTTTTGCGCGGACGGCACGATCCCCGGATATGCGCGCGAGAGGAGACGGCTAGGTCCGGACCGCTTCCAATCAACCAGCAGTTAGTCTCGCGGTAATGCTTGGCACCCGCATCGAGGCCCAAACAATCGGCGCCGCGTGGCTCGCCATCGCCCGGCGGATCCTTGACGAGGGCGTGGGCTCGAGCTATGACGCCGCGCCAATCCTGGAGCTCGAGCGGGTGACGCTGAGCGTCGCCAGTCCGGCGAGCGCCGATGCGATCGTGAGTGAGCTCGGGGACGCCGAGCGGCTCGCCTGGATGCACGCGAACTTCACCGATCACGCGCTGGTGGCGGCGCTGGGCGACGCTCGCAGCTATGCGAGCCGCCTCTACGAGTACGCCGAGACCGGGCGCAATCAGGTCCAGTGGGTGATCGACCGCCTGCGCGCCGACCCAACGTCGCGATCGGCGACGATCACGACCTTCGAGCCACTGTCGGACACCACCTACGTCCCCTGTGTCAGCCTGCTCGACTTCTGGATCAGCGACGGCCGGCTGGCGGCGATCGTCTACGCGCACTCGATCGACTTCGGGGCCAAGGGTTACGGCAATCTCGTCGAGCTCGCGTACCTGATGGAGCGGATCGCCCACGGCCTCGATCTCGAGGTCGGCCGCCTCGACTTCATCGTCAAGTCGGCTCATATCTACGAGCCGGACCTGGAGGCTATGCGCGACGCGGTCAGCTCCCCGGCGACGGCTGCTGAGCGCGAGAACTGTCCTCGGCATTGAGCCGGCTGGCGTACTTGCGTCTAAATGTCCCCACGTCGTAGGCGATGAGCGTGGCGGGGGTACGTGCACGCGCTGACGCGCTGCGCGGCAGTCCCAACGCCGGCCCCAACTCACCGAGGTATTCGCCGGAGTGCAGGGTCGCGAGCGTCCGTTCTGTGCCGTCGACGTCCGGCCGGAAGATCTCGACCTCGCCGTCCTCGATCACATATACGAAGTCGCTCTGCTCTCCCAGCGTGAAGATCAGCTCTCCGGGCTCGAGTTGAGCGCGGCGGGGCGGCGCCTCCGGTGGAAGCTTGTCGGGGGCTAGCTCGATGACGTGGTCGGTGATGCGGCTGACTCTGGCGTCGTGGGTCGAGAGCACAACGAGCCGCCCGGAGGCCGCGATGTCCCGCAGCACCCGGAGCACGCTCTCCACCTGGATGTGATCGAGGTGCGCCGTCGGCTCATCGGCCAGCAGCAGCGATGGCTCCCAGGCAAGTGCCCGTGCGATCGCGACCCGCTGCTGTTGGCCGCCGGACAGCTCGCCAGGCCGGTGTCTCACGCGTTCTGAGAGACCGACGAGATCGAGCAGCTCGAGCGCGCGCCTGCCGGCCTCGCGGCGGCCAAGGCCGGTCAGGATCAGCGGAGCCATGACGTTCTCTCGTGCCGTCAGGCTGCGCACCAGGTTGAACGCCTGGAACACGACCCCGACGGTGTGTCGTCTGTACTCCGTGAGCTCGCGACCGGCGAGCTTGGTCACGTCTATCCCGGCGAACTCGATCCGGCCGCTCGTCGGGGTCAGCAGCCCTGCCAGGCACGAGAGCAGCGTGGTCTTGCCGCACCCGCTGGGGCCGAGCAGCGCCACCAGCTGACCGTCACTCGCCGATACGTTGAGTCGGTCGAGCGGCCTCAGGACATAGCCCCTCGCACTGAACTCCACGGTCAGATCGGAAACGATCAGGTCGGCCGGGGGCCGTGTCCTGCTGACCGCGCTCATCACTGGCCACCGCGACCGGCGAAGGCGACCGCCGGATCGACTCGGGTGATCTGGCGAATGCCGACTGCACTCGCTGCCAGGCCGACCAGCAGCGCGGCGCCGAACAGCGCCGCGTACAGGCCCGCGCCGATGCTCACGGGGATCGGGAAACGCGGAGCCATCACCACCGAGGCAAGCACGGCGAGCGCAGCTGCGAGCAGGGCGAACGCCATCGTCTGAAGCACGAGGCTCCCTAACAACACCGTACTCGAAACGCCAACCGCCTTGTACACGGCGAACTCGGACAGCCGGTCGAGGCTCGAGAGATAGACCATCAGCCCGATGACGCCGATCGCGACGACGAAGAGGAGTACCGCAAGAACCTCGATCGCTGACGTGGCGGTGCTCAGCGGGCGACGCAGGTCGGCGACGACCGCTGCGTTCCTCATCGCCCGCAAGCCGGCCGGCACGCTACGCGGGACCCCGCGCGTGATCACCGCGCTTGCCTGCGGCTCGCCGCCGAACACCAGCCTGCGCGCGGCACCCAGGGTCATCAGCAACGCCGGAGTCCCGACGTTGTAGGTCAGCCCGCTCACCTGGCCCACGACCCGCAGCCTCCGGCCCTCGATCGAGACCAGCGAGCCGATCGCGAGGTGCAGCAGTCGATCCACTGCCACCTCGTCCGATGCTCGTGGGGCCCGCCCGGCCGTGATCCGTGGCGCGAAGGCGCCACCGGGCGGATAGCCGATCAGGTCGACGTTGTGCTCCTGCCCCTGCACTTCCACCACGACCGCAGACAGGACGATGGGCGTGGCCCGGACGACGCCCGGAAGCCTCGGAACCTCAGCCTGCTGGCCCGCAGAAAGAGGCACGTTCTGAGTGAAGGGGCCGGACACCCCGGCCGGCACCATCCAGCGAGCGGCATTGAAGGACGCGACGGTGTCCGTCGCCTCGTTGATGAACGCGGCGTGCAAGCCGGCGAGCAGCAGCGTCGCAGCGAACACGAGTGCGGTGGCGATCGCCCCGAGTGCGAAACGCCGAGCGCGCCACTGGATGTCCCGCAGAGTGATAGTCAGCATCCGCACCCCCGCAATCGGTCCGCCTGACCGTACCCGCCCTTGTGGACGGAGGCACGGGCCAGTCATCGGTTCGCAGCAGGCTACCTAGCGCCTGAGGTGGCTGCCCAGAAACGCTAGCGCCTGATGCTGCTGGCTGGCGAAGAACGTGCCGTCATGACAGCCGGCGGTGAACTCAACGATCGCCGAGCCCGGCAGCCGTCTCGCGAGCGCGACCACGCCGGGGTGGAGCGGGTCATCGTTGCCGGAGGCGATTCGCAGCGGCATGCGATCGAGCGCCGACGCGTGTGCGATCACGTCGTCGCTGGCGAAGTCCGAGGCCGAAGCGAACGCGCCGGGGTTGGCCGCGCGGGCCTGCGCGTAGCTGGTCCAGACGGCCGGGCTGATCGCGGCCACGGCTGAGAGCAGCTGAGGATGCTTCTCGGCCAGAAGCAGGGCGCCGTAGCCGCCCATCGAGATGCCCACGACGCCGACGCCTGCGGGCGAGCGGCCGAGGCCGATTCGTCGGAAGCGCGGAATCACCTCGTCGACCAGCATCGCCATCGGGTCATCACCCGGGTGCGGGTTCCAGTACAGGCCGCCGCCGTCAACGGCTACGGCAGCCATCGGCGGCAACGCCCGGCCGGCGTCACGCGCGGCCAGCGCTCGCGCCAGCGTGAGCCCGCCGAGTCCGCTCGCGTGGTTGCCGCCGTACGCGTGCAGGGAGATCACCAGCGGCAACTCGCTACCCGGGCCGTGGCCCGGCGGATAGGCGACGGTGTAGCCGACCGTCCGGCCCCTGGCCTTGGAGTGGAAGGAACCAGTCGACGAGTGACCAACGGGAGCGAAGGTCAGCGCCGGGCCGGAGACCGAGCAGTCGCCGAGCAGCCGATCGAGCCTCGTCTTCCCCGGAAGCACGCCGTGCTCGATCAGCTCGCCGACGCCGAACACGCCGGCGAGTCCCCCGATGCCGCTGACGATGAATCGCCGGCGGTCGATTCTCAGCATGTGGCTCAGACCGCCGGCGCGCCGATGGCGTGGAAGCCGCCGTCGACATGCACGATCTCACCGGAGATACCGCGCGAGAGATCTGAGAACAGGAAGCAGATCGGGCCGGCGACGATGCTCGGATCCTCGATATCCCAGCCGAGCGGAGCTTGCTGCTGCCACAGCGCCGCGAGCTTCTCGAAGCCGGGGATACCACGGGCGGCGACCGTGCCGAGCGGGCCGGCGCTGACGAGGTTCACGCGGATGCGCCGAGCGCCGAGGTCACGCGCGAGGTAGCGCGAGACCGACTCGAGCGCCGCCTTGGCAACTCCCATCCAGTCGTAGATCGGCCATGCGACGGAGGCGTCGAAGTCGAGGCCGACGATGCTCGAATGCTCCGGCATCAGCGGCGCAAGCGCGGCCGCCACGGCCTTGAGCGAGTAGGCACTCGTCTGGAAGGCGATCGCCGCGCTCTCCGCGGGGGCGGTCATGAACTTCCCGCCCAGCGCATCCTCGGGCGCGAAGGCGATCGCGTGCAGGATGCCGTCAACGCGTCCCCACCGAGACTCGAGCTCGGCCGCCAGGGCGTCGAGGTCCTCAGGCTTGTTCACATCGAGTTCGAGCACGTCCACCGGGGTCTCGAGGCGCTGGGCTGCACGCTCGGTCATGCGCCGCACGCGCCCGAAGCTCGAGAGCACGATCTCCGCCCCCTCCGCCTGCGCGCGCTGCGCGACGTGGAAGGCCATCGAGTCCTTGGTGATGACGCCGGTGATCAGCAGGCGCTTGCCCGCCAGCAGGCCTGCCATCAACCCCGGCCCCTGCGGACCGGGATGAAATGATCGGTGGCTCGTCCCGATTCCACCGCTGATTTCATCCCTGGCCCTTGATCACCAGCGAGACGTTGTGCCCGCCGAACGCGAACGAGTTCGAGATCGCAGCGGGCGGCGCACCGTTCGCAAGCACCAGCTCGCGCGCGGTGTTGGGCACGTAGTCGAGGTCCAGGCCCTCGTCCGGCACCTCGTAGTTGAGCGTCGGCGGGATCAAGCGCTCATTCAGCGCCTGCACAGTCGCGACGGCCTCGATCGCGCCCGCGGCACCGAGCAGGTGGCCGGTTGCGGACTTGGTCGAGGAGACGGGAATCTTGTAGGCGTACTCACCGAGAGCCAGCTTCAGTGCCGCCGTCTCGGCGGCGTCGTTCAGCTCGGTCGAGGTGCCGTGCGCGTTGACGTAACTGATCTCGGTGGGCGTGAGCCCCGCGTCCTGGATCGCCAGGGTGATCGCCTGCGCAGCGGGACGGCCGGTCGGCTCGGGGGCAGTCAGATGGTGTGCATCCGAGGTCGACCCGTAGCCCGCGACCTCACCGAGGATGCGCGCGCCGCGCGCCTTGGCGGCCTCGTACTCCTCGAGCACCAGCACGCCGGCGCCCTCGCCCATGATGAAACCATCGCGGCGCGCGTCGAACGGGCAGGAGATGCCTATCTTCGAGAGCGCCGACATCGTGTTGAACGAGCCGAATCCGAAATCGGTGAGGGTCGCCTCGGCGCCGCCGGTGACGACCGCGTCGGCATCGCCGTACTGAATCATGCGTGCCGCCAGGCCGATCGCATGCCCGCTCGAGGCACAGGCGGATGCGACGGCGAAGGACTGTCCCTGGAGTCCATGGCGCATCGAGACCGCGGCCGCGGCGGCGTTCGGCATGTACATCGGAATGCCCAGCGGCGAGATGCGCATCGCGCCCTTCTCCCGCATCACATCGAGATTCGCCTGCACGGTCGTGAAGCCGCCGATGCCGGTGGCCATGATCAGGCCGATCCGCATCGGGTCGAACGGCTTCTCCTCCGACCAGCCGGCATCGGCGATCGCCTCGTCGGCTGCGACGACGGCGAACTGCGCAAAACGGTCGAGCCGCCGCGCCTCCTTCACGGAAAGATGCTCAGCGGCGTCGAACGCGTCGCAGTAGCCGGCAGCCTGACCGTCGCGCACGCTGACGCCGCTGGCCCCCGCGGACCAGCGCTCGTGCAGCGGACGCGCGCCCACCCCGAGCGGGGTGATCGCACCGATCCCGGTGATTACGGCTCGACGCTTGTCAGACATGGCGTCTCCAGTCTGCTCGTGCGCGTCGGGACACTAGTTGGCGCGCTCGGTGATCAGGTCGACGGCTTCGCCGACGGTCTTCAGCTCCTTCATGTCCTCGCCCTTGAGCACAACGCCGTACTCGTCCTCGACGATCTGGGCGAGCTCAACGAGATCCAGGGAGTCGATGTCCAGGTCCTCGAACGTCGCCTCGGGCGTGATCTCGCTGGCATCGGGGCCGAAGCTGGCGAGCGCCTCGGTGACGCGCTCCTGCACCTGCTCCTTGGTCACTGCACTCATCGATCAATCCTCTTTCTTGGTTTTTCAGCTTGCGGGTGGCGCGATCAGGCCGCCAGCCCACCATCGACTGTAAGCACCGCGCCGGTCACGTAGCCCGCCTGCTGCGATACCAGGAAGCGTACGCAAGCGGCGACTTCCTCGGCAGTTCCGGCGCGCCTGGCGGGAATCGCCTCCAGCAGCTCGGCACTGATCAGCTCGGCAGTCATATCCGTGGCGATGAAGCCCGGAGCGACGGCGTTGATCGTGACGCCGCGGCGGGCGACCTCGACCGCGGCGGTGCGCGTGAACTGCACCAGCCCGGCCTTGGCGGCCCCGTAGTTGCTCTGCCCCGGATTGGCCCGCAGAGCGCTGACCGAGGCGATGTTGACGATCCGGCCCGTGCGCGCGCGCATCATGCCCTTCAGCGCACGACGCGTGAAGCGAAAAGCGGCGGTGAGATTGGTGTCGATCACGGCCTCCCACTCCTCGTCGCTGAGCGATGGTGCGAGGTTGTCTCGGGTGATGCCGGCGTTGTTGACAAGCGCGAGCACCGGTCTCCCGAGCTCAGCCTCCGCGGCCTCGAAGACCTTTTCAGGCGCTGCCGGATCGGAGACGTCGCCCTGCACGGCAAGGGCGCGACCGCCCGCCGCCTCGATCGCCGAAACGACCTGCGCCGCAGCATCGGCGCCGGAGTTGTAGTTGACGGCGACGGGCCAGCCATCGGCTGCCAGTCCGGCTGCGATCGCCGCCCCGATTCCGCGTGAACCGCCGGTGACCAGCGCGCAGCCAGCCGGCCATTCGATCCCTCCCGCTCCCGCCGGCGTAGCGGAACCGTCGTCAGACACTCACGAGCTCCACGTCCTTGAGCGTACGCTTGACCAGCCCGGTGAGCACCTTGCCGGGACCGACCTCGACAAAGCGCGTGACCCCGCGCGCCTGCAGCCCATGCAGCAGCTCGCGCCAGCGCACCGGGCCGGTGAGCGCATCGGCAAGGCGAGCGCGCACATCATCGAACGGTTCCGCGGTCACTGCGGAGATCACCGTGCTGCTCGCCGGGTGCAGCTCGACGGCGGCCAGCGCGCGTTCGAACTCAGGGACGGCCGAGGCCATCATCGGCGAGTGGAAGGCCCCGGTCACCGGCAGGATCATCGCGCGCAGCCCGAGCTGGCGTGCGGTCTCCCCTGCCGCCGGCAGCGCCGCGCGCGGGCCCGACAGCACGACCTGCTGGGGAGAGTTGTCGTTGGCGATCGACAGACCGTGCGGTGCCGCGACCTCCTCGGCTCGCTCGGCGGCATCACCGCCGAGCAGCGCGATCATGCCGCCGTCACCCGCGGTCTCGCCGGCCTGCTGCATCAGCCGGCCGCGCAGCGCCACGAGTTCCAGACCAGCGCGCTCCGAGAGCACGCCGGCAGCGACCAGCGCACCCAGCTCGCCGAGCGAGTGACCGGCTGTGAACTCATAGGTCGGGCGGTCCAGCTGGCACCAGCCGGCGATACTCGCGCAGAAGATCGCGGGCTGGGCGTAGGCGGTGCCGTCGTCGACTCGCGCAAATGGGTCCTCACCGACGACCTCGGTCGCAAGCTTGAGTAGATCGGGGCGTACGCGCGCGACCTGGTCGCGCATGTCAGCCGTCTGGCTGCCCTGCCCCGGGAACAGAAGTGCTGTGGCCATGTTCCCCTAACTTACGCATCTGGGTGGATTCGGGTACACCCGATGTCCACCCAACCCGTCAGTCGGGGGGCGCTCAGGCTGCGCGCCGCAGCGGCACGACGTTGGCCGGCCGCGGGCTGGCACCGCGCCGCGCGAGCTGCTTCTCGAGCCAATCGAGGGCCACCGGAGCCCCGGCGACGGCGCCGCTGATGTGATCGAAGCCGCCGCGCGTGATGTGCAGATTGACGTCAACCCCGAGCGCTCGCCAGTCATCGAGCAGCTGCTCTGAGTGCTCGAAGGCGACGATCTGATCCTGGCGCGCGTGATGCAACAACACCGGCGCTGCGGGGGCGAGCGTGCCCAGCCGGTTCTCGCGCAGCCGCTTGCGCCAGGAGGGCAGCTCGAGCACGTTGGGGCTGGTGAGCTCGCCGATGCGCGCGTAGCGGGGGCCGCGGACCGCCGCCTGCAGGATGTTCGTCCGCCGCAGCGCAGCGATCGTGCCGACGGCGTCCCCGACGAGGTAGGGCTCGAGCTCGAGCTCGGGATACGCGGCGGAATAGCCGATCGCGCCGTAGGCGAGAAAGAAGGAGAAGAAACTGCCGTCGAGCGTCGGCCCGGCGAGCTCGATGTCGGCCGCGGCGGCCCCGGCGGCGACGCCGGCGAGCTCCAGCTCGGGGGCGTACGAGGGCTGCAGCTGTGCGGCCCAGGCGGCGGCGGTGCCACCCTCGGAATAGCCCATGACGGCCGCCGGACAGTCCGCGGAGAGCTCGGTCGGCGCCAGCTGCCGGCCCGCGCGGATGGCATCGAGCACGTTGGCGCCGAGCGCACGACCCACCATGTAGGCGTGATCTCCAGCGGTACCGAGGCCCTGGTAGTCCGTGATGACGACGGCGCAGCCGCGCCCGAGGACCAGAGCCATGAGCCCGGCTTCCCAGTCGCGGCCGGTGGAGAGCAGCCGTGAGGGCGCGGCGTCGTCACAGATTCCATGGGTGCCGATCGCATACGCGATCAGCGGCAACGGCCGCCTGGCGCGCGAGCCGGCCGGCAGCAGCAGCGTTCCGGAAACCGCGGTCGGCTCGCCCACGGCGCCGGTGGAGCGATACAGGATGCGCCAGGCATGAGCGCGCAGCCGCACACCCGGCACGAGGTAGGCGTCCATCGGCTCTGCCCTGATCAGATCACCGGGAGCTAGCACCGCGAGGCCGGCAGGCGTGTCGTAGAAGTCGCCGCTCCAGTGCAGGCGCCGCCGTGGCGTGGAGAGCAGCGCGAGGTGGGACCCGGTGCTGCGTACACGCTGCGGCGTCCGCGCCACCTGGGCTCGGGTGATGAGGGCGAACCCTCCTGCTGTACGTGCGATGTCGACCACGCTCATGGCTTCAGCGCTCTCTCTTCGCCATGCCCTGGTAATCGACCTGCGCAGCGAATACGTGAGTCTTGTTACAAGCTTACGGCCGCCCGGCGACACATGCGAGGCGATGCACCCCAAGGCGGTGAGCTCAGCGCGCGAGCGCAGTCTCTCCGATCGGGAATCCCCGCCGGATCTCATACAGCGTTGTGCGTTCGGCCGCCGGCCTGGCCGCGGAGTGTGCTGCTGCGATCAGGTCCTGGGGGTTCAGCTTCACACCGTGATAGCTACCGGCGAGCCGGCTGATCGACTCCTCCATCAGCGTTCCGCCGAGGTCGTTGACGCCCCAGCGCAGCGCCTCGGTCGCGGCATCGAGCCCCATCTTCACCCAGCTCGCCTGAACGTTGGGGATCGTGTGCCCGAGCGCGAGCCGGAAGGCCGCGGTGTGCTTGAGGTTCTCCTCGCGGGTGATCTCCTCGATCCCGTGCGTGCGACCGAGCAGCGTCTGAAAGGGGATGAACGAGAGCGGCACGAACTCGGTGATGCCACCGGTGCGCTCCTGCAGCGCGCGCACGACGCGCATGTGCTCGGCGAGCTCCCACGGCTCCTCGATGTGGCCGAACATCACGGTCGCGGTTGAGCGCAGGCCGGCGCGGTGCGAGGCCTCGATGATCTCGACCCAGCGCGCGACCGGCAGCTTGTTCGGGGAGATCCGTTCGCGCACTCCGTCGTGCAGAACCTCAGCGGCGGTCCCGGGGGTCGAGCCCAGGCCGGCGTCCGCCAGCCGGGCGAACACCTCGCGGGGCGGCAGCCCGGAGATGTCGCACATGTGGGCGATCTCCATCGGCGAGTAGGCGTGCAGATGCAACTGCGGCGCGCATGATTTCGCGAAGCGCAACCAGTGCAGGTACGTGTCGAGCGTCCAGTCCGGATGGATGCCGGACTGGATACAGAGCTCGGTGGCGCCGAACTGGACGGCGTCCGCGATCCTCTGCGCGAAGTCCTCCTCGGAGTGCTCGTAGGCGTCCGGTGAGCGCTTGCCCTGCCCGAAGCCGCAGAAGGCACAGCCGACGATGCAGACATTGGAGACGTTGATGTTGCGGTTGACGACGAACGTCACCACGTCGCCTGCGAGCTCCGCGCGCAAACCGTCGGCGGCGGCCCGCATCTCCTCGATCACCTCGGGACGCTGCTCCGCGAACAGCGCCGTCAGCTCCTCGGCGCTCAGCCACTCGCCGCGGGCGCCCTTCCCGATCGCGCGCCCGGCGGCATCCGGCCCGACGGTCACCTCCCCGCGGCGACCCGAGCCGCGGCGCGGGATGAACGACCAGTAGTCGGTCTTGACCAGGTCGAGCACGCCCTGAGACATCCATTCGGGGTCGATGAAGTCCGGGTACACGCACAGCCGCTCCGACAGGGCGTAGCCATCCTGCGCCAGGCGCTTGCGCACCTGCGCCGGCGACGGGAACGGATGCTCCGGTGAGATGTGATCACCGTTGGCCGACAGGCCACCAAGATCCGTGGCGCCGGCCGCGACCAGCTCCGGCCACCAGTCCGACAGATTCGGCGGCACCTGGATACCGATGTCCGGCATCAGCTCGCGCGTGCGGGCGATCAGGGCTTTGAGGTCCTCGATCGTGACGTCGCTCGCCCACTTCGGCGCATCGAGCGCCGGACCATGACCGATGCCTGTGCGCCAGTAGTCGGCCGCCGCATCGGTGGCGATCTCGGCCGGCTCCTGCCCGTAGTAGCTCTGGTGCGGCACGAAGTTCTGGATGATGATCTCCTGCAGGTGCCCGAACTCGGAGTGCACCGACGCCAGCGCGTCGAGCGCCGCGAAGCGGTCCTCACGGCTCTCGCCGATCCCGACGAGGATCCCGCTGGTGAACGGGATCCGCAGCTGCCCGGCGGCGCGGATCGTGTCCAGGCGCCTGGCCGGATGCTTGGTCGGGGAGCCCTGATGTGCCACCAGATCCGGGTTCACGGACTCGAGCATCAGCCCCTGAGAGGCGGTCACATCACGCAGCCGGCCGAGGTCCTCGGCACTCAGCACCCCGAGGTTCGTATGCGGCAGCAACCCGCGCGCCAGCGCCTGCTCACACACCCACACCACGTACCCGGTGAAGTCATCGAAACCGAGTGATGTGAGCTTTGCGCGCACACCGGCGTTGACCTCGGGACGCTCGCCCGTGAGGACCAACAGCTCCTTGGCGCGATGGCGCTTGACGGCGCGATCGAGCAACTCCAGCACCTCATCGGGCTCGTGCAGATGCGCCTGATGGGTCGCGAACGCGCAGTACTTGCAGTAGCACTGGCAGGTCCGCGAAAGAGAAAGCGTGACGTTTCGGCTGAATGTGACGCGGCGGCGCACGGATCCTCGATTCTAGGGAGTGCCTATGCTCGGCACCGCTATGTCACGCCGCTACCCAGCCCTGGCAATGGTGATCGCGGCCGCACTGATCGGCGCGTTTGCCGGCGGCGGCCCGCAAGCCGCCGCCGCAGCCAAACCCAGGACCGCCTCGTTGATGCTCGACTTCACGCCGAACGCGATCCATACCGGTATCTACACGGCGCTGGCGCGACATTACGACGCCGCCAACGGCATCAGGCTGCAGGTTCGGATCCCGGGCGCGAGTACCGATGCGATCTCGCTGCTGAGCGCGGGACGGGTGAACTTCGCGATTCTGGACATCCACGACCTGGCGATCGCCGATCAGCACGGCGAGCATCTCGTGGGGATCATGGCGCTCGAGCAGCGGCCGCTTGCGTCGGTGATCGCCCAGCCGCGCTTCAGCAGCCCCAAGCAGCTCGATGGCCAGACGATCGGTGTGACCGGGGCCCCCAGTGACCTCGCGGTGCTGCGCTCGGTCGTCGGCGGCGCCGGCGGCAGGCCCGGGAGCCTCAAGACGATCAACATCGGGTACAACGCCGTACCCGATTTGATCAGCGGTAGGATCGCCGCAGCCACGGCCTTCTGGAACGACGAGGGTGTGCAGCTGTCTCACCAGAAGCCCCCCTTCAGCGTCTTCCGCGTCGAGGACTTCGGGGCCCCCGCCTACCCCGAGCTGGTCGTCTGCGCGACGGCCGCGGAGCTCAGGCGCCAACCGGCACTGGCAGGCGGCCTGGTGCGCACGCTAGTAGATGGGTACCGCTACGTACTCAAACATCCGCTGGCGGGAGAGCGCGACCTCGAGTCGCAGGTCAGCGGCCTCTCCAGGCAGGCGGTGAGCGAGCAGCTGCAGGCGGAGCTGCCCGCCTTCCTGCCGAAGGGCGGCGGCGCCTACGGCGCGCTCGAACCCTCGGTGCTCGACGCCTGGGCCAGCTGGGAGGTCAGGTTCGGGATCGTCAGGCACAGGCCTGACGCGTCGGCGATCTTCGACCGCAGCTTCCTGCCCGGCTAGCGGCGCGCGGAGACACCCCGGTGGAGCTAGACGAGGTAGCCCGCGCCCGCCGCCGGCGCGAGCTCGTCGTGCTGGAGGGCTTTCACGCGATCAAGCACGCGATCCGCTTCGGCGGCGAGATCCTCGGCGCCTGGACCGCCGATGCCGCAGAGGTCGAGAGCCTCAGAGAACGGCTGGCGCCCGATATCGAGCTGCCGATCGCGGTGGTCGAGCTCGAGCAGCTCAAGCGCGTGGTGCCGCGCGCCCAGGTCGTGGCCGTGGCGCGCCGGCCGCGGCAGCCCGACCCCGACACGGTGCTGGCCGGCACCGGACACGTCGTACTGCTCGAGGACCCGCGACACCTCGGCAACCTCGGTGCGGTGGTACGGGTGGCGGCCGCCGCCGGCGCCGGCGGGGTGATGACCACGGGACGCCATGACCCGTGGCACCCGGACGCGCTGCGCGGTAGCGCCGGGCTGCATTTCGCACTCCCAGTTCACCACCTGCACACGGTGCGGACTCAGGGCCGCGAGCTGGTGGCCCTCGACCCCGACGGCGAGCCGCTGCGGCCGGCGGAGCTCGCGACCGCCGCGGTGCTGGCCTTCGGCACCGAGCGCGACGGCCTCAGCGATGAACTGCTGGCGCAGGCACAGCGTCGCGTGGCACTGCCGATGGCGCCCGGCGTCTCGTCGCTGAACCTGGCGACCGCGGTCGCGGCGACGCTGTACGCGCTGAAGTTCGGCTACTGAGCCCGCAGCTTGCGGAACTCTTCCCGGACCGATTCCGGGCGGCCCCACATCTGCAGCGTCTCGATGCGGCCGGTGCGCGTCTCGCGGAGCGCCAGCTCGCCGAGCAGACCGGCGTCGTCGAGCAGCTTCAGTGCAGTGTGGACGGCGGGGAGCGAGGCCGCATGTCCAAAGCGGTGTGCCAGCAGCAGGCGCCAGTGCCAATCCCGCTTGGAATACGGCTGCGCGTTGCAGGTCACGAGCAGCGTCGAGGCCTCCACGTAGCGGCGCTCGTCGAAGATCCGCAGATCGAGCTCGAGGTTGGTCCAGTCGTCGGGAAGCGAAGCGATGATCTCGTTGAGTGTGTCTGCCAGCCCCATCGCGGCGAACAGTAGCGAGACGCCCCACAGGCCGCATCATGGTGTGTGCAAAGCTCTATCCGTGAGCGCCACGAGCAGCTTCCAGACCGATTACGCGACGGTGACCGAGGGCGTTGGCCTGCTCGACCGCTCCGAGCGCGGCAAGCTCGCACTGACAGGCAGCGACGCCAAGCAGTTCCTTCACGGCCAGGTGACCCAGGACATCAACGGCCTCACCCCCGGCCACGGGTGCTACGCCGCCTTCCTGACGGTGAAGGGCAAGATGCTCGGAGACCTGCGCGTGCTCGAGACCGAAGCGGAGCTGCTGCTCGACACCGAGCGCGTCGCGCTGCAGGCGCTCTTCAACATGATCCGGCGCTACAGCCTCGGCTACGACGTCGAGCTGCACAAGCGCACGCTGGAGAGCGGCTTGCTTTCGCTCATCGGCCCGCTGGCCGACGAGCTCGTCACGCGCACAGGAGCGACGCTCGGTCCGGCCGAGCACGACCACTCCGAGCTGAGCCTCGCCGGCACAGCGGTGCGCGCGATCCGCACCGACGTCGGCGTCGATTTGCTGTTCGCCGCCGAGGAGCTGGCAGCCGCACGCGCCGCGCTGCTCGACGCGGGCGCGGCCGAGGTCGCCGAGCAGGCCGCCGAGGTCCTACGCATCGAGCACGGCCGCCCGCGCTACGGGGTCGACCTCGACGACTCGGTGATCCCGCAGGAGGCGCACCTCAACACGCGCGCGGTCTCCTTCACCAAGGGTTGCTACGTCGGGCAGGAGACGGTCGCGCGCCTGTTCTACAGGGGCAAGTCCAACCGCGAGCTTCGCGGCCTCAGCTCGGCCGAGACCCTGGCCGTCGGAACCGAGCTCACACTCGAGGAGCGGGCGGTCGGCACCGTCACCAGCTCAGCGCTTTCGCCGCGCTTCGGCGCGGTCGCACTGGCGCTCGTGCGGCGTGAGGCGCCGGTCGGTGCGATCGTCCGCGCGGGCCAGCGGCACGAGGCCGTCGTGCGCGATCTGCCCTTCGATTAAATTTCGCAGCTTCCGGGCATTAATACGGTGTAACCGTTTGTTAGCCCGCGCCGACCGCGGCGCGGCGTACCATCGTCGGTGTCAAAGAGGAGAAGGAGCCGCTCGTGACAACGATCGCCCCCGACACTGAGAAGCTGCGCGAACTCGACGAAGACGAGCGTCGCGCGTGGAACGAGTACTACGACAACATCCAGGACCTGACCGGCGAGCAGTACGAGCTGGTCGAGCTGGAATCGTGGGACACGCTGCAGGGTGAGCTGCGCCGGATCGAACGCCGCCGCCGCCTGCTGAGCGTCTCCAGCAGCTGAGCCAGTGCGCCGGCGGACGTGTGCAGCGTTCCTGCTGTGCGGTCCGTTGGTCGCGGGCTGCGGCGCGGCGACGCCTCTAACCCGGTCAATAACTGACCGCGTTCCGGGCGGCTCGCGCGTGGCGCTTGGTAAAAACCTTCTATGGCCACAGCTGCCGCCCACCGGCATCGCCTGATCACCGACGAGAACAGCCGCTGGTGGACGCTCGGGGCGATGTGCTTCGCGCTGTTCATGCTGATGCTGGACAACACCGTGGTGAACGTCGCGCTGCCGTCAATCCAGCGCGACCTCAAGGCCAGCCTGTCCTCGCTCGAGTGGACCGTCAACGCCTACACGCTGACGCTGGCCGTGCTGATGATCACCAGCGGCAGGCTCGCAGACATCTTCGGGCGCCGGCGGCTGTTCCTGATCGGCGTGAGCACCTTCGGCGCCTCGAGCCTCGTGATCGGGTTCGCACCCGACGACACCCTGCTGATCGCGTTCCGCGCCGTCCAGGGCGTCGGAGCCGCATGCATGATGCCCGCCAGCCTGGCGATCATCACCCAGGCCTTCCCGCCTCATCAGCGCGGCACGGCGATCGGTACGTGGGCGGGCGTGAGCGCGCTGGCGCTGGCGATCGGACCGGTGCTCGGCGGCTTCCTGACCCAGGACGTGAGCTGGCGCGCGATCTTCTTCATCAACCCGCCGATCGCGGTGATCGCGGTGGCCGTGACGTTGTTCGCGGCGCGTGAGAGTCGCGACGAGACGGTCAGTCGCACGGTCGACTACCTCGGTATCTCGCTGCTGACGGTCGGCCTCACAGCGCTTGTGCTGTCACTGATCGAGGGCAACAGCTGGCACTGGGGATCGACGCGCATCGTCGCGCTCTGGATCGTCGCGGCGGTCGGGCTCGCCGCCTTCTTCAGGGTCGAGCTGCGGGTCCGGGCGCCGATGCTCGACCTCAGCTTCTTCCGCAACCGCACCTCGGCGGGCGTGAACCTCGTCGGATTCATCGTCAGCTTCGCGCTCTTCGCGCAGTTCTTCTTCCTGACGCTGTACATGCAGAACGTCATGCATCTCTCGCCGCTCGCGACCGGCGTGCGCTTCCTGCCTACGACGGTCGTGCTCGTGATCCTCGGCCCAATCTCGGGCCGGCTGACCGACAAGATCGGCCCGCGCCCACTGATGGTCCTGGGGACGCTGATCGTCGCTGTTTCGATCTTCATCGAGAGCCGCATCACCGTGCACAGCGGCTATCTGCGCCTGCTTCCGGGCTTTGTGGTCATGGGTCTCGGGATGGGACTCGTGATGTCACCGATGACCACCGCGGCGATGAACGCCGTCGACCGCACCAAGGCGGGGGCGGCGTCGGGCGTGCTCTCCATGAGCCGCATGGTCGGCAGCACCTTCGGGGTCGCGGTGATGGGCGCGATCGTGACGACCGTGGGCGGGTCCAAGCTCAACAAGAGCCTGCCGAACCTGCCCGCCGGGCAGCGCAGCGCGATCGTGAGCGCACTCGGGAGCGGCGCCGCACCGCACGGGCACGGCTCTCCACAGGTCCTCGCGGCCGTCGAGCAGGCGTTCGTCTCGGCGCTGCGCAGCGGCTTCGTGATCGGCGCCGCGGTGACGCTGATTTCGTCGATCGGCGCCTGGATTCTGATCGAGCGCAAGGTCGCCGCGCCGGCACGCACCGGCGACGAGGTCGTGACGACCTAGCAGAACCACTCCGGGTAAGATCAGCCGCGATGGCCCGAGGTGTGATGCACGTCCAGTGGTACGCGACCGTCTTCCGCGCCGACATGTTCGTCGAGGCGGTCTCGGAGTTCGCGGCACCGGCCTCACTCGAGTACGGGGCCGAGCGCTACAGCGTGCAGCGCTCGCAGGACGACCACTACAGGATCCTCCAGCAGATCTGGTTCGTCTCCAAGGACGACTGGTATCGCTACTGGGAGGGTCCGGAGATGCGAGAGTTCCGCGCCCGCTATTCCGGCAAGTACCAGGTCCCGATCGCCTACACCTGGCACGACGAGTTCGCGGCAGACGGAGCGGTACCGGAGACGGTCGCGCCCGCGGACCTCGATCCCGAGCCGCAGCCCGCTCCCACCGCGTCCGCCTAACCGGTTCGCCCTAAGCGGACGCCGGGACGCGCCCCGCGCGGACCGCGCGCAGCCCCAGCAGCGTCAGCAGGCACAGCACCGTGACCGTCAGCGTCGGCACCGCGTCGCCGAACGCCTTGCCGGTTGCGCCGCTTCCGGCCGAGCCGATGATCTGACCGGCCGCCCAGGAGAGATTCATCAGCGCCGCCGCATGCGCCTGATCGATACCCTGAACCTCGGCCACGTCTGAGACCAGCGCCATCACCGGCGCCCAGAACACGCCAAGCGGGATCGCCGTGAGAATCAGCAGCAGCGCCAGCGCCAGCGAGCTCGAGGCGAGCGAGAAGCAGGCGAGCCCGACGGCAACTCCGATCAGGCCGCCGCGCAGCGGTACGGTACGGCCGTGACGGTCGGAGAAGCGCCCGGCGCCGGGTGAGATCAGCGCCTCGAGCGCCGCGCCGATGAGGAACGTGACACCGATCACCGCGGCACTCGCGCCGAAGCGGTGAAGCTGCAGCGGGCCGAGCACGTTGAAGGCGCCCGAGATTATCGCCGGAAGCACCATCAACCACATCGCGCCCGCCATCGCCGGGCGGTGCAGGACCCGCAGCACATCGGAGACCGGCTGCCCCGAGAAGCTCCTCACGTCGGGCCGCATCGCGATCGGCACCAGCAGCACCGACGCAGCGGCAGCCAGCGCACAGAAGAGCGCAGCGCGCCCGGTCGCACTCGCCAGAGCGCCGATCGCGGGGCCGAACAGTGAGCCGGCGATCGAGGTTCCGAGCGCGCGCCCCATCACGGCGCCGCGCCGCTCGGGCGCCGTCACCGCGACGATCCAGGCAAGCCCGCCGGCCCATGCCAGCGCTCCACCGACGCCCTCCACGAGGCGCGCCACGTCGAGCCCCACCGCCGAGTGCAGCAAGGCGAAGCCGACGGTCGAGACCACCACCAGCACCAGGCCGGTGATCAACGTGAAGCGTGGTCCGCGCCGAACCGCCAGCGCACCGCCGGGTAACGCGGCGATCAGCGTGCCCGCGGGATAGGCGGCGGTCATCAGACCGGCGGTGAACTTCGAGAGCGCCAGCTGGTGGCTCAGCTCCGGAAGCAGCGGCGTGATCACTGCGTAGAAGAGCGTCTCCAAGAAGATCGCGGCGCTGACAACCAGCACCAGCCGTTCGTTCTGAGCCCGTTTCATCGCGTCGCGCGCAGCGCCAGCGCCAGCCAGAAGCGCGCGTCGGGATCGTCGATCGCGTCGCCGAACAGCTCCCGCAGGCGTGCGAGCCGGTAGCGCGCCGTCTGAGGGTGGATGCCCAGCCGCAGCGCCGCCGGTCCGAGGCGCCCCTGCTCATCGAGCCACGCGGCCAGCGTCGCCGTCAGTCGCTCGCGCGAGCCGGGCGAGAGCTCTGCCAACGGGGCCAGCTCAGCCGCCGCGAACTCGGCCGCGAGCACCGGATCGGCCCGCAGCAGCAACTCACCGGCATGGTCGCGAGCGCTGATCAGCGGCTCGTCACCGGCAGGTGCGAGCGCGAGCGCAGCTCGTGCTCGCATGAAGCTGAGCGCCGCGTCGCCCCAGGCGACCGTCGTTCCCAGCCCTCCGCGCACGCGCGCCTGCCGCAGCGCGCGATCGAGCTGCTTGCGGCGACCCGGAGCGTCGGGGTCGGGCACGATCGCGCAGAGCACCTCCCCAACGTTCTCGGTTATCGCCCCGACGGGCAGTCTCAGCGCCTGCGGCCGGCGGGACTCCTCCCCGTCCTCGATAGCCGCGGCCTGGATCGCAACCGCAGCGAGCGTGCGTGGCAGCTCCCAGGCGGCCTCGCGGGCGGCCGCCTGAACCAGCTCAGGCTCCGCCGCCGGGTCGCGGACGAGCAGCCGCACGAGCCGCCGCCGAGCGAGCTCGGTCTCCCCGGCGAGGTGGGTCTGCTCGAGCGCGTAACCCTCAGCCGACTCGGCGGAGAGCACGTCGATGTAGGCGAAGATCGACTCGGCCAGCAGGTACAGGGTTGCCGGCTCCAGGCCACTTGCCTCGCCGGCGGCGGCAGCTCTCCGCCAGGTCACGCGCGCGCCCAGCCGGTAGGCGCTGAGCAGCGAGTCGAGGCTGCGTCCAGCGCGCATCTCGCCCCGGCCCAGGCGGCGGTAGACGTCAGAGCGCCGGACCGGGCCTCCCGCCTCGATCTCGAGCACCAGGTGGTTGAGCGCCGCCTCCACCCCGGCTCGGACGCCGACACCGAAGTCGCCCTCGAGCGGGCGCTGGTAGCCGGGGACGGTGCCCACGGCGACGATGATCTCGTCGACCAGTCCGGGGAGCAGCGAGCGCACGACGGCGGCCACGGCTGGAGGGAGCTCGTGCCAGGGTTGACTAGGCATGATTCATCACAGGGTTACAAATTTCAGCACGCCGATAGTGCGCGGGCGTGAAGAAACCCGCATCGCGGGCCACTTAACATCGTGTTGTGACCCGCGCGCACAAGCTGGGCAACCTGATCGGCGTCGGCGTTCCGCCGGCGGCGCTGGTCGCGGCGATCGTGCTGCTCTGGGATCGTGCCGTCGGCCCACTCGAGCTGGTGGTGATGGCGGTGCTCTACCTGCTGACCGCGTTCGGAGTGACGCTCGGCTACCACCGCATGTTCACGCACCGCGCGCTGGACGGTTCGCGCCCGCTGCGGGCAGTCCTCGCGATCCTCGGCTCGATGGCGGTCGAGGGGTCGGTCATCACCTGGGTCGCTGATCACCGCAAGCACCACGCCTTCACCGACCAGGAGGGCGACCCGCACTCACCTCACCTGAGCGGCCCGGGCTTTCTCGGCGCGATCAAGGGCCTGTGGCACGCGCACGTCGGGTGGCTGTTCGAGACGGTCGGGCAGGCCGAGCGCGAGCGCTTTGCCCCGGATCTGACGAGGGACCGGATGATGCGGGCGATCGACAGGCTCTTCCTCCTGTGGGCAGCGATCGGCCTGGCAGTGCCGTTCGGCCTGGGCTGGCTGATCGGCGGCAGCATCGCGGTCGCGCTCACGACGTTGCTGTGGGCGGGCCTCGTACGGGTGCTGCTGCTGCATCACGTGACCTGGTCGATCAACAGCGTCTGTCACTTCTTCGGTCGGCGCCGCTTCGAGGTCGAGGACGAGTCGCGCAACGTGTTCTGGCTGGCCCCGCTCTCGATGGGCGAGGCCTGGCACCACAATCACCACGCCTTTCCCACCTCAGCCTTCCATGGGCTGCGCTCCTGGGAACGCGTCAGCGATCCCACCGGGCTCCTGATCGCCCTGCTCGAAAGGCTCGGCCTGGTCTGGAACGTGGTGCGGATCAGCCCTGAGCGGCAGGCCGCGAAGCTCGCCGGCGCGAACGTCGTCGCGGGGGTGGGCTATCCCTCTTCCAACGGGGCCATGGTCAAGCCGGCGCCGTCGAGACTCACCCAATAGCTCTCGGCGTCCTCACGGGCGCCGCTCCAGACGATCGCGCACCCATTGTTGTGGATGCGGTCAGCCAGGCGGTAGCCCTCGGCGAGCGTCACACCAGGGAGATGGCCGGCAAGCGTCTCGGCAACATGGTCAAAGGTGTTGTGGTGGTCGTTGAGCACCACGACACGCCACTGTCCGCCGAGTCCGCTGCCGGGTGGGCGGGTTCCCGTCCGGGGCAATTCAACCGTCAGCGACATTCGAGCGCAACGATACCGTCAAGCCGACTGCATGCAAAGCCCGCAGTAAGCCGTGCGCGACGGCGAAAATGCCCTACGACTGGCGCTTTTCCCAGTACCGGCGCAGCCCTGCGTACGCCTGGTCGACCGGAACCGCCGCCATGAACGAGTCGAACTCCTCCGGGCTGACGGCTGCGCGCACATCGTCCTGGACCGTCGCGATCCAGTCGCCCTGATCCTGCAAGCGCGCCGACTCCGCCCAGCGATCAAGGCGCTCCGCGAGCTCATCGAGTTGCTGTTCTGGGTCCTCATGGGACCCGAAGTGGGTGATCGCGAGCCGCTGCGGGTGCCACCCGCGGATCAGATCCAGCGACCGGTGCCAGGCCTCCACGTCGATGTCGGGCGGCGGCGTCGGCGGCAGGGTCGGCGTGCCGGCATCGATCCGCACCCCACCGACGTCGCCGACGAACGCGGTGCCCTCATACAGGTAGGAGACGTGGTGCTTGGCGTGACCGGGCGTATAGGCGACCTCGAACTCGTCGGCGCCGATCCTGAGCGTCTCACCGCCGCTCAACACGTGCAGCCGGTCCTCCGGCACGGGTACGAACTCGCCCCACATCGCGAGCATGTTGTCCTCTCCGTAGAGCTGTGAGGCGCTCGCCCACAGCCGCTCGGGATTGACCATGTGGGGCGCCCCGCGCTCGTGCACGTAGAGCTCGAGCTCGGGGAACCGGCGCATCAGCGTGCCGGTGCCGCCGGCATGGTCGAAGTGGATGTGCGTCAGCAGGATCGCCTGCGGCTGCCAGCCGTCAAGCTCTGCGAGGACGTGGTCCAGCGACAGCGTCGGCCCTGGATCGACCAGGACCCGCCCCACCTGCCAACAGCAGATCCACCGGCGCCGCCCCAGATGGAGCGTGTCAATGGCTCGCATTCAGCTGCGGCGAGGGTCCGGTGTCCTGCGGGAAGCGCTCGGCGGCGAGATCGGCGATCTGACTGAGCTGCCGTGCGAGGTCGCGGGCGTCAGCCACGATCCGCTCGCGTTCGCCCCAGATCCGATCCGTGTCCAGGTCGAGTTCATGCAGCCGCTGCTCGGCCACCGAAACGACGTGCGCGGCATCGCGCTCCGCCTGGTCGCGGTGGTCCTGGGCCTCACGCTCGGCGCTGCTGACGATCGCGTCGGCCGTGGTGTGTGCCTGCTTGAGGACGTCGGTGACCTCGTCGCCGACGCGCTCGAGCGCATGCTGCACCGCAGCATCCGGGGTCTGCTCCTTGGTCTGCAGCTCGCGGATCTGGCGCTGCAACTGGCCCACGTAGGCGTCGACGTCGTCACGGTCGTAACCACGTCTGGCGGGCCTGAAAAGTCCGTCCCCACTCCTCGTCAGCTCTTCGCTCATCGCGTGAAGGCTAACCGTTGACGCCCCGGAATGAAATGCCGACGCGGTGCACCGTCGCCGGCGTCCGGACGAGACGCGAATCACCCGTAGAATCCGGGTATCTGATGTTGATGGCAGAACCCCTCATAGACGGCCACGGGCGCCGCATCGCGGACCTGCGCGTTTCGGTCACCGACCGCTGCAACTTCCGCTGCCAATACTGCATGCCCGCCGAAGGCCTTCCCTGGCTCGAGCGCGCCGAGGTCCTGAGCTTCGAGGAGATCGAGCGGCTGGTCGCGCTGTTCGCGCAACTTGGGGTCCATCACGTACGCCTGACCGGCGGCGAGCCGCTCGTCCGGCGCGACTTTCCAGGGCTCGTGGCGATGCTGGCGGCGATCGACGGGATCGAGGATCTTGCGATCACCACCAACGGTTTCCTGCTCGAGCGTGACGCCGCCGCGCTGGTCGCAGCGGCGCGGCGCGCCACCCCTCGAGGCGGCGCGATCCGCTTCAACGTTTCGGTCGACTCGCTGCAGCGCGACCGCTTCTACGAGCTCACCCGCCGCGACGCGCTCGATCAGGTTCTGCGCGGGCTCGCCTGTCTCGCCAGGTTCCCGGAGGCACACCCGATCAAGGTCAACGCCGTGGCGCTGCGGGGCTTCACCGAGGATGAGGTTCCGGCCTTCGTCGAGCTCGCCCGCAACAGCGCTTACGAGGTGCGCTTCATCGAATTCATGCCACTCGACGCCGATCGGGCGTGGAGCTCGGACAAGGTGCTGACGGGCGCGGAACTGCACGCGATGATCGACGCCCTGCATCCGCTCGAGCCGCTCGAACGCGAGCCGAGCGCGACCGCGCGCGTGTACGGCTTCGCCGATGGCCAGGGCCGGATCGGCTTCATCAACCCGGTTTCGGAGCCGTTCTGCGGGGACTGCAACCGGATCCGCCTGACCGCCGACGGGCGTCTGCGCACCTGCCTCTTCTCCCTCAACGAGACCGATCTGCGCGGGCCGCTGCGCGCTGGCGCCGGCGATCACGAGCTCGAGCAGCTGATCCGCGGCGCGGTCTGGCGCAAGGAGCTCAAGCACCGGATCGGCGAGCCGGGCTTCATCCAGCCGCTGCGCACGATGTCCGCGATCGGCGGCTGAGCGTCTCCTCGCTGTAACAGATCTGCGCTTAACCGAGACCCAACCTCGAATGAGGAAGATTCCGGCCAGATTGGCGTCTCTGTAGACACCGATGCTCCTGCTCCTGATCTTTGCGCTGGTGGCCGGCGCCGGCACCGCGATCACGCCGTGCGTGCTGCCTGTGCTGCCGGCATTGCTTTCCGCCAGTGCCGTGGGTGGTCGGCGCCGCCCGCTCGGGATCGTGCTCGGGTTGGCGCTCACCTTCACCATCACGATCGTGCTGCTCTCGCAGCTCGTGAACGGCGTTGGCCTCGGCAGCAGCGCGACCCGCATCCTGGCGTTCGTCGTGCTGATCTCGTTCGGGCTGATCATGCTGCTGCCGCCACTTGCGCAGCGCGTGCAGGCGCCGCTGTCGCGGCTCGCGCGCTTCGGTCCGAAGACCCGCGGCGACGGCTTCTGGAGCGGGCTCGGCGTCGGAGCTGCGCTCGGGTTCGTCTGCGCCCCCTGTGCGGGCCCGATCCTGGCTGCGGTGATCGCCACGAGTGCGAGCCGCGGGCCGAGCGTGCGCGCCGCCGCGGTGGGCGTCGCGTACGCGATCGGTCTTTCCGCGGTCCTGCTCCTCTACGGATTCGGTGGCCGTGCGCTGCTCAACCGGATCAGGCGCACGGCTCGCGGCGATCTGGTCGAGCGCGCCCTGGGCATCGTGCTCGTGGCCACCGGCATAGCGATCGCCTTCAACCTCGACGTGCGCTTCGAGAACGTACTGGCGCCGGGCACTGGCAAGGCCCCGGGATTCCTGATCGACCCGACAGCTGGGCTCGAGAGCTCCTCCGCCATCCGCAGGGAACTCGCCTCACTCCAGCCTGCGTCGAAGTTCGCAAAGCGCCAGCAGCATGCCGGCTCGAACCTGGCATCGCTCGCCAAGCTGGGCCGCGCGCCCAACTTCACCAACACGCAGGACTGGTTCAACACGCCCGCTGACCGGCCGCTGACACTGACGGGACTGCGCGGCCACGTGGTGCTCGTGGACTTCTGGACCTACACCTGCATCAACTGCATCCGCACGCTCCCGTTCGTAGAGGGTCTCTACAAGCACTACCACCGCTACGGCCTGGATGTGGTGGGCGTCGAGACACCGGAGTTCACCTTCGAGCAGGAGGCCGGCAACGTCCGTCAGGCGATCCACACCGATGGGATCACCTATCCGGTCGTGCAGGACAACAGGTACGGCACCTGGAACGCCTACGGCAACCAGTACTGGCCGGCCGAGTACTACATCGACGCGGCCGGGGAGGTACGTCGCTACGAACCCGGAGAGGGCGGTTACGCGCGCGACGAGCAGGTCGTGCGCGCACTCCTGCGCGCATCCGGTGCGCACACGCTGCCGCCGCTGATGACCGCCCGCGCGCGGGTGGCGTCAAAGCGCATCGGCACGCTGGAGACGTATCTGAACCCGCAGCGCCAGTCGGGCTTCGTCGAGCCGCTGCAGCGCGGGACATTCTCGTACTCACCTCCCCGCGGCCTGAGCCTTGACCAGTGGGCGCTGGGCGGCAGCTGGACCGTCGCCTCGCAGTCGATCACCCCCTCGGGCAGCAGCGCGACGATCAGCGGCAACGTGCAGGCACGCGACGTGTACCTCGTGATGACCTCCGCCGGCAACAAACCGCGCCGCGGTCGCCTGCTGCTGGGCGGCAAGCCGATCCCCGCCGCCGACCGCGGCAGCGACGTCTCGAGCGGCGGCTACTTCACGGTCAGAGGCCAACGGCTCTACAACCTCGTGCGCCTGCGCGGTGACGCCACCTTCACGATCACCGTCGAGCTCCCGCGCGGAATCCACGCCTACGACTTCACCTTCGGCTAGCAACATCGGCTGCACCGGCTCGTCGGGCTCAACCCAGACCATCGCCCCTTCGAGTCGCGCAGCACCGTCTACGGCTTGGCGATGATCGCGACGTCGGACCCCCGGCCAGGATCACGCCAGCCGGCGCCTGGCTTGTTGTGTGAGTGGATCGCATGACTAGAATCGAGCCAATGGAGGGCTCAACCGAGGTTCGGAGCTGGCTTCGCTGCTACCGCTGCTGGTCTCAGAACCTCGAGGTCCAGCTCCACTACGAGGGCATTCACCGCATCGATCCGGAGACGGGCGAGCGCACCGACGTGGTCGATGAGATGCAGGAGGCGGTTGTGCAGTGCCTCGAATGCATGCACGACCAGCCGCACCTGGGTTTCCACAACGGGCGCGTCGAGCCGATCGAGGATCGCTGGGAGCGGATGATCACCGGCACTCCCTGGATCGCGTCGTGCACGGTGACGGTCGACGCCGATGAGGTCGAGACCTGCTCGGGGCCCGATGCCGGCGACTCGCTCTCCTACGCCGCCTTTGGCGACCACGGCACCCGTGAATTCTTCACGCACGTGCGCTTCCACAAGCACGACGAGGAGCGGATCGTCGTGCACCTGCTGGTCGAGCTCTATGCCCGCACCGCCGAGGAGGCCACCGAGGTGCTCGAAGAGGCCGCGCGCGGAACGCTTGCGATCACGTCGCTGGCGGAGGAATCCCGTCCTCCGGCATCGACCGGTCGCAGCACGCACTGACGGGCCCCCTGAGCCGTCCACGCGCTAACCCTACCTCGACGATCAACAGCGCGAGCGCGACCGGCACCGTGGCGGGCAGGTTGTCGGCGACCAGAAACAGCAGGTCGAACAGCGCCGCCGCCACCAGCGTGAGCAACGCGGCCGCTCGCTGCACCCCCACCCTGGCGGCGTACACGCCACCGAGCAGCGCCGCCACGAACATGTCGCCGTAGCCCATCGAGATGCTGCCGAACTGCTCGCTCTGCAGCTGCGGCAGGCCGCCGCCCGGCCTGGCGGCGACCAGCTGGTTGTTGGGGGCCTGCAGCTGGTCGGATGCGATCAGCCAGACATCGGCGCACGCCATCGCGATGATCCCGAGCTTCAGCCAGCGGCTCGGCGTCACGGCTGCGAGCAGGGCACCGAGCGTCACGCAGCTCAGGCCCGACAGCACTGCCCCGGCCGCCTCGCCGGAGAGGCTGTACGGGGTGCGCCAGGCGACCACGAACAGCCCCAAGGCGATCACCGCAAGCCACGGGCGGGCGCCGCGCGCGACCCAGCCGAGCGCCAGCGCGGCGAGGATCGGGACCGCCACCAGCGCCAGGTAGGTGAGCCAGCTGGCCGTCTCCGAGGCGTAGCGGATCGCGAAGATCACGCCGACGATCGAGGCCACCGGGATCAGCGCCCAGCCGCGTCCGCGCAGGCGCTGCAAACGCGTGAGGTAGGCGGCGTCGAGCCCGCGGGGAGCTGCGACGACGCCGGCCTGCAAAGCCAGCAGGCCGGCGTCGGATGGAATCAGCGCAAGCGTGGCTCAGCTCAGACGCTGCTCGAGCTGCCTGAGCTGCTCGTGGAGCTTCGCCGGGAGCGTCGCGCCGAACTTCGCGTAGTGGGCGTGGATCTGCGGGATCTGGTCGGTCCAGCCCGCCGCGTCCACGCTCAGCAGCTCGCGCAGCTCGGCCTCGGTGACGTCGAGGTCACCGACGTCGATGCCACCGTCGCCGATCGGCGGCAGCAGCCCGATCTCGGTCTCGACGGCGCCGGCCGTGCCCTCGCAGCGGCGGAAGATCCACTCGAGCACGCGCGAGTTCTCACCGTAGCCGGGCCACAGGAACCTGCCGTCCGCGCCCTTGCGGAACCAGTTGACGTAGAAGACCCTCGGCAATTCGACGCCCTCGAGCTGGCCGAGGTTCAGCCAGTGCTGCCAGTAGTCGCCCATGTTGTAGCCGCAGAACGGCAGCATCGCCATCGGGTCGAAGCGCAGCGCGCCGACGGCGCCGGTCGCGGCCGCGGTGGTCTCGGAGGACATGATCGAGCCGATGAAGACACCGTGCTCCCAGTCGCGCGCCTCGTGCACGAGCGGCACGACGGTCGCGCGACGGCCACCGAACAGAAAGGCGTCGATCGGCACACCGGCGGGGTCCTCCCACTCCGGCGCGATCGACGGGCACTGGGCCGCCGGCGTCGTGAAGCGGGAATTCGGATGAGCCGCCGGGGTCTCCGAGGCCGGAGTCCAGTCGTTGCCCTTCCAGTCGATGGCGTGCGCCGGCGGCTCGCCCGTCAGCCCCTCCCACCAGACGTCGCCGTCGTCGGTGAGCGCGCAGTTGGTGAAGATCGTGTTGCTGCCGATCGTGTCGATCGCGTTCGGGTTGGTGAGCGCACCGGTACCGGGCGCGACGCCGAAGAAGCCATTCTCGGGATTGACGGCGCGCAGCCGGCCCTCGGAGTCGAACTTCATCCAGGCAATATCGTCGCCGATCGTCTCGACCTTCCACTCGGGAAGCGTCGGGATCAGCATCGCGAGGTTGGTCTTGCCGCAGGCGCTCGGGAACGCTCCGGCCACGTATTTGACCGCCCCTTCGGGCGAGGTCAGCTTGAGGATCAGCATGTGCTCGGCCATCCAGCCCTCGTCGTGGGCCATGACCGAGGCGATGCGCAGCGCGAAGCACTTCTTGCCGAGCAGGGCGTTGCCGCCGTAGCCGGAGCCGTACGACCAGATCTCGCGCGTCTCGGGGAAATGCACGATGTACTTGTTCTCGGCGTTGCAGGGCCACGGCACATCCTGGGCGCCGTCTACCAGGGGTGCACCCACCGAGTGCACACACGGCACGAAGTCGCCGTCGTCACCGAGCGCGTCGAGTGCCTCCTGGCCCATGCGCGTCATGATCCGCTGAGAGGCGGCCACGTATGCCGAGTCGGTCAGCTCCACGCCGATATAGGAGATCGGGGAGCCGATCGGGCCCATGCTGAACGGCACGACGTACAGCGTGCGGCCGCGCATCGAGCCCTCGAACAGGCCGGCGAGCGTTGAGCGCATCTCTGCCGGCGCGGCCCAGTTGTTGGTCGGGCCGGCGTTCTCCTCCCGCTCGGAGCAGATGAACGTGCGGTCCTCCACGCGCGCAACGTCGCCCGGGTCCGACAGCGCCAGGTAGGAGTTCGGGCGCTTGGTCTCGGAGAGCTTGCGGAAGGTTCCGGCGTCGATCAGTACCTGCGCCAGGCGGTCGTACTCCTCCGCTGACCCGTCGCACCAGTAGATGTCGTCGGGCTGCGTGAGCGCGGCGATCTTCTCAACCCAGGCGCGGAGTCCCGCGTGGTTGGTCCGGGCGGCCTGTTTGGTCACGGTGTGCGACATGTCCAGATACTGCTCCTTCCGAGAACGTGCTCTTGAGTCAGATCCAATGAACGCACTGTTCACACGAGCGTGAAAGCCGTCGTGTGCGTTCGTACATAAAGAGGTGCTGGCCCTTTGGGCCTCTGGGGGGCGCCATACGGCATCCTAACTGAAGCAATACCCGTGAACAAAGCGTAAACAGCCCTGCACGATACGTTTGCGTGATAAGACTTATTGCCTGTTAGCGCACACAATGTCTTGACTGCGCCATCTTTGCCATAAGCCGCAGGGCATTTGGCCGGAGCACGCGTAATACTCCCGCAGCGATGAGGATTTCAGCCAAAGCCGATTACGCGGTGCGAGCCATGGTCGAGCTCGCCGCGAGCGCCGGGGAGAAGCCCGTCAAGGCCGAGCGAATCGCGACCGCGCAGGACATCCCGCTGAACTTCCTCGAGAACATCCTGGGGGAGCTCCGCCACGCCGGCCTGGTGCGTTCGCATCGCGGCGCCGAGGGCGGCTTCCGGCTGGCGAGGGACGCCTCCGAGATCAGCGTTGCCGACGTGATTCGCGCCGTCGAAGGGCCGCTGGCGAGCGTCCGTGGCGCTCCGCCAGAGGAGTCGCAGTACAACGGCGCCTCCGAGGCATTGCTGCGGGTCTGGATCGCCGTGCGCGCGAATCTGCGCCACGTCGTGGAGCAGGTGACCGTCGCCGACGTCGCCAGCGGCAAGCTGCCGAGGGCGATCGACAAGCTCGCCGACGATCCCGAGATGTGGGTCACGCGCTAAGCCACGAGCGCTTTCAGCTCGGTGACCGGCCCGCTGGCCGGACACCTCGTGCATGCGGGTCCCGGGCGCGGGGGATAATGCGCGCAGCGGATGCTGGAACTCGAGCTCGAGAACGTCGACGTTGAGCTGCAGGAGCGTGTCGCATGGATCACGCTCAATCGGCCGGAGTCGCTGAACGCCTTCACCCCACAGATGGGGCACGATCTGATGGCCGCGCTCGATCACGCCGCTGCAGAGTCGAGCGTGCGTGCACTGGTGCTGACCGGCGCAGGCCGTGCGTTCTCCTCGGGTGCCGACCTCAAGCAGGGGGCGCTCTGGACGGCCGACGGCAAGCCTGACCTGCTGAGGCTCCTGCGTGACGTCTATCACCCGCTGATCATGCGGCTGCGCACGATCGAGAAGCCAGTGGTTGCGGCCGTCAACGGTGGCGCGGTCGGTTTCGGGTGCTCGCTCGCGCTTGCCGCCGACCTGGTGGTGGCCGAGCAGTCCGCGTACTTCCTGCTCGCGTTCGCAAACGTTGGGCTGACGCTCGACGGCGGTTCCACGGCGCTGCTCGTCGGCCGTGCCGGCCACGGCCGGGCCTCGGAGATGGGACTGCTCGCCGAGCGCGTGGCAGCCGAGCAGGCCGTCGGCTGGGGACTGGCAAACCGGCTCGCTCCCGACGGAGAGCTGCGGGCGGTCGCCGGGGCGATGGCGCAGCGGTTGAGCGCCGGCGCGCCTGGATCGCATGCCGCCACGAAGCACGCGCTCAACCGGGCCGCCTACCCGCGCCTGGCCGAGCAGCTCGACCTCGAAGCCGAGCAGCAACAGGAACGTGCATCCTCTGCGGATTTCATCGAGGGAGTCCGGGCATTTCTGGAGAAGCGCCCGGCACAGTTCACCGGCAATTGAGGGATTCACCGGCAGTTCGAGGAGAGAGATTTCATGAACCTTGCGCAGATACTGAGCGAAGCGGCGGCCAGCGACCCCGAGCAGGTGGCCGTCAAGCTCGACGACTTCGCCCTGAGCTATGGCCTGCTCGAGCAGGCCGCGATGCGGATCGCGCGGATGCTCGACGAGCACCACATCGACCCGGGTGACCGCGTCGCGCTGATGCTGCCCAACGTGCCGCACTTCGTCGTGACCTACTACGGGATCCTGCGCGCCGGGGCCGTCGTGGTCCCGCTGAACGTGCTCAACAAGCGCCGTGAGGTCGAGTACTACCTGCGCGACTCCGGCGCCAAGCTGCTGATCGTCTGGCATGACTTCGCCGGTGAGGCCGAGCCGGCCGCCGCAGACGTCGGCTGCGAGTGCATCTCGGTCGTGCCGGGTGAGTTCGAGCAGACCCTGTTCGGAATCGAGCCGCGCGAGGAGCTCGTCGAGCGCCAGGCCACCGAGACCGCGGTGCTGCTCTACACCTCGGGCACGACGGGCACGCCCAAGGGTGCCGAGCTCACGCATGACAACCTGCTGCGCAACTGCCGGGCATCACGCGAGCTGTTTGATCTCGGCAAGGGCACCGTCGTGCTTGGAGCTTTGCCGCTGTTCCATTCGTTCGGCCAGACCTGTGCGATGAACAACTGCATGGTTGCTGCCGGGCTGCTGACGCTGCTGCCGCGCTTCGACCCGGTCAAGGCGCTGGAGATCATCGAGCGCGACCAGGTGGGCGTGTTCGAGGGCGTCCCCAGCATGTATGGCGCGATGCTCAACGTCCCCGATCACGAGCGCTACGACACCTCGACCCTGATCTGCTGTGCCTCCGGAGGCGCCGCCATGCCGGTCGAGCTGATGCGCGGCTTCGAGCAGGCCTTCAACTGTCAGATCCTCGAGGGTTACGGACTGTCGGAGACCTCGCCCGTCGCGTCCTTCAACCACCCGGATCGCGAGCGCAAGCCGGGCTCGATCGGGACACCGATCGCCGGCGTCGAGATGAAGATCGTCGACGACGCCGGCGACGAGCTCGCCTCAGGTGAGATCGGTGAGATCGTGATCCGCGGTCACAACGTCATGAAGGGCTACTGGCAGCGGCCCGAGGCGACCGCCGAGGCGATGCGCGGCGGCTGGTTCCACAGCGGCGATCTGGCGCGGGTCGATCAGGACGGCTACTTCTTCATCGTCGACCGCAAGAAGGACATGATCATCCGCAACGGCTTCAACGTCTACCCACGGGAGATCGAGGAGGTGCTCTACGAGCACCCGGCGGTGCGCGAGGCGGCGGTCGTCGGGATCCCCCACGACGAGTTCGGCGAGGAGGTCGGCGCCGCGGTGTCGCTCAAGGAGGGCGCCACGGCCACACCGGAGGAGCTGCGCGAGTTCCTCAAGGATCAGGTCGCAGCGTTCAAGTACCCGCGCGTGGTGTGGATCGTCGACGAGCTCCCGAAGGGCCCGACCGGGAAGATCCTCAAGCGCGAGATCAAGATCCCGGTGCAGACTTGACAGCCGGCCAGGTCACGGTCCGTCCCGCGAAGGCGGCGGACGTCGAGCTCATCTACTCGCAAATCGTCGCCCTCGCCGAATACGAGCAGGCGCCCGAGCAGGTCGTCGGAACCCCCGACCTGCTCTGCCGGTGGCTGTTCGGCGACGCCCCGGCGGCCGAGGCGCTGATCGGCGAGGTCGATGGCGAGCCGGGCGGCTTTGCCCTCTTCCACGGGACCTTCTCCACCTGGGAATGCCGTCCCGGTCTCTGGCTCGAGGACCTCTTCGTGCTGCCGGAGTTCCGCCGCTTCGGCGTCGGCGGCCGGCTGCTCGGCCAGCTCGCGAAAATCACCGTCGATCGCGGCTACACGCGTCTTGGCTGGGCCGCACTCGATTGGAACGAGCTGGCGCTCGGTTTCTACCGCAAGCTCGGAGCCGACGTGCTCGACGAGTGGAAGATGCACCGCCTGAGCGGCGAGGCGTTGCGCGCCGTCGCCGCCAGCGCCGGTTGATACCCGGGGCCAGCGTGACTCGGGCGCCAGTACCGCTCGCGACCGTCCTGCGCGACTGGGGCCGGATCGGCGTGATCGGCTTCGGCGGGCCGCCCGCGCACATCACGCTGCTGCGCAGCCTGGTGGTCGACGAGCGCGGGTGGCTGGACACGGACGAGTTCGAGGCGGCGATCGCCGCATGCAACCTCCTGCCGGGGCCCGCCTCGACCCAGCTGGCGATCTTCTGCGCCTACCGGGTCGCCGGCCGGCGCGGCGCGCTGGTGGGCGGCCTCGCCTTCATCGTGCCGGCCGTGGTCTGCGTGCTGCTGCTGTCGCTGCTGTTCCTCAGCTCCGCGCCGCCGCTGTGGATCCGCGGCGCCGGCGACGGTGCTGGCGCGGCGGTCGCGGCGGTCGCCGTCTCAGCCGCGCTCGCGCTGCTTGCACCGAGCTGGCACAGGGCCCGTGGCGTCGGCACTGCACGCACCGGCCGCTGGCTCATGTACACGGTGATCGGGATCGCCGGGGCGGTGGCGCTCGGTCCCTACCTCGTGATCGGCCTGCTCGGATGCGGCCTGCTGGAGCTCACATGGGAGGGCGGCCTACCGTGGCGGGACCGGCTCAGTGCGGCCGGCAGTCCAACCATTCCGGCGCTCGCGCTAGCCAGCGCCGGAATCGGCGTGGCTGCCGGTGGCATGGGAGCCCTCATCTGGGAGGCCTTCAAGGTCGGCGCCCTCTCATACGGCGGAGGCTTCGTGATCATCCCGCTGATGCAGCACGACGCCGTCAGCACCTACCACTGGATGTCCTCATCGCACTTCCTGAACGCGGTCGCGCTCGGTCAGATCACCCCGGGGCCGGTGGTCGCCACCGTGGCCGCGATCGGCTACGCCGCCCACGGCCTGGCCGGCGGCGTGATCGCTGCGGCGGTGGCGTTCACGCCCTCCTTCGCCGCGGTGATGCTGGGCGGACCGCACTTCGACCGCGTCCGCCATTCCGCGCGAGCGCAGGCGTTCCTGGATGGCGCGGGCCCCGCGGCGATCGGCGCGATCCTCGGGTCGGCGGTCCCGCTTGCCGGCGCGCTGCGTCACACCTGGCAGATCCCGCTGCTGGCCGCGGCGGCCGTCGCACTGCTGTTGGCCCGCCGAGGCGTCGTCTTCACGTTGCTCACGGCCGGCGCCATCGGCGCGGTCGTGGTGCTGGCCGGCGCCCCAGCCTGAACCCACGCCTGCACCGCGCCTGAACCCGCGCCTGAAACCGAGGCGGCCACAACAAATGGAGGGAGCCCCGTTGCCGGGGCTCCCTCGTTAGCAGGCCTATAAGCCGGATCTTGTCGAGAGCAGTCATCCATCTGAGCGGCCTACCCGAACCTTGGCGGGCAACCTGCAAACGGTTCTGCTCGGCCTTGCATCAGGTGGGGTTTACCTTGGCCGCCGCGTCACCGCGACGCCGGTGCGCTCTTACCGCACCATTTCACCCTTACCGGTCCGGGGCGCTGCAGCGGCCCCAGACTTAGGCGGTGTCATTTCTGTGGCACTTTCCCGCGGGTTTCCCCGGGTCGGCGTTACCGACCACCTTGCCC
>DASZLT010000005.1:0-15502 GCA_035552235.1 Solirubrobacteraceae bacterium
AGTAGCGGGGGCAGGATTCGAACCTGCGACCTTCGGGTTATGAGCCCGACGAGCTACCAGACTGCTCCACCCCGCGGCGGACATCTAGTGATAGCAGATCGTCCGCGATTTCCGGGTTTGATGAGGCGGTGGCTGGGTCAAGCTGATCGTCGCGGGAGGAGGGCTCGGGCTCTGCGGACCGGCCCGGTCGTCACAGAGTCGGCACAGACTTGTTGCAGAGCCGCGACGAACCTGTCTTGTTCCGTCACATACCTGGGCCGCATGCTGGCGGTGTGGAACAAATCGATCTCAAGCAGCTCGCGGAGCGCCGGATGCTGGCGTTGTTGAAGGACAGCGGGCTGCCGCTACCAGACGAAGTCGAATATGGGACCGCATGCGTTCGCTTCCTCTGGCTCGATCGGAAGATCGCCGTCGTGGTCGACCTCGACGAGGACTTCGGCGAGACGGACGCGAACGGCGGTTACAGGCGCGAGGGCATCACCGCGTGAGCAGGGATGCTCACGAGCCCAATGCTCCCTCCCTCAGAGGCTGGTCAGCAGCCGCCGCCGGACGCGGCGGCTGCACCGCCTGTCGCGGCATGCGGATCTGAGCCAGGCAGGACGCAGTGGCAGTAGCTGTACTGCTCGCGGAAGCCGAGGCTGTTGTAGAGCGCCAAGCCGCCGGCGTTCTCACTGAACACCTGCAGGTAGGTGAGTGGTGCCTCGTGCTGGGCCAGCAGGCCCTGCACGAGCTTCTTGCCGAGGCCCTGACGGCGATGGTCGGGCGAGACCGCGATGCAGAACAGCCCGACGATGCCGTCGAGCTCGACGCTGATCCCAGCGGCAAGCATCCCCGCATGGACGAAGCGGGCGGCGCCTGCCATGCGCCGGAATACGGTCTGCACGTGGTCTTCGACGTCCGCACGGCCGTCGCAGTGCGCCCAGGCCTCGAGCCAGTCGGTACCAGCGTGGTCCGAAACAGAGAGCTCGAAATCCGGATCAGCGCCGGCCGCGACCAGCTGGGTCTGCCCGGTCATGACAACGACCGACTGTTGGATGTCCCACCCGCGGGCGGCAAGCTCGTCGAGGAACGGGATATGAACCTCGAGCGGGCTCACCTGGATCCCGCAGACGATGCCGTTGGCGGTAGCGAACGCGGCAGCGCGGGCAATTGCATCGTCGTACTCGCGACCCTCCAGTGGTCGTGCCGGCGCCAGCGCGTGGTTGGAGCGCCCGCGTCCGTTCAGTCCAGGCGTCGCGCGAAAGACCCAGCCGTCCGGGGTAGTCTCGACGACCGTCGCGGGCCAGGCGCGGACGCTGTGGGACTCGATCTCGGCGACCAGTTCCAGCCCGGGCGCAGGCGCGAGCTCGCCTGTCACGTCAGATGAGAGGCCTGAGCCAGCAGCACGGCGTCGAGCAGGCCCGGGAAGCGCAGCTCGAGCTCATCAGACCGCAGCCGGTTGAAGCGGCACTTGCCCTCAATGCGCTGCGCGACCACGCCCGCCTCGCGCAGGACGCGGAAGTGGTGTGAGCAGGTCGACTTGGCGACGGGGAGGTCGAGGCTGCCACAGGTGCGCTCGCTGCCATCGGCGAGCTGGGAGACGATCCGTAGCCGGACCGGATCGCTCAGCGCGTGAAGGATCGCCGACAGGACGAGGTCATCGGCGCTGGACGGGACGAGCGGGTCGGCCGCCCAGTTCTCGACCTCGGAGGTGTCTGCCTCAATGAGAAAAGAAGAAGGTCCCACAACCGATGTCACAGAACGGCCCTCCAGCTCGTTTCAACTGCGAACGTCATCTGCGTTCACAGGATAGTACGAGAAACGTCGAACGATGTGTTATTGTTCGATACTTGTCGTACCGAGGAGCAGGGCGCGCGATACACCTTCGACCGGAGGCCATTGCATGACGCACGCCATCCAGCAGTCCAACAAGAAGCACCTCACCGCCACCCTGACATTGGCTTGCCTTGCGCAGTTCATGGTGATCCTTGACATCTCGGTGGTGAATGTTGCTCTGCCGTCGATCAAGCATGCGCTCGATTTCTCGGTCTCCGGGCTGCAATGGGTCGTCAACGCCTACACGGTCACATTCGCCGGCTTCCTGCTCCTCGGAGGCCGCGCCGCCGACTTGCTCGGGCGCCGCAGGGTCTTCGTCTTCGGGCTGGTGCTGTTCTCGCTCGCCTCGGTCGCCGGCGGGCTCGCGGACTCGCGGACCGTGCTGATCGTCGCACGCCTCGTCCAGGGGTTGGGCGGCGCGGTTGTCGCGCCTGCATCGCTCTCGATCCTCACCTGCACGTTCACCGAACCGCAGGAGCGCCACCGGGCTGTCGGTATCTGGGGAGCGATGGGTGGTGCCGGCGGAGCCGCAGGCGTGCTGCTCGGGGGCATCATCACGCAGGCCCTGAGCTGGCGCTGGATCCTGTTCATCAACCTGCCCATCGGTCTTGCGGCCGCCTACTTCTCACAGCGCATGCTGCTCGAGGGCCGCAATCAGCATGCCGTTCGCAACTTCGACTTCGGCGGCGCGTTCACCGCGACCGCCGGCCTCTCGGCGATCGTCTACGGCATCGTTCGGACCAGCACATCGGGCTGGGCCAACACCACCACTCTGCTCGCGATCGCCGTCGGCGTCGTGCTGCTGGCCCTGTTCCTGCTGCTCGAAGGTCGTTTCGCCAAGGCTCCGCTGATGCCGCTGCGGCTGTTCCGCTCACGGCAGCTCTCCGCGGCCAACGCGATCCTCGGCCTGGTCGGCGCCTCCACGTTCGCGATGTGGTTCTTCCTCTCCCTGTATCTCCAGGACGTGCTCGGCTACTCGGCGATCAAGACCGGTCTCGTGTTCCTGCCGATGACGCTCGCGATCGTCGCCGGCTCGATGATCGCCTCGCGCATCACCATGCGCGTCGGCCCCAAGCGGCTGCTGGTTCTCGGTATGGCGGCGCTCGCGCTCGGTATCGGCGGCCTGAGTGACATCGGCGTACACGCCGACTACCTGGGCGAGCTGCTCGTGCCGGGCGTGCTCGCATCATTCGCGATGCCGTTT
Source organism: Solirubrobacteraceae bacterium (assembly GCA_035552235.1). Classification (GTDB taxonomy): domain Bacteria; phylum Actinomycetota; class Thermoleophilia; order Solirubrobacterales; family Solirubrobacteraceae; genus Palsa-465. The sequence goes on from DASZLT010000005.1 coordinate 3,020, forward strand.
GCGTTCATCCCCGGCACGATCTGCGCGACCTCGGGCGTCAAGCCGGAGGAAGCCGGTCTCGCCTCGGCCGTTGCCAACACCGCGCGACTGTTCGGCGGTGCGCTCGGCCTGGCGATTCTCGCCACGATCGCGACCTCGCACTCAGACAGCCTGCTGCGTCACCCAACGGTCGCAGTACACACCGCCAACGCGGCGCTCGTCAGCGGTTTCCAGCTGGCGTTCCTGGTCGGCGGAGCGATCGCCACGGTGGGCATGCTGGTGGCGCTCTTCGGGATGCCGCAGGCCCGCCGCAGCGAGGCCACGCAGCCTCAGGCAGCCGTCGCAATCGAGATCTAGGGACAATGCGCGAATGGCGCGCATTTTCGTAACGCGCGAGCTGCCGGGTCCGGCGCTCGCGCGGCTCAAGGAGACTCACGACACGACGGTCTGGCCGGAGGCGCTGCCGCCCAGCTACGACACGCTGCTGGAGCACGCGGCCGAGGCCGACGGGCTGCTGACGCTACTCACGGATCGCGTCGACGCCCCGCTGATCGCGGCGGCGCCGTCGCTGAAGGTGATCGCCAACTACGCGGTCGGCTACGACAACATCGATGTCGACGCTGCCAGCGCCCGCAGCATCCCGGTCGGTAACACGCCCGACGCGCTCACCGAGGCGACCGCCGATCTGACCTTCGCGCTGCTGATGGCGGCCGCCCGCCGGATCGCGGAGGCGTCGGCGTTTGCGCGCAGCGGGCGGTGGCAGACCTGGGAACCCGCCGCGTTTCTCGGCGCCGACGTGTCAGGCGCCACCCTGGGGATCATCGGCCTCGGTCGCATCGGCCAGGCGGTCGCCCGCCGCGCCAGCGGCTTCGGCATGGAGGTGCTGACGACCGAGACACGCGACCAGCACAACCTCGAGCACCTGCTCAGCCGCTCTGACTTCGTCTCGATCCATCTGCCGCTCACCAGCGGGACCCGTAACCTGATCGGCGCTGCCGCGTTCGCACTGATGAAACCGACGGCGATCCTGATCAACACCGCCCGCGGACCGATCGTCGACCGCGAGGCGCTCGCAAAGGCGCTCAACACCGGTCAGATCGCAGGCGCCGCGCTGGACGTGACCAGCCCCGAGCCGCTCCCCCAGGACGACCCGCTCTGGCAGGCGCCGAATCTGCTGGTGGTACCGCACATCGGTTCGGCCACCTGGTCGGCGCGCGAGCGCATGACCCAGATCGCCGTCGAGAACATCCTCGCCGGCGTCGAAGGCAGGCCGCTCCCCTACCAGGTCCCAAGCCAGCTCTTCGACTGACGGTGCGGATCGCGGTCGTCGACGTCGGCACCAACACGACGCGGCTCTACATCGCCGAGCTCGCAAACGGTGAGCTGACCGCGGAGCTGACGCGAATCAGCCGAGTGACCCGGCTCGGCGCCGGTGTCGACGCGAGCGGGAGACTCGCATCCGACGCGCTGGCACGCGAATACGCCGTGCTCGATGAGTACCACCGGCTGATCGTGGCGACCGGGGTCGAGAGGTCTGTGGCGGTGATGACCAGCGCCGTGCGCGACGCGGCCAACGGCAAGCAGTTCGCCGACGACGTCGCCGACCGCTTCGGCCTCGACGTGCACGTGATATCCGGCGATGAGGAGGCGCGGCTCACCTATCGCGGCGCCACCGATCAGCTCGATCCCGATCCCAACCGGGCCCCCACGCTCGTCGTCGATATCGGCGGCGGCTCGACGGAGTTCGTCCTCGGCCACGGGGAGCGCGTCGACTTCCACGTCTCGACACAGGCAGGGGTCGTGCGCCAGGCCGACCGCCACATCAGCTCGGACCCACCGACGCCGGCCGAGCTCGAGGCGCTCGCACAGGACATCCGTGCGCTGCTCGAGCAGGCCGTCCCCACGGAGTTCCGCTCCCGTCCCGGCCGCGCGCTGGGAGTAGCCGGGACGCCGACGTCACTTGCGGCGATCGCCCAGGACCTCGAGCCCTACGACGCCGCACGCGTGCATGGTTACCGACTGAGCGCAGGGAAGCGCGATCAGATCTTCACGCGCCTCGCGGCGATGCCGCTCGCAGAGCGCAAGCAGGTCAGAGGGCTGCACCCGGACCGGGCGATCGCGATCCTGCCAGGAATCGTGATTCTGACCGAGATCATGAGGCTGTTCGAGCTCGATGAGATCGAAGTCTCCGAGCACGACATCCTCCGCGGCGCCGCCCTGCACTACTCCTGACGCCGGCCGGCTCAGGCGACGCGGCTTCGGGACGCGTCGCGAGCGATCCCGAGCCGAGCAGAGATGTCGGCGCACTCGGCGCAGACCTCCTCTGGGATCAGCCCCGCGCGCATCAGCAGCGCAAAGACCCTGCAGCCGAGGCAGTAGCCGAGGATCGACTCGAGCCCCGCGGCAGGGATGAACAAGGCGAGCACCACGTCGGCGGCGGTGTGGTCGCCGAGAATCAATCCGAGCACCAGCGCCGCGGAGGACATCACCATGCCCATCGCCTGGGCGAAGCGCTTGGGCGGACCCGGCACATAGACCCTCTCCCCCAGCCGCGGGGCGATCACGTTCATCGCCGTCCAACCGAGCGGGCTCAGCTTCGGCCCCGCCAGCACGCGCGCCCAGAAGCCGTAGGCCAACGGGATGGTCAGCCAGTACCAACCGGTCGCGATCGTCACGATCACCTCGACCAGCACAACGGCCGCAACCGTGCGGGCGGCCTTGTCGTTGACAGGGTTCGGGAACGAGAAGAAATCCTTCACCCTTACGAGTCTATCTCCAGCAGCATCATTGACTAAGGTGAGAAACCTTGCTGACGACGCGATCGCCCGCGAGAGCAAGTCTGTGACCGCTGCGGCCGGCTCTCGGGTGATCGTATTCTTCGAGTCCGCCCGCGCAGCAGTTTGACGCGGGACTGCGTGATGCTCGCGATAGGAGGCTGAGCGGTGGATAAGCCCGTGTTGTTTTGCTACGACGGATCGGACGGCTCGAAGACGGCGCTGGCCGCGGCAGTCGAGCTGATCAAGCCAGCCGATGCTGTGGTGTTGGTTGTGTGGATGCCGGCAGCGGTGCAGTTGGCCCGAGCCGGCTCGTTCGTGGTCGCGGTACCGAACGAGGGCGAGATCGACGACGAGGAAGCCATCATTGCGCGACAGATCGCCGAGGAGGGTGCCGCGGGTGCCCGCGGGCGCGGCTACAGCGCGTCCGCACGGATCGCCCAAGCCAACGAGTCTGTGGCCAGGACGATCGATGAGATCGCTCAGGAGATTGACGCCGGATTGGTTGTCTGCGGCCAGCGCGGCCGAGGCGCCATCGGCAGCGCTCTCCTGGGGAGCGTGTCCCACGCACTCGCGGCACACACCAGGCGGCCCTTGCTCATCGCGCCCCAGCACCCGTAGCGCCAGGCTCATACGCGGCGCTGTCGGCGGCCTCGAAGTGGTGGCAGTTGCCGACCGCGTGCCGGGCGAGTGCAGCCCTGACGGTGGTCGCGCGAGGCTTGACGCGGCCGGGCAGGATCACGGTCGCGAGGAGGAACCCGAGGACAAAGATTCCGACGGCCCACGAGAACGCCGTGGTATAGCCGTGAACAGCAGCGGCACTGGCCACGGCGGTGGTGTGGAGATGACTGGCTGCGTAGCTGGCGACTGCGCCGGCGAAGATCGTGCTCAGCAGCGAGGTGCCGACCGAGCCGCCGACCTGCTGAGAAGTGTTGACCATCGCCGAGGCGACCCCTGCCTCGCTTCCCTCCACGCCGAGCGTCGCCGTCGAGAACGCCGGCGCGAAGATGCATCCCATCCCGACGCCGAGGATGAGCAGACCGGGAAGAACATCGCCGGCGTAGCTGGAGCCGGGCGTCAGGCGCGTGAAAAGGAGCATCGCAATCGCCCCCAGCGTCGTCCCAGTGAGTACCAGCGGCTTGACCCCGGTGTGTTGGATGACACGGGTCTGCACGGTGGTCGAGGTGACCACGAGAACGCCGGTCAGCGGCATGAACGCCAGTCCCGTGGTGACTGGCGAAAGGCCGAGCTGCTGCTGCAGGAAGTAGGTGAGAAACAGGAACACCGCAAAGACGCCCGCGCCGGCGAGGGCGATCGTGGTGTACGCGCCGCCGCGGGCGCGGTCCCAGATGATGTGCAGAGGCAGCAACGGGTACTTGGCTCGGCGCTCGATCAGCACGAAAGCCGTCAACAGCACCGGGCTCGCGACAAGCGCCACGACCGTGACTGCGGCACCCCAGGAGTGGGTCTCGGCGTTCGAGAACCCGTACACCAGCGCGAACAGCCCCAGCGCCGAGGTGAGCACCCCTGGTGTGTCGATCGGATCCCGCTCCGGAGCGCGCTGATTGACCAGCAGCCGCAACGCCACCAGCGTCGTGGGCACCGCGATCACGAGGTTGACGTACAGACACCAGCGCCAGGACAAGACTTGTGTGAGTGCCCCGCCGAGTATCAGCCCAAGCGACGCGCCGCCGCCGGCGATCGCGCCGAAGATCCCGAAGGCCTTTGGCCGGTCAGGAGAACCCGCGAACGTCACCGTCAGCAACCCCAGCGCCGACGGCGCGAGCACCGCGCCGAACGCCCCCTGGAGCGTTCGTGCGGCGACAAGCACGCCGAATGACTGGGCCAGCCCGCCGATCGCCGAGGCGATCGAGAACCCAACCAGGCCAGCGACCAGCGTCCATTTGCGCCCGAACAGATCACCGAGCTTGCCGCCCAACAGCAGGAGGCTCCCGAACGCCAGCGCATAGGCGGTGACGATCCACTGCCGGTTCTGTGTGGAGAAATGCAGCGCCCTCTGTGCCGATGGGACCGCGATCGTCACGATCGTCGCGTCCAGCACCACCATCAGCTGCGCGACGCCGAGCAGAGCCAGAACCGCCCAGCGATTGGGTTCGCGATCCATCGAGGCGACCGACATTAGCTCGGTCGAATACAGATAGGCGGCTTCTTGACCATCAACGACGACAACACCCAGCCCTTGGCCACCACCCGCCCATCACCAGGATCACCAACCTTCGGGGGACTTAGGTTCACAGCTAGCGCTCGGATGGTCGGATGACACGGACAAACACCGGGCGTGGAGCCGCGCTCGCCGCGTCGACCACCGCTGGGCCAGTCGCTCCTCGATCTCCTCACCTGCTCTGACCACGACGACCAGCGGTTCTGTGGCCGTTCCCGCCTGTCGCAGCACATGCCGGAGCTGATCCAACTGCAGTCCAAGCTCATCGAATGAGGGGACCGACAGGACCGTCTGTCCGGCCAGCGCCTTGAGATTTCCCTGCTCGTCGGCAGGGCCCGTCTCAACCAGCACGGCATCTCCGCGAAACACCTGAGGCGGCTCGTCGCGAAGCTGCCGTTCGATCGCGCTGCCCCGGGGAGCCTGAAAGATGACATCCGGCTGGCTGATCTGGCAACGGTACGCCGTCGCACCCGAGTTGAGCGAGCTTCCGGCCACCGACCCCGGCTGTCAACCGCTACCGGCCGACACCGCCAGCGGGTCTACTAGTAGTCGCCGTTCTCAGCGAGCCACAGAGCATTCTGCAGGTTGAATGGTCCGCCATCGATGTCCCAGGGCCGCCCCGACCAGACGTAGCCGTCGCAGTACCGCTTGGCATCCTTCGAGGCCCTGGTGCCGAGACGCCACTGCGACAACGCGACGTTCGTGGTCGGCGGGATCCCGGTCCGCTGGCAGACCGTCTGGACTCTGCCGTGGCACATCGGCGTGTCGTTGATCGCTCTCCATAGGACCTGGTGAGGTTTGTATGGCTGGCCGTTCTCGTCGGTGTTGACGATGAAATGCTTGCCAGTCACGCCCCGCTTCGCCAGTGCCGCGACGACCTGCGCCCCGAACTGGTCCTCGATCGCCGTTGGGTCGTAGTCGGTGTCGTCGAGCGCGAACCCACGGGCGTAGCGGATGCCGTTCCGGATCAGTAGGGACGCGTCTTGCGCGGCGGTCACCCAACCGGCCGTGCCGCCGTCGATGTAAACCGTGGTGTACGGGTTGGCGCTCAGCACCTGGGCGGCGTAGGTGTCGATCCGCCCGGGAGCTGTCGAGACGGTCTTCAGCGCGAACGGCAGGTCGACCTGCTCGATCACAAGCGCCCGCGCGTCGCCGATCCCCGCTGCCATGTTGCGATACCAGGCCTCGTCGGCGCTGACGTTCCAGGTCGTGCGGGCCGGCACCTTCCAGGTCCCGCGGGCCGTCCGTTGCTCCCACGGGTGCAGTTCGAAGGTCGCGAACTCGGTGAGCGCGTTCGGGTTCCCGTTCTGCGTATCCGCCACCGTCAAAGCCGTTTCGGCGCGCACCTGACCGACCGGCCACCAGTATCCGAGCCACAGCGCCCGCGGCGGTAGCGCGAGCCTGCCCAGCAGTGTCAGGTTCGATCCTGACGCGGACTGGTATGAGCCCCACAGGTCATCGTCGTGCGGCGTCCCCCACGCCATACCGCCGATCGGGTCGGTCGGAGCTCCCGGAAGACCGCCGTTGGCGACGCCCGCTAGGGCTGCCGGCGCCGCGAGGACGAGCGTGAGCGCGCTCACGGCCAGCACTGCCGCTACCCGCCGCCAACGGCGACGCAGGGCCAACGGCCCGGTCCCGTCAGTCCGAAAAAGTCTCATCACCCCGGCAGTAACCCGCACGAACACCAAAAGGTGCGCTCGCAACATGGCCGCAGGACCTACGCCAGGTTTGAACGCCGCGGGTAGGCGACCGCGGGATCGGTCAGGACGTTGATCAGCGCCGGCTTGCCGGCGGCCAGCGCGCGCTCGAAGGCGGGCCGCAGCTCGTCCGGCGTGCGCACGAGCTCGCCGTGGCCACCGAGCGCCTGAACGATGTGGTCGTAGCGGAGCTCGGGCTGCAGCTCGGCGGCGACCGAGTAGCCGTAGAGGAACTCCATCGGGTGCTTCTCGAGCGCCCAGATGCCGTTATTGCCCATCACGGCGATGACACCGACGTTGTGACGCACGAGCGTGTCCCACTCCATGCCGGAGAAGCCGAAGGCGCCGTCACCCTGGAGCAGGATCACCTGGCGCTCGGGGTGGGCGAGCTTGGCGGCCAGCGCGTAGCCCGGACCCGAGCCGAGGCAGCCGAAGGGACCGGGGTCCAGCCAGCAGCCGGGCTCGTAGGAGTCGATCAGCCGGCCGGCGAAAGAGACGAAGTCACCGCCGTCGCCGATGATGATCGCGTCGCGGTCGAGCAGCGGCGCGAGCTCGGCGTAGAGGCGGGCGGGGTGCAGCGGCGCGCGTAGATCCGTGAGGATCTCGCGCTCGCCCTCACGCGCTTGATCCTCGACGGCCCGCAGCGACCGCAGCCACTCGGCGCGGGCGCGGGCCGGCGAACCGTCCTCCACATCCAACGGGCAGGCCGCCCGCAAGCTGCCAAGCGCGTCGGGCAGGGCACCGTAGAGCTCGGCGGCGAGCGCGCGCGGCTGCTCTCGCGGCGGCTCGGCCACGTCCACAAACACCACCGACGTGTCCTCACCGAACGCAGCGCCGAAACCGAGGCGGAAATCCAAAGGCACGCCGACAACGAGCGCCACGTCGGCCCCCTTCAGCGCCACGCTTCGCGCGCGCGAGAAGTACAGCTCGTGGTCGGCGGGGAAGCAGCCGCGCGCAAGCCCGTTGACGAAGACCGGGATCTGCAGCTGCTCGGCGAGCTCGTGCAGGGCCGCCTCGCCGCGCCCCCAGTAGAGCCCCGTACCGGCCATCAGCACCGGGCGCTCGGCCTCACGCACGAGTCGCGCCGCGCGCTCAATCGCGGCGGCCTCGACGTGCCGCGCACGCGAGGCCGAGAGTGCGGCACGCTGGGCATCGGCCTCGCTGTCGGGCGCGAGCGAGAACACGTGGTCGAGCGGGAAGTCGAGGAACACCGGCCCGGAGTGCGGCGTCAGCGCCACGTCGATCGCCTCGTCGATCAGCTCCTGGATCTCAGCTGCCGAGTCGGCGGTCGCGGCGAGCTTCACGAGCGGTCGCACGAACGGGACGTGGTCGATCTCCTGCAGCGAGCCCTGCCCCCAGCGCCAAGCCGGCGCGCGGCCACCCAGCACCAGCATCGGCGAGTTGTTCTGCTGCGCCGAGCCGAGTGCGCTCATCGCGTTGGTCACGCCGGGACCGGCGGTCACCGCACAGACGCCGAGCTCGCGCGTGACCTTGGCCCAGCCCTCGGCGGCGAACGCCGCGGTCTGCTCGTGTCGCACGTCGACGATCGCGATCCCCTCTTCTCGGCAACCGTCGTAGATCGAGAACAGGTGCCCGCCAGAGAGCGTGAACAGCCTGGTGACGCCGTGGGCCTTCAGCCGCTTGGCGATCAGCCGGCCACCGTGGAACTCTTCCGCGCCCGCCATTCGCGCCGCATCCTACCCCCCGCGTGGGGGGGGTTGACCCATCCGGGCGCTGACGGAGGGGCGGGGCAGGCGTAGGTTTGTGTGATGCCGATCACTTCGGCACTGACCGTCGTGGAAGGAGCGCCTGGATGTCATTGCTCACGCAGCAGCCGTCAGAGACCAACAGTGAGGAGCGCTTCCGGGCGCTGTGCGCAGATCTCGAGGATTACGAGCACCTGCCCGAGCTGATTCCGGGCAGTGCCTCGACGCGACTGATCACCGATCAGAGTCACGAGGACACGATCGACGAGTCGATCCTCGCCTGGTTGACGCACCCGTAGTGTCCTGAGCGGGCTCAGAGCACCAGTTCTGAAAGCAGCGAACGCCGTCAGCTGACGCGTGGGGCGTCCATCAGCCCCTGCGTCGCGCCGAAGGACACAGCTGCGAAGACCGCGCTCGAACCCTCGAAGAAGGTGGCGCCGATGCCGATCGCCGGCGGCGACTTGACGCCTCGCAGCGCCAGCCCACGGCTGGTCGCGTCGATCCGCAGGTCCAGGCGCTGATCGCCGGCGGCGGCCACCGCATCGGTGCTGGTGAGCCCAGCAACGGCGGCTGCCTCCTCGATCACCGGCACGCTGCCGATGTCGAAGCCGCCACAGAAGCCAAGGCGCAGCAGTGCTACGGCGAAGGCGGCGCCGACGCCCTCGTCGGCGGCGAAGGTCGCTGCGCGGGCGGCCTTGCGGCTGTCCATCGGGAAGCGATGGGGCTCGACAATCGGGAGGTCGAGCGCCGCTGCCTCGCGCTCGGCGAGCGCCAGGCGCTCGCGCGCACGCTGCTCGCGATCCTCAGCCGGGGCCGTGCGGTCGCGCTCCGAGAGCGGCCCGAGCACCGGCACCCACTCGATCGGACCGAGGGCGCGCTCGACGCGCTCGGCCGTCAGATACGAGATCGGGTCATCCAGCGCGAAGAAGAAACGGATGTTCTCGCCGTTTGGCCGTGTGCGATCTGCGAGCCGCTCGGAGAGGTGGATCAGTTCCCCCATGCGCCCTCTATCGGCAGCTGATCGCTGGAACCTTCGCACTTTGGACGGTTCTCACACGGAAATCGAAAAACGATCCCGCTCGTTTTTCAGGTGGATCGGCCGGGTAGCTCAAATAGCCAGTACCTAGTGCGTGGTTGCAATTTCTTTCTGACAGGTGCAGCGCAGGCGTAGACTCCGCGTGAGTCTGACTCGACCGGATGGAGGCGCAACATGCCCCAAGTTCCACCGCCGAAGCGACATCCCTACGACCAGTGGTCGCCGGACGCCCGCGCGCTGGACCTGGTCGGCGACAAGTGGACGCTGCTGATCGTCCGTGATCTCGCTGCCGGCCCCCGGCGCTTCGTTGAGCTGCAGCGGGTGCTCCCCGGGATCTCCACCGAACAGCTGCGTTCGCGGCTGAACCGGATGGTCGCCGACGGGATGCTGACGCGTAAGCGCTACCGCGAGGTGCCGCCGCGGGTCGACTACGAGCTGACGCCGCGCGCGCGGGACCTGATGCCCGTGCTCGGAGAGCTCGCGCTCTGGGGGTACCGCTGGGCCTGGAGCCAACCGCGCTCGGGCGAGCGCGTCGATGTCGGCGCGATCCTGCGGCTGGTGCCCGGTCTGTTACACGGCGAGGGCCAGCGCGGTGAGATCGAATGCATGATCAGCGACGGCCACCGCGAGGGCGGCCCGCTGACGCTGACGATCATGATGGAGCCGGGCTCGAGCCGCGTGATCGAGGAGCCGAGTGAACGCGCCAACGCGCGCATCAGCGGCGACTCGCGCGCCTGGGTGGCGGCCTTCTCCCCCGGCGGCAGCATGAACTCGCTGCACGTCAGCGGCGATCGCGACATGGCCGAGATGATGATCGGCCAGCTCTCGCGCTCGGAGACGCAGGCGATGGACAGCATGGACCGGGCTGTCGCGTAGCAGCGGGCCGGCTCGCCGCTGCTTCGCCGGCCGCCACGGCCGGCTATACCCGGGGCGGGGATCGAACCCGCAGTGCCCTTGCGGGCAGCGCTTTTTAAGAGCGCCGACTTTGCCAATTTGTCTACCCGGGCGGGGATCCTTGGTGGCGGCTGATCTTACCTTGGGGCGTGGCAACCAAGCGTGCATGTTTCTGCCGCAACTGGACATATTTGACCACGTGCTGCACACCCAACCGCAACTTTCCCGCTGCTAGGTTGTTTTCGTGGGCCTAGAGGGACAAATGGAAGTTTCCGCGCTCAGATACTCGGGGGCCGCGGGCCGCCACGGCCGCTCGCCGCTGCTCAAGCTGCAGTCCGATGAGCGCCTCGTCGGCATGGTGCGCAGGGGCAACCAGGGCGCCTTCGAGGTTCTGGTCGCGCGCTACAACGCGCGCCTGCTCGCCTTCTGCAGGCACATGCTCGGCTCGCGTGAGGACGCCGAGGACGTGCTCCAGGATGTGTTCACCGCCTCCTACAACGCGATGCTCGCCGACGACCGCCCGATCAACGTGCGGCCGTGGCTCTACCGCATCGCCCGCAACCGCTGCCTGAACCATCTGCGCCGCAACCGCGCGATCGGTGTCGACTCGATGGACATCCACTTCGCCGAGCATGGCGCCAGCACCGCCGACAAGGTTCACGAGCGCGAGGAGTTCCGCCAGCTGCTGCATGACATCCGCGACCTGCCCGAGACGCAGCGCACCGCGCTCGCGCTGCGCGAGATGGACGCGCTCTCCTACGAGCAGATCGCCGAGGCGATGGAGACCAGCGTCTCGAGCGTCAAGTCGCTGCTCGTGCGCGCGCGTGTGTCGCTGACAGAGGCCGCCGAGGCGCGCCTGCTGAGCTGTGACGAGGTCCGCGAGGAGCTCGCCGAGATCGCCGAGGGACTGCGCCGCAAGCAGAGCGCGTCGGTCCGCCGCCACGTCAAGAACTGCAGCCGCTGCGAGGTCTTCCAGGGCGAGATGAAGAAGAGCAGCCGCGCGCTCGCCGCGCTGGCGCCCATCGGGCCACTGGCGTTCCTCCACAAGCTTCTATTTGCCCACGCCGCAGCGCACTCGGCCGGCTCCGCGGGAGCCGGTGTCGCGGGTGCAGCCGGCGCCGGCGCCGGTGGCGCAGGCAGCGCCGGTGCGGCTGGTGCCGGTACCGCAGCCGCAGGTGCCGCAGGCGCTGCCGGTGGTGCGGGCTCGGCCGGTCTGGTGACGGCGGGCGTCGGCGCGGTGGCCACCAAGGCCGCCGCCGGCATCGCAGCTGCCGCTCTGGTCACCGCCGGCACGGTCGCGATCGACCACCCTGCCCACCACCATTACACGGGCCCCTCGGCCAGCACGATCGTTCAGCGCTCGCTCAGCGCCGGCCTGCAGAACGCCCTCGGCAGCACGCACCTGCCGGGCGCCGTCGGCGCCGGCCCGGGCCTCAGCGTCGCCGTGATTCCGGCCCGGGCGGCCAAGGCCGTGAAGGCGAACGTCGCGCACATCGCGCTGACAGTCGGCTCGACCGTCAGCCGGGGCAGCCAGGCGACCACGCATGCGACGTCCCCGGCGACGAAGCCGACGAGGACCGACTCGACCGCGCAGACGCACTCAACGCCGGTGACAACGCCCCCGGCCGCGAACCTGCAGAGCTCCAGCGGAGCGACGCCCAGCGCGAACTCGACCGGTGGCGTCGGCCTGGCGGCTGCGGGCAACACGTCCACGAGCGCGACGCCGACGACCGACACCACCGCGACGACGTTCACCACGTCCACACCGACGGACACGACCGGCGCAGGTACGACCGCCACGGGTACGGCGACCGGCACCGCGACCTCGCCGACCGGCACGGATACGACGACCGGGACCAGCACGTCGCCGACGACGACCGCACCGAGCGGCACGACCACCGCACCGACCGGCACGACCACCGCACCGACCAGCACCACCACGACCCCGGAGGCCACGACCACGGACCCGTCGAGCACGACTAACCCGTCGGCACCGACGACGGGCACGACCACCGCCACGCCGTAACCGCGCGCGCGCCGACCGGATGCGTAGCATCTCGTCGTCGTGAGGGAAATCGACTTCGACCACTTCCTGCAGGTCGACATGCGCGTCGGCCGCGTGATGGCCGTCGACGACTTCCCGGAGGCGCGCAGGCCCGCCTGGAAGCTGACGATCGACTTCGGTCCCGAGATCGGGATCAAGCGCTCATCGGCG
>DASZLT010000006.1:0-42960 GCA_035552235.1 Solirubrobacteraceae bacterium
GCGCGCGGCTATCGAGCTACGCAGGCAGCGGCCCGAGACCGGTGTGCTGGTGCTCTCTCAGTACTACGAGGAGCGCTACGCGCTCGACCTGATCGGGGAGCGCGCTGAGGGAGTCGGCTACCTGCTCAAAGAGCGCGTGGGCGATGTCGAGAGCTTCATCGACGCGGTCACCCGGGTCGCTGGGCGCGGCAGCGCGCTCGACCCGGAGGTCGTCGGGCGGATGCTGGGCCGCCGTCAACGCGACAGCCTGCTTGACCGGCTCAGCCCGCGCGAGCGCGACGTGCTCGCTGCGATGGCGGAGGGCAAGTCCAACCGCGGCATCGCGCAGGCGCTGCTCGTCAGCCAGGCGGCGGTCGAGAAGCACGTCACGAGCATCTTTCACAAGCTCGAGCTCGATCCGGCCCAAACCGAGCACCGGCGGGTGCTCGCGGTGCTCACATACGTGCGTGACGCCTCGAACGGCTAGCCGTGGCCTGAGACGGGCAGGAGCGCGCAGACTCGCGTGCCCGCGCCGGGCGGACTCTCCACCTCAAGGCGTCCATCCAGGGCCGAGACCCGATCCGCCAGTCCGCCCAAGCCGGTGTTCTCCAGCCCTCGCGCCCCTCCGATCCCGTCGTCGCGAACTTCCACTCGCAGCTCCCCACGCTCAACCCGAGCCGTCACTCGGGCGCCAGCCGCACGAGCGTGCTTGACCACGTTCGTGAGCGCTTCGCTGATGATGAAATACGCAGTCGCCTCCACGGCGGCCGGGAGGCGCTCTACGGACACGTCCACGCTTACAGGCACCGAGACCCGGTACACAAGCGCGTCGATCCCCGCTTCGAGCCCGCCCCGCGTCAGCGCCGCGGGCAGAATACCGTGCGCCAGCTCGCGCAACTCGGCGTTCGCCTGCTCGGCATGCGCCAGCGCCTCTGCCACCAGCTCGTCCGCGTTCGGCTCGCCGTTCGAGAGCGCCCGCAGCGCGAGCTTCAGGGCGATCACCGTGTGCACCAGCCGCTGCTGCGCCCCATCGTGAAGATCACGCTCAATCCGCCGCCGGCTCTCATCCGCGGCCGCGACAATCCGCGCGCGTGAAGCGGCCAGAGCGCCGCGGCTCTCCGCGTTCGCCACGGCCGTCGCCACAAGCTCCGTGAACGAGCCGAGGCGCGCTTCGAGATCCGCTGGCAGTGACTTCATAACGGTCGAACCGGTGAACACACCGCCCCAGACGCGGCCCTCGACGATGATCGGCGTCGCGACCGATGAGCGGACGCCCAGCTCGCGAGCGGTCCGGCCGAGCGGGCCGGACGCGTCGGCATAGTCGAGCCGGGCAGGACACCCCGTTTCGAACACGATGGTGGCCAGGTTCTTGCCTCCGAGGCTCCACCGGCGGCCAACGCGAAACTGATCAACCGTGCTGCCCGAGGCAGCGACGACGGTGGCCGTACCGTCTCCCTCGTAACGACCCATGTGCGCGAAATCCACCGGGAGCAGCCGTACGACTTCCTCGTTGACCGCCGCGAACACCTCCTCGGGCGGCACACCGCGCGCGACCAGCGTCGCGACGCGCCGCAACGCCGCCTGCTCATCGCTGAGCCGGGCCAGCCCGGTGCGGCTCTCCGCGTTCGCGACCGCAGTCGCCACCAGCTCCGCGAAGTTCGTGAGACGCGATTCGGTGTCCCGGGGAGGCGGCGGGTGGTGCTGCCTCCCGTGGACGAACAGAGCGCCCCACAGACGCCCCTCGACAACGATCGGGCTGCCGACCGAGGAGCCGACCCCGAGCTCTTCTCGAACGAACGCGGCGATGCGTCCGCCCACGGCCCGGTAGTCAGCTATCCGGACGGGTTGACCGGTCCTCCAGATCTCCGATGCCATATCGCCCCCGCTGAGCGGCCACGGACCCGGAACCAATGGGTGCTCGCCTTCGGCGGCCCAAGTAGCCAAGACCGCCACTGTCTCGTCGCTGTTGTAACGGGCCATCCCGGCGAGGTGGGCGCCGAGCAGCTGCCCGACCTCCTCGCTGACCGTCGCGAACAGCTCCTCCGGCGCAATACCGCTCGCCGCCAGCGTCGCCACCCGACGCAACGCCGCCTGCTCGTCAGCCAGCCGGGCCTGCCCGGCGCGGCTCTCTGCATTGGCTATCGCCGTCGCCACCAGCTCCGTGAACGAGACAAGGCGCGTCTCGGTGTCCGCCGGCAGCGGCTTCTCCCGCGTCGAAGCGGCGTGAATTACGCCCCACAGGCGGCCCTCGACGCTGATCGGCGCCCCGACCGCCGAGCGGACGCCCATCGTACGGATCTCGTCAGCGATCGAGCCGGGGGCGTCGCCGGCGTAGGTGTCGATCCGGGCCGGACGCCCGGTTTCGAACACGAGCGTGCTGACGTTCTGCCCCCCAAGCCGGTGTCGACTGCTAGCCAAGGTGTCGCCAATCCGGCTCCAGATGGCTACGGTGGTCATCGTCTCGTCGGACTCGTAGCGGGCCATGGCCGCGGCGTCGACGCGAAGCACGCGCCCCACCTCCTCGGTGACCGCCGCAAACAGCTCCGCCTGCGGGATCCCGCGCGCGACGAGAGTCGCCACCCGCCGTAACGCCGCCTGCTCCTCAGCCAGCCGGGCGAGCTCGGCGCGGCTCTCGGCGTTTGCGACCGCGGTCGCCACCAGTTCCGTGAAAGAAGCCAGGCGCGCCTCCGTTTCCGACGGCTCCCGGGACGAGCTGACGACCATCACCCCCCACAGGCTGCCATCTACGATGATCGGCGTCCCGACCGATGAGCGCGGTCCTTGCTCGAAGGCGGCAACAGCGGGCGGACCGGAGGCATCGGCGTAGCTGTCAGTCCGGGCCGGACGGCGCGTCTCGAACACGAGCGTGCTGACGTTCTTCCCTCAGAGCTTCAATCGGGTGCCAGCGGGCAAGGCGCGATCGATCCGCCCCGCTGCGGCGAGGAAGGTGACAGCGCCGTCAGGCTCATAGCGGCCCACGTGCGCGGAATCGACCGATGGCAGCCGCCCGACCTCCTCAGTGACCGCCGCGAACACGCTCTCGGGCGGGACACCCCGCGCGACCAGCGTCGCGAGCCGCCGCAACGCGGCTTGCTCCTCGGCTAGCGCACGCGAGTCGTCACCGCCCATGGTCACCTCGGTCCGGTCGTTGGCGGCGGAATTGTTCGGCGGGGTTGGAGCTTGATCACTTGTCGCCCATCTCATTGTGCCACCAGGTCTCCGCAGCGCCAGCTCGTAGCGATCGAGCAGCGATGTCGGCCGTGCCTCAGCGACGCGCCAGGCAGCCGTCACGTCTCCAGCTGCTGGCCTCCGTGGGGGCCGGGGTCGGGATTCCCCTACCTGGTCTGTCGGGAACTCGGTGACAAATTCTCTGGGGGATCCGTATGTACGCACCCAAGGGCCGGTGAGAACGTGAATCTCGTCCAGTGACCTCCCAAAACGGGCAGGTCAGTTATCCCTCTTGGGAAGGAGCAGCAATGTCAACCGGATCCATGACACGCCGCCGACGGTCGTTTACGCGATTTACGTCCGCCGCCCTCGCGGCGGCGGGCGTAGGGCTCGTCTTGGTCGTCCTAGCCGCGGTCGGCGCGTTCAGCGGTTCGAGCACGGTCGGTCAGGTCAAGCTTCATTTGACGGCTGCCACGAGCCCCGCTGTGCGGACCCCGAACGCCCAGCAGTATCCGTTCGGCGCACCGAGCGACACCCCCGATTACACCGTCCCGCCGCCGCCCGGCGAGTCTTCGCTGGTGACGACGGTCGGGACCAAGACGACCCAGCGAATCTACGGCGCAAATCCGTATCAGGAGGCGGTTTCCGTCACGCAGCACATCTGGCCCGCCGCGCTGCCGGAGAACGCGCCGAACGAGAACAACAACGTCCCCGATCGACCGTGGGGGCTCACGCTGCTGACGCCAAACAACCCGCTGACGGGCATTACCGCGACGCCGTTGATCCATTTCCCGGATGACGCTCCGGTCCTGTATGTCACGCCCAATGGCATCCCCAAGGTCACCGAGGACGAGATCAAGCGCCTCGGTGACACCGGCATCTCGCGCTACCACAGCGTGGACGCGTTCTTGGTTGGTGCTGCTGCCAACCCAGGGGTTGAGAAGCAGCTTACGGCGATGGGCCTGAAGTACGTCACCGTCACCGCGCCGAACATTCCGGCACTTGCCAACACGGTGGACAAGCTGTACGGGCCGATCCAGAATCCGGACACCGGTGTCCCCGGAATGGGCGGTGGCACGACGATGGGCGGCGGCCCGGAGAACGTGATGATCGGATCCATGGACGGGAAGGACTATCAGTACCTGCTGCCGGCGACGCACTGGGTCTCCCATATGGCCTCGGGTCTGTTCTGGGTGCACCGGAACTCGGTGCCGGCGGCGACGATCGCAGGGCTCGAGAGGCGCGGCGGCAAGGCGAACATCTACCTGTTCGGCGGTCCGCAGCAGATCTCGCCGTCGGTCGCCAAGCAGTTGTCCCAGTACGGCAACGTGGTGCGGATCTCGAACAACGACAACGTCGCGTTCAACGCCAACCCGACCGACTCGCCGATCGACACCGCGATCGCGTTCGCGAAGATGTGGGACCCGATGGGCATGGTCGGCTGGAAGATCACCGGTCCCGGCCACGGGTTCACGCTGATCAACGAGAACGACTGGCAGGCTGCGGTGGCCTCTGCTCCGCTCTCCCACCTGGGGTTCCACGCCCCGCTGCTGATGACCAACAACGCCAACAAGCTGCCTTCGCAGCTAGGCGCGTACTTCAGCTCCGTCGCGCCGACGTACACCAACACGCCAGCCGACGGTCCGTACAACATGACGTACGTGATCGGCAGCTGGAGCCAGGTCACCTGGGGTACCCAGGCGCACGTTGACTACATCTCCGAGATGAACAACCGGCGCCTGTGGAACACCACCACCGGTGGCAGCTACGACGACACCCAGCCCAGCGCTGGCTAGCTATAGCTAACGGTCCTTCCCGGGCCGGTGGTCTAGATCCACCGGCCCGGGAGCCACTGACGCTCCGCTCACGACCCCAACCCACCAAGAGACACGCCCACTCGACATGTCACAAGCAGACACTCCCTCCACAAGACTCGCGTCAGCCGCGGCCGCCTTCACAGCTATGCGACCGGCTTCCGCCGGATCGATTCGGGCCCCAGCGCGTGCTTATTTTGCGTCTGACGCCCGCCGAGCGATTCAGTCCGTGCTGGGTCTGATCTGGCTCCTCGACGGAGCCCTGCAGTTCCAATCATTCATGTACTCAAAGGGCTTCGTTCACGTGATCACTGGCCTCGAGGCGGGTCAGCCCCATTGGCTCGCCAGCAGCATCAAGTGGGCCGCCCACATCTTCCAGTCCAACCTCACAGGTTTGAACACGCTTTTCGCATTGACTCAGATCATCATCGGGCTGGGCCTCCTGTACCGGCCGACGCTGAGGGCAGCGCTCGCGCTGTCCTTCGCCTGGTCGCTGATCGTGTGGTGGAGCGCCGAGGCATTCGGGTTCCTGTTCAGCGACACCGCCAGCCCGCTCACGGGCGCTCCCGGCGCGGTCGTGCTGTACGCGATCATCGGGCTACTGGTGTGGCCGTCCGAGCGCCCGGGCGGTCTCCTCCGGGTCAGCGGTGCGAGGATCACATGGGCGGCCCTGTGGCTGGTCATGGCGTGGCTGTGGCTTCTGGCTCCGAACAGCACCGCCAACGCGACGTCGGATGCCATCGGCAGCGCGCCCTCAGGTGCCGGCTGGCTCAGCAGCCTGCAGGGCAGCGTGGCGACCGCAGCCGGCGGCCACGGCCTGCCCATCGCGATCGTGCTAGCCGGAGTCTCGGCGGCGATTGGCGTGACGGTTGCGATGCACCGGCATCCGAGAACGTTCCTCGCCCTGGGCGTCATCCTCAACCTGGCCTACTGGGTGCTCGGGCAAGGCTTCGGCGGAATCCTCACCGGTTCCGGCACAGACCCCAATGCCGGGCCCTTGTTCATCCTCTTGGCGTTCGCGATGTATTCGCTGATCTGCGTCGAGGAGCCCGCAGTCCGGACGCGACATCAGGAGAGCAGGCCCCCTGCGACCGTCCGGCAAGCTCGGCAAGCCGCTTGAGATCCGAGACGGGAGTTGGCTACGCGGTAGAGAATCGGCAGATGGCGCCGACGTCGAGATGAGGACCCGAGCCCCGTCGCTCCCTGACCTCAAGGCCCAAGGTTCTATTCAAGGTTGCCCGGCCCGCAGCATCATCTCCGCCAGGTGGAGAGCAAACGGTCGCTGCGGGCCGGGTCGACGACCAGGCCGTCAGAGCCTGGAGTAGACCGTCTCGGTGGCGTGCCGGCGCACGCCGGCCCAGCTGACAGCCGTGGCGATGTAGGTGATCGTCTCGATCGTGGAGCTGCGCTTCATGGCGGCGACCAACTTGCAGGACCTGATGCCCGCGACGGGATCGCTTGCCTCACAGCTCGCCGGCGGCCTGTTGCCGTGGTAGAGCGCGTGATTGCGGACGCCGACGATCCTGACCCTGGGCGTCGTCGTATCGAGCTTGATGCCTCGCAACGTGACCGTGGCCGTGTCACCGGCCACGGTATGAATGGTCCGCGTTACCGTCAGGTCGGCGCCGCTGTGCGCCAGCACAACCGCGGCCGGGCAGCCACCGACGATTCGCGAGCCGGCGCCGTTGCAGACGAAGCTCACCGTGATGCTCGTGTGCCACCAGCCCTGCCTGTTCTTCGGCGCGGCGCTCGTCAGGCGCGCAGCGATCGTCGGCTTGGCGACGAAGGTTGGTTCGATGTTCGGACCGCTGGCGGTCAGGGTTGCGCTGGAGGTCGTGTAGTCGGGTACGCCCTGATAGCTGGCGAGGATCGTCTCGGTGACGTTCGGCGGCACCGTGTAGCCGAGGGTCGCGACCCCGTTGACGAGGCTGGAGCTGCCGAGCACCCGGCCGTCGACCGAGAAT
Source organism: Solirubrobacteraceae bacterium (assembly GCA_035552235.1). GTDB lineage: Bacteria > Actinomycetota > Thermoleophilia > Solirubrobacterales > Solirubrobacteraceae > Palsa-465. Next base: position 6,926 of record DASZLT010000006.1, read on the forward strand.
TCCACGGTCCCCGTGGGCGTGCCGCTCCCGGGGGTCGCGGCGGTCACGTTCGCGGTCAGCGCGCTCGCGCCGACGACGAGGCTCGTCGAGGTGCTCGCGGGAGAAACTGTCAATGTCTGCGGCGCCGCCTGCGCCGCGCCGTAGTTCTGATCGGCCGCGACCCGCGCATCGATCACACATGTGCCGGCGTGCGCGAAGGAGAAGCTGCCACTCGCCGGTGTGCAGGCGTTGTTCGTGGTGAGCGCATCAACGGCGAAGCTGACGGGCTGGTCGGAGTCCGTGGAAGCCGTCGGCGTGTACGTCGGGCCACCGACCACCGCGTCCGTGGGGGCCGTCGACGTGAACTGCACGGTTCCGGTGGTGGCCACCGCGGGGCTGAAGGTCGAGGCGGCAGCGCTCGCGGGCATCGCTCCGACGCCCAACAACGCAGCCAATCCGGCCGCAATAACGCCAACCGCGGTCTTCATCCCTTCCATCGAGAACTCCCCTTGCCGCCCTAGTGCGGCCCTGATACCTGCGAGCTACGGCAGCTCAGGCGTAAGGATCGACCATCTGCACCCAAAAGTTGAGAAAATGCACCCAGGCCGCACCCGCCTGCGGCCTCAGGCCAGGTCCGCGAGACGACCAGCTAGGAAACGCCGCTCGGGGCCAGGCTCCGTCAGCTCCAGCGCGTGCGTGTAGGCGGCCCGCGCATCGTCGAGCCTCCCGAGGCGTCCGAGCAGCTCGCCGCGGGTCGAGTGGTAGTAGCGGTAGCTGCTGAGCTCGAGCTCGTCGAGCAGCGCGAGCGCCGCCGCTGGACCCTCGAGCTCTGCGACCGCCACCGCGCGATTCAAGCTCACAACCGGCGAGCCGGTCAGCCGCTCGAGGCGTAAGTAGAGCAGCGCGATCTGCTCCCAGTCACGCGGCTCGTGCAGGTGCAGCTCGGCGATCGCCGCCTGCAGCGCATATCCACCGCCGCCGCCGAGCGCGACCGCCCGCCGCAGGAGCGTCCGGCCCTCGTCGATCCGTTCGTCATCCCAGAGGGCGCGGTCCTGGTCGTCGAGCAGGACGAGCTCGCCCCGCTGGAAGCGCGATGCGCTGCGCGCGTTGTCGATCAGCATCAGCGCGAGCAGGCCCCGCGGCTCTGGGTCGTCGGGCATCAGCTCGCAGAGCGCGCGGCCCAGCCTGATCGCCTCAGCAGCCATGTCGACGCGCCCGTCTCCCCAGCCCTGGTTGAAGATCAGGTAGACGACGGCCAGGACCGCGTCGAGGCGCTCAGGCAGAACGTGGTCCGGCGGAACGCTGAACGGGATCGCGGCGTCGCGGATCTTGTGCTTGGCGCGGGTCAGGCGCTTGCTCATCGTCTCGAACGGGACCAGGAAGGCGCGGGCGATCTCCTCGGTGCTGAGCCCGCCGAGCGCGCGTAGTGTCAGGCCCACCTGGGCCTCGAGCGCGAGCGCCGGGTGGCAGCAGGTGAAGATCAGCTCGAGCCGCTCGTCGGGGAACGTCGTCGTCTCATCCACGGCTACCTCCCTTTGCTCCTGCAGGCGCAGCTCGAGGTGGAGCTGCTCGGTCTTGACCACACGGAGCCGGTCGCGGCGGATGCGATCGATCGCGCGGTTGCGTGCGGTGGCGATCAGCCAGCCCGCCGGGTTCTCCGGCGTCCCGTCGCGCGGCCAGCGCTCGGCGGCGATCGTGAACGCCTCCTGTGCCGCATCCTCGGCCAGCTCGATGTCCCGCAGATAGCCGACCAGCGACGCCAGCACCCGGCTCCAATGCGCGCGGAAGACCTCGTCAAGCACCGGCCGGCGACTCCCCGCGTACGGGCCGGATCTCGATCGCGCCCGCCCCGCGGCGCACGGCCTGGAACTCGCCGGCGATCGCGATCGCGCCGTCGAGGTCGTCGACCTCGATGTTGATCAGACCGCCGAGGTAGTCCTTACTCTCGATGAACGGCCCGTCGGTCAGGAGCGTCCTGCCCTGGTCGTGGCGCACGGTGGTCGCCGCGTCGAGCCCTGCGAGCTGTAGCCAGCCGGTCACGTTCGGCCGCGCCAGCAGCTCCTCGATCGCGGCCATCACCTGATCGGCGTCCTCGGGCTCGCGGTTCAGCTCGGAGTCGTTGTAGATCACCAGTGCGTACCTCAAGGCTTCTCCTCCTGGCGTTGACGTTGCTTGTAGACGAACGGCATCTTGCCTGGCGGACAGCTCGAGCGAGATTTCGCCGAGTGTCCGTCGGGCGGCCCGCCGTTCGTCACTGGTGCGGAAACCCCCAACCGACCGCAGAGGAGCTCAACATGCCCAACATCCTGCACCGTCTCACGATCGACGCGCCCCAGCAGCGCGTGCACGAACTCATCGCGTCGAGCGACGGGCTCGCGTCCTGGTGGACCGGCCGTCCGGTCGGCGGCGATGACGAGGTCGGCGGGAGGCTGTCGTTCTACTTCAGCGATCCCGACAGCGCCGCCGCCACCTTCGAGGTCGTCGAGCGCGACCCGGCGCGTGTGGTCTGGCGTTGCGTCGGCGGCCCCGAGTCCTGGCTCGACACGCGCGTCACCTACGCGCTCTCGCCGCGCGAGGACGGCGGCACGACGATGCTCTTCAGCCACGCCGGCTGGCGCGAGGAGAGCGAGTTCATGCACGGCTGCTCGACCAACTGGGCGGCCTACCTGATGGGCCTCAAGTCCGGGGCGGAGGGGAACGCCTTCGCCGCCTATCCGGGTGGCGAGATCAGCCGCTGGAGCTAGCGGGTGACGAGGCTCGCGTCTGTTGCTGCTGGTCGCGCCCCGCTGGGCGCGGCCAGCGCCGCAGCGACCCGCTCGGCGCCGGCGGTCCAGCGCGCTGCGGTCAGAGCACGTTGAAGCAGCCGTAGACCACGAACAGCGGGTTCGTGACCTCCCTGCCGGCGGTGTTCTGCATCGTCTGCCCGCCCACGAACGCCGGTGGCGACGAGGCCTTCCAGCAGCCGTTGTACTGGACGCTGACGTCGTACTCGACGTTGCTCTGCTGGAACGGGACGGACCTCGGCTGCGGCAGGTAGACGTAGACGTTGCAGAGCCAGTCGCCGGGTCCGGCGTCGGCGGCCCCGCGCTTGTTGCAGTTCGGCTCCACACGGAGCTGAGCGCTCGGCGGCGCGTAGCGGCCGATCAGCGCCTGCTGCAGCAGCGTGGCGTTGTCGAAGGTCGCGCCGACCGAAGCCGCGACGCGGTTGGCGGTGACCGAGCCGGGGCCGAGGCCCGCGCAGAGCGCCAGCGCCCCGATCACAGCCACGGCCACGGCGACGATTCGCAGCGGCACCGTCCAGCCCGGCCCGCTGGTGGCACTGACGAAGTCCCGCCGGCGCAGCAGCCGCCACGACGCTCCCAGGCAGGCCGCGATCCAGGCCACGCAGACGAGCGTGGATACGGCCATCGGCCCGAGGAACGGATGGCTCACGAACAGGCCGTGCCAGCCGTCGAAACCCGAACCGATCAGCAGCATGTGCACGATCACGCCGCGCCCGATCAGGTCGAGCAGCTGCGTGACGAGCGCCAGGATCAGCGGCGCGAGCACCCCGAGGATGCCGTTGCGGGTCGCGACCGAGACCAGGATCGCGACGCTCATGTAGGCGAGTGCCGGCAGCAGGCAGTAGGCCCAGCTCACCAGCGTCAGGATCAGCAGGCGCCCGCCCGAGGTGAGCTCGCCACTCAAATTCACCACCGGTTGCAGCCCGACCAACACCCCTCCCGCCACCAGGCTCGCCACGGCCAGCAGTAGTGTGATCAGCGCCGCGACAGTGCCGGCTGCCAGAACCTTGCCCACGAACACGTCCTCGCGGCTGCAGGAGCGCGTGAGGATCGTCTTCCAGGTCCCGTAGCGGTCCTCGGAGGAGAAGAGGTCGCCGGCAAGTGCGCCGACGACGATCGGGAATCCCCAGCTTCCGGCGAAGCCGAGCACCACCAGCGACACCGCGAAGCCGGACGTGTGAACCCAGGCGCCGAACAGGGCGTCCGAGGGCGTCCCGCTCTGCACCTTCAGCAGCACCGCGAAGGCGAACGGCCCGAGCACCGCGAACACGGCCAGCAGTCGCGTGGTCAGCTGCGCGCGCAGCTTCTGCAGCTCCGTCACATACGCATCGAGCACGCCGAGGCCGGCGCGCTCGGCCCCCGGGAGCTCGGTCGGTGAGTCGACGGTCGTCATGTGCTGGCAAGCACCCGGGTCGCGTACTCGTCGGGCTCGAGCTCGTCGAGCCGCGGCTCGTCGGAGGCCAGCGCGAAGAACATGCTCTCGAGCGGACTGACGCGGAGCTCCAGGCGGCGGATAGCGATCCGCGCATCGCCGAGCGCCAGCACGTAGCCGTCCAGCCGTCCTGGGCGAACCGTCAGCACGATCCCGCCGCGCGGCGAGACCTGCGCCCTCAGACCCTCCCGCCCGGAGGCCAGCTCCAGTGCTCGGGCGTCATCGCTGGTGGCGAGCTCGAACGCCGAGGCCGGCGCCTGCCCGTCGAGCTCGGCAGCCGAACCGTTCCAGACCACACGCCCCTGGCGCAGGAACGTGAAACCATCACAGACGCGCTCGAGCGCACCGATCTGGTGGCTGGAGAGCAGCACCGCGACGCCGTCGGCGGCGAGCTCGCGTACGAGCGTCGCGACGGCGCGTGCGCCGGCCGGGTCCAGGCCGCTGGTGGGCTCGTCGAGCAGCAGCAGCCGCGGTGAGCGCAGCAGCGCGGCAGCGATCCCGAGCCGCTGGCGCATGCCGGTCGAATAGCCGGCGACGCGGTCATCGCCGCGGTGCCCCAGCCCCACCCGCGTCAGCGCCTGCTCGATCGCGGATTCGGCGTCGCCCGCGGGAGTCACGGAGCCGCTCCTGTCCAGTCGCGACAGCAGTCTCAGGTTCACGCGCGCGCTCAGGTAGGGATAGAAGGCCGGCTCCTCGACGAAGCCGCCGACGCCGTGGCGCGCCAGTGACCAGGAGGTGTCGAGCGCCTGGCCGAGCAGCTCGATCTCGCCAGAATCGGCGCGGATCAAGCCGAGCAGCATGCGCAGCAGCGTGGTCTTGCCGGCGCCGTTGGGGCCGAGCAGGCCGCGCACCTCGCCGGCTGCAAGCGTCAGATCCACCTGGTCGATGGCGACGGTCGCGCCGAAGCGCTTGACGAGCCGGCTGGCGCGGGCGGCGGTCACGCGGCGAATATAACCCGGGCGAGCGCGGCCGGCGAAGGATTCGCGCTCGCCGACCCCCGCGGACCGGGCAGGCGGCGTCAAATGCCGCTGACCGGACAGAAAAATCACAAACCGGTGGCGAACCGTTCACAACTGGAGGCGTCCAACTGGTAAGAGTTTCCTAAGAGCCGGCAGGGACCGGATGAATAACGACCGGAGGTACCTGTGAGCATTCTTTCCTTGGGCCACGGCAGGAAGCGCCGAGAGGCGCGCACGCCCAGGCCGCGGCGCGCACGCCGCGTACTGCTGCTGGCGATCGTCGGCTGCTTCGCGGCCGTTGGCGTGGCAACGGCGGCGCTGGTCGCCTTCAATCCGTTCGGAAACCAGCAGGTCGCGGGCACATACGCCAACGGCGTATTGCTGCCCACAAACCAGTGGATCTCGCCGCTCGGAACCCGCGCCTTCACTGACAACGCGCGCATCCTGACGAGCTCGCTCAGCCCCGACGGCAAGACGCTCGCCGCGCTGACGTGGAACGACTATGACACGACGCTGACGCTGCTCAACCTGACCACCGACAAGAGCACGGCGATCTCGCTCTTCAACGGCTTCAAGGTCAGTGGCGCCACCGACCCGTACGCCAACGAGGACGGGACGATCGGGACCGACGGACCGCTGTGGTCGCCCGACGGCAACACGATCTGGGTGCCGCAGACCGACTACCTCGACAAGTTCACGTACGACTCGGGCACCGGCACCTGGTCACAGGCCGATGCGATCTGGCTGTGCGCCACGGGCACCCAGGCCAATCCCGCACCCGACTGCGACACCTACGGACCGGGCGACAAGGCCGGCTCCGACCAGCCTGCAGGCATGGCGCTCTCGGCCGATGGCACGAAGCTCTACGTCGCGCTCACCGGCTCTGACGCACTCGGCGTGATCGACACCGCCACCGACCAGCTGACCGGCGAGATCCCGGTCGGCAACGCGCCCCGCCAGGTCGTGATCTCGGCCGATGGCAGCACCGCCTACGTCTCCAACGAGGGTGGGCGCCCCGCCAACAGCACGGACTTCACCAACCAATCCGACGGCACGAATATCGTCTCCAGCCCGGTCACGGGCGCGGCGACCACGGGCACCGTCTCGGTCGTTAACCTGAACACCGACCAGGAGACCCAGGAGATCCCGGTCGGCCTGCAGCCGACCGGGCTCTACCAGGACGGGTCGGCGCTGTTCGTCGCCAACTCCAACGACGACTCGATGTCGGTCATCAACGAGCAGACGGGCACGGTTGCGCAGACGGTCACCACCAACCCGGTACCGGGAGCGTCGGTCGGCAGCTACGCGAACGCGATCAGCATGCCCGATCCGGGCCATGTGCTCGTCAGCATCGGTCGCGACAACGCCGTCGCCGATTACAGCTACAACGGCTTGAACCAGCCGCTGCACCTCGATGGCCTGCTGCCGACCGACTGGTACCCGGTGCAGGCACAGCCCGATCCGGCGCTCGGCGCCGGCACCGTGGTGGTGACCAACGACAAGGGCATCGGTGCGCAGGGCCCCGAATCGACGATCAACAAGGGCGCCTACACCAACAACGCCACCGGCCACAACACCTATGACGACACCGGCAGCGTGACCGTGTTCACGATGCCGACCAGCGCGGCACAACTGGGCCAGGACACGCAGACCGTGTTCCGCGACAACGCCTGGAACCAGATCAAGCCGATCAACGCCGGCAGCTACGACACCGTGCCGTCGGTGATCCCGAAGCAGCTCGGTGGCCAGTCGAAGATCAAGCACATCGTCGTGATCATCAAGGAGAACCGCAGCTATGACCAGGTCCTCGGCGACCTGGGAATGGGCAACGGCGATCCGACGCTGGCGCAGTTCGGGGCGCAGGTTACCCCCAACGCACACGCGCTGGCGGGCCGCTTCGGTGACCTCGACAACTTCTACGACGAAGGCACCCTCTCGGCGGACGGTCACAACTGGATCGTCCAGGCCGAGGCCAACGACTACGTCGAGAAGGAGTTCGGAGCCTTCTACCGCTCCTATCCGTCGCAGGGCGGCGACGCGCTCGCCTACCAGCGCGACGGCTTCCTCTGGAATGCCGCCGAGAAGGCGGGCGTCAGCGTCCAGAACTTCGGGGAGTACATCTTCAACCCCTACAACCTGCCGGCCGACACGCCCGAGTGGGACGCGTGGTACGCAGAGTCGCAGTGGCTGGAGAATGGGCATCAGGGAGCAGAGCCGATCAGCAACCCGTGCCAGTACACGAAGGTGCAGTCGGACATCCCCTCGCTGCAGGCGATCTCCGCGCCCTGCTTCCCGAACTTCCAGCTGACGATCCCCGATCAGTACCGGGTGGACCAGTGGCTGCCGTACTTCCATCAGGACGTGCAGACCGGCCAGATGCCGCAGCTGACGTTCATGTGGCTGATGACCGACCACACCACCGGATCGGATGTTCCGGATCCGGTCGCGCAGGCGGCTGACAACGACCTCGCCGTCGGGCGTGTCGTCAGCGCGATCTCGCACAGCAAGTTCTGGAAGAGCACGGCGATCTTCGTCGACGAGGACGACACCCAGAACGGTGTCGATCACGTCGACGGGCACCGCGCGCCGACGCTCGTGATCAGCCCCTATTCGCGTCCGGGCGTCGATGACCAGTACTACAGCCAGCTCAACATGGTCAAGACGGTCGAGCAGATCCTCGGCATCAAGGCGATGAACCAGGAGGACTATGCGGCGGAGCCGATGTACTCGGCATTCACCGACAGGCCGGACTTCGCCCCGTTCGACGTGCAGCCAAATCAGATCCCGCTCAACCTCGGTGCGCCGGGCGGGCCGACGACGCTCAGCACGCCGCTGATCCAGACCTCGGACAGTTCCAAGCAGGCGTCGATTGCCCGCAAGGACTTCCACGTGCAGGGTGTGATCCCAGCGGGTATGCGGCACACCTACGACGCCTGGAAGGCGTGGCTGGCGGAGGAGGGCCGCAAGGGCCGCTTCAACGGCCCCGACCGCATCAACGCCGAGCAGCTGAACCACTACGACTGGTACTCGGCCCACGATTGGAAGGTCGCCTATCCGGGCGACTCGAAGATCTTCCTGCCGGGCCAGGTGCCGGGACGCAAGCTGCCGGCGGCCTTCATCGGCAACTGACAGACGACGCATAGGTAGTTCGCCGACGGCCGCGCCCCGCTTGGGCGCGGCCGTTTGCTGTCGCGCGGTCAGCGGGACGACTCTCGCCTGCAGACTCGGCCATTCGCCAATCAGCGCTCAAGCGTTTCTCACCGGCGGCCGATGAGAGGTTCGGTTTCCGGTGTGATGGACCGGACGCTTCCTGAAGTGATGAACCCGGACGAGACTCCCGGGTGGGTTGGAACGGATGAAGGACCTCGATATGGCTTTGGTTGCACACAGCCGCAGAGCGCCCCTGCGCGTTTCTCTGCCGGTACAAACATGGATATTGGCGCTCCTGCACGGGACCTCTGCCGTAGGTCTTGCTGCGATTGCCGCGGCGCCGCTGAGCGGGTCCGCCCCAACGAGCCTGTACGCAGCCTGCGGCTGCCTGCTGGCGGTGATCGCCGGTGGACTCGTGAGCTTCGGTACGCGTATCGGCCCTCGCACCCTGCTGGCGCTCGCCGGCGTGCGGGTCGCGGTCGTGGCCGTGACGCTCTCCGGCGCCACGAGCGGCGGCGCGACACTGTTCGGGGGGGCGGGACTGATCTGGGTCGCGCTGTGGGTCACGGCCTTCTACCCCATGCGCACGGCGATCTGGACCATCGTCGCCGAGGTCGCGGCTGTGATCGTCGCCTCGCTGATCAACCCCGATCACCTGCGCACGGCGCTCGACGCGCTGCCGATGATCACCGGCGCTGCTGTGCTGTCGGTGCTGCTGGCACAGGTGCTGGGCAGCCTTCGGCACGAGGCGCGCCACGATGAGCTCACCGGCCTGATGAACCGGCGCGGGCTCGACCAGGCGATGCACGAGCTCGCCAGCGGACGCCGCTTCTGCGCCTCGGCACACAGTCTTGTGGTGATCGACCTCGACGGGCTCAAGCTCGTCAACGATCACGCCGGTCACCTCGCGGGCGACCAGATGCTCGTCACCTTCGCAACCGAGCTGCAGACGGCTGCTCGCGGGGTCGACCTGACCGCCAGGATCGGTGGCGATGAATTCATCGCGATCCTCCCCGGGCTCTCCGGACCGGACGCGATCAAGTGGGCCGACGAGCTCCAGGAACTCAGTGGCGTCGCCTGGTCATATGGCGTCGCCGAGCGCGGCAGCGGCGAGGAGCTCGAGACCTGGCTGAACCGCGCCGACAAGCTGATGTACGCGGCCAAGACGGCCACGCGGGCGGCGCGGGCCAACGCCAGGGCCGCCGCCCCGGCGTTGGCGTAGCGTCGGAGGAGCGCCGGCTCGAAACGACACCGGGCCGGCGCACGCGCCGGCCCGGTCACCCCCTGATCCTGACGGTTCCTAGTTGCCGGTCAAAAACGGCTTGAGCTTCGCGACGGTCGCAGGGATCGTCGCGGTCGCGGGGACCGCAGGCAGCACGCCGTGTCCGCCGGCGGCGGCATCGAAGAAGCTGAAGTGTGTTGCCTCGTTGGCGGCGATCTCGGCGGCGAGCAGCCGCAGATCGGCGGAGCTGAACGTGCCGGCGGCGCCGAGGTAGGCCTCGACGAACGCCGTCTCCAGGACGACGCCGGTGTTCAACAGTGTCTGGCCGCTCTTCAGCACCGAGGCCGGGATCTGGAAGCTTGCGTTGGTGAACTTCGGGGTCTTTGAGCCGAGCGCGTTGGCGAGCAGCGCCTTGTGCGCCTTCTCGTCGCCCAGAGCCTTCTGGAAGTAGTCCTTGTTCTGCAGCTTCGGGTGCGAGAACTTCGTGAAGTTCGCGAGGATCGCGCCGTAGACGTATACGGCCAGGCTCTCGGCCGTGTAGGCCGCCTGCATCGTCGAGATGTCGCTGCTGGTCGTGCCGGCCGCGAACGCGACACCCGAGACCGATGCCAGCAGGCCACCGCTGGTGGCGAGAACGAGCCCGCCCTTGGCGGTGTTGCGCAGGAACTGGCCGCGACTCACGGGTGATTGAACATCGGTCATGCTGATCCTCCTCATGTGGCCGGATTGCCCTATGCGTCTGTATTCGCAGCGGGCGGCGATCCGGATCACCGCAGATCAAGAAGAAGGTGCTGGAGGGTCTCGCGGAAGACCCACTAGCCCGTGTGATCGAGGATCGGCCGGCAGATCTCCCGCCACAGCGGGGTCGGGCGGTCGTGGCCCATGTCCCTGACCACCACGTGCTTGGCGCCGGGCACCAGTTCGGCGGTGCGCTCGCCGCCGCTCGGTGAGATCAGCGTGTCGTCGCTGCCGTGGATCACGAGCGTCGGCAGCCGCAGCTGAGTGAGACCCTCGACGCGGGGACCGCTGGCTAGCATCGCCGCCAGCTGGCGCATGGTGCCCTGCGGGTAAAGGCCGCGGTCGTAGGTTTCCGCGGCGATCGCTCGCGTCTGCTCGAGCTCGGGGTAGCGCCGGGAGTGCCACAGCAGCCAGCCCTCGGCCGAGGCGATGTAGCCCTCGCGGCTGGAGGCGGCCGGCGCGAGCAACGCCTCGAGCGCCTCCGGCGTCGCCTGCCCAACCTCGGGCTCGCCGGTGGTCGACATCATCGACGTCAGCGTCAGCACGCGCTCGGGCTGCTCGATCGCCATCGTCTGGGCGATCATGCCGCCCATCGAGGCGCCGACCAGATGAGCCCTGTCGATGCCGAGCGCGGTCAGCAGCCCGAAGCCATCGTCCGCCATGTCTCTGAGCGTGTAGGGCGCGAGCTCACGGGCCCGCTCGATGTCCCCGCTCGCGGCGGCCAGGTGCACCGCCTCGATCTGAGCGTCGACGCCGTCGAATCTGGCCGAGAGCCCGCAGTCGCGGTTGTCGAAGCTGATCACGTGGCGGCCGCCCTGCGCCAGCAGCCGGCAGAAGTCGCGCGGCCAGGAGACGAGTTGGGCGCCGAAGCCCATCACCATCAGCACAGCCGGATCGCTGCTCTCGCCGTGGGTCTCGTATTCGAGCGCCAGGCCGCTTGGAATTGTGATCTGCGGCACGGGCCGGCGATGCTAGGTCATCGTCGCCGCGCAGAGGCGAGCAGCTCCGTGACCTCGTCGTCGCCGGTGGGTTCGAAGTCGCCGTACCAGTTGCCCACGGCTACGAATCGCGCCGGGGTCAGGTTGCAGACGACAGCGTCGGCGAAGTCGCGCAGGGCCAAGCACGTTGAGGCGGCGCCGACCGGTGCGGCCGCCACGGCGGCGGCGTGCCGCTCTCGCACCGCCTCTATCGCGGCGCGCATCGTCGCGCCGGTTGCGAGTCCGTCGTCGACGACGATCGCCGTCAGGCCGTCCAAGTGAAGTGGCGCGCTGTCCCCGCGGTAGTGCCGCTCGCGCCGGTCGAGCTCGAGCTGCTGCTCGACGGTGACCAGCTCGATCTGAGCGGAGGTGAGTCGTGCCTGTGCGATCACATCGGGGTTCAGCACGCGCACACCGCCGCTGGCGATCGCTCCGAAGGCCAGCTCCTCGTGCCGGGGCACCCCGAGCTTGCGCACGAGCATCAGATCCAGCGGCGCTGCCAGCGCCAGCGCCACCTCATACGCGACGGGCACGCCGCCACGCGGCAGTCCGAGCACGACGACGTCATCACGCCCGGCGTAGTGGTGCAGCAGCGCGGCGAGGCGGCGGCCTGCGTCGCGACGGTCGACAAAGCTCGTGACATCCGCGCCGCGAGTCAGCGAGTCACCTAGATGCCGGCGCCGGGTCTGGCGGCGGCGGTCCGGGATCCGGGCGCGGGATCGGCGGCGCCGGATCCGGGGGCAACGGCCCGGGATCCGGGCGCGGGATCGGTGGCGCCGGATCCGGTGGCAGCGGCGGCGCCGGAGGCGCAGGCGGGGCCGGTGGCCCCGGAGGGCCGGGCGGGATGTCGGGTGGCGTCGGGGGAGCTGGTGGTATCTCGACCATGCCTGCTGCCTAACCCCACGTCGCCTCCGCTAAACACGGCACCCGCCGGCGCTCAGGATGCCGCCGCGGTCGCCAGCGCGCCGGCAAAGCCGTCGGGCGTGTCTACGTTCTCGACGCGCCAGCCGGGTGTGAGCTCGAGGCTCGAGAGGTAGCCCTCGGTCGTCTCGTGCGTGAAACCGATCCCGACGCCCTTGAGGTGCCCGCAGGCGCTCGCCGAGTCCGCGGCGCAGCGCCGTGTGCGCGGCCACGAAGTGGCGCCGGTCGACGTCGCTCTGCAGGCGCTCGGCGCGGCGTCTCTGCAGGCGCTCGGCGCGGCGTCGCTCGCTTGCATCGAGGACCGAGACGTCAGCCGGCAGGCGGTCGAGCGCGCAGACGACGATGTCCAGATCCACGGGCGCACGCATACTGGCAATGCTCCTGCACCAGCCCCCGCTCGCGGAGGTTTCGTCGCTACCAGTACTCGGGCGCGAAGTGCACGAACGTGTTACCGCGCTGGAGGGTCCACAGCTGGAACGCCTGGGCATCGCTCATCGAGACGCGGTTGAGCGTCTCGCAGTGAGGGCACCGGGAGGTGGCGGAGCGGGCGCCCGGCTGGCCCTTGAGCGAGATCAGGTCAGGCGTCGCGAGGCACATACGGCAGGCAAAGCTGGCCAGGACCACGGCGGCGCAGTCGTCCTCCCCGAACCTCGCCTGATCCTGAATTGTGGTTTCCATCCCGCGCAGCGACACTAACACCAATGGTTGGCATATCTGGGAAAACTTTTGATGCTTGACAAGCATAACTGTTGTTAGATATAGCTCGAAGCATGTCTAACTGGCCGCCCACGCGACCGTCCCGCGACGTGCATCTGGCCGTCGCGGAGGTCACCGATCAGATCGCCCGCCGCAGCCGGGCGACCCGCCGCGCGTACCTCGATCGGATCGATCGCCGCATCGACCAGGACCAGCGGGAGGGACGCCCGCGCGCCCACTCGGGCTGCGCCAACCTGGCGCACGGCGTCGCCGCCTGCGGGACCGAGGAGAAGGATCTGCTGACGCGCGAGCAGGTGCCGAACGTCGCGATCGTCTCGGCCTACAACGACATGCTCTCGGCGCACCAGCCGCTCGACCGCTACCCGGCGCTGCTCAAGAAGGAGATCCTGCGGGCCGGCGGCGTCGCCCAGTTCGCCGGTGGCGTTCCGGCGATGTGCGACGGCATCACCCAGGGCCGCCCGGGAATGGAGCTCTCGCTCTTCAGCCGTGATGTCGTGGCGCTCGCCACCGCCGTCGCGCTCGCGCACGACATGTTCGACGCGGCCCTGCTGCTCGGCGTCTGCGACAAGATCGTGCCCGGACTCGTCGCCGGAGCGCTCAGCTTCGGGCACCTGCCCTGCATCTTCGTCCCCGGCGGCCCGATGCCCTCCGGCATCCCCAACTCCGAGAAGGCGCGCGTGCGCGAGCTGCACGCCCAGGGCCAGGTCGACACCACAGAGCTGCTCGAGTCCGAGCTGAGCTCCTACCACGCGGCCGGCACCTGCACCTTCTACGGCACCGCCAACACCAACCAGCTGGTGATGGAGGCGCTCGGGCTGCATCTGCCCGGCGCGAGCTTCGTCACCTCAGGGACAGCGTTGCGCCGCGAGCTGACCGTGGCCGCCGGCCGCCGCATCGTCGAGCTGACAGACCCCAAGCAGCTCGCGCCGATCGGCCGCGTCGTCGACGAGCGCGCGATCGTCAACGCGCTCGTGGCCCTGCTCGCCACCGGCGGGTCGACCAACCACACCATGCACCTGGTCGCGATGGCGGCGGCCGCCGGGATCCACCTGACCTGGCGCGACTTTGCTGAGCTCTCGAACGTGGTCCCGCAGCTCGCGCGGATCTACCCCAACGGCAGCGCCGATATCAACCAGTTCCATGACGCCGGCGGCACCGCCAGCCTCTTCAGCGCGCTGCTCGAGGTCGGGCTGCTGCACGAGGACGTGCTCACCGTGGTCGGCGAGGGCCTCAGTCGCTACACGCACGAACCCGAGCTGATCGACGGCGAGGTTGTCTGGGGGATGGCGCCCGCCGCCGGCACCGTCGACCCCGGAGTGCTGCGCTCGCCCGATCACCCATTCGCGCAGGACGGCGGCATCCGCGTGCTCGAGGGCTCGCTCGGCCGCGGCGTGATCAAGGTCTCCGCGGTCAGCGGTGCGAACCGCGTCATCGAGGCGCCAGCGCGCGTGTTCGACGACCAGCAGCACTTCCTCGACGCATTTGCCGACGGCGACTGCGACCACGACGTTGTGGTCGTCGTACGCTTCCAGGGCCCGAAGGCCAACGGCATGCCGGAACTCCACCGCCTGACCCCGGCGCTCGGTGTGCTCCAGGGCCGTGGTCATCGCATCGCGCTCGTGACCGACGGGCGCATGTCCGGCGCCTCGGGCAAGGTGCCGGCGGCGATCCACTGTACGCCCGAGGCCGCCAACGGTGGACCGCTGGCCCGCATTCAGGACGGCGACCTGATCCGCATCGACACCCGCAGCGGTACGTTCGACGTGCTCGGCGTGGACCTCGAGGATCGCGAGGACGTGCCGGCGCCGCACGTCGGTGACACCGGCACCGGGCGCGAGCTCTTTCGCCTGTTCCGCAGTGCCGTCTCGAGTGCCGACTCCGGCGCCACGATCTTCTCGATGCTCGATGTCGACGTCGAGGATCCAGTCGCCGCGGCGCTCACCCGCGCGTGACAGAGTTGAGACCACGATGAGCTTCGAGCGACTGCTCGGTCCCACGCGTGTGGTGCCGGTGATCACGATCAGCGATGCCGACGCGGCCGTCCCGCTGGCCGACGCGCTGGTGGCCGGCGGCCTGCAGGTGCTCGAGATCACGCTGCGCACCGACGCCGGGCTCGAGTCGATCCGCCGGATCGCCGCCGAGGTCCCGGGCGCGGTCGTCGGCGCCGGCACCGTTACCACCCCTCAGCAGCTGCTCGACGCCCGCAACGCCGGCGCGCAGTTCGTCGTCTCGCCCGGCTGTACCGAATCACTGGCAGCTACCGCGGCCGACGCCGGGGGCGTGTTCCTGCCGGGAGCCGTCACCGCCAGCGAGGTGCTGCGCCTGCTCGAGCTCGGGATCTCGATGATGAAGTTTTTCCCGGCCGCGGCCAGCGGTGGCGTCGCCGCACTGAATGCACTCGGCGCACCGTTTCCGCAGGTGCGCTTCTGTCCGACCGGCGGCATCGGCCTCGAGCGCGCCCCGAGCTATCTGGCTCTGGGGAACGTCGTCTGCATCGGCGGCTCGTGGATGGTGCCAGCCGACCTGATCGAGCACCACGCTTGGGCCGCGATCACGGCGCTCGCCGCCGAGGCGACCTCGGCTACGCGCCTGCCGGCCACCGCGACGCTCTAGCTCTGGCGAGGCAGCGGTAAAGCGCAGCCGCCGCCGACCACGAACGCTTCAGCGGACAGGCGGGGCCGAGCGTCGCTCGACCAGCTCGGCGACGCGGTCGGGGTCGAGCACGTAATCGATCACCATGTGCGCGGCGCCGATGACGCCGGCCATGTGGCCGAGCTCGGTGATCACGATCTCCAGGTGTCGCGAGGCGACCGGCGTGGCGTGCCTGTAGACGACCTCGCGCACCGCCGCGAACACCTGCTCATCGGCCTCCGCCAGCTTGCCGCCGATCACGACCGAGGTCGGGTTCAGCAGATTCACCGCGTTGGCGATGGCCGCGCCAACCATGCGGCCGCTGCGGCGCACCTGGCCGGTGGCCTCGGGATGGCCCTCGCGCGCGAGGCGCACAACATCCGGCGGTGTCGGCGCGAGGTCGCCCATGCGGTGCGCGATCGCCCAGCCGCCCGCCACCGCGTCGAGGCAGCCGACGTTGCCGCAGCGGCAGACCTCGGCGGCGTCCGGGTCGACGACGATGTGGCCGATGTCGCCGGCCGCGCCGCGTTCGCCGCGCAGCACGTTGCCCTCGGCGATCAGACCGGCCCCGATGCCGCTGCCGATCTTGACGAAGATCATGTGCTTGTCGTTGCGGCGAGCGGCGCGGTGCTCGCCGAGCGCCATGATGCGCGCGTCGTTGTCCGCCAGCACCGGGGAGTCCGTGATGTCGGTGAACATGCTCGGCACGTCGACCCCGTCCCAGCCGGGCATCGCCGGCGGGCTGACGGGGCGCCCGGTGTCGAAGTCCACAGGCCCGGGCAGGCCGATGCCCACGCCGAGCACGTCGCTCCAGTCGCGCCCGATCTCGGCCAGCAGCTCGGTGAAGCGCGCCTTGACCCATTCGAGCACGATCTCCGGACCCTGGTCGATCTGCAGCGACGCGGTGAGCTCGTTCAGCGGTCGCGCGCGCAGGTCGCAGACGGCGAGGTGACAGCCCGTCTGCCCGAGGTCGCCAACGACCACCAATCCCGCGTTCTCGTCGAAGGCGAAGATCGACGCCGGCCTGCCGCCGCTCGACTGCGCATCGCCGCCGAAACGCACCAGGCGCGCGTCGCTGAGTACGCCGAGGCGTTGCACGACGGTCGAGCGGGCGACGCCGAGTCGCTCGGCGAGCTCGTTGCGGGTGGTCGCCTCCCCGGACCGGATCAGGGCGAGTACGGATCCTGGTGATGCTGGCTCAGCGATTCCGGACACCATAGAGGGTGGACCGCTTCTGAACGGCGTTCGTGGACGTCGCTACGTCGAGCTGCGCCGGACCCGCTCGGGCAGCCAGGCTATCGGCTGATTGCGACTGCGACGCAGCAGCAGGAAGGCGATCGTTCCCCAGGTCGCCGGTATCCAGAGCGAGATCGCGTGGTAGATGATCGTCGCCGAGGTGGCGAGCGTGTCGTTGACGCCGTAGAGCACGAACATGCCGACCAGGCTGCCGTCGAGCACGCCGATGCCACCCGGGATCGGGATCAGGTTCGAGAGGTAGCCGATCTGGTAGGCGAGCACCAGGTCGGCGATCGGCGGGGTGCGGCCGAGCGCCTTGAAGCAGACCCACAGGACGGCGATGTCAAACCACAGGTAACCGATCGCGCCGAGCAGGCGCCAGTCGAAGCTGAACATCATCCGCGCTGTGTCGCGGATCGTCTCGGACGTCGCACAGGCCCAGGTCGCGACGCGTCCGTGGAAGCGGTCGACGATGAAGCGCTCAGCCACCCACGGCAGTGCCAGGAACCCCACCAACACGACCACGCCGACAGCGCCGGGCAGCAGACTGAGCAGCGGATCTCGCTTGCCCGGGAGGATGCCCACCCACAGACCGATCCCAGCGAGCGCCAGCGTTATGAGGTTGATGCCACTCGTCAACAGGAACAGCATGGCGGAGCGCTCCGCGACCTTGCCCGGCTTCGCGCCGCGCTCGATCAGCAGCCACGCGCCGACCGCGACGCTGCCGGCGCCACCGAGCGCCACGGCCGCGCCGAACGCCAGCTCGCTGAGCGCCACGCGCGCGCCGAAGCGCCGTGGGGCGCGGTCGAAGACCAGCAGGAAGACGACGACGTAGCCGACGCACGAGAGGATCTCCAGGCCGATCGCGAGTAGCACCCAACCGATGCCCATTCGCAGGATGTCGTGGGCCACGTCGTGCAGGCCGGGCACCGCCAGGAACAGGCCGACCGCCATCGCCACCAGCACGGCCAGCGAGATCAGGCCGTGCTTGAGATTGCGGGTTGCCTTGGCGTCGTCCAGAGCCAGCTGCGGGGCCGACGCCTCCCGCTTTGTATCCGCTGTCACGACCACATCGTGTCATCCTGCGGCCATGGGCCGGCTTGAGCTCCCCGGGCACGACGCGATTGGCATCCGCGCCAACAACCCGGGACCGCTGACGCTGAGCGGCACGAACACGTGGATCTACGGGCGCGAACCCTGCTGGCTGATCGATCCAGGCCCGTCTCTGCCCGAGCATCTCGACGCGATCAGCGCGGAGATCGATGAGCGCGGCGGGCTCGGTGCCGTGCTTCTGACCCACGATCACCCTGACCACGCGGAGGCCGTTCCGGAGATCGTCGCCCGTTTCTCCCCGGTGCCGCTCGCGGCCGGCCGGGGCGCGGTCAATGTTCTGCTCGAGGACGGGGAGCGCTATGGCCCGTTTGAACTCGTGGCCTCACCAGGGCACGCGCCCGATCACTTTGCGTTTGTCGTCGGCGACCTCTGTTTCAGCGGAGACGCCGTACTCGGTGAGGGCAGCGTTTTCGTCTCCGGCCAACTCGACGAGTACCTGGGGTCGTTGCGCCTGATGCAGGCGCGGCGCCTGTCTGTGATCGCGCCTGGACACGGGCCGGTGGTCCTGCAGCCCGCGGCGAAGCTCGCGCAGTACCTCGACCACCGACTCGCACGAGAAGCGGCGTTGGTTTCCGCGCTCGCCGACGGCCGGCGCACGGTTTCCGATCTACTCGATGCCGTCTGGGGTGACACGCCGGCGCAGCTACGGCCGGCAGCAGCAATCACGCTCGAGGCGCACCTCGAGAAACTCGAGCTCGAGGGACGGCTACCGCCAGACGTTCAGCGGCGGTGACGGGATCTAACCCCGCCGACCCAAGTGTCTGCAGTAGCCGATCCCGCGTGACCATGCATGTGCCTTACGTCCATATTTCACGCGCCTTACGTCCATCGGCGCGGGCCGCGGCTCATCACCGCACCCTTTGAAAACCGGGTCGCGCATGTGTTACGTGAATGTCACGTGGTGTGACGACTCTGAAGCAGCCATTTTCTCGCAATTTGCGTGGTTTTGAGGCGATCGGACCGCCCTCGGCCGACACACTTTCGACACACATGCGGGGTACCGTTTTTCAACCCCCATCTCCCCGCCGGTCCGTCGTCTCACGGCGGCCGCGGCAGTCGTAGTCGGGCGGAGCCGGAGCGTCCGAAATGGCGTGAGCGCTCGCTTTGATACCCCCGATAAGCTCAATCCGCGATGGATGCAGCTGCAGGTATCGGAATCCCGGTCGCGTTTGGCGCCGGGCTGATCAGCTTTCTCTCGCCGTGCGTTCTGCCCCTGGTCCCCGGTTACATCTCTTCGGTGGCCGGCGTCAAGAACACGGCTGAGATCAAGGCGCGGCGCGTCATCGGCCCGAGTCTCGCCTTCATCGGCACCTTCAGCGCGATCTTCATCGCCCTCGGGCTGCTCGGCCAGCAGGCGCTCCGCGGCTCCCTGACGGGCGCTACCGCGCGCCACGTCTGCGGCGCGATCATCGTCGTCATGGGCCTGGTGTTCGTGCTCAGCCCGCTGATCCCCCGGATCGCGCGTGAGTGGCGGGTGCAGTCGCTGATGGAGCGCGCCGGCGAGTCCGGTCCGGTGCTCACCGGTGTCGCCTTCGCGATCGCGTGGACGCCCTGCCAGGGGCCGACGCTGGGCGCGATCGTCGCCGCGACCGGCACCTCGAACAGCGCCTTCCGCGGCGCCTTCCTGCTGGCGATCTACTGCCTCGGTCTGGGCGTCCCGTTCCTGATCACGGGCCTCGCCTTCGGCAAGGCGACGGCCGCCTTCAACGTCATCAAGCGCCACTACCCGATCGTCATCGGCGCCGGCGGCGTGATCCTGATCGGTATGGGCGTCCTCATCTGGACCGATCAGTTCGCCGTGCTCAACCAGCACGTCAGCAACTGGTTGAACGCCATCGGTCTGCCGAACTTCAACCCCGACACATAGTCGGGGTTGAGGCGGCCCTGCCGTTCAGGAGAGCCGCTCAACCAGGCTGATCAGCTCGTCGCGCTTGTATCCCTGCGCCCGCGCGAAGCTGATCAGCTCGCGCACCCGGTCGATGACCGCGCCCTGCTCGGGGCTGCCGGTGACCCTGATCGTGCGGCCGCGGCCCATCTCGAGGAGCCCCTCGTCGCGCAGCAGCCGCAAAGCCCGCAGCACGGTGTTGCGGTTCACGCCGAGCACCTCGGCCAGATCGCGTGCCTGGGGGATGCGGTCACCAGGCCCCGCCTCGCCCTCGCTGATCGCGCGGCGGATCGCGGCGGCGACCTGCTCGTGCAGCGCAGTCGGATCGCTGCGATCCAAGGCCCCGACCGTGAGTTGCCCCGAGTCATTGACACCGGCAGCCATAAGACTAAGAATACTAGCTTCAATGGCTGTTGAGGATTTGGGTCATCCACGCCGGCGCTGGCTCGACGCGCTCTCCGGTGAGGCACGCGAGATTGCGCGCCGCCGCCAGCGACGGAAGCTCGTGGCGCTGCTAGGTACCGTCGTCGTTGCGGCCGCCGCGGCGGGAGCGGCAGGTTTCCATTTCGGCGCGGCGACCACAGCGAAGACCGCCGACTGGCGGCCGCGGCTCGATTCCGCTGCGCTTCCGACCAACGGCGCCTACTGGCAGCTGACGGCCACGAGGGGCCGCCTGATGCTGACCGGTGGGCCCGGAGCCCTTCAGGAACAGCGCGTCAGTTCGATCGCAGGCGGTGTTGTTCCCGGCACCTGCAACGCAACCACCATCGATCCGGCCAGCCTGCGTGTGCTGGCCAACGCTTCGGGCAGCTGCGGCGATCCGCGCCTCTACGGGCAACATGTGCTGCCGGTCACCTACGTCGCCAGCAGTCGCTCCATCTACGGCATGTTCACGCTGGGGCTGCGGGTCGCCGTTGCGTCACGCCGGGCGCGGCTCGGATATCGGCTCGGGCCGCCCGTCGTGCGCTACCCGCAGTGCTCGGACTGTGGCCTCGAATGGATCTACGGCGACGCCTCGCTCTGGGTCTACGCCCCGCTCGCGAGCGCCCGCGCCGATCACGGTCCCGGCGAGCTCTTCCGCATCTCCGAGCAGACGGGCCGCGTGTTGCAGCACTGGCAGATGCCCGTCTTCACGCGGGCGTTGCTGGCGGCTGACGCCGACGGGGTCTGGATCTCGCAGTCACTCTTCGGAGGCACCCCCTCGCCGATGCGAGGGCGGCCGATCGATTACGACTCGATCTACCGCGTCGCGCCGGGCATGCGCACACCGCAGCGCGTGCGCCCGCTCGGTTCGTGGGGTGCCGACTGGATAGCGGCGTACGGGCACACGCTTTGGGTCGATGAGTCCGACGGTCGGAAGCCGTCGCGACTCTGGCGTCTCGAAGGCGCCGGCGGGTC
Source organism: Solirubrobacteraceae bacterium (assembly GCA_035552235.1). Classification (GTDB taxonomy): domain Bacteria; phylum Actinomycetota; class Thermoleophilia; order Solirubrobacterales; family Solirubrobacteraceae; genus Palsa-465. The sequence goes on from DASZLT010000006.1 coordinate 28,067, forward strand.
CAGGCGGATCAGCGCACGGCCGCTTCCCAGCAGCTCGGATTGCGTGCAGATGGGCGAGAACTCAGGGCCGATGGTCGTAGGGGGTCCGGCGGTTGGCATCTTCTGCCAGAACGAGCAGATCGAACCAGGGGTCGCCCCGCCGCTCCAAGCCTTCAACCCGAGCACGGGCGCGGACCACTCGCTGGTCGCGCCGGCGGTCATGGGCGCATCCGCAGCGCTCGGCCGTTCCGTCTACTTCATCGGCACGACGGCAATCGGCTCGCACCAAAGGCTCTACCGAATCAGCGCGCCCGGAGCTTGACGCCTAGCAAGCCGAGGTATAGGATCGCTAGGTATGAAAGCGGAAGAGCTCAAAGGACACCTCGACGGCCTGATCCTGTCGGTCGTCTCGCACGAGTCGCTGCACGGCTACGCGGTGATCGAGGCGCTCAAGGCGCGTAGCGGGGGGGACCTCGCGCTGCCTGAGGGAACGGTCTATCCAGCGCTGCACCGGCTCGAGGCGGACGGCATGTTGAAGAGCGAGTGGTCGACGGCCACCGGCCGGCGTCGCCGCGTCTACAGCATCACCAAACGCGGGCTAAAAGAACTCGGCGCCAGCCGTGAGCGCTGGCGCCTCTTCTCAAGCACGATCGAGGCGGTGCTCGCATGACCTACCTGAACGCTCTTGAGAACGAGCTGACGGCCGCCGGCATCCCGGGCGGGCGCCGCCGCCGCATCCTCGCCGAGTTCGCCGACCATCTGCACGAGGACCCGGGCGCCGAGCTCGGCCCGCCGGCGGAACTCGCCAGGCAGTTCGCCGATGAGCTCGGGACCAGGCTCGCTCGCAAATCGGCCTTCGCGTCGTTCGCGGCACTCGCATTCGCCGGCGTCGGCCTCGTCGCGATGTTTCTCGCTGCCGGACGGTGGCGCGGGCTCAGCCTGTACGGCGCGCACCGGCAGGTCACCACACCCACCTGGACGATGCCGATCATGCTGATAGTCGCGCTCGTCGCTCAGGTCGCCTTCGTGGCCGGCACGCTCGCGCTGCTCCGCGCCTGGCGGCTTCGTCACCAGCGCGTGATCGCCCGGGCGGACGCCGTTGTGCTCGCGCGCCGCTCGGCTGTCGGGCTGCTGTGCGGTGCGATGACGATGGCCGGGTTGCCGGCGATCGCGCTCGCTTTCCCGCACACGGCCGGGCACACGTGGACGGTTCTGGCCTGGGCCGTGGCGGCTGTGGCGGTGATCATCCTCGCGAGTGTCGCGCCCACCGTCCTGGCGAGCGCTCGGCTGCGGCCGGCGAGCAGCGGCGAGTCGGCCGACCTGACGGCCGATCTTGGTCGATGGCTCCCGGCGCAACTCACCCCCACGCGCTGCGCGCTCCTGCTCGCGGCAGCGATCGTGGCCGTCATGGCTCTGCAGGGGGTTGTCGCCGACGATCCGTATGACGGCATCGCCCGAGGATTGCTCGACGGCGCCGCCTGCCTGGCAGGCTTCGCGGTCCTGGGCCGCTACCTGGGACTGCGAACCGCCGGGTAGAGCGCCCAGTAGTCTTTCGCGGCGACCGTGTCGCCGACGATTCCGATCCCACCGCACGACACGCCGCTCACCGGCAGGTCGCCATTCCCGGCGATCGCCGACTACGCGTTCCTCTCTAACTGCCACACGGGCGCGCTCGTGGCGCCGGATGGCAGCGTCGAGTGGATGGGGACGCCGCGCTTCGATGCGCCGTCGATCTTCGGCGCGCTGCTCGATCGCCGAGCCGGCTCCTTCCGGGTCGGGCCCTACGGGATGCTCGTGCCGCTGACGGTGCGCTACGTCCCGGGCACGATGGTGCTCGAGACGACGTGGCTCACTCCGTCGGGGTGGATGGTCGTACGCGACGCGCTCACGATCGGCCCCTGGCACGACGCCCCAGCTGATGACGAGACGCGCACGCGACCGCCCACCGATCAGGACGCCGATCACATGCTGGTGCGACTGATCGAGTGCGTTCAGGGCAGCGTTCAGGTCGAGGTCGTCTGTGAGCCGATGTTCACCTACGGCAGTGAGCCTGCTCAGTGGACCGTGCAGGACGGCAGATGGGGCGCCGCCGATGCGACCTGCTCGAGCGGCGACAGGCTGGCGCTGCACTCGGACCTGCGGCTCGGTATCGAGGGCGGCCGCTGTCGCGCTCGCCACACGCTGGTCGAGGGCGAGAAGCGCTACGTGGCGCTCGGCTGGTCGGACGGCATCGCAGGTCCGCGCGACCTTCAGGACACCGAGGAGCGGCTCCTGTACACCGAGCATTACTGGCGTGACTGGCTGGCCGGCGGGCGCTTCCCCGACCATCGCTGGCGCGGGCACCTGCATCGCTCGGCACTGACGCTCAAGGGCCTCACCTATGCGCCCACCGGCGCGACGGTCGCGGCGCTGACGACTTCACTGCCCGAGACCCCGCAAGGCGAGCGCAACTGGGACTACCGCTACTGCTGGATGCGCGACGCCACCTTCACGCTCTGGGGGTTGCACGCGCTCGGCTTCGACTGGGAGGCCGACGACTTCATGCAGTTCGTCGCCGACCTCAAGCGCGACGACGACGGCGGCCTGCAGATTATGTACGGGGTCGGCGGGGAACGCGACCTCGCGGAGTCGACGCTCGACGAGCTCGGCGGCTACGAGGGCGCAAAGCCCGTGCGCATCGGCAACGGCGCCTACAACCAGAAGCAGAACGATGTCTTCGGCGCGGTGCTCGACTCGATCTACCTGCACACCAAGACCGGCGGCCACATCCCGCAGCGCCTGTGGGGCGTGATCCAGGATCAGGTCAAGTGCGCGATCGAGGTCTGGGACAAGCCCGACCAGGGCATCTGGGAGGCACGCGGCGAGCCCAAGCACTACGTCTCCTCGAAGATGATGTGCTGGGTCGCGGCTGACCGTGGCGCGCGGCTGGCCGAGCGCGAGGGCGAGGAGGAGCTGGCCAAGGAGTGGCAGGCCGTCGCGGATCAGATCCGCGACGACGTCCTGGCCAAGGGCGTCTCCGAGCGCGGCGTCTTCCGCCAGCACTACGACACCGATGCGCTCGATGCCTCGACGCTGCTGATCCCTCTCAACCGCCTCCTGCCGCCGGACGACGAGCGCGTGCGCAACACCGTGCTCGCGATCGCCGACGAGCTGACCCAGGACGGGCTCGTGCTGCGCTACCGCACCGAGGAGACCGATGACGGCCTCTCCGGTGAGGAGGGCACGTTCCTGATCTGCTCGTTCTGGCTGGTCTCGGCGCTGTCAGAGATCGGCGAGCAGGAGCGTGCCTCGATGCTGTGTGAGCGCCTGCTCTCACACGCCTCGCCGCTCGGCCTCTACGCCGAGGAGCTCGACGCCCGCAGCGGCCGGCACCTCGGCAACTTCCCGCAGGCGTTCACGCACCTGGCACTGATCAACTCCGTGCTGCACGTGATCACCGACGAAGAATCCGAATAACTCGGGTCACTCCAGCACGATCCGTGCCTCGGGACCGGAGCCCTCGATCCGCGGCTCGATCGGCCTGATCTCCTCGACCCGCGCCCGTGCGTGCGCGAGCGCATCCTCGGTCGAGGTGAAGCTGCTCAGCAGCTCGAGCTGCTTTTCCGTCGGCAGCGCCAGCAGAAAGTCGCCGCCCGCCGCCGCTTCCAGCGCTGCAACGGCTGTCACCCAGCGGGAAGCGACGATCTCGACGCCGTCCACACGCGGATCCGCAGCAGCCGGGGCCCCGGCGAGGTAGAACCACGTGTCGAACCGGATCGGCGACTGCGCCGGCGTGATCCAGCGTGCGAACGGCACCAGCTCGGAGCCTGCCGCCAGGACGATCGAGGTCTCTTCCGACAGCTCGCGCAGGGCCGCCGCTCGCAGTCCTGCCTGACCCTCCCCGTCGGCAGCGTCGACGGCACCCCCGGGGAATACCCAATGAGCGGCCATGAAGCGTGCCGCGGGCGTGCGCTGGACCATCAGCAGCTCCAGGCCGCGGTCGGCCTCGCGCATCAGGATCACGGTGGCGGCTGCTCGCGGCGTCATCTCGAGCGACCCTACCGCGCGGGCCGAGCCCCCCGCCGCGGACCGTCAGCTAACCTCGGCCGCGTGAAATACATCTGCGAATCCTGCGGGTACATCTATGACCCGGAAGAGGGAGATCAGGACGGCGGGATCCCCGCCGGCACCGCCTTCGAGGACATCCCCCAGTCCTGGTTCTGCCCGGTCTGCGGCGCGCGCAAGGTGGACTTCACGCCCTGGGACGAGTAGCGGGTTCGCTCGCTGCCGGACCCGCTTCGCCGGCAGCTCGCCGGAGCGCGCCGGGGCCCGGACAACCTACTCGAGCACGATCAGGACGTCGCCCTCGGACACGGCCTGGCCCTCGTGGCAACGGATCTCCTTGACAACGCCGGAATCCTCGGCCTCGACGGGCATCTCCATCTTCATCGACTCGAGGATGACGACCGAGTCGCCCTCCTCGACGACGTCGCCGACCTCTACCTCGATCTTCCAGACCGTGCCAGTGATGTGGGCTTCGACCTCGGCCAACTGTCTCTCCTCGATTTCGACTGCACCGGACGGCGGCCAGCATAGTCGCCTGAGGCGACGCGGCTCGCCGCTCGGGCACCTTCAGCCCCCCGATCGGGCGACGGCGCTTGACCGCGTCCGGCCCCCGTCGACTCCCGCATTTCCCGCAATTTCCGGGTCCGTCCGGGCATTGTTATTGACTACCTGATGCTGGATTCCGTGTCTGTTCGATACGAAGGACTAACTATGGATGGCTCAGGGCTGTTCGTGAGTTCGTGTAGTCGCAGGCAGCTCGCCCGGCGGCGGTCCGCGGGTCGCTTCTGGAGCAGGCAGAACCTGCTCTGGATGCTGGGCCGGCTGGCCGGACCGTCGCGACGCTCACTCCGCTGAACCACTGCCGATGCCGGTGTCGTAGGCTGCTGGTGTGACACCGGAGGAGAGTTCGCCGCCCGACCTGGATCTGGTCGCTGCGGCCCTGCGTGCGGACCTCAGCGACATCGGCGCCTTCGTGGAGGGCTTGGCCACGCGGCTCGAGCTCGCTTTGCCCGGAATCGCGCAGGTCCAACGGGTCAAGAGCGGCTTCCGCGGCCCCAAGCTGGTGAGCGAAATCGTCGTGCAGGCGGGCGATGAACGCTTGCAGCTCCAGCGTGACGGCGGATTGGTCCAGGCCAGCCGCTGCCGCATCTCCGGCGGCATCGTGATCAAGACAGAGGCGCTCGACATCGACACATGGCTGTCGGCGCTGGCGGTGGCCGTTGCCGAGCAGGCACAGCGCAGTGAGCGCACGCGTCTGGCGCTCCAGCAGCTCGTCCTCGATAGATAGGAGCAAGCGTCATGGGATTCCTCGATCGTCTTTCCGACCCGTCGGGTCGTCAGCCGGACCAAGCGGGTCCGGCGCAACAGCCAGACGGCCCCGAGCAGCAGTCCGCGGATTACCGCGCGGGCTCGCTCGAGGGCCTGCCGCAGTCCGGGCGCGAGCGCCTGGAGCGGATGAAGAAGGACATCGCGCGGGGCTTCTTCACCAGCGACCTCTCCGTCAACGAGTTTCTGCTCGTCAAGGAGGCCGGGTTCGAGCCGCTCGGGCTCGTCCTCGGCAGCTCGATCTACCACATCGGTTTTCAGCAGGCCAACTGGAACCAGAACATGGAGATGCAGGTTCTGACCCAGGCGATGTACCACGCGCGCGAGCTCGCGATGACGCGCATGGAAGAGGAGGCCGACCAGCTCGGCTCCGATGGCGTCGTCGGTGTGCGACTCACGATCGGCCGCTACGACTGGGGTGCCGACCTGGCGGAGTTCATCGCCGTCGGCACGGCCGTCAAGCACGCGGGCGGCGAGCTGCACCGCGCGCCGGGCGGGCGCCCCTTCACCTCGGATCTGAGCGGCCAGGACTTCTCGACGCTGCTGCGCGCCGGCTACCGGCCTGTCGGTTTGGTGATGGGCAACTGCGTCTACCACGTGGCCCGTCAGGGGATGATGCAGTCGATGCGCCAGATGGGCCGCAACATCGAGATGACGAACTTCACCCAGGCTCTCTACGACGCCCGCGAGCTGGCGATGGGCCGCATGCAGGCCGAGGCCGAGGCGGTGCAGGCAGGCGGCCTCGTGGGCGTGCGTCTCAACCAGGCCTCGCACGGCTGGGGCTCGCACGTGATCGAGTTCATGGCGATCGCGACCGCGGTGATCCCCACCAAGGAGGATCACACGATCGAGAAGCCGGCGCTCGTGCTTCCGCTCAGCGGTTGACGGTGAGCGGCCGCGCGCGTGGCTGAAGACCTTGAGATCAAGGCGCAGGTCTACAAGGACCCGCGCCCGGCGCAGACGTTCGACCAACATCATGCGCGCGTGCGCCGCCGTCCGCCCGAATGGCCATATGAGCTCGTGCGCTCGCTCACCGTGTGGATCGCGATCGTGTTCTTCCGCGCCGAGTCCTACGGCGCCGAGAACGTCCCCAACGGGCCGCTGATCGTGGCGCCGAACCACGCCTCGTTCATGGACCACTTCTTCGCCGGGGCGTTCGTGCGCCGCCACATCCAGTTCATGGCCAAGTCGCAGATGTTCGGGCGCCATCCGTTGAGCTGGATCTACAGCCACGGCGGCGTCTTCCCGGTGCGTCGCGGCTATCACGACGAGGAGTCGTTCAAAACCGCTTTCACGATCCTCGATCGCGGCGGGGCGATCGGCATGTACGTCGAGGGCGGGCGCTCGCGCAATGGGTTCGTCGGTACCGATGCAAAGGCGGGCATCGGCCGCCTGGCGGTCGAATCGGGTGCGGCGGTGGTGCCGGTCGCGATCCTCGGCTCACATCAGGTGCGCAACTGGAAGCGCGGGCGCTTTCCCAAGGTCGTGGTGCGCTACGGCAAACCGATCCGCTTCACGCAGGTCAAGAACGCCACGCGCGAGCAGCAGCAGTACGCCGCCGATCAGATCCTGCGCCGGATCAGGGACATGCACGCGGAGCTCGAGCAGGCCGGGCCCAAGCGCGCGGCCGCGGCCGCTCGCGAGAGCGTGCTGGCCGAGCGCTCGTGACAGTCGCGACACATCGCGTCACAGAGTCGTAACGTCATGCACCCACGGCTTTGGGGGTCTATCACCGGGCGAGGTGACCGTCCAGCCACGCGACCAGGTCGTCGAGCACCTGCGCGCGCTCGGGCTCGTTGAGGATCTCGTGGAACAGCCCCTCGTAGCGCCTGACCGTCAGGTCCTGGCTGCCGATCTCCTTGGCGACCATCTCGCTCCCAGACGTCGGGCAGAGGCGGTCGGCGGTGCCCCACATCAGCAGTGTCGGCAGCGTGATCTGCCGCACTGCTGGCTCGAGCGTGTTCACGTGGAGGATGAAGTCGCGCGCCACGCCGGCCGGGACCGGCCCGTGATGGTTGAGCGGATCGGCGATGTAGTCCTTCACCACGGCGTGGTCCCGGCTCACCAGCCGCGGGTCGACGCGTGAGACCGGCGCCGCCGGCAACAGCCTCCCGAGCACCCTGCCGACGGCGAGCAATGCCGGCCCGCCCTCGACCGCCGCGAGCGGCGCCGAGACGGCCATCCCGCTCAGGCGCTGCTGGTGGGCCCGCGCGTAGCGCAACGCGATCGCCCCGCCCATGCTGTGCCCGAGCAGGAACTGCGGCAGCTCCGGGTGGCGCGCCCGCGACACCGTCACGATCAGCTGATCGAGGTCGTCGACGGCAGCCTTGAGCGAGACCCGCCCGCGCTTGCCGGCCGAGCGCCCGTGCCCCTGATGGTCGAGCCCGTAGACCGCATATCCGGCCTCGTTCAGCCGCCTCGCGACGTGCTGATACCGGCCGATGTGCTCCCCGTAACCGTGCGCGATCGTGACCACGCCCTTGGGCTGCCGGTCGCCCGCTGGCGACCAGCTTTGCCATGCGAGCAGACGGGCACGGGTGCCCCGGAAACTCCCCTGCTCGCTTGTGGTGGTGCCGTCAGTGCCGGTGGTCATGGGCCATCACCTCGATTTGCATCGGCGCCTGCGGAGCGCGCGCGTGCTCGACCTGCAGCGTCGAGTGCGCAAGCTCGAAGCGGTCGCGCAGCAGCACCGTCAGCGCGCGGCGGATCTCATGGCAGTCGTGCCCGGCGTCGACGACGACGTGCGCCGAGATCGCGGGGAAGCCCGAGGTGACCTCCCAGATGTGCAGGTCGTGGACCTCGGCGACGCCCGGCTGGGCGGCCATCTCGCGCCCGATCCTGTTGGGGTCGATGCCCTCGGGTGCGGCCTCCATCATCACCCGCGCCGACGCTTTCAGCAGACCGAAGGACGCCTGCAGCATCAGCGCCGCGATCAGCAGCGAGGCGATCGCATCGGCACGACGGAAGCCGGTCAGCAGGATCACGGTCGCCGCGATCGCGGTGGCGACGAAGCCGAACAGGTCGGTGAGGATGTGCCGGTAGGAGCCCTCGATGTTGAGGCTGCGCTTGGGCTCCGCGTGTTCGTGGCCGTCGTCATCACCCGCGTGATCGTGCGAGTGGCCGCTCTGGCCGTGGGCGTGCCCACCGAGAACACGCGCGACGATCAGGTTCACGACGATTCCGACCAGCGCGACGATCAGCACCGGGGCGCCCTCGGTGTGCAGGGGCTTCACCAGGTGCTGGATCGCCCCGTAGACGATCACCAGCCCGAGCACCAGCAGCGTCATCCCGTTGGCATTGGCGCTCAGGATCTCGGCGCGGCCGAGCCCGAAGGTCATCGCGCCCTTGGCCGGGCGCGAGGCGAGGCGAGCAGCCAGCAGTGACATCGCCAGCGCGGCCGCGTCGGTCAGCATGTGCGCGGCGTCAGAGAGCAGCGCCAGTGATGAGGACAGCAGCGCCACGACGATCTCGGCTGTCATGAACAGCACGATCAGCGTGAGCGCGAGCTTCAGCTTGCCGGCCTCGGTGTCTGCCCGCATCGCGTCCTAGTTGAGCGTCGGATCGACGGGCATGCGGGCCACGAGCGCGTAGCTGCCGCCCTTGCGCTCGAGCACCACGGTCCACAGGTCCGTCGGCTCGGGGGTGAAGGCGTCGTCGTACTGCGCCGGTTCGAGGATCCAGTCGCCGCGTTCCAGCTCGCCGTCGAGCTGCCCGGGGCCCCAGCCCGAGTGGCCGGCGAAGACGCGCGCGCGCCGCACGCCGGTGCCAAGCTCGTCGGCGGGTGAACCGCCCGCCATGACGCCGACGTTGTCAAAGGCGATCAACGCGGCCTCGTCCGGATCGTCGAAGTCGGCCAGCACGATCACCGCCGACTGGCCGACGGGGCCGCCGACCAGAACGTCGTCCTCGGCGTCGGCGACGACGACCAGCTGCGGGACGGCCTCGCCGACGGTGGACTCGGAGGGCCGGTTGAGCACGAGCCCGAGTGCGCCCTCATCGCTGTGCTCGACGACGAGCACCACCGTCCGCCAGAAGTTCGGGTCCTCGAGCGTGGGACCCGCGATCAGCAGCTGGCCGCGAACTGAATCCACAGCTAGATCTTGGCACGCGTGTCCCGCGTCGGATCCCGGAGGCGTTCCGTCGCCCAGAATCGGAACCCGTCCTCGAGCCCGTCCTCGAGCCCGTCCTCGCGCCCGTCAGAGGCCCAACGAGCGGCCGATGACCTCCAGCATCACCTCGTCGGTGCCCGCACCGATGCGGTTCAGCCGCAGGTCGCGCCAGGCGCGCTCGATGCCGTACTCGCGCATGTAGCCGGCGCCGCCGTGGATCTGCAGGCACTCGTCGGCGACCTCGCAGGCGATGCGCGAGGCGTAGAGCTTGGCCATCGAGATCTCGCGCACCGGGTACTCGCCGTTCTGGAGGCGCCAGGCGGTCGTGTAGACGAGCTGGCGGGCGGTCTCGATCTTCGTCGCCATGTCCGCGAACTTGTGGCGCGTCACCTGGAACTTGGCGATCGGGCGCCCGAATGCGACCCGCTGCCTGGCGTACTCGAGTGTCTGCTCGAAGACGTCCTGGGCCGAGGCGACCGCGGCGGCGGAGCTGATCAGCCGCTCTCCCTGCAGCTCCCACATGATCTGCTGGAAGCCCTTGCCGACCTCGCCGAGCACCGCCGTGGCGGGCACGCGCACATCGTTGAAGGCGAGCAGCGCCGTGTCCGAGGCGTGCATGCCGAGCTTCTCGAGTCGCCTCTCACGGATCACGCCCGGCAGCTCCATCGGAACCAGGAATAGGGTGAACCCGTCGTGGACGGTTGGGGGGTGGCCGGGCGGGTTCAAATCCACGTCGGTCTTGGTCACCAGCACGATCACGTCGGCGCGGTGGCCGTTGGTGATGTAGGTCTTCGAGCCGTTGATCACGTACTCGTCGCCCGAGTCGTCGTAGACGGCGCGCGTCCTGATCCCGGCGACGTCCGAGCCCGCGTCCGGCTCGGTGATCCCCAGGCAGAGGATCTTCTCACCCGCGATCGCCGGTGCCGCCCACTCCTGCTTCTGTTGCTCGGTCCCGAACTTGAGGATCGGGGGCAGCGCCATGTCGGTCTGCACGGCGACGCCCATCGTCAGGCCGCCCGAGTGCCCGCGCACGAGCTCCTCGGCCAGCACCAGGGCGCTGTAGTAGTCGCCGCCCTGGCCGCCGTACTCGACTGGCTTGTCGAGCCCGAGGAAGCCGAGCTCGCCCATGCGCCGCACGATCGCGTCGGGGAACGTCGTCTCCTCCCACTCCTCCGCATGCGGCAGCACCTCGGCGGCCACGAAGCGCCTGATCGACTCGCGCAACTGGTCGTGCTCGTCGGTGAAGATGAAATGCCGCCGGCGTGTGTCGTGATCCGGGCGGCCGATATCAGCGGTGCTCACCTTGCGAACCCTATGGGCTGGGGCCGTAGGCTTCCACTCTGAGAGAGGCATGTCCGAATTCGCGACGATCATCTACGAGGCTGCGTCCAGCGGCGTGGCCACGATCTCCCTGAACCAGCCCGACACGCGCAACGCACTGTCACCGGAGGTGCTGGGCGAGCTGATCGCCGCGCTGGAGCAGGCACAAAATGACGAGCGGGTGCGCGTGGTGGTGCTCGCCTCGACGCACGCGACCGTGTTCTCGAGTGGCGGTAACCTCGCGAACTTTGCCGCGGACACGACGGCGCAGCAGCGAAATCAGCAGAACGAGCTGTTCCCGCGCGTGTTCGTGCGGCTGGCCGAGCTCGGTAAGCCGTCGATCTGCGCGGCGGGAGGTCACGTGCTGGCCGGTGCGCTGGGGCTCGCCCTGGCCTGTGACCTGGTGATCGCGCGCGAGAGCGCGCGGTTCGGTACGCCTGAGATCAACGTCGGCCTGTTCCCGTTCATGGTCACGGCACTCCTGTACCGCAACATCCAGCGCAAGAAGCTCGCCGAACTGGTGCTGCTCGGGGACCAGATCTCCGCCAGCGAGGCCGAGCGCATCGGGCTGGTGAACAGGGTCGTTGCCGACGACCGGTTCGATGCGGCCGTCGCCGACTGGGCGTCGAAGCTCGCGGGCAAGTCGCCGCTGATGATGAGGCTCGGCAAGAACGCGATGTTCGAGCAGCAGGATCTGGGATTCATCGAGGCGCTCGAGCGGTTGCAGTCGCAGCTCACCTTCGCCCAGGGGACCGAGGACGCCCACGAGGGCATCTCCGCCTTCTTCGACAAGCGCGAACCCCGCTGGAAGGGCCGCTAGCCGTCGATGCGCCCGCTGGTCGAGGATCTTCATGCCCAGCGCGAGCGCATCAGGCTGGGTGGTGGTGCGGAGAGGATCGCCGCTCAGCACGCTGCCGAGAAGCTGACCGCGCGCGAGCGGCTCGGGCTGCTGATCGATGAGGGCAGCTGGGTCGAGCTCGGCATTCTCGGGCAGCCGCACTTCTCACAGGTTTCGATGGCCGGGCGCGACGCCCCGGCAGATGGAGTCGTCACCGGCTACGGCAAGGTCGAGGGCCGCTTCGTCGCCGTGGTGGCCTACGACTTCACCGTGATGGCCGGCTCGATGGGGATGACGGGCGAGCTCAAGGTCACGCGCCTACGCGAGCTCGCGCTGACCAAGCGGATCCCGCTGATCTGGCTGCTGGACTCTGCCGGGGCGCGCGTGCAGGAGGCCGTCGGTTCGCTGTTCGCCGGTACCGGTCAGCTGTTCCGCGACGAGGTGATCATGAGCGGCGTCGTGCCGCAGATCGCCGCCGTGATGGGGCCGTGCGCGGCGGGCACGGCCTACATCCCGGGCCTGGCCGACTTCGTGCTGATGGTGAGGGGGCGTGGCTCGATGGCGCTCGCGGGACCGCATCTGGTGCGGGCGGCCGTGGGCGAGGACGTCAGTGCTGAAGAGCTCGGTGGCAGCCGCGTGCACACGCGCAAGTCGGGCGTGGCCGACCTCGAGGTCGCCGATGACCCCGAGTGCATTGCGCGGATCAAGCAATACCTCTCCTACTTCCCGCAGAACTGCGACCAGCAGCCGCCGATCATCGCCGCCGACGACCCGATCGGTCGCGCCGACGAGGAGCTGCTCGACGTGCTGCCGGCATCGAACCGCCAGGCCTACGACGTGCACGAGGTGATCCGGCGGGTTGTCGACGACGGCACCTACCTCGAGTTGAAGGAGCACTGGGGCCGCTCGATCGTGACCTGCCTCGCGCGCTTCGGCGGCCGCCCCGCGGGGATCGTCGCCAGCCAGCCCAAGCACCTCGGCGGGATCCTCGACAACGATGCCGCCGACAAGGCCACACGCTTCATCAACCTCTGCAACGCCTATGGCCTGCCGCTCGTCTACCTCGTGGACGTCCCCGGGTTCATGGTCGGCACCAAGGTCGAGGAGGCGGGGATCATTCGCCACGGCGCCAAGATGCTGCACGCGACGGCGAGTGCCACCGTGCCCAAGGTGACCGTGATCCTGCGCAAGGCCTACGGCGCCGGGTACTACGTGATGTGCGGGCGTGCCTTCGAGCCTGACCTGATCGTCGCCTGGCCGACGGCCGAGATCAGCGTGATGGGCGCCGAGGGCGCCGTTGAGATCGTCTTCCGCAAGCAGATCGAGGAGGCCGAGGACCCGGCGGTCAAGCGCGCGGAGCTGATCGACTCCTACCGCCAGGTCATCGACGTCTACATCGCCGCCCGCAACGGCATGATCGACGACGTCATCGACCCGCGTGAGACGCGCGCCCAGATCTGCCTGGCGCTCGAGCTCTCCGCCGGCAAGCGCCTCGAGCGCCCCGCCCGGCGCAACCCCGTGACGCCGGTATGAGCCTGGCCGATCCGGTGGTCATCACCTGCGCGATCTCAGGCGCGCTGGCCGACCGCTCGCAGTGCCCGGCGATCCCCTACACGCCCGCCGAGTACGCGGCGGAGGCGCGCCGCGCCGTCGACGAGGGCGCGGTCCACATTCACATCCACGCGCGCCGGCCCGACGGCTCACCCTCGGGCGCCGTCGAGGACTTCGTCGCGATCCGTGCAGCGATCGTGGCCGAGGTGGGGGATGCCGCGATCATCAACTTCTCGACCGGCACGGTCGGTGTCAGTGTCGCCGATCGCGTCGCCTACCTCGAGGCCGGCAGGCCCGAAGTCGCCGCGCTCAACATGGGCTCGCTGAACTACGCCAAGTACTCGCGCTCGCGCAAGGCCCTCGTCTTCCAGTTCGTCTTCCAGAACCCGTTCGATGAGATCGTCGAGCTGCTCGAGGCGATGCGCCGCCTGGGCATCAAGCCCGAGCACGAGTGCTTCGACCTAGGGCACGTGGGCTCGCTCGAGCCGCTGGTCGACATGGGCCTGCTCGAGGCTCCCCTGCACGCCGACTTCGTCATGGGCGTGCTCGGCGGCGTGCCGGCGACCGCCCGCAACCTCGCGGCGATGGCCGACAACATGCCGGTGGTCGGGTGCGGGGGGCGGGAGCCAATCCGAAACCACTGGGGCGTGATCGGCATCGGCCGCGAGCAGTGGACGATGCTCGCCGCCGCGCTGTCGCTCGGCGGTTCGGTCCGCGCCGGGCTCGAGGACAACTTCTACCTGCCCGACGGGAGCATGGCGCGCTCAAACGGCGAGCTCATCGCCAAGGCGCGGCAGATGGCCGAGGACTCCGGCCGCCGTCCCGCCACCGTCGACGAGGCCCGGGCGCTGCTTGGCCTTCCGGCGATCGATGTGAATGCGTAAACAAGAAGCACCGCAAATCCCACTGACTGACCAGTCAATCAGTATCCTCTGAGGATGGCGCCCGCCACCACGTTACGCGCTGCCGCAGTGCAGCTCAACGCCACCGAGGATGTGGACCGCAACCTGCAGATCGCCGACCGGCTCACGCGGCAGGCCGCCGGCCTGGGTGCCGAGCTCGTGGTCCTGCCCGAGAAGTGGACCGTGCTCGGCCGCTCCGAGGTGATGGAGGAGCATGCCCAGACGCTCGACGGGCCGGCTGCGCAGTGGGCAAGGCAGACCGCCAGGGAACTCGGCATCGACCTGATCGCAGGCTCCTTCGTGGAGCGGCGCGCGGACCAGCAGAAGACCTCGAACACGAGCCTGCATGTCGGTCCCGACGGCCAGATCCGGGCCGCCTATCGCAAGCTGCACATGTTCGATGTCGAGGTCGACGGCACCGTCTACGCCGAATCGGCTCGTGAGCAGGCCGGCGACCAGGTGGTCACGACAACCGTGGCAACGGCCACGCCAGAGCCCCGCACGCTCGGGATGACGATCTGTTATGACGTCCGCTTCCCCGAGCTCTACCGCGCGCTCAGCGAGCGCGGCGCGACGATCCTGACCGTGCCCGCCGCCTTCACGCTCGCCACGACCCGCGACCACTGGGAGACCCTGCTCAGAGCGCGGGCGATCGAGAACCAGTCCTTCATGATCGCCGCAAACCAGATCGGCGAGCACCCGCCGGGCAACCGCGCCGGCGGCCGCTCGACGATCATCGACCCGTGGGGCGTCGTTCTCGCAACGGCCCCCGACAGCGAGTCGGCAATCATCGCCGACCTTGACTTCAGCCTGCTGAAGGACGTT
>DASZLT010000007.1:0-31032 GCA_035552235.1 Solirubrobacteraceae bacterium
CGGGCGAACTTCTCTCCCGGATCGAGCCGCTTGGCAAAGGCTGCCAACAGCTTGGCGGTGTTCTCAATGTCCTCGATGCTCGCCATCTCGACCGAGGAGTGCATGTAGCGCAGGGGCACGGACACGAGCCCCGTCGGAATCCCGGCACGACTGGTCGTGAAGGCATCCGCGTCGGTGGCGGTGAAGCGCGAGGAGGAGGCGACCGTGAACGGGATGTCCTCGGCCTCTGCGGCGTCGTAGAGAAGCTCGGAGACGCGTGGGTGCAGCAATGAAGCACGCTCGATCACCGGGCCGGAGCCGAGCTTGTGGTGCGTGTCGCGCCCGAGCGCGTGGCCCGGGGTGTCGCTCGCATGGCTGACGTCGACGGCGATCGCGACATCGGGCCGGTGGCGGAAGGCCGAGGTCTTGGCACCGTGGAGGCCGATCTCCTCCTGGACGACGGCCATCGCAAGCACATCGCCGGGTGCGCCTCCGCTCTGGGCGATGAGCTGCGCCGCGCGGGCTGCGACGTAGCAGCCGATCCGGTTATCGAGCGAGCGCGACACGACGCGGCCGTTGGGGAACTCGAGCGGCTCGGCGTCGAGCACGCCGGCGTCACCGACCCGGACCAGCTCGTGGGCCTCGTCGCCGTCGGCGGCGCCGATGTCGATGTGCAGGCCCTTGAGATCGGGCACCTTCTTGCGATCCTCGTCGTCCATCAGGTGGATCGCCTTGCGGCCGATCACGCCGCGGATGGGGCCGTTGCGGGTCGCGATCAGCACTCGCTGGCTGACCAGGTTGACCGGGTCCCAGCCGCCGACCTGCCCGAAGCGCAGGAAGCCGTCGTCGTCGATATGCGTGATGTGCACGCCGATCTCGTCGATGTGCCCGACGATCGCGAGACATTTGCCTTTTGTTTGCTGGGATGGCCCGCTGGCCATCCCAGCCCCGGCCGCGTGCGCGGGATCGGATCCTGTCCCGGGAACGCGCGCCCAGGAGGAGCCGTTGACGTCGACATCGACGTCGGCCGCGAACGGCTCGCAGAGCCCGCGCCAGGCGGCCGCGGCGCGGGCCTCCTGGCCGGACGGGCCTGGCACCCGCAGCAGCGCTTCGAGTAGCTCAGGGATCGCCATCAGGAGGTCTCCTCTCAGGACGCCAGCAGCTGGCGTAGGACGAACTGCAGGATGCCTCCGTGCCGGAAGTACTTCTGCTCCTTGGGAGTGTCGATACGCACGGTCACGCTGAACTCCCGGTCGTCGGCGGTCACGGTCAGCTCGCGCGGGATGTCGCCGCCTCCGGCGATTCCCACGATCCCGAACTTCTCGCGGCCGGTGAGGCCGAGCGACTCGACGTTCTCGCCATCGGTGAACTGCAGCGGCAGCACGCCCATGCCGACCAGGTTCGATCGGTGGATGCGCTCGAAGCTCTCGGCGATCACGGCGCGCACGCCCAGCAGGCGGGTGCCCTTGGCAGCCCAGTCGCGCGACGAGCCCGAGCCGTACTCCTTACCGGCGAGCACGATCAGCGGGATGTCCTGCTCGATGTAGCGCATCGCCGCATCGTAGATCGAGGTCTGCTGATCCGAGCCGTCCGCCAGGTAGCGGGTCACGCCACCCTCTGGAAGGGTCGCGCCCGCCCGCCCGCCCAGGCGGTTGCGCAGGCGGATGTTCGCGAAGGTCCCGCGCATCATCACCTCGTGGTTGCCGCGCCGCGAGCCGAACGAGTTGAAGTCGCCGACCTCCACGTGGTTGGCGTTGAGGTACCGCGCGGCGGGGCCGGGCGGGCGGGATTGAATCGATCCGGCAGGCGAGATGTGGTCGGTTGTGACGCTGTCACCGAGCACTGCCAGCACGCGTGCGTCGGTGATGTCCTCGAGCGGCTCCGGCTCGCGTGGCAGGTTCTCGAAGAACGGCGGGCGCCGCACATAGGTGGAGCGCGCGTCCCACTCGAAGAGATCGCCGGTGGGAACGTCGAGGCTGTTCCAGCGCTCGTCGCCGTCGAAGACCGCGCTGTAGCTCTTGTGGAACATGTTCGACTGGACGGCTTCCTGAACCACCTCGGCGATCTCGGCCGAGCTCGGCCAGATGTCCTTGAGGTAGACGTCGCTGCCGTGGTCGTCGGTGCCGAGCGGCTCGTTGTAGAGGTCGACGTCCATCGACCCGGCGATCGCATAGGCCACGCACAGCGGCGGTGAGGCCAGGTAGTTCATCTTCACGTCGGGGTTGATCCGGCCTTCGAAGTTGCGGTTGCCCGACAGCACCGAGACGACCGCGAGGTCGGCCTCGCCCACGACCTTGGAAACCTCGGGCGGCAGCGGCCCGCTGTTGCCGATACAGGTGGTGCAGCCGTAGCCGACGAGGTTGAAGCCGAGCTCGTCGAGGTATTCGGTGAGGCCGGCACGGTCGAGGTACTCGGTCACGACCTTCGACCCCGGCGCCAGCGAGGTCTTGACCCAGGGCTTGACCCTCAGTCCCCTCTGCACGGCGTTGCGAGCCAGCAGCCCGGCACCGAGCATCACCGATGGGTTGGAGGTGTTGGTGCAGCTCGTGATCGCAGCGATCACGACGTAGCCATTGTCGAGTTCTGTCTCGGTGCCGTCGGCGAGCGTCAGCTTGACCTTGGTCGATAGGCCGCCGTTGATGTGCGTGGCGACCGGGTCACTGGCCGGGAACGAGTCGGCCAGCGCCTC
The DNA here is from genome assembly GCA_035552235.1 of Solirubrobacteraceae bacterium. Lineage (GTDB taxonomy): Bacteria > Actinomycetota > Thermoleophilia > Solirubrobacterales > Solirubrobacteraceae > Palsa-465. The sequence goes on from DASZLT010000007.1 coordinate 2,669, forward strand.
ATCCTCCTCGCCATCGGCGGGAAGGTAGTCCTGGACCGCCTGCTCGAAGGCCGCCTTCGAATTGGACAGCTGGACGCGATCCTGCGGACGCTTGGGCCCGGCGATGCTCGGGACCACGGTCGAGAGATCGAGGTGCAGGACGTCGCTGTAGGTGGGCTCCTCGGAGTGCTCGTCGTGCCACAGGCCGTTGGCCCTCGCGTAGGCCTCGACCAGTTCGATCTGCTGCCGCGCTCGCCCGCTGAACTCGAGGTAGCGCAGGGTCTCGGCATCGATCGGGAAGATCGCGCAGGTCGAGCCGAACTCCGGCGACATGTTGCCGATCGTGGCGCGGTCGGCGAGCGGCAGCTTGGCCAGGCCGGCGCCGAAGAACTCGACGAACTTGCCGACGACGCCATGCCTGCGCAGCATCTCGGTGACGGTCAGGACGAGGTCGGTGGCGGTCGCGCCCTCGGGCAGCGCGCCGTCGAGCTTGAAGCCGATCACCTGCGGGATCAGCATCGACATCGGCTGGCCGAGCATCGCGGCCTCGGCCTCGATCCCGCCGACGCCCCAGCCGAGCACGCCGAGGCCGTTGACCATCGTCGTGTGCGAGTCGGTGCCGACCAGCGTGTCCGGGTACGCGAGTGGGTTGGTGCCGGGAAGGGCCCCACCCACCCCGGCACCCCCCTGGACTGAGCTTTCCTTGACGAACACGACGCGCGAGAGGTACTCGAGGTTGACCTGATGCACGATGCCGGTGTCAGGCGGGACGACCTTGAAGTTGTCAAACGCCGTTTGCCCCCAGCGCAGGAACGAGTAACGCTCCTTGTTGCGATCGAACTCGAGCTCGGCGTTGCGTTCGAACGCCTGCGGCGTGCCGAACACGTCGACCTGCACGGAGTGGTCGATCACCAGCTCGGCGGGCACCAACGGGTTGATCTTGTTGGGATCGCCGCCCATCGCCTTCATCGCGTCGCGCATCGCGGCCAGGTCGACGATCGCGGGCACGCCGGTGAAGTCCTGCATCACGACGCGAGCGGGAGTGAAGGCGATCTCCTCGCTGGGCTCGGCCTTGGCATTCCACTTGGCGAGCGCCTCTATGTCCTCTGCGCGGATCGATTCGCCGTCCTCGTTGCGCAGCAGGTTCTCGAGCAGGATCTTGAGCGAGAACGGCAGGCGCGCGACATCGTAGGACGCCTGCAGCGCATCGATGCGGAAGATGTCGTAGCTGCGTCCGTCCACGTTGAGTTCGGCCTTCGCTCCGAAGCTGTTGGCTGACATTTCGGACTCCTCGGTCTCAGGTTCAAAGCAAGTCTGTTTCGGGCACTTCAAAATCAGGTTCAGGTACTTCTCTCCGTTCAGACAATAGTTAGTGTTCTGTGAGCGTGTCTCCGGCTCGAACACGACTGCTGCGTGACCGTGGCGAGGGGCGCACCGTCCATGTCACCAACATGGAGTTGTTCTTCGACCTCGTGTACGTGTTCGCGTTCACGCAGCTCTCGCAGCTGCTGTACGAGCGCCTGGGCTGGTTGGGTGGCGCGGAGACGGCCGTGATCTTCGTCGCGCTGTGGTGGGCGTGGAGCTACACGGCGTGGGCGACCGGCTGGGTCGATCCCGAGCGCGCGGCGGTGGTGGCGCTGCTGGCGGTGCTGATGGTCGCCAGCCTGGTGATGGCAGCCTCGATCCTCCAGGGCTTCGCGCAGCGCGGAGAGGCCTTCGCGATCGCCTACGTGACGATGCAGCTGCTGCGCGGCGGCGTCATGGTGCGCGCCTTCGGGAGGCGCGATCCGATGGGCCGCAACTACCTGCAGCTGCTCGGCTGGTCGGCGCTCAGCGGCGTCGTCTGGATCGTCGGCGGTGAGCTCCACAACCCACACACGCGACTGCTCGTATGGGCCGCTGCCGCCGCCGTCGACCTGCTCGCGCCGGCGCTCGGCTTCCGTCTCCCCGGTGCGGGTGCGACGGCGATGTCGGACTGGAGCGTCGCCGGCGGCCACCTCGCCGAGCGCTGCCGCTTGCTGCTGCTGATCGCCTTCGGCGAGTCGATCATGCGGATCGGCGAGGCCTGGACGCACCGGGACGGCAGCTTCGGTGCCGACTGCGCCTTCGTGACCGGGTTCGTCTTGGTGGTGTGCCTGTGGAGCGTCTACTTCCTGCACCACGCCGAGCCGGGCGCGCGCTCGATCGAGCGCGCCGGGGCGGACGCCGCGCAGCTCGCGCGCTCGGCCTTCATGTACGCGCACGCGGCGATGATCGCCGCCGTGGTGGTGGTCGCGGTCGCGATTCACAAGGCGATCGAGGCACCGTATGGCGGGGTCAGCGCCGCCTTCGCGGCGATCTGCGTGGGCGGCCCCGCGCTGTTCCTGTTGGGGCTGGCGCTATCGAAGCGCTGGCTCGGGCATGGGCAGCACCGTTGGCCGCTGGCGGGCGTGCTCGCGCTCGCAGTGGTGGGGACGGCCACGGCGTTTGCCGAGCAGCTGGTGCAGCTGATCGCCGTCACGATCGTGGCCGCGGTGCTCGCCGTCTGGGCGCAGGTCGCCGACTGACGCGTTCTCTGTCCCGTTGTCACGGCCACGCAATGACGTACGAATTGGACAAAGAACATCAATTCCGCTGCGTCATCGAGTACGTTGCGCGCACATCACCAATCAGGGACCGGGGGTACATATGCGCTTTGACGCGCTTTCACGTGACGACTGGATCGTCGGCGGCCTAGGGCTGCTGCTCGCGATCGATCTGCTGTTCCTGCCGTGGTTCTCGTTCTCCTACGGCGTCATCAGCTTCACCACCACCGCGACGGGCTCACTCGACGGCTGGACGGCGGTCCTCGCGATGTTCGCATCGATCGCGGTGCTCGCGGATCTGCTGATCGAGCGGCTCTCGCCGCAGACGACGCTGCCGAACATCGGCGGCAGCCGCACCGCCACGCGCCGGTGGCTCGCGGTCGTCGCCGCGGCCTTCGTGGCACTCAAGTTCGTGCTGCACATCCACTTCAGCTACTTCAGCATCGGCTTCTACGCCGGCGTCGTTCTCGCCGCGGCGCTTGTCTTCGCGACGCTGCGTCTGAGCCAGGATCGCGAGATCCTCGCCACCTCGACGCTCTCCTAACCGCACCGCCGTCACGCTTCAGCGCGGGTCGCGAGCAGCAAGCCGCGACCCGCAAGGGCGACCTCCCGCCAACTCTGCTGCATCAGTAGGCGCTGGCTAGAGGCCGACGGGGTGGCGGACCACGAAGCCGGCGAACTCGCCGCCGCCCTGCGACCAGCGGGTGCCGCCCTCGGACAGGGCGACGGTATCGAAGCGCCAGCCCGCGATCTCCATCCACACATGCGTGGGATTCGCGTAGATCGTGACCCACTGGCCGGGGCCGGCGTCGCCGTAGCTCTCGAAGTCGCCCGAGACCTCGGGCGCGCTGAGCAGGCCGGCCGCGGCGAGCACGTAGCTGACGGAGCCTGAGCAGTCGTAACCGAGCGCCTGGAAGGAGCCATGGCCACCGCCCCAGATGTAGGGGAGCGTCGAGATCGCGTTACCGGCGGCGATCATCCGCGCGACCGCGGCCGGTGCGCCCGCGGGTGCCTGGACCATTCCTCCGGTGTCGATCGCGAGGCCGCCGACCTGCTGGTTGACCTGCTCGGCCTGCTGCTGCTGCGTTTCGCGTGCGGCGGCGGCGGCCGCCGCCTCGATCGCGTTGAGCTTCTTCTGCTGCGACGCGATCGCGGCGTTGACGCTCGCGAGGTGCGCGCGCTTGCCTGAGCGGGCGGACTCCTCGTTGATCTGCTGCTGGACCAGGGCACCCTCGATCGTTGCCACCTGGTTGCGCTGCGCCTCGATCTGCCGGGTCAGCTGCTGATCCTTGACCTCGAGCCTGCCGAGGCTGATCGCCTCGCGCACGACCCGGGCTCGGGCGACCCTCGTGATGTGGAGGATCTCTGCGTCCTGGTGCTGCGCGTCCTTCATGAAGTTGACCTTGTCGAGCAGGCTCGAGAAGCCATGCGCGTTCAGGATCACGTCGACAATGTTCGGCGTGCCGCTCTCGTAGGAGGCGCGTAGGTTCGCCGCCAGGTAATCGGAGGCGAGGTGCAGCTTCTGCTCGAGCGCGAGCAGCTGGTCGCGCGCTGACATCAGCTCCTGCTGGACGTGGGTCAGCTGCTGGTCCTGGGCCACGAGCTTCGCCTGCGCGATCTCGAGGTTCGCCCTGGCCGCCGCCACGCCATTCGCGGTCTTGCCGATCTGGGCGCTCGCGGCATTGATCTGCGACTGCAGGCTGGCGGCGGTCTGCTTGTTGGCGTTGATCTGGCTCTGCAGATCGGCGGAGCTGGTGGCGATCACGACGCCGCCGAGCACGGCGGCAACAGACGTTGAAGCAAGCGTTAGGCGCTTGAGATGGCGGGAAATGTGCATCCAGACAGAGATGTGTCGGGGGGCGACGGGCAAGCAATCTCGTCTCCGTCACTCCCAAAAACGCCGTACCGGGCGTCGGCCGCGCTTACCTTAGCGGCCGCTTCCTTGATGCCAACTAAAGCGACCTGCGTGCAAGAGATCCTGCAAAATGCAGGAATTACTCGATTGATGTAACCGCTGGCCGCAATTAAGCGTCGATTACCAGGGGCTTCAGGTGGTCGCTGCGCTCGGCCTCAAGCGTCCGTGCCTGCGCGGACGCGCTCGGCCTCAGGAATCAGTGCGCTTGCGCGCACGCGCAGCCTTCACGCGCGAGGTCTGATCCAGGATCGTCTTGCGCAGCCGCACATTGAGCGGCGTCACCTCGACCGACTCGTCCTCGCGCAGGAACTCCAGCGCGGCGTCGAGCGAGAGCTCTCGCTTGGGCACCAGGCGCACGAGCTCATCGGCGGTGGACGAGCGGATGTTGGTCAGGTGCTTCTCCTTGACGGCGTTGACGTCGAGGTCCTCGGCGCGCGAGTTCTCGCCCACGACCATGCCCTCGTAGACCTCCTCGCCGGGCCCCACGAACAGCGAGCCGCGCTCCTGCAGGTTGAACAGGGCGAAGGCCGCCACCTTGCCGCGACGGTCTGCCACCAGCGAACCGGTGCCGCGCGTGCGGATCTCGCCCTGCCAAGGCTCCCAGCGGTCGAACACGTGGTGCACCAGGCCGGTGCCGCGGGTCTCGGTGAGGAACTCGGTGCGGAAGCCGATCAGCCCGCGGGCGGGGATGATGTATTCCATCCGCACCCAGCCGGTGCCGTGGTTGATCATCTGCTCCATGCGGCCCTTGCGCAGGGCCAGCATCTGCGTGATCACGCCGACGTACTCCTCGGGCGTATCGACGCTCATGCGCTCCATCGGCTCGTTCACCTTGTCCTTGATCATGCGCGTGACGACCTGGGGCTTGCCGACGGTCATCTCGAAGCCCTCGCGGCGCATGACCTCGACGAGCACCGCCAGTGCAAGCTCGCCGCGCCCCTGGACCTCCCAGACCTCGGGCCGCTCGGTCGGGTTGATGCGCAATGAGACGTTGCCCACCAGTTCGCGCTCGAGGCGGGCCTTCAGCTGCGAGGCGGTGAGCTTGTCGCCATCCTGGCCGGACAGGGGCGAGTCGTTGATGCCGATCGTGACCGACAGTGAGGGCTCGTCGACGGTGATCGGCGGCAGCGGCTTGGGGGTCTCGGGGTCGGCGAGTGTGTCGCCGATCGTGATCTCGGGGATGCCGGCCACGGAGATGATGTCGCCGGCGCTCGCCTCATCCGCGCCGACACGCTCGAGCGCCTCGGTGATGTAGAGCTCGGTGACCTTGACCCGTTCGATCGTGCCGTCGGAGCGGCACCAGGCGATCGTCTCGCCCTTGCGGATGGTGCCCTGATGCACTCGGCAGATCGCGATCCGACCGACGTACGGTGAAGCGTCGAGGTTGGTCACGTGCGCCTGCAGCGGCGCTCCCTCCTCGTACTGCGGGGCGGGGATGTGCTCCACCAGCAGGTCGATCAAGGGCTGCAGATCGGTGCCCGGCTGGTCCAGTGCCATGGTGGCGGTTCCGGCCTTGGCGTTGGTGTAGACGATCGGGAAATCGATCTGGGACTCGTCGGCCTCGAGGTCGAGGAACAGCTCATAGACCTCGTCGATCACCTCGGCGATGCGCGCGTCCGGGCGGTCGATCTTGTTGATCACCAGGATCACCGGCAAACGTGCCTCCAAGGCCTTGCGCAGCACGAAGCGAGTCTGCGGCAGCGGCCCCTCGGAGGCATCGACGAGCAGCAGCACGCCGTCCACCATCGTCAGGCCACGCTCGACCTCGCCGCCGAAGTCGGCGTGCCCAGGGGTGTCGATGATGTTCAGCGTGATCTCGCCGGCGCGCACCGCCGTGTTCTTGGCCAGGATCGTGATGCCCTTCTCGCGCTCCAGGTCCGTCGAGTCCATCACGCGGTCGGCCACGTCCTGGTTGGCGCGGAACGCGCCCGATTGCCACAGCAGGGCGTCGACGAGCGTGGTCTTGCCGTGATCGACGTGGGCGACGATCGCGAGATTGCGGATGTCTGAGCGGCTGGCCATTTCAGCCGCCACTGTAGAGACAAGCCGGCGGCTTGCTCTCAGCGGCGACGCGCACTCAACACGGTGGGCGGGCTCGCTTCCCTGCGAGCCCGCCCGTTGTGCTGCTTCCCCCGACGGTCCGACGTCCGGCCCGGCCCCCCTGATCCCGCTGCCGGCCCGTGTCCTGCCGGCGGTCTGCCCCCGATGAGACCGCCCGCGCAGATGCTTCAGACTGAAACGCGCCGGATGGCGATGCCGCTCCGTTCCGGCTTGGCCGCTGCCGCCGCACGCTGCTGGTGCGACGTGGCAAGCGAGAACAGGAGGTTCCAGGCTGATGGGCGGCCGTGGCGGTCGGCCCTCAGCGGCCGCTCAGACGCCGTCCTGCGAAGGTCGGTCTGGTGGGCGATGGCTGCCTGGTAGATCATGTTGCTGGTGCGCATCTGTGGTCCCCCCTGTTTGCCGCTCTGGGCGACGCCCGGTGCGTCGCTCGATGAGGGAAACTTATGTCGCCCGCGGGGCCGCAACCACGTCATATGACACCTTCGAGGCCGACCTTTCTGGAAGCGCTCACCACCCCTGAGCGGGACGCGCTGCTGGCGGCCGGGCACCTTCGCGGTTGGGCGGCGGGGGAGGTGCTGTTCCGTGAGGGCGAAACGGCCGGAAGTGCGCTCGTGATCGTCAGCGGCCTCGTCAAGATCTACAAGCGCGGCCGCAGCGGCGATGAGCTGATCCTGGCCCTCTGCGGCCCCGGCGACCTGCTCGGTGAGGTCACCGCCGTTCAGGGGGCGACGCGCTCAGCTGATGTGGCCGCACTGCAGGACGTCGAGGCTGTGGTGGTGACCGTCGCCGACCTTCGAGGACTATTGACGCGCTACCCGAGGATCGCGCTAGCGCTGCTCGAGCTGGTGCTCTGGCGGTTGCGCCTCGCCGACGAGCGCCGGCTCGAGTTCGCCTCCGCCGAGAGCCTGCCGCGCGTGACCAGCCGGCTGCTCGAGTTGGCGGAACGGTTCGGCGTCGGCGCCCCGGATGGAGCGCTCGTTGTCGACATGCCGATCAGCCAGGAGGAGCTGGCGTCGTGGGCGGCGGCCTCACGGGAGTCAACCGCGCGGGCCCTGCGGACGCTGCGCGAGCTAGGTCTGATCGAAACCCGCCGCAAGCGGATGGTGGTGCTCGACGTCGACCGTCTCCGCCAGCACACGTCGCGGCTCTGAGACCGATGGCGGCCCGGTCAGCCGCCTGGCCAGCGGGCCAGGCGGCGTAGAGACGGCGCTCAGGCGGGCGGCTGCAGCCCGCCGAAGCCGGTCCACAATGCTGCCATCGCCGCGTCGACCACCTCGGGGCGGGTGACGTTCGGATGCCCCGCCCACCAGCGCGCGGCAGCGATCAATCCGTCGCGATGCATCGCGAACAGCGCCCTTGCGCGCACCGTCTCAGGCTCCAGGCCGGCGCGGTGCGCATCGGCCGCCAGCAGGCCTGCGAGCACGCGGTTGGACTCTCCGCGGATGCGCCGGTACTCGTGTGCGCCCTCCTGGCTCAGCGGCGGGTGGTGAGGGAACAGCAGGCGCCAGCCCAGCGGGTGTGCCTCGACAAAGCTGAAGAATGCGTCGAACGTCGCACGCCAGCGCTCCTCGGTCGTGCCCTCCGAGCCGAGCGCCGTCCGCAGGTAGGAGAGCAGCTCCTCCTGTTCGGCGTCGAGCACCTGGACGAATAACGCGTGCTTTGACGGGAAGTGGTCATAGAGCACCGTGCGGGCGACGCCTGCCGCCCGGGCGATGCGCCCGACGGAGGCGGCCTCGTAGCCGCGCTGCGCGAACTCGGGCAGGGCGGCCTCGACGATCAGCTGGCGCCGCTGGGAGCCCTTCAGTCTGGTCTTTGGAGCATCAGTTGCCATCGCGTAACCCACCGATTCCCCGCTGGGACATTCTGAACACAGAGTATTATCCGACACAGGTGTCGGTTAGTTATAGATGAGCCGAACCAGCCCCCTTGTCAAGGAGCCTCTGCATGCCAGCCACTGAACCGCTCATTTTCGATGCGATCCGCACCCCACGCGGGCGCGGCAAGTCGAGTGGGTCGCTCTATACGACCAAGCCGATCGACCTCGTCGTCGGGCTTATCCACGAGGCGCTGAGCCGCAATCCGGACCTCGATCCCGCTCGCGTCGAGGATCTCGTGCTCGGCTGCGTCACCCCGATCGGAGACCAGGGCGGCGACATCGCCAAGGCCGCGGCCGTCAAGGCCGGGCTGCCCGACGGTGTCGCCGGCATGCAGCTCAACCGCTTCTGCGCCTCCGGCCTCGAGGCCGTGAACGTCGCCGCGCAGAAGGTCGCCTCCGGCTGGGAGGACCTCGTCTTCGCCGGCGGCGTCGAGTCGATGTCGCGCGTGCCGATGGGCTCCGACGGGGGCGCCTGGGCGATGGACCCGGAGACGTCGTTCGAGAACTATTTCGTGCCGCAGGGGATCAGCGCCGATCTGATCGCGACGATCGAGGGCTTCAGTCGGGAGGATGTCGACGTCTACGCCGCGCGCTCGCAGGCGCGCGCCGCGAGCGCGCAGGCCGAGGGTCGCTTCAAGGAGTCGGTCGTGCCGGTGCTCGACGTCAACGAGCACGTCGTGCTCGATCACGACGAGTTCATCCGCGCCGACACGACCGTCGACACGCTCGGCAAGCTGAAACCGTCCTTCGCGATGATGGGCGACTTCGGCGGGTTCGACGCGGTCGCACTGCAGAAATACCACTGGGTCGAGAGGATCGAGCACGTCCACACGCCCGGCAACTCCTCGGGGATCGTCGACGGCGCGAGCCTCGTCGCGGTCGGCAACGAGAGGATCGGTAACGAGCTCGGGCTGAAGCCGCGTGCCCGGATCGCGGCCACCGCGGTCGTCGGCACCGAGCCGACGATCATGCTCACGGGCCCGGCGCCCGCCAGCCAGAAGGCGCTGGCCAAGGCCGGGCTGACGCTCGACGACATCGACCTGATCGAGATGAACGAGGCGTTCGCCGCCGTCGTACTGCGCTTCGCCCGCGACATGGCGGGCAAGGACGACGAGCACGCGCTGCTTGAGAAGATCAACGTCAACGGCGGCGCGATCGCGATGGGGCATCCGCTCGGCGCGACCGGCGGGATGATCCTCGGGACGCTGATCGACGAGCTTCAGCGCACCGGCGGAAGGTACGGCTTGGCCACGCTCTGCATAGGTGGCGGCATGGGAATCGCGACTGTGGTGGAGGCGCTGTAGATGTCTTCGAATGACAACACCATCCGTTACGAGCGCGGCGATGACGGCATCGTCGTGCTGACGCTCGACGACCCGTCCCAGTCGGCTAACACGATGAACGCCGCCTACGGCGAGTCGATGCGCTCGACGGTGGTGCGCCTGCAGGAGGAGACCGAACAGATCAAGGGCGTGATCATCACCTCCGCCAAGAGCACCTTCTTCGCCGGCGGCGACCTCAACATGCTCAGGCTCGTCAACAGGGAGAACGCGGAGGAGTTCGGCGAGTTCCTGCGTGAGGCCAAGGCGCAGCTGCGTACGATCGAGACCCTCGGGGTGCCGGTCGTCGCCGCGATCAACGGCGCCGCGCTGGGCGGCGGCCTGGAGATCGCGCTCGCCGCACACCATCGCGTGATCGTCGATGACTCCAAGGCGGTCGTCGGCTTCCCCGAGGTCGTGCTCGGGCTGCTGCCCGGTGCGGGCGGGGTCACCCGCACGGTGCGCATGATCGGGATCGCGCCGGCGCTGATGGGCGTGCTGCTGCAGGGGCAGAAGCGCTTCAAGCCGGCCGAGGCCAAGGAGCTCGGGCTCGTCGATGAGATCGTGCCCCGCCGCGAGGACCTGCTCCCGGCCGCGAGGAAATGGATCGCCGAGAATCCTGAGGCGCGGCAGCCTTGGGATGCCGACCCGAAGTACAAGATCCCGGGCGGCACCCCGTCGACCCCGTCGTTTGCCGCCAACCTGCCGGCATTCCCGGCGAATCTGCGCAAGCAGATCAAGGGCGCGAATCTGCCGGCGCCGCTGAAGATCATGGCGGCGGCGGTGGAGGGCGCCCAGGTCGACTTCGACCACGCGCTCGAGATCGAGAGCCGCTACTTCATCGAGCTGGCCAGCGGCCAGGTCTCCAAGAACATGATCCAGGCGTTCTGGTTCGATCTGAATCGCGTCAACGGTGACCGCGGCCGGGCGGGGGCCGGGAGCGGGAACCCAATCGAGCCCTACCGTGCGAAGAAGGTAGTGATCCTCGGCGCCGGCATGATGGGCGCGGCGATCGCCTACGTGTCCGCCAAGGCGGGCATCGAGGTGGTCCTCAAGGACGTCTCGCTGGAGGCGGCTGAGCGTGGCAAGGCCTACTCGGAGAGATTGGTCGCCAAGGCGGTCGAGCGCGGTCGCTCCACCCAGGGGCAGGCCGACGCTCTGCTTGCGCTGATCACGCCGAGTGACCGGCCGCAGGACGCAGCCGGCGCCGATCTGGTCGTGGAGGCGGTGTTCGAGGACCCGGCGATCAAGGAGCAGGTCTGGAAGGAGGTCGAGCCGCACGTCGCCGCCGACGCGCTGCTCGGCTCCAACACCTCGACGCTGCCGATCACCGGCCTCGCGGAATACGTCACGCGGCCCGAGGACTTCATCGGGATCCACTTCTTCTCACCGGTGGACAAGATGCCGCTGGTCGAGCTGATCAGGGGTGAGCGCACCAGCGACGAGGCCACCTACAAGGCACTCGACTACGTCAAGCAGATCAAGAAGACCCCGATCGTCGTCAACGACAGCCGCGGCTTCTACACCAGCCGCGTGATCGGCACGTTCATCAACGAGGGCGTCTCGATGCTGGCCGAGGGAGTGCCCGCTGCGACGATCGAGCAGGCATCCTCGCAGGCCGGCTATCCGGCGCCTGTGCTGCAGCTCTCGGACGAGCTCAACATGAAGCTCATGCGCAGGATCGCCAAGGCGGCCCGCGACGCGCTCGAGGCCGACGGTGGCACCTGGGTCTCACATCCCGCCGAGGGCGTGATCGAGCGCATGCTCGACGAGTACGACCGTCCCGGCCGGCTCGAGGGCCGCGGCTTCTACGAGTACGACGACGGCAAGCGCACCGGCCTCTGGCCGGGCCTGCGCGATGCCTTCCCGCCGGTTGCGGACCCGTCGGCGCTGTCGCTGCGCGACCTCGAGGAGCGGATGCTGTTCATCGAGTCGATCGAGTCGGTGAGGTGCTTCGACGAGGGTGTGATCGAGTCCGTGGCCGACGTCAACATCGGCTCGATCATGGGCATCGGTTACCCGCCGTGGACCGGTGGCGCGCTCCAGTACATCAACGGATACGACGGTGGCCCGCAGGGCTTCGTCGCCCGCGCCCGCGAGCTGGCAGCGACCTACGGCGAGCGCTTCGAGCCGCCGGCCACGCTGGTCGAGCGCGCAGAGCGCGCAGAGCCCTACAGCGACGAGCTGGTGGCCGCGAGCGCTTAGAGCCGTTTCAGCCGGAGGGGTGGCTGCGCTTTGCCACCCCTCCGGATAACCTCGCACCTGGATGCGTGGGCGTGGGCGTACTGCCGGCTTGGTGGGTCTGTTGGTCCTGATCGCGGCGGTTGTCGCGGTGATCGCCGTGATCGACGTCGTACAGGGCGGCGGCACCGCCGGCCCGCAGCCGCAGGTGACGGCCCGGGTCCATCGCGAACGCTCGACCGCCAAGCAGCACAAGCACGAGGCCGCGAGCAGGCCAGTACGCAACGCCACGCCACAGGCGAACTGGAAGAAGTACACGGGTCCGGTCCCGTTCCTCGTGTACCACGCGCTGGGCCCCGCGCCCGCCGGCGCGCCGTTCCCCGGCCTGTACGTGTCCTACGGCGACTTCAAGGCCGAGATGGCGTGGCTGCACTCAAGCGGGTATCAGGGCGTCACGATCGACGAGGTGATGAGGGCCTGGTACCACGGCGGCACGCTGCCGGCCAAGCCGATCGTGATCACCTTCGACAACGGCTATCCGGCACAGGTCACGTTCGCGCCGCACGTGATGGCCAGGTACGGCTGGCCGGGTGTGCTCAACGAGATCACCGAGAACCACCTGTATCCGCGCCAGATCTGGCCGATCATCCACATGGGCTGGGAGGTCGACTCGCACTCGCTAACGCATCCGGAGCTGACCACCGCGACGCCCGCCGAGCTGTGGGCGCAGGTGCACCAGTCGCGTCTCTACCTGCGCCAGACCTTCCACGTCCCGTCGAACAGCTTCTGTTACCCGTCGAGCCACTACAACGCGGCCGTGATCGCAGCGGTCAAGCGGGCCGGGTACACCAACGCCGTCACCGAGGGCGACGCCTACGCCACCAGCGCGGACCCCTACCTGCTGCCACGTTTCGAGATCGAGGGTGGCGTCTCCGAGCTCGCCGCCGACCTGCTGAACAACAGGCCGGCCGGCTACGGCACACCTGCGTAGTTCCCATAATCGGGCCACAGCCACTGCAACGCCACTGCAACAGCCCGTAAAACGGGGCTTTCCGCACCCCCCTTGCTGAAACGTGTTACTGGAGTAACGTGGCCGCTCCCCGGGCAACCGGGTCAGTGTGAGCGGAGAACGGAGTGGAATGCACACGCAGGTGGGAATCGACGCGCTGGCCGTCCTTGCGCAGCTGAGCCTGGAGGAGAAGGCTGCGCTGCTCGACGGCTCGGACTTCTGGCACACCGAGCCCGTCGAGCGCCTTGGCGTGCCGACGATCCTCGTCACCGACGGGCCGCACGGCCTGCGCAAGGTGGCTGCCCCCGATGACGCGTCGATCGAGCATTCCGATGAGGCGACGTGCTTCCCGCCCGCTGCCGGCCTGGGCTCCTCATGGGACCCCGAGCTTGCGCTGCGGATCGGGCAGGCTCTGGGCAGGGAGTGCCGCGTGGCAGGCGTGGCCGTGCTGCTCGGCCCCGGCGTGAACATGAAGCGCTCGCCGCTCTGCGGGCGCAACTTCGAATACTTCTCCGAGGATCCGCTGCTGGCAGGCGTATTGGCCAGCGCCTGGGTCACCGGCGTGCAGAGCCATGGGGTGGGCACGTCGCTCAAGCACTTCGCGGCCAACAACCAGGAGGCGGAGCGGCTTCGCGTCTCCGCCGAGGTCGACGAGCGCACGCTGCGCGAGATCTACCTGGCGGCCTTCGAGCGGGTGGTCAAGGAGACGCAGCCCTGGACCGTCATGAGCTCCTACAACAAGATCAATGGGACCTACGCCTGCGAGCACCACTGGCTGCTGGCCGAGGTACTGCGCGGCGAGTGGGGCTTCGAGGGTCTTGTCGTCTCCGACTGGGGCGCAGTCGACGACCGGGCCGCAGCGCTCGCCGCGGGTACGGATCTCGAGATGCCGTCTTCGGGCGGTGTCGGTACCCAGGTGATTCTCGAGGCTCTCACCGCCGGAGCGCTCAGCGAGGCCCAGGTCGATGTCGCCGCCGCGCGCGTGCTGTCGCTGGTGGAGCGCGCCGGGCAGCGTGAGCCGCTCGAGAGCTTCGATCTCGACGCACACCATGAACTCGCGCGTGAGGCCGCTGCTGCGAGCGCCGTGCTGCTCAAGAACCGCCACGGCCTGCTGCCGCTCGATTCGCAGCAGGGAGGAGCGATCGCGGTCATCGGCGAGTTCGCGCGCACTCCGCGCTATCAGGGCGCCGGCTCCTCGCAGGTCAATCCCACCAAGCTCGAGAACGCGCTCGACGCGCTGCGTGCGGACCTCGACGGCAACCGCGAGGTCCTGTTCGCCCCCGGCTTCGAGATCGAGGCCGAAGCGGCCGATCCGCAGCTGGTCGCCGAGGCCCTGCAGGCCGCCAAGGATGCTGAGATCGCCCTGGTCTTCCTCGGGCTGCCGCCGTCGTATGAGTCTGAGGGCTGGGATCGCGAGCACATGGACCTTCCAGCGCTGCAGGTCGAGCTGCTCGAGCAGATCGCTGCGGTCAACGACAACGTCGTGGTCGTGCTCTCCAACGGCTCGGCCGTTGTGACCTCGGATTGGGAGCGGCATGCCGGCGCGGTGCTCGAGGGCTGGCTGCTCGGCCAAGCCGGCGGCCGTGCGCTCGCCGACCTGCTGCTCGGCAGCGTCTCGCCCTCGGGCAGGCTGGCGGAGACGATTCCCGTGAAGCTCAGCGACAACCCGACCGTCGGCAACTTCCCCGGGGAGAGCCTGATCGTCCGCTACGGCGAGGGGCTGCTGATCGGCTACCGCTGGTACGACGCCCACGAACTGGAGGTCTCCTATCCGTTCGGGCACGGGCTCTCGTACACGACCTTCGAGTACTCGGACCTCGCCGTGGCCGTGCTCGACCTCGGCGCCGAGCCGCGGGTCGCGGTCTCACTGACCATCGCCAACTCCGGCGGCCGCGCCGGTGCCGAGGTCGTCCAGGTCTACGTCGGCGATCCGGTTGCCAGCGTCTACCAGCCGGTTCAGGAGCTGCGCGGCTTCGACAAGATCAAGCTCGAGCCGGGCGCCTCGAGCCGCGTCACGATCGAGCTCGACAAGCGCGCGTTCGCGTACTGGCACACGGCCCGCGGCGAGTGGGTCGTCGAGGGCGGTGAGTTCCAGCTGAGGATCGGCTCCTCGAGCCGTGACATCCGCCTGACCGAGACGATCATCCTCAGCGGTGGCGACGTCTCAGCTCCGCTCGCGGTGAACTCGACCTACGGGGAGTTCCTCTCGCGTCCCGAGGCCTGCGCATGGCTGCACGCACAGCTGGCCCGGGGGCCGCTGGGCGAGCGCGTGATCGGCACCCACCTGGGCAAGATGCTCGAGAGCGTGCCCGTCAACCGGCTTGCGCGATTCCCCGGCTCGGGCTTCACCGAGGAAGACATCAGCGCGTACCTCACCGCTTAGATCACCAGTCCGTGGCGCACGGTGTTCTCGCTGACACTGCGCGCCTCGACGAACTGCAGCAGGTAGTCGGGCCCGCCGGCCTTCGGGCCGGTGCCCGACATGCGGCCCCCGCCGAACGGCTGGCGGCCGACCATCGCGCCGGTGATCTCGCGGTTGACGTATAGGTTGCCGACGATCCCGCGTCGCGAGACCAGGTCGATCGTGCTGGGGCTGCGGCTGAACAGCCCGCCGGTGAGGCCGTAGCTGCCTGACTCGACCAGCGCGACCGCGTCCTGCACGCTCTCGACGCGCTCGGATGAGAGCACGGGGCCGAAGACCTCCTCGTTGACGATCCGCGAACCGCTGGGGAGGTCGACGAACAGCGTCGGTGCGACGTAGTGGCCGTCCCCGCCGGGAACCATCGCCACCGCCCGCGGCGCGATCTCCGCCGCGGCGAGGAACGACCCGATCCGGCCACGTGCCTGCTCGTCGATCACCGCCGACAGATCCGAGGCGAAGTCCTCGGCCGGGCCGACCCGCAGCGTCTCGATCGCACCCGCGAGCCGCTCGTTCAGGGCGCCGGCGACCTCGCGGTGGACCAGTACGCGCGACGCCGCCGAGCACTTCTGGCCGGCGAAGCCGAACGCGCTCTTGACGATCGCCGGCACGGCATCGTCGAGGTCGGCATCGGCGTCGACGATCACGCAGTTCTTGCCACCCATCTCGGCGATCACCTTCTTGATGTGACGCTGCCCCGGAGCCTGCTCGGCCGCCGTGCGGATGATGTTCAGTCCAGCTGCAACCGATCCCGTGAACGCGATCATGTGCACCTTCGCGTGAGCCACCAGAGCCTTTGCGGGCTCGTCACGCCCGGTCAGCAGCTGCAGCGCACCGGGGGGCACCCCGGCGGCATGCAGCGCCTCGACGACCGCGTGCCCGCAGGCGGGGGTCTGCTCGGCCGGCTTGAAGACCACGGTGTTACCGGTCACGAGCGCCGCGGAGACCATCCCGGCCGGGATCGCCAGCGGGAAGTTCCAGGGAGCGATCACCGCGCAGACGCCGCGCGGGAAGTAGCTCAAGCGGTTGCGCTCGCCGGGGAGCTGGACCAGCGGGCGTCCCTGCTCGAGCGCGATCGCCCCGGCCGCGTAGTACTCGAGGAAGTCGATCGCCTCACACACGTCGGCGTCGGCCTCCGCCCACGGCTTGCCGGCCTCGAGCACGGCGAGCGCGGCCAGTTCCTGCCGGCGCTCGCGCATCAGCCCGGCCGCGCGCTGCAGCACCGCGGCGCGCTCACCGGCCGGGAGCGCGGACCATTGGGGGAAGGCGGCGGCAGCGCGCCCGACGGCCGCTTCGGCGGCCGCGCGTGAGCTGTCTGAGGCGATCGCGACCAACTCGCCGGGGTTCGCCGGGTTGGTCGAGACGAGCTGGCCCTCGCCGCTGCCGGCGATCCGCAGGGGTAGCTTCCCGCGCAGCTCCTCGAGCGCGCGTAGCGCCTGCGCCCGCACCGACTCGCGGCGGAACTCGAGCAGCGGCTCGTTGCGGAATGTGGTCTCGGTGCTCACGGCTTCTCCATTAGCAGGTCGAGTTCGGCGCCCGTGGTCTGGGCGGCCAGGAACGAGTCATTGGAGGTGTTCTCGAGCAGCCGCCGCACCAGGTAGGCCATGCCGGCGACGAGGTCTCCGACCGGGCAGTAGACGCGGACGCGTCTGCCGAGGGCGGAGAGCGCGGCGGCGGTATCGTCACCGAGGCCGCGCAGCACCTGCAGTTCGACCGCCTCCGGCGGCAGCCCCACGTGTTCGCCGTAGGCCAGGGCGTGGGCCAGCGAGCGGAGATTGTGCGAGGCGATCGCCGGCCGCAGCTGGAGGCCGTCGGCGCGGGCGTCGAGCAGCCTGCGGGTGAGGTGCTCGTAGTGGCGATCGCAGGAGCGGCGATCGGTGAATACCGGCGCCTCCCACCCGTTCTGCACGGCCATCACCACCTCGTGGTCCCAGTAGGCGCCCTTGACCAGGCGGACCGTGAACGGCGACGTGCGCGGGCGCTCGCGCAGCCAGCCGAGCAGCCGCTCGAGCTCCTCCTCGGAGTCGGTGAGGTACCCCTGCAGCACGATCCCAGCGGACGGACCATGCTCGAACTCGGGGTCGCTCAGCAGCTCGAGCACAAGCTCGGTGATGCTCTCGCGCGTGTCGAGCGACTCCATGTCGATGTGCAGGTGGGCGTCGAGATCGCGCGCCAGGCGCAGCAGCGTCAACAGCCGCTCGCGCGCGGCCTCGAGCGCACGCGCGGGCGCGTTGGCACGCAGGTGCGGAGTCAGCGCCGAGACCTTGACGCTGAGGTTCGCGCGCGGCAGCGGTCCGAGGCCGTCGTGCTCGAGCAGCGCCTGCGGCGCCCAGCCCGCGCTGACCCGCGCGAGCGCGTTCAGCGTGCCCGCGCAGCGGCTCGCATAGACGCCGCCCTCGCCCTCGGTCAGCGTCGCCTCGCCGAGCAGTTCGAGCGTCACGCAGCGGCCCTGCTGCCACAGCGCGGTCAGCTCGGGCGCCGCCGCGGCGGCGTCCTCGCCGGCGATGAAGCGGTGCGCCATCTGAGCGACGCCGAGCGCCGCCCCCGCAGCGGTCGGCAGTTCGAGCGCGCGGCGCCCGACCAGGCTCGAGAGCCGCCGGGCGGTCCCGGAGCGGACCGCGGCCTCATCGAGGTACTCGTGCAGATGGCGGACGAGCTCGCCGCGGTCACGGCAGGCGGGGCGCACGTCGACGAAGCGAAACAGCGCGGCCCTCAGCTGGGGGTCTCCGATCATCGTCTGCATCACGCGTCGCTCGAGAAGTGCCGCTGGATTGCGCCCCGCCTCCGGGAGCGCCCCAGCCAGGCGTCGCCCCCAGTCGCGTACTTCATTCTCAAATGGATCGACCAGCATGCTCCAATCATCTCTTAGCATGCGGCAGCGTGATCCAATTTCAGGAAGGTCGCGTCGACGCCGGCGACGGTGGCCGCCTCGAGTCAGCGATGCGCGACGAGGTGGGGAACATATATGCCGGCCTCGACCTCCAGGCGCCCGATATGCCGAAGGCAGGTCCAGAGCAGCTGAACGCTCCCGCCGGGTCGTTCATCGTCGGCTACGAGCACGGGGTCGCGATCTGCTGTGGCGGGATCAAGCGCCTCGACACCGAGTCCTGCGAGCTTAAACGCATGTACGTGATCCCCGAGCAGCGCGGCCGCGGCGTCGCGCGGGTCCTGCTGCTCGCGTTGGAGGACCGTGCGCGTGAGCTCGGCTACGTGATCGCCCGTCTCGACACCGGACCCAAGCAGCAGGGTGCTCAACGCCTCTACGAGTCCGCGGGATACGCGGCCATCCCGAACTTCAACGGCAACCCGGTCGCCAGCTTCTTCGGCGAGAAGCGGCTCTGAGCCCAGCGATCAGATCTGATCCTTGCGCCGCAGCTCGGCGACCGCGATGTTGGCGGCGAGCAGCTCATCGTGGGAGGTGCCGGCGTCGATCCAGTAGCCGTCCAGGGTCTCGCAGCGCATCGCGCCGGCGTTGACGTAGATGTTGTTGAGATCGGTGATCTCGAGCTCGTCGCGCGCGGAGGGAGTGAGCCCCTTCAGGTGCTCCCAGACATGCTCGTCGTACATGTAGATGCCCGTCTGCACCACGTTCGACTTCGGGGCGGAGGGCTTCTCCTCGATCCCCACCACGCGGTCCCCGTCCATCTCAATCACGCCGTACTGCTCCGGGTGCTCCATCTGCACGCCGAAGATCACGGCACCACGCTGCTCGGCGGAGAAGCGCTCGACCGATGGGCGCAGGTCCTGGGTGAAGATGTTGTCGCCGAGCAGCACGAGCATCTTCTCCCGGCCGACGAACGACTCCGCCAGGCTGACGGCCTGCGCGAGCCCGCCGGCTTCCTCCTGGAGCTCGTACGCGAGCTTCAGACCGAACTCCCGGCCGGATCCCAGCAGCTGGATGAAGTGCCCGGCGTGCTCGGGGTTGGTGATCACGACGACGTCGCGGATGCCCGCCCGCGCCATCGCCTGCAGCGGGTAGTAGATCAGCGGCTTGTCATAGATCGGCAGCAGGTGCTTGTTCGTCACCTTGGTCAGCGGCCGCAGCCGCGTTGCCTTGCCACCGGCTAGCACTACTCCCTTCAAGCTCCACCTCTCTCGTTTCAGACCGGAACGACGGCTTCGATCTCGGCGGCCGCGGCGCGCACCGCTTCACGCGCCTCCGCGGGCTCCAGCACGACCGCGTCGCCGGCCTCCTTGAGCACGTTGCGCACCAGCCAATCGAGCCCCGCATAGCCGAAGTCGACCACCACCGAACCGTCGCTGCCCTCGCTGATCACGGTCCGATCCTCGCGCACCCAGCGCGCCCGGTCCGGCGAGATCCAGACCCGTGCGCGGTTCGAGGCGGGCACCTCGCCGGTCCGCAGCCAACCGTCGACGCCGGTCGAGAAGTCGAGCTCCGTGCGCGGCGAGAACGTCGTATCGCTGACCTGAGCGGACTTGATGCGGTCCAAGCGGAAATGACGCACCGCGCCGCGCTCGGGGTCGTAGCTGGCGACATACCAGCCCTCGAGTCCGTTGACCAGCTGATAGGCCTCGACCACTCGGGTGCTGAACACGCCCTCGTTCTCCTTGAAGTACTCGAACGACAGCAGCCGTCGTGTCGAGATCGCCTCGCGCGCCTTCGCCGCGATCTCGGCGTCGTCGCCGCCGAGCGCCGCGATCTGAAGGCCCTCGTGCGCGGGGTCCTCGCCGAGCGCGGCGACGACCTTGTGGCGCACCGAGGACAGCGACCCCTCGGGGATGTGCTCACCGATCAGGTCGATCGCGGCGATCAGCGCCTTGGCCTCGACCGGCAGCAACCGCGCGGGCCGGGCAAAGGCGTCGCCGTATGGCTCCGGATCGACCTGGACGGTGCCGTCCGCGAGGATCTCCGCGTAGAGCACATAGGTGCCGGCGCCGAAGTTGACGACGTTCAGCACAGCGATGTCCTCCTGCAGCTCCTGCTCGGAGAGCTTGAGCCGCTCACGCAGGTCGGCTGCGTGCAGGGCGCGACCGGAGCGCCCGGAATCGATCAGGATGCTGGCCAGCGTCACCAGCCGCGCGAAGCGCTCGGGCCGGATCACGGCGTCGGCACCGAGGCTCTCGGGCTCGCCAGCGGATGTGTCGTCCTCCGCGCCCGCCGGCGCAGAGGACTCTGGCGGGGCCCGCAGCGGCTCGTGGTCGCTGGCGACCGGCAGCTCGTCGGCATCGCCGCTATGGCGCGCGGCGAGCATGTGTACGCGCTCGCGCAGCTCGAGCGCGAGCTCCGAGGGAGCGACGATGCTGGCGTTGTCACTCAGGCCCAGCACCCACGCGATCAGCTGGCGGGCGTTCGAGTAGGACGTGGTGAAGATGCTGCCCTGACCGTCATCGGCGGGCCGCAGCTCGCCGTAGCGGCCGAAATGACGCTCGATCTGCCATGCGATCTTGCTCGAGATCCAGATCTCGGCGTTGCCGATCGCTTCGCCGAACTGCCACTGGATGCGGTCCGCGTAGCCACGCGGGTCGAAGTCGCCGGGGCGCTGGAAGTCGTGCTCGGCCTTGGTCGCGTACCCGACCTTGCCGCGGATCCGGGAGAGCCGGAAGACGCGGATCGCGTCGCGCTCCTGCGAGCGCCCGACCACATAGAACTGCCCGCCCTGGAAGAGCAGCTGGTAGGGGTCCACCCTGCGCTGCTCGAGCGAGTCGCGCTCCATCGTGTAGTACTCGAAGACGATCGTCTTGCGCCGGAAGATCGCGGTCTCGATCTTGGCCAGGCGCTGCGAGATCTCGTGGCCGTCGGCGGCGCCCGTGATGCCGAGCGCGATCGTTCGCTGCACCGGCGAGTCCAGCGGGCTCGGCCGGCCCCAGGAGATCTGCTGAAGCGCGAGCCGCAGCGGCTCCGCGTAGGCGAACTTGCCGTCCAACAGGTACAGCGCGGTCCATAGCGCCGCCAGCTCGTCGTCGTCGAACTCGACCGGCGGCAGGTGGAAGTTCTCCGGCGGCAGCGAGTACTGCTCCTGCTCGACCTGGCCGTCCTGCGGCTTCTCGACCGAGAGCACGATGCCGAGCGCTTCGAGCTCGGAACGGTCGGCGTAGAAGCGCCGTGCGAACGCATCCTCGTTCATCACGCTGTAGCCCTCGACGTCGCGCCGGATCTCGGGCGCCGTCACAGGCCGCCGCTCGGCCATCAGGTATGAGATCAGCGACAGCTGGCGGATCAGCTTCTCTGTGTCCTTGGCCATGGCGTCCACTTTAAACCGGGGCCAGCAGCCGGCGCGCAGCCACGGGCGTCGGCTGCCCGCAATTTGCGCTTTTCTCCCGGTCTGGGTCGGCTCGCTCGGCTAGGCGGCGAGCCGCGCGCTCTGCGGCTCGGCGCCGGCGGTGCCGAAGTACGCAACGGTGCCGATGCCGTTGTCGTAGCTGCCCCATTGGGCGCCGGCGTCGAGCGCGCGCTCAACGCGGTCGAAGCTGCCGAGCTTCGACCCGAGGTTGTCAGCCATGTGCACGAGCGTCGCCTCGCGTGTGCAGGGCACGACGGGCGAGCCGTGCTCGAGCGAGCCGTGGTGACTGAGAATGATGTGCAGCAGCGCCTGGCTGAGCTCGAATGGGAAATCCGCGATCTCTGCGATCTCGTCGCGCACGCGTCCGTAGCCGAGCACGATCTCGCCGTGTAGACGTCCGGCGTCGGTCATCTCGATCTCATCGCCGACGCGACCGTAGGCGTCGAGCTTGCCGATGTCATGCAGCAGTGCCCCGGTCAGCGCGACATCGCGGTTGACGCCGCCGAAGATCGCCGAGAGCGCGCTGACCGCCTGTGCCACGGTGACGCTGTGGTCGAGCAGCCCGTGGCGGTAGGCGTGGTGGTAGCGCTTGGCGGCGGGCGCATCGCGAAACAGCTGCCAGGTCTGCGTCCCGCGACCGAGCAGCCGTTCGAGCAGCATGCCGAGGTGCGGGCTCTGTACGGTCGCGATCAGCTCGCGCAGGTCCTGCTCCATCTGCTCCACGGTGCGGGCCGAAGCACTCGTCATTTGCAGGCAAAGGTAGTTGCACCGGCGGACGCCAGACGTGCGTGCGCGGACCGCTGAGCGGGGAATCTGCATAGGATCGACCCTCAATGAGCAGCTCCGCGCCCCAGCTACCGGGAGTTCTCCACACACTCCAGCCGACACTGAACCACTACGGCTACCTGGCCGTCGCGGGGCTGGTGCTGCTCGAGGACTTCGGCGTGCCCGTTCCGGGTGAGACGGTGCTGATCCTCGGTGCCGTCTACGCCGGCACCGGGCGCCTGAGCATTGTGCTGGTCGTGCTGCTCGGCTTCCTCGCCGCGGTCACCGGGGACAACATCGGCTTTGCCATCGGGCGCTTCGGCGGGCGCCCGCTGGTCGAGCGCTTCGGGCGCTACATCCTGCTCACGCCTGAAAGGCTCGACAAGGCCACCGGCTTCTTCGAGCGCCGCGGCGCGAGCATCATCATCGTCGCGCGCTTTGTCGAGGGGCTCCGCCAGGCCAACGGCATCATCGCCGGGACGACCGAGATGCACTGGGCGCGATTTGTCGCCTTCAATGCGATCGGGGCCGCCCTGTGGGTCGGGCTGTGGTCGGCGGTCGGCTACTTCTCGGGCAACCACATCACCTCGATCTACAACACGGCCACGCACTACAGCCTGATCTTCGGGATCGTGGTGGGCGTCGTGCTGATCGCCTACATCGCCTTCCGCGTGCGAAAGGCGCGGGTGGAGCGGGCGAAGCGGGTGGAGCGGGTGGAGCGGGTGGAGCGGGTGGAGCGGGCGGAGCGGGAGGACGGGGCCGAGCGGGCGGACCGGGAGGACCGCGCCTGACCAGCGAACCGAGCCCAACCGCCGACCGCGCCTGACCGGCGACCGAGCCCAGCCGCGACTGGCTGGGCAACCGGCCTGTCAGCATGCCTCAATGGAAGAATCACGCGCCGCTCGGCTGATTCTTCGATCCTGTCCCGCAAATCGCGCCTCTACAGTCAAATCAGCACTGGAGCGTTTGATTTGTCCGGTCAGGCTCGTTGCGCGCGCAGCAGCCCCTCGGCTCGCGCCCAGTCGACCGTGCGGCGGATGGTCTCCTCAGCCGGCGTGTAGGCCAGGCCGAGCTCGCGCTCGGCGCGGCGGCCCTCATAGCGGTGGCCGTGAAGCAGCGTGCGCACCATTTCGCGGCAGACCGGGGGGTGCCTGCCACGGGCGCGGAAGGCGAGCTCGGCGGCGCCGCCGCCGAGCGTCGCGATCGGGCGCGGCAGCAGGCGTGGCGTGGCGCTGACGCCCGCCACGCCCGCGGCCAGCGCGAGCAGGTCGGTGACGCGCATACGGATCCCGTTGAGCAGGTAGCGCTCGCCGTCCGCCCCGCGCTCGGCCGCCAGCAGATGCCCGGCAACGCAGTCCTGGATGTCGACGAGGCTCACCCAGGTATCGATGAAGACCTTGAGCCGGCCGTCCAGGAATGCGATCAGGAAGCGGCCGGTCCCGCCGGCGCGCCCCGGCCCCTGCACCGACGAGGGGTTGACACAGACCAGGTCCTGGCCGAGCTCGGCGGCCGCCGTGAGCGCGGCCCGCTCAGCGAGCGTCTTGCTCTCCTCGTAGTTTGAGAGATACCAGCCACGGTGCGGTGTCCATTCGTCGGCCACGGTCCCGGGCGCCTCGCCGAGCGTCGCCGCCGACGAGGTCTGCACCAGGCGCGCCACGCCCGCGGCCTTGGCGGCGTTCACCGCCGCGACGGCGCCATCGACATTGGCGCGCATCATCTCCTTCGGGTCGCTGACGCAGAACTTGTTGATGCCGGCGACGTTGAATGCCAGCTCGCAGCCCTCCATCGCCGCCGTCATCGCCGGCTCGTCGTAGACCTGGCCGCGCCGTACCTCGGCGCCCCGCGCGGCGAGCTTCGCACCACTCTCGTGCGAGCGTGCCAGGGCCACGACGTCGTCACCGCGCTCGAGCAGCGCGGTCAACAGCGCGCTGCCGAGCAGGCCACTGCCGCCTGTCAGGAAGACGCGCGCCATCGGCTAGCTCCGGAGCGCGTCGGCGGATGCGCGCAGGTACTCGAACCCCGACCACGCGGTGATCGCCGCGATCACGATCATCAGCCACTGGTCGAGGTAGGCGCCGCCGATGATCACGTGCGGGCGCAGGATCGCGACCGCGATCACCGCGAACTGCAGGCTCGCCTTCCACTTGCCGAACATCGACGTCTCGAGGTGCGAGCCGCCGGCGGCCACCGCGGCGCGCAGGCCGAGGATCGTGAACTCGCGGGCGATGATCACGAACGCGACCCAGGCGGAGGCGCGGTCCACCGCGACCAGGCCGATCAGTGTGGTCGAGACAAGCAGCTTGTCGGCGGTCGTGTCGAGGAACGAGCCGAGCTTGGTTGTCACCTGCCAGCGACGGGCCAGACGCCCGTCCAGGAAGTCGGTCGCGGCAGACAGCAGGAAGACCACGGCGGAGACCGTCCAGTCGTGGGCGAGCAGCAGAGCGAGAATGACGGGGGAGGCGGCGATCCGCACACTGGTGCCGACCGCTAGCGCGCGGGAAGATCGCAACGCGCCAAAGGTACCGGCCTCCACGCTGCGCAGACTACCGACGGGCCGCGCGGAGGCTCCCGCTCAGCAGCTCGAGCCCGTGCGCGCGAGCGCCCTCGGCGCTGGTGGCTTCGAGCGCGAGCGCTGCGGCCGCGCGTGCTCGTCCGAGCTCGAGCCCGCGCAGCGCCTGCTTGACCTCGGGAATCAGGCGCGGCGCCATGCTCAGCTCGCTCACCCCAAGGCCCGTGAGCAGCACCGCGGCTGCCGGGTCCCCGGCCAGCTCGCCGCAGACTCCGACCCAGCGGCCGTGCGCGTCTGCTGCGGCGACGGTCGCCCGCACCAGCCGCAGGACCGCCGGCTGCGGCTCGGCGAGCAGCGGCTCGAGCTGCGCGTTGCCGCGCTCGGCCGCCATCGTGTACTGGGTCAGGTCGTTGGTGCCGAGCGAGAAGAAGTCGACGTGCGGGGCGAGCTCGGCGGCCATCAGTGCCGCCGCCGGCACCTCGACCATGATCCCCAGCTCGATCCCCACGGTGACGCCGGTCTGCGCGCGTGCCTGCTCGAGCAGCTCGCGCACGGCCACGACCTCTGCCACCGTCGCGACCATCGGCAGCATCAGCTTGAGCGGATGCTCGGCGGCCACGCGCAGCACCGCGCGCAGCTGGGCCGCGAGCAGCTCGGGGTTGCGCAACCCGACACGGATGCCGCGCACGCCCAGGAACGGGTTGGTCTCGGCCGCCAGCGCCAGTGCCGGCAGCGGCTTGTCGGCGCCCGCGTCGAGCGTGCGCACGATCAGCGGCCGGCCGCCCAGCGCCACCGCGATCTGGCGCAGGGTCTCGGCTTGCTCATCCTCGCCCGGCAGCTCGGCGCGGCCGAGGAACAGGAACTCGGTGCGCAGCAGACCGACGCCCTCCGCTCCGCATTCGACGGCGAGCTGCGCATCCGCGAGGCTGCCGGCGTTGGCGAAGATCTCGATCTGCTCACCGCCTGCGAGCAGCGCCGGCTGATGGGCATGCTCGCGGGCTGCGGCAGCCTGTGCGCGGCCCCGCTCGCTGCGTGCCTCGGCATCGGCCACCGCCTGCTCGGCGCCGGCCCGGTCGGCGGGGGCGATGGTGACCGTGCCGCCCGTGCCGTCGAGCAGCAGCCTGGTGCCCGCGGGCACCGCGAGGATCGATTCACCGAGCCCGACGACCGCTGGGATCCCGAGCGCTCGGGCGATGATCGCGGCATGGGCCGTTGCCGAGCCGCGCGCGGTTGCGATGCCCGCGATCCGCTCGCGGTCGAGGCCGGCCGTCTGTGACGGAGTGAGCTCGTCGGCGACGAGAATTCGATACTGAGAATCATTATCGTTTTGTTTCGGCTCAGAGGGCCCACAGTCTGCGGTCACGGCAGCGACGATCCGCCGGCCGACGTCCAGCACGTCGGTTGCCCGCTCGGCGAGCAACGGGTTCTCCAGGCGCCTGTAGACCGCCGCGAGCTGCTCGGCGGCATCGGCGATCGCAAGCTCGGCGGGAGCGCCGGAGCCGATCGCGGCACGCGCGGGCTCGAGCAGCGCCTCGTCATCGAGCAGCGCCAGGTGCGCGTCGAAGATCTCGGCCTCGCCGGCGCCCGCCCTGGCGCGCAGCCGTTCGCGATCAGCGGACACCGCGGCGCGCGCTCCGTCCAGCGCGCGCTCGAGCAGCGCGCGCTCGTCCTCCGGGCTCGCTGCGTCCCGCCGCGACTGCAGCGGGGCCGATGGCACGAGCGGCTGGGCATCGCCGCCGGCGACACCGCGCGAGGCGGCGACGCCGCGCAGGACAGTTCCCGCAGCCGGAGGGGCGGTGGGCACCGGTGGGCCGTCGCCAAAACCACCCACCGCGAGCTCCTGCAAGGCCGCGAGCGCCGCGCGCGCTTGCGGCCCCGAGGAGCGTACGCGCAGCCGGTCACCTCGCCGGGCGCCGAGCGCGACGATGTTCGTGAGGCTGCGCGCACTCACGGGCGTCGCGGCCGACCCCGCCCTGGCGACCAGCACCTCCGCGTCGAAGCGGCCGACCGTCTCCACGAACCGCGCCGCGGGCCGCGCGTGCAGACCCAGCTCGTTCTCAACCGCAAGCTCCGCCT
The DNA here is from genome assembly GCA_035552235.1 of Solirubrobacteraceae bacterium. Lineage (GTDB taxonomy): Bacteria > Actinomycetota > Thermoleophilia > Solirubrobacterales > Solirubrobacteraceae > Palsa-465. The sequence goes on from DASZLT010000007.1 coordinate 29,584, forward strand.
CGGCGTCCGCGCTCGCAACCGGTGCCGTGAGCGCTCCCGAAGCACCGGCGCTCGCATCACCGATCTGAGCGGACTTCATCGCAAGCGCGCCGTCGGCCTCCGCTGCGACCTGCTCGAGCGTCGCTCCGCCACCGGCCGAAGCTGCCGCCGCGACCGTTCCTTCGACCAGCGGTGCGGCACTCAGACGCACCGGCCCGGAGGCGCCTTCGAGCAGCTCGACGGCGAGCTCGGCGCTCATCAGCGCACTGCCCAGGTCCATCAGCACGAGCACGCCGTCCGCGGACATCGCACGCTCAATCGCGGCACCGACAAGCTCCGCACTTGTGCCGAGCACACCGGCCTCGCCGATCCCCCCGGCCACCTCGAGCGCGAGCTCGGGCGGCGACATCTCGCGCGCCAGCGCGACCACCCCCCGTGCGAGCGCGTCGCTGTGCGAGACGACCACGATCCCGACCACGCGTGCGGCTCCTAGGAGTCGTCGAGCCCGTAGGCCCGGTACAGGTAATCGATCGGGTGCACGGAGGGCAGCTGCGTCCCGTGCGTGATCTGCCAGCGGCAGGTCTCGCTGTCGCAGGCGACCGTCGCCGCGCCGCAGGTTTCGACCTGCTCGAACAGACTGCTGCCGATCGCCATCGCGATCTCGTATTTCTCGGCCTTCAGCCCATAGGTCCCGGCGATGCCGCAGCAGCGCGCGTCCATCTCGCGCACGTCCAGCTCCGGGATCAGCGCCAGCAGCTCGAGCGCCGGCTTGCCGATCCAGTGGCCCTGCTGCTGGCAGGGCGCATGGTAGGCGACCCGCTCCGGCAGCGGCTTGAAGTCGGTACGCAGCTCACCGCGCTGGTGGCACTCGAGCAGCAGCTCGCATATGTCGTAGGTGCGTTCGGCCACCCGTCGCAGCTCCGCGTCCTGCTCGAGCGAGAGGATCTCGCGCGCCTCGCGCTTCAGCATCAGTGTGCAGCTGGTGGCGTTGCCGACGATCAGCGTGTGCTCGTCGGTCAGCTGCGAGCCGAGCGAGTGCGCAAGCCGCCTGACGGTCGCCCGCGCCTCGTCGAAGAGGCCGCTCGACTGCAGCGGCAACCCGCAGCAGTCCTGCTTGGGCACGACCACCTCGAAGCCGTTGTGCTCGAGCACCGCCACCACGCGCTCGCCCTCCCAGGGCTCGTAGTACTCGGTGCCGCAGCCGTGGAAATAGATGACGCGCCGCTCCGCGGCCGGCGATGTGCGACCGCGCGCCCAGCGCGAGAAGCGCCTGCCGGCGAAGGCCGGTGCCGGCGCGTCACGATGCACGCCCAGGGCCTTCTCGGCCAGGATCCGCAGCGGCTTGGAGCGCAGCGTCCAGTTGGCGAGCGGCGCGAGTGGAGTGCCGGCACGGCCGAGCCAGGTCGGTCGGGTGATGATGCGGTCGCGCAGCGGCACGCCCTTCTGGGCCTTCAGCTCGTGGCGTGCCTG
>DASZLT010000008.1:0-49979 GCA_035552235.1 Solirubrobacteraceae bacterium
CCGCGACGCCGGTGCGCTCTTACCGCACCATTTCACCCTTACCGGTCCGGGGCGCTGCAGCGGCCCCAGACTTAGGCGGTGTCATTTCTGTGGCACTTTCCCGCGGGTTTCCCCGGGTCGGCGTTACCGACCACCTTGCCCTGTGATGTCCGGACTTTCCTCGAAGGCGTAAACCTCCGCGACTGCTCAGCCTGCACCGGCGAGCATAGCGGCTACATGCTGCGCATCAGGCCAACGACCCGGCCGAGCACGCTCACGTCTCGCACCAGGATCGGCGCCATCTCCTCGTTCTCGGGCTGCAGGCGAATGTGGTCACCCTCGCGGAAGAAGCGCTTGACGGTCGCCTCCTCCTCGACGAGGGCGACGATGATCTCACCGTCGCGCGCGGTCTCCTGCGGCCGCACGACAACCAGGTCCCCATCGAGGATCCCGGCGTTCTTCATCGACTGGCCGCGCACGCGAAGCAGGTACTCGCCGCTGTCGCCGCCACAGGCCGGCGGCGTCTCGATGTACTCCTCGATGTTCTCCTCGGCGAGGATCGGCGCACCGGCGGCAACCTGTCCCAGCAACGGTAGTCCGGGCCTGATCGCCTCCCGCACCATCGCACCGGCACGGTCGAGTAACTCCATCGCCCGGGGCTTGGTCGGGTCACGCCTTAGCAGCCCCAGCTTCTCCAGGTTGGCCAGGTGGGCATGCACCGTCGATGACGACGCGAGCCCCACCGCCTTGCCGATATCGCGAACCGTCGGCGGGTAGCCGTTCTTCTCCGAGTAGCGCTTGATGAAGTCGAAAATCTCCTGCTGACGCTTGGTCAGATCCATCCCTTGGCTCCTTGCTCGGATTCACTGCCGAATCTGGCGAACATGTGTTCGGAAGATAGCTGGCGCCGAGGACGGAAACCAGAGTGCGTGTCTATACTCCGCGCCCCAGGCGCCTGTGGCGGAATTGGTAGACGCGCAAGGTTGAGGGCCTTGTGAGCGCTTAGCTCGTGGAGGTTCGAGTCCTCTCGGGCGCACTGGAGTTCCCGCATACCGCGCGACGGTTTTCGGTCGGGCGCGGGCCGGGGGCGACCTACCCACCGTCGACATTCGCATGGAGGGGTCGTTGGCAGAAGATCCCGAGGGACGGCCAAGCCCGGAAATCCGCGCAGTGCTGGAGGTGGCCGAGATCGTCCTCGCCGAGCTCGACGTCGAGGTCGTGCTCAGTCGCGTGCTCGAGGCGGCGCGCAAGCTGACGTCCGCCCGGCACGCGGCGGTCGGCGTGCTCGATGAGTCCCACAGCGAGCTCGAGCGCTTCCTGACCTCCGGAATCGACGAGGCCACCAAGGCCGACATCGGCAGCCTTCCCCGCGGGCGTGGCGTGCTCGGTGAGCTGATCGTGAATCCCAGCCCGCTGCGACTGGGCGATGTCGCCTCGCATCCGCGTTCATATGGCTTCCCCACGGGACATCCGCCGATGAAGACCTTCCTCGGCGTGCCGCTGCTGACCGCGGGAGACCTGTTCGGCAACATCTACCTGACCGACAAGGCCGGGGGCGAGCCCTTCACGCTCGATGACGAACACGCGCTGGTCGCGCTCTCGCGCTTCGCGGGGATCGCGATCGACCACGCGCGGCGCTACGCGATGGTCGAATCGCAGCGCGCGGAGTTGCAGCGCGCGGTCTCGGCGCTCGACGCCACCGTGCAGATCGCTCGTGCCGTCGGTGGCGAGACCAACCTCGACGTCGTGCTCGAGCTGATCGCCGACCGCGGCCTCGCGCTCGTGTCCGCGAAGACGCTCGTGATCGAGCGCGAGATCGACGGCGCGATGGTGGTCGTCGCGGCCGCCGGACACCTGCCGGCCGACATCGTCGGACGTGTGCTGGACCCAATGGGCAGCGTGGCCGGCGCGGCCCTCGACGGGCGCACGACGCTGCGTCTCGAGGAGAGCCTCAACCGTACGCGGTTCGAGCGCCACGGCATCGGCCAGTTTGGGCTCTCACCGGAGGCGGGGTTGGTGGTCCCGATGTTGTTCCGGTCGCAGGGCTACGGGGTGCTGATCGCACTCGATCGCACCGAGCACGGTCCCGAGTTCAGCGCCGATGACCAGCGCATGCTCGAGGCCTTCGCCACCAGCGCGGCCACCGCGATCGCCACCGCCGTGTCGGTACAGGCCGAGCGTGCCGCCCAGCGGCTCGCGGCAGCCGAGCACGAACGCGCGCGCTGGGCGCGCGAGCTGCACGACGAGACCCTGCAGAACCTCGCCGCCTTGCAGATCGCAATCGCGGGACAGCTGCGGACGCGCGAGCCCGCCGCGATGGCGACCTTCATGGGTGAAGCGTCCGAGCAGCTGGCGACGGAGATCCAGAACCTCCGCTCGCTGATCTCCGAGCTGCGGCCGGCAGCGCTCGACGACCTCGGCCTCGCACCGGCGGTGCGGGCACTCGTCGACCGCACCCAGCAGCAGGGGCTCGACGTCCGCCTCAGCCTCGATCTGCTGTACGAGAACACGAGAGCGCCCGACCGACTGGCCCAGGAGGTCGAGACCGCGATCTACCGCATCACCCAGGAGGCCCTGACCAACGCACGCAAGCACGGCGCCGCGTCGCGCGTGAACGTCGATCTCTGGGAGGACGGCTCACATGTCCACCTCACCGTGCAGGACGACGGGCAGGGATTCGATCCCGAGGCCAAGACCCACGGGTTCGGACTGACCGGGATCCGCGAGCGCGTCGAGCTGCTGCGCGGAGAGCTCGAGCTCTCCTCGATCGCCGGCAAGGGCACGACCCTTACCGTGGCGGTGCCAAGCAGTCGCGCCTCCGAGGCCGCGCGAGGCGGCGCGCGCGAGGCATAGCGCCATGATCTCCGCACTGGCAGCGGCCTTCGCCCCCGCGCACCAGCGCTACCTGCTCGACGCCGAGCAGATGCAGGCGCTGTCATTCGCGGTGCACATCCCGCTGGTGTGCTTCGGGATCTCGTTCCCGGTGATGGTGCTGTTCGCGGAGAGCCGCTGGCTGCGCACGGGAGACCCCGTTTACCGCGAGCTCGCGCGGCGCTGGTCGCGCGTGATGATCGGCCTGTTCGGCGTCGGCGTGATCACGGGCACGATCCTCAGCTTCGAGATGGGCCTGCTGTGGCCGAACTTCACGGCCACCTTCGGCGGCGTCTTCGGCCTGGGTTTCGAGATCGAGGGCTTCTCCTTCTTCGTCGAGGCGATCTTCATCGGGATCTACGTGTACGGCTGGAACCGGCTCTCACCCAGGGCCCATCTGCTGAGTGGCATACCGATCGTGATCACCGGCTTCACCGGCTCGTTGATGGTGATCTCGGTGAACGCCTGGATGCAGCACCCCGGCGGCTTCACGATGCGGGGCGGGCACGTGATCAGGTCGAATCCGTGGAGCGCGCTGTTCGGCAACGACTACTTCTGGCACGAGCTGGTGCACATGTACGTCGCCGGCTACATGGTCTCCGGGTTCGTGCTCGCGGGCGTCTACGCGTTTGCGCGGCTGCGCGGCCGTTGGGGCCGGTATGAGCGGGCGGGACTCGTGATCCCGCTGACGATCGCGGCCCTCGCGTCGATCGCGCAGGCGCCGATCGGCGACTGGGCCGCACGCGACGTCGCCACCAACCAGCCGATCAAGCTCGCCGCGATGGAGGGCCTGTACAAGACCACGCGCGGTGCCGACGAGCATCTGCTCGGCTGGTATGTGAACGGCCAGATCAAGTTCGGGATCCCGATCCCGCACCTGCTTTCGCTGCTGGCGTTCCACAGCTGGAACGCCGCCGTGAAGGGGCTCGACACCGTCCCGGCATCGCAACGGCCGCCCGTCAACGTCGTCCGTGCGGACTTCCAGATCATGGTCGGCATCGGCAGCATGCTGGTGCTGCTGAGCCTGTTCATGCTCGCCATCAGGCTGTGGCGGCGGCGCCTACCGGAGTCGCCCTGGTTCTACCGCGCGCTGCTGCTCGCGGGCCCGCTCGCGATGGTCGCCCTGATCGCCGGCTGGATCGTCACCGAGGTCGGGCGTCAGCCCTGGGTCGTCTACCATGTGATGCCGACCGCGGCCGCGGTCACCGGCGCGCCCGGCATACCCGTCGGCTACGGAGCGCTGATCGCCGTCTACGTGCTCGTCGCGGCGGGGGTGGTCTGGATGCTCAGGCGCCTGGCCGCCCGCCCGCTCGAGCTGGAGCCCGAGTACCGGTGAGCTCGCCGCTTCTGTCCGCGCTGCCGATGGTGTTCGTCCTGATCGGCGTGGTGCTCTACGCGGTGCTCGCCGGAGCGGACTTCGGCGCCGGCTGCTGGACGCTGCTGTCGGGCCCCGGCGCACACGGAGCCGAGGTTCGCGACAGCGCGCACCACTCGATGGGACCGGTCTGGGAGGCCAACCACGTCTGGCTGATCTTCGTGCTGACGGTCTTCTGGTCGGCCTACCCGACCGCCTTCGGCTCGATCGCCTCGACGCTCGCTGTGCCGATGTTCATCGCCGGCCTCGGGATCGTGCTGCGCGGCGCCGCCTACGTGCTGCGCTCGGGCGCGTCGGGTTCACGCGAGCACGTCCTGATCGACGGGATCTTCGCGCTGTCCTCGATCATCACGCCCTTCGCATTGGGAACGATGGTGGGTGCGATCGCCACCGGCGGCGTGCCGGTCGGCAACGCGGCCGGAGCCCACTTCTCGAGCTGGCTCGGAGCGACCCAGATCCTGGACGGCGTGATCGCGGTCGTCACCTCGGCCTACCTCGCCGCGGTCTACCTCGCGGCCGACTGCGCCCGCCGCGGGGAGCCGCAGCTCGCGCGTGACTTTCGCCTGCGTGCACTGGCCGCCGGCCCGCTGGCCGGCGGCTTGGCGGTTGCCGGGCTCGTCGCGCTCCACCACTCCGCCCATCCGCTCTACCACGAGCTGCTCGACGGCCGGGCGCTGCCGGCGGTGCTGGTCTCGGCGGCGGCCGGGATCACCGCGATCGGCCTCGTCTACCGGCGGCGGTTCGAGCCGGCGCGCTACGTCGCGGCGCTGGCGCTGGCGGCGGTGCTCGCCGGCTGGGCGCTGGCGCAGTGGCCCCACGTCCTGCCGGGACTGGACCTGCGCCAGGCCGCAGCCTCGCACGACACGCTGGTGGCCGTGATCGTCGCCGTGCTCGGTGGCGCCGCGATCGTGTTCCCGTCGCTGGCCTGGCTGTTTCGCCTCAGCCTGCGGGGCGGCTTCGATCCCGTCGCCGCGACCAAGCAGGTGCCCAGCGGGGCACCTGCGCCGCGAAGCACCAGCGATCACTCAACCGGCGCCGGGCGCGTGGCGGTCGCCGCGCTGATCGTCGGGCTGGGGCTGCTGGTGTTCGCCGACGCGCGACCATTGCACGCCGTCGGCGTGGCGGCGCTGATCACGTTCGTGATCTCCGGGTTCATGTGGCTCGCGCCCGCGTTGCTTCCCTGAGGCTGACGCCGCCGCTCGCGCGACAATCGCGCAATGCACGCGCTGAGGATCGGGATCGGGATCGTCTGGGCGCTGTTCTGGATCGGCTGGCTGGGGGTGGCGTTCACCGCCAATCGCAGCACCAACCGGCGCTTCTTCATGGGGCCGCGCGGGGTCGCCGCGGTCGCCCTGGTGATCCTGCTGCGCGGCGTGCACGGCGGCAGCCTCGAGGTCCGCAGCATGCTGGTCGCGGCGATCGGGGCCGTGCTGTTCGCGGCCGGGATCGCGCTCGCGGTCTGGGCGCGCGCGATCCTCGGGCGCAACTGGGGCATGCCGATGACACAGCGGGCCGAGCCGGAGCTCGTGACGGCCGGGCCCTACGGCCTGATCCGCCATCCGATCTACTCGGGCATCCTGCTCGGGATGGTGGGCACGTCGCTTGCGACCAACCTGATCGGGCTGGGAATCACGCTGGTCCTCGGCATCTTCTTCGTGTACTCGGCGATCGTGGAGGAGCGCAACCTCACGGCCACGTTCCCCTCCGCGTACCCCGCCTACCGCGAGCGGACGAAGATGCTGATCCCCTACCTGCTGTGAATCTCAGCCGAGCCGCTGCTCGGTGGCCTGATCGGTGCCGTCGTCAGCCAGCTGCAGCGCCGAGGTCACGAACCTGAGCACGCTCGCGCGCTGATCGCTCCGCCGCCAGCCGATTGCGACCACGCTCGGCTCGATCTCGGGCACTGGGACGTAGCTGATACCGGGTCGTGCATAGGAGCTGGCGACGGACTGCGGAGCCAGACTCACATATCCGCCCGTGGCGGTGGCCGCGAGTTGCTCGTCCACCGTTCGAACCTCCGGCCCGAGCAGCGGAGCGATGCCGCCGCGGTGGCCGGTCGCCAGCCAGAAGTCACGCCAGCTGTGGTCGCGCCCGGGCATCTGCAGCCAGTGCTCGTCGACGAGGTCGCCGATCGCGACGCTCGTGCGGCCGGCGAGCGGATGCCAGGCCGGCAGGACAGCCACGCGCGGCTCGCTCGTGAGCGTTTCGAGCTCGAGCTCGGGCGCCGTGACCGGCAGGCGCAGGAAGGCGGCGTCGACGTTGCCGGCGGCCAGACCGGCGGTGGGATCGGAAAAGTCGGCCTGCCGCGCCTCGAGCCGCAGGTCCGATGCCGGCGCCGCGAACGCCGCCAGCGTGCGGTCGATCACGTCACAGGCCCCGTAGGCGAGGAAGCCCACGCGCAGACGCTGCTCGTCCGCGGCGGCGGACCGGGCGACGCTCACCGCGTGCTCGACCGCGCCGAGCGCGGCGCGGGCGGCGGGCAGCAGCTCCTCCCCGGCCGCGGTCAGCTCCACGTGCCGGCTGGTGCGCTGCAGCAACGCGACCCCGAGGTTGGTCTCCAGTGTCCTGATCGCCTGGCTGAGCGGCGATTGGCTGACGTGCAGCCGCTCGGCGGCGCGCGTGAAGTTGAGCTCCTCCGCGACCGCGACGAAATAGGCGAGCTGTGCCAGCGTCACGTTCGGGGGCAGCTCGGACATCGCCCGCGCAGCATACGCCCGATTCAGATGCTCAACGTCTTGATCCCCGCCAAGACGTCTTGGACAGCGACGGGGCCTGGGACTAAGTTGAGTGCACAACAGTTGTTTACTCCATTCGCACACAAAGGGAGCAGCACATGCAGCTCGACGGCTTGCACCACATCACGATGATCACCGGCGACGCCCAGCACAACGTCGACTTCTACGCCGGCGTGCTCGGGCTGCGCATGGTGAAGAAGACGGTCAACTTCGACGCACCTGAGGCCTACCACCTGTACTTCGGCGACGAGCAGGGCTCCCCCGGCTCACTGCTGACCTGGTTCGAGTTCGCCGGCGCGGAGCCCGGCCGCGCAGGCGCGGGCATGATCCACACGATCGAGCTCGGCGTCCCCAGCGAGGCATCGCTCGACTTCTGGGAGCGGCGGCTCGGTACGCACGGCCACGCGAGCGAGCGCAGCACCACCGGCACACTCGCCTTCACCGACTACGACGGCCTCGGGTTCGAGCTGGTTGTCGCCGACCCGGCTAACCCGCCGCTGCAGGCCGCCTACTCCGAGATCCCGCAGGAGCACGCGATCACCGGCGTCGAGGGCGCGCGTGCCTACGTCGGGCGCCCGCTCGACGCCGACGCCGAGCTGCTCACCCAGACGCTCGGGTTCGACGCGGTGCAGGCCCCCGGCAGCTATCGGCTGCAGGGCCCGACGCGCGGCTTCAACTGGAGCTACGAGCCGACCGACAGGCACGGGATCCAGGGGGCCGGCACCGTCCATCACATCGCCTGGCATTCGGCCGACGCCGACCACGTGCCGTGGCAGCAGCGCGTCGGCGCCGCGGGGATGCACGTCACGCCGGTCATCGACCGCGACTACTTCAACGCGATCTACTTCCGCCAGCCTCAGGGGATCCTGTTCGAGATCGCAACCACGTCGCCCGGGTTCGCGAACGACGAGGACGCGGCACACCTCGGCGAGTCGCTGCGTCTACCGGCCCAGCACGAGCACCTGCGAGCGCAGCTCGAGCGCACGCTGACCCCGCTGCGCAACCCGCGGGTCGCGACCGCGAGCGAGGCCTGAGATGAGTGAGCTCGTCTATCGGGAGCGACCGGCCGAGGGCGTGGCGGCGGGCCTCTTGGTGCTCCATCACGGCCGCGGCGCCGACGAGCACGACCTGCTCGGCCTGGCGGACGTGTTCGACCCCGAGCGGCGGCTGCACGTGGTCACCCCCGGCGGCCCGCTGACCCTCCCCGGTTGGCCCGGCAGGCACTGGTACGTGGTGCCGCGCGTCGGCTATCCCGACCGCGAGAGCTTCGACGCCGCCTACGCCGGCCTGACCGCCTTCCACGACGAGCTCTGGCAGCGGACTGGCATCGAGCCGGCGCGGACCGTGCTCGGCGGCTTCTCGATGGGGTCGGTGATGAGCTACGCGACGGGACTCGGGCCCGAGCGCCCCGCGGTTGCAGGGATCCTCGCGTTCGCGGGGTTCATCCCCACCGTCGAGGGCTGGCAGCCCGACCTGCCCGCCCACGAGCGGACGCGCGTGTTCATCGCCCATGGGCGCAACGACCCGATCATGGACGTCGGCTTCGCGCGGGAGGCCGACCAGCTGCTGACCGCGGGCGGACTGGTCGTCGAGTACCACGAGTCCGAAGCCAGCCACCAGATCGATCCTGGCCACGTTCCCGCCGCGCTCGAGTGGCTTGAGCTGACGCTGACGCTCAGGGGTGGCCCGGTGTCGTGAACACTAGGCGCCCGGCAGGTGGTAGATGTAGACCACGCCCGTGGCCCGGTGGTCGTTGTCGTTGCCGACCGGCAGGATGATCCGGCCAGCGACCACGATCGGACTGTTCCAGTGACCGCCGGCAGCCGGCAGCACGTCGTACGGGTGACCGCTGGTCGGGTTGAGGACGTTGAGCACGCCCTGCTGCTCGTTGTAGACGTAGAGCAGGCCGCCGGCGAGCAGCGGGCTGGTGCCGGCCTGCGTGTTCTGCCACGCGAGACGCAGGCGATGCGCGGCGGTGAGGTAGTAGGCGGCGGTCCCGGCGCCGCTCGTGACGAACACGTAGACGCGGCCGCTCGCCGAGGTCCAGACGGCGGGCTGGCTGTAGATGTCGGTCTTGCCCGGTCCGTTGACGACCTGAAGCTGCCCGCCCGTGCGGGGGCCGGCGTCCCCGGCGCCGCCGTCGAGGCGGTTGAGGTCCAACAGGTCGAGGATCCCCTGCTTGCCGCCCTGGACGGCCGGGCGCTGCCCCCTGCGGAAGGGCAGCAGCGCCGGCTCGGTGCTGCCGAGGTCCCCGTCATCGCCGTTCAGCTGCGCCTGGTTGGTCGGCGTCCAGTTGTGGAGCAGCTTCAGCGAGGGCGATAGCTCGAGCACGCTGTCGCCCCAGTCGGTGTGCCCGTTGAATGGCCCGTTGCCGGTCGTCACCAGGATGTTGCCGGTGTCGGGCTCGATCACGCTTCCCGGCCTGCCCCAGATCGCGGAGTCGCTCGCCGAGCACTTGCTCGGTGGATCGATCAGCGTGCGGATGTTGGAACAGAGCGTGTTGAAGACGTGTGTGATCCCGCCGCTGGCGAGGTTGATCGTGACGACGTGCCCCTGATAGCTGGGAGCGTCGCCGTCGTAGCCGTCGGTCACGACGATCAGCTCTCCGTCGGCGATGTTGAGGCCGCCGGCGATCTTCTCGCGCCTGGGGTCGTAGGTGACGCGTGTACTCCACAGCTCGTGCCCAGAGGCCACCGTGAGCTTGTGGATGAAGCCGTCCGGGCTGGACACGTACACGTATTGACGATCTGGATCGACCACCGGCGAGGCGGTTGTGACCTGGGAGCCGCCCTCGAGCTGGTGCACGCTCGGCGGCGAGAAGTCCCAAAGCACGCGGCCGTTGACGGCGTTCAGCGCGAGCGTGCGGCCGTAGGAGGTCGTCATGATCGCGACATCGTGGCTCGCGCCCTTCACGGGCACGCCGCTGAGCTCCACCGCAGAGGAGTCGACGGTGCCGGGGATGTGCACGGTGATCCGCCTGAGGCTGGGCAGGGCGCCCGGGGTTATGCCCGTGTCCGTCGGACCGACGCCGTAGCGCTGGGCGCTGAAGTCGAATGTGGTCCAGTCGCCAGTCGGGGCCGTGGCCGTGGCCGCGCCTGCGGCGCCGAAGCTGCTTGCGCCGGCCGCCACCAGAAACACCAGGGCGACCAGCAAAGGAGCAAAGCGGCTGAGCAATCGCACGGTTCGAGATTACATACCACGCAAGGCTTCTTACCCAACGGCCTGAGCGGCATGGTCGCGGCAAATCCGTCGCTAACGCTTCTCTTAGGTGCGTCGGACATCGTTGAGCGTGCCGACCAGGACAGTCGGCGGCCTCCCCCTGCCCATGCCGCGCAACGCCCGACGCCCCAGACGCATCTCGCCGCGGACCGGTGTCCTGATCGCCGTCATCGTCGGCGTCAGCGCCGGAGTGATCTCCGGTGGCGGAGGATCCGGAAAGCCCACGGCCGCCGGGCATGTGGTGCCGACGGTCACCGCCGTTGATCCGGCCCGCTTCGCGAAGACCGCTTGCATGGCATACGCGCCGACCCATGGGGACCGCCACCTGACGGTCTTCCTCGACGCCGGCCACGGCGGCCTCGACCCGGGCTCGGTGGGACGAACCGCGAGCGGCAAGACGATCGAGGAGGGCGACGAAACGCTGGCCGTCGAGCTCGACGCCGCCATGCTGCTGCGCGCCCGTGGCTTCCGTGTCGCCGTCTCGCGCACGACCGACAGCACCGTCGCGCAGCTGAGCGCTGCCGACGTCGACGGGCAGCTGCTGACCGCGCGCGGTGTTCACGACGACGTTGCGGCGCGCGCGCAGTGCGCCAACGAGGCCGGCGCCAAGGCGCTGGTCGGCATCTACTTCGACTCGGGTGCGGCGAACAACGCGGGCTCGGTGACCGGCTATGACGCGGTCCGGGCGTTCGCGGCCAAGAACCTGCAGCTGGCGAGCCTCGTGCAGGACGACGTGCTCGCGGCGATGAACCGCCGGGGTTGGAAGATCCCCGACGAGGGTGTGCAGCAGGACGGCCAGCTCGGCTCGACGGTCAACGCCTCGACCGGCGACAGCTACGGCCACCTGCTGCTGCTCGGCCCGGCCAAGCGTGGTTGGTTCGGCACTCCGAGCCAGATGCCCGGAGCGCTGATCGAGCCACTCTTCATCACCGACCCGTTCGAGGGCTCGATCGCCGACAGCAGCAGCGGACAGCAGGTGATCGCAAGCGGCATCGCGCAGGCGATCGAGCAGTTCTTCAAGCCCCCGGCAAAACGCGCACGGGGACAGTCTCAACGGTCACGAGGCCACATTCGGAGGTGACCTCGGCGACGACGCCGAACACCTCCGCGATCCGTTCGTGGGTGTCGACGGCGATCGTCATCACCGGGGAGTGTCGGCGCGCCTGCCAGAGGCGGTCGCCGCGCGGCGGCAGATCGTCGTGGAAGCCGTAGACGCCGCGTAGACTCGTCGCCCCCGCTAGCCGCTCCCGGCGTAGCCGCTGGACGAGCTCACGGTGAAGTGGATGACCGCCGACACGGTCGTCCTCGCTGGAATGCACGGTCAGCTTTTGCGCCCAGACCGGGTCGTGTTCGAGCACCGGTGCGGGGGCGTCGAGCTCTGCGAGCTGCTCGCCGTCGCGGCGCAGAACCTGCACGCGCTCGAGCGTCATCATGGGCTCGGCCAGCGCTGCAGCGAGCTCGGCCGCGGCGCCCGCGATCGCAGCGCCCGGCCCAACGCAGACGACGAGCATCGGCACATCGACGTTACCTCCGAACATGCGTGCACGCGTGCGCACGCCCGCGCGGGTGCCGTCGACACCGACGAGCACGGTCGCGCCGTGCGCTCCGTGGCGGTGCAGCACCTCACACGCCAGCACAAAGGCCGGCCGCCCGGAGGCGCGCTGACGGCGTCCGATGAAGGCGGTCAGCTTCGCCTGCTCGCGGAGGTCCTCTGGGAGTAGCGCCCCGGGGTCGCCCTGGGGCGGGCCGCCAAGCGGGCGAGCCCGCTCCAGCGTCACCAGCCCACGCCGCTTGAGACCCAGCACCTGAGGAAGCAGCGCCTCGATGCGCGCGGCCGTGCCGACCGCGACCGAAACCACCGGCAGATCCTCGGAGAGCGTCAGCAGCAACTCGGTGTGCGTGCTGTGGTGGTATCCGAAGCCCTCGATCCCACGCAGCATCGCGCTGAGCGCCACGCGTTCGCGGCCGTAGAGCGCGAACAGCTCGTCGGAGAGCAGCTCACCGTCTGAGCGATCGCGCTCGCCGAAGTAGGTCGTGAGCTTGGCCAGCTCCTCGCTCATAGATGCTCACCGAGCAGGTGTCCGAGGACGACGGCGGCAACGCCGACGACGATGCTCGCTCCGATGTTCAGGGCAGCCGCAGCGAACTCGCCGTCCTCGGCCAGCCGGTGCGTCTCGAACATCCACGTCGAGAAGGTCGTGTAGGCACCGAGCGCCGCGCTGCCCGCGATCACCATCGCATCGCCGCTCAGCGCGAGACCGTCGAGCAGGCCGAGCAGGAGAGACCCGCTGACGTTGATCGCAAACGTGCCGATCGGCAGCTCGCGGCCGAAGCGGGTTCCCACCCAGCCGTCCAGGAGGAAGCGCGCAACCGCTCCCAACCCGCCGACGGCGGCGACAGCTATCCATACCCACACGGTCACGGTGAGCGAGAAGCTACCGACCCAGACTCAGGTGTCCATGCCAAACCCAAACTCCTGATCGTCATCGCCAGCACGCGCCCCGCGCGCGACGGGCGGTACCCTCGTGCTGTACCGATGGCCTACGCCGAGCAGACGACGAAACTGCGGGGTCCGATCAACCAGCACGCCACCGCGCTCGCATACGAGTGGCGGCGACTGACGCGCGCGGCGACATTCGTCGCGCTGCTCACCGCGCCGGCCTTCTTCCTCGTCCTCTACGAGTCCAACCACCTCAGCCTGCCGGCGTCGATCCTGGTGACGGCCGTCGCGGTGGTGATGTTCCGCGGGCTCGTCGAGGTGGTGGTCCGCCATTTCCTGCCCTGGCCGAGCCTCTTCGGCACCGGCGAGTCGCTCCGCGAAGAGGACATCGTCGCCCGCCGGCGGCACTGGTTCTGGCGATCCAAATACCGCCGGTTGCCCTTTTGGGTGGCGGCGATCCTGATCCTGCTCGGACTCTTCCAGGCACTGTTTGCCTTCTCCGGCGTACACGCGAGCTTCTTCGATCCGTTCTCGGCGCTGCGCGTGCTGTTCCCGCCGCAGAACGTGGCCCAGTACGCATCGCTTGCCTTCCAGGTCCCGATGCTGCTGTTCATCAACATCCTGATCTTCATGGGGCCGTTCGTCTTCATGGCGGCCCGAGGGATCCGCAGCTACGAGCCGGGCGACGCCAGCTGGGGCGTGAAGATCGACGACGTCCGTGGTCAGGCCGAGGCCAAGGAGGAGATCACCCGCGTGATCACGCTCTGGCAATCCGGCGAGGAGTTCGAGAGGGCGGGCGGCAAGCGCGAGCGCGGCCTGCTGTTCCTCGGCGCGCCGGGCACGGGCAAGACGATGATCTCCAAGGCGATCGCCACCAACTTCAACTGCCCGTTCGTGACGATCCCGGGCTCCGGCTTCGCGCAGATGTTCATGGGCATGGACGCGCTCGTCGTGCAGCTGCTCGCCCACCGCGCGCGCAAGCTCGCGCGCAAGTGGGGCGGTCAGTGCATCGTCTTCATCGACGAGATCGATGCAGTCGGGCTGCGGCGCCAAGCGCTGGGCAGCTCGATGACCGGCGGGAGCGACGCGATGCCCGGCTCGATCCATGACTTCCTGTTCTTCGGACCGAACGGATCGATCACCCCCACCGGCGATGTGGTGATCGAGACGCGACAGTGGCGCGACCAGATGTTCGCCGCCCGTGCTTCAGCGGGGGCGCTGCCCGGCACCAACCAATTCCTGCAGCGGGTCAGCCAGCGCGTCAACGCGATATTCCCTGGCGGCATGGGCGGGATGGGCTACCAGGGCCAGGCCCTGAACCAGCTGCTGGTGGTCATGGACGGGATGGGCGACCCGCCCGTGCTCAGCAAGTTCGTCGTCAACCGCGTCAACACGTTTCTCGATGCGCTGTTCCTGCTGCCGCAGCGGATCGGCAAGCTGCGCCTGCGGATGCCGGCACCGAAGCCGCGCAAGGAGGAGATCTACTTCATCGGCGCGTGCAACGTCCCGATCGAGGCGCTCGACCCAGCGCTCACGCGGCCCGGACGGATGGGCCGCCACATCTGGTTCCGCACACCAACGAAGGACGATCGCAAGGACATCTTCGACCTGTACATGGCCAGGGTCGATCACGAGCCGGACCTGGATACCGAGCGGCGCCGCGATGAGCTCGCGCGGATCACGGCGGGCTATTCGCCGTCGATGATCGAGCAGGCGTGCTCGATGGCGCTGACGATCGCCCACTCCGAGGGCCGCCACGTGTTCGCCTGGAGGGACATCGTCGAGGCGATGACGACGGTCGAGTCCGGTACCGCCCAGAACATCGAGTACGTCGATGAGGAGACGCGTGCAGTCGCGATCCATGAGGCCGGCCACGCGGCTGCGGGCCACGTCTATCTCGGCAACGATGTGCTCTCGACGCGTCTGTCGATCCGCAAGCGCGGCGGCTCGCTCGGTCACTACCAGTCGATGGAGAAGGACGAGCGCTTCAGCCATTTTCGTGCGCGCGTGATGGGCGGGCTGGTGATGACGCTCGGCGCGATGGCCGCGGAGCACGTGTTCTACGGCGAGAACTCACAGGGCGTCAGCGGCGATCTCTACAGCGCGACGGCGACGGCCAGCGCGATGGTCGGCATGTGGGGCATGGGTCCCGAGGAGGTGCCGATCTCGCTGCGACCCGGCAGGCGCCTGAGTCCGGGCGAACAGCCCGATCCGCGGGCGCTCGTGAAGACACGTCTGCAGGAGATCGGCGACCAGATCATGAACCGTGCGTCCGTCGGCTCGGCCTTGACGAGCGACCCGATCGGCAGCGTGCTCTCGAGCCCCGGCAAGCGGGCGGCGGTCGCGGAACTGCTTGGGCAGGCCTACGTCATGGCCTACTCGTTGATGGCAACCAACAAGGAGGCGCTCGAACGCATCGCCGATGCGCTGATGGAGCTCAAGGAGATGCACGGGGACGAGGTCGGGTACCTGCTCGACAGCGTCGGCCTCGTGCGCCCCGTGATCGACCTCCACGATGACAACACGTGGCCGACGATATGACGACCGACAACCCGGCATCCAGCGAGCGCCCGGCATCCAGCGAGCGCCCGGCATCGAGCGGGCGCCCGGCGGCCGGCGGCAGCCAACCGGTGCTCGACAGCAGCACTCAGGAGCTCCCGCGCGTGGAGCACCCAAACGCGTCCAAATTCCGTGTGGTGATGGCGGTACTGGCCGGTATCGCGGTGGCCGCGATCGCGATCGCCGTGGTGGTCGCATCCCGCGGCGACAGCCGTGACGCGCTGGTGACCGGCGCAGGCTGGTCAGCTTGGACGCCGGACAGCTCCGGCGGCACCGGAGTCTCAGAGATCGCGCAGCATGTCTCCCCGTATTACCGGTTGAGCGCGGCTGCGCAGATGGATGTGGTCTCACCCATCCAGCTGGCGCAGAGCACAGCGGCCGGCACCACCACGGGTAGCGGTCTGACCGTCGCCGTCAACGAGAGCTCGGGCAAGAGCCAATCGCTCGGTCTGCTGAACGGCAAGACGGTCGCGTACAACATCTGCGGGCTGGGCGCGAAGGACTGCGAGGTTGACGGCACGGCGTCGATCAACCGCATGCTGCTGCTGCGTCGCGAGGCGCTGGAGCTCGCCCTGTTCACGTTCAGGTACATCAGCGGCAGCCAGAACGTGGTGGTCGTCCTGCCCCCGGGGCACACCGTCACCTCTAGCGGCTCGAACACCACCGGCCTCACGGTCGCGCTGCTGTTCCTCCGCAAGGACCTGCAGCCCTGGCTGGACGTACCGCTCTCGAGGACGCTTCAGCTGTACCCGCCCGACGTGTCGCAGCTGACGCTCTGGAGCAAGACCGCGGAGGCCGGGCTGGTCGACCAGGTCACCGCCCACTGGCTCTTCTCCTCACAGGTCGAGACGCTACAGGTCGGTGGCACCGCGCTCGTGCTGACGCCGCTGCCGGCGCAGTGAGTTCAGACCGGTTCCCGTCCTCTCTGTGCGGGTCCTGCATCCACCAGCAGCTCGTGCCCAATACCCGCGGCTCGATCTTCTCGCTCTGCCTGCGCTCGCGTACCGAACCGGAGCGCTTCGCTCGCTATCCGCGGCTGCCCATGCTGGAATGTCCCGGCTATGAGCGTCACGGTCACAGCGCTGTACACAGCGGCGATCAAGGGAACGCGGGTCAGTAGCGTCGAGCAGGTCGTGCTCGACGAGCGCGGCGCGGCCGGGGACCGGAAGTTCTTCGTCGCCGACGAGCGCAACCGCATGCGCAACGGCAAGCAGCTCGGCAGCCTGCAGGCGATCATCGCGCGCTTCGAGCCTCCACGGCTGACACTGGAATTCCCGGACGGCTCGGTGCTCGACGGCGAGGTCGAGCTCGGCGAGCCGGTGTCGGCGCAGTTCTTCTCACATCAGGTGGTCGGCCGCGAGGTGCTTGGTGCGTGGTCGCGGGCGCTGTCTGACTTCTGCGGCGCGCCGCTGCGCCTGCTGGAGAGCGGCTCGGCGGTGGACCGTGGCGCGAAGGGTGCGGTGAGCCTTGTCTCACGCGGCTCGTTGCGGGCGCTCGGCGAGCGGGCTGGGACCGAGCCGCTCGACGTTCGCCGTTTCCGGATGCTGATCGAGGTCGACGGCGTCGCTGCACATGCAGAGGATGCGTGGCTTGGTCAGAGGCTGCAGCTGGGCACGTCGGTGTTGCGCTTCGACGGCAATGTCGGGCGCTGCCTGGTCACCAGCCGCGACCCCGAGACCGGCGAGGTGACCGTGCCGACGCTCGATCTGCTGCGCGCATATCGCAGCGAGGTGGAAACGACCGAGCCCCTGCCGTTCGGGATCTACGGGCGCGTGCTGCGCCCGGGGACCGTGCGAGTTGGCGACACGCTGGAGCCGGCCGCGGAGCTGAGGCCGACAGCATGAGCGAGCCCGCTGCGGAGTCTGAGCGCGTGGCGATCGAGCTCGACGCGCACGTGGCGGTCGTCACGCTGACGCGCGCCGGCAAACACAATGCGCTCGACCTGCCGATGCTCGACGCGATCATCGCCGCGACCGAGCGGCTGCGCGCAGAGCCGGGAGTGCGCGCGGTGGTGCTGCACGGCGCCGGCGAGAGCTTCTGCTCCGGCCTGGATTTCGCGGCCGTCGCCGCCTCCGGCGGGCTCGAGGCCTTCATCGGGATCCTCGACGAACCAGCCCCGAACTACTTCCAGCGCGCCGGCTACGGCTGGATCGACCTGCCCGCCCCCGTGATTGCCGCGATCCATGGCAACTGCCTGGGCGGCGGCCTGCAGATCGCACTGGCCGCAGACATCCGCATTGCAGCGCCTGACGCGCGGCTCTCCGTACTGGAGGGCCGCTGGGGCCTGATCCCGGACATGTCGATCACGCGCACCCTCCCCCGGCTCGTCGGAATCGACGTCGCCAAGGAGCTGACCTTCACCGCCCGCACGATAAGTGGCGAGGAGGCCGACCGGCTCGGTCTGGTGACCCATCTTGCCGACGATCCACTGGCCGCCGCGCTCGCGCTGGCACGGGAGATCTCAGAGCGCTCGCCCGACGCGGTCGTCCGCGCGAAACGGCTGTTCAACGAGGGCTGGACGGGCGCAGCCGCTGAGACGCTCGGCCTCGAGGCTCAGCTCCAGGGCGAGCTCATCGGTACGCCCAACCAGCTGGCGGCAATGACCGCCGCCGTGACGAAACAGGCTGCGCTCTTCACGGACCGGTGAAATCAGATCGGACGCGCGACAGTCGTGAGCGCCTGCGTGACACCGCTGCCGAGCATCGTCAGCGCCAGCAGCGTGACCAGCGCGTGACGGGGCCTCGATGAAGCTGCGGGACAAGGACTCGAACCTTGAATACCAGGGCCAGAACCTGGCGTGTTGCCAATTACACCATCCCGCAAATTGGCTCGGGCGAGTATAGCCAGGGGTCTCTGAGCTACGGTTGCGGCGTGACATGGCACGCGTAGTCGTCACTGGGGCGACCGGAACCATCGGCAGCGCCGTCTGCCGGAAGCTGCTTTCGCGCGGTGATCAGCCTGTTGCGCTCTCACGCAATCCCGCCAGATTTGCGAGCAGGCTACCCGACGCCCTCGAGTGGCACGCGTGGAAGGATCCGCTGACCGCGAGGCCCCCGGAAGAGGCGCTCTCCGGCGCGACCGGAGTCATTCATCTGCTCGGTGAACCCGTGTCGCAAAGGTGGAGCCCAGAGGCAAAGCAGCTGATCCGCGAGTCGCGCGTGCGCGCGACTCGCAACCTCGTCGCTGGGCTGCGCGAACTGGCGGACGGGCAGCGCCCCGGCGTGCTCGTCTCGCAATCGGCGACCGGCTTCTATGGCCCGCGCGGCTCCGAGCAGCTCGACGAGCATTCCTCTGCCGGGGGCGGCTTCCTGGCCGGCGTCGTCGACGCCTGGGAGCAGGAGGCACGCAAGGCGGTTCCGGCCTGTCGCGTCGTGGTCGCGCGCACCGGGGTTGTGCTCTCGGCCAGCGGCGGCGCGTTGGCGAAGATGCTCCCGTTCTTCCGCGCCGGCGTCGGCGGCCCCGTCGCCGGCGGCCGCCAGTACGTGCCGTGGATCCACATCGATGACCTCGTGGCGGCGCTGCTCTTCTGCCTTGACAATCCAGACGCGGACGGCGCGGTGAATATCACCGCGCCCGGACCGGTGAGCAACGCCGAACTGTCGAAGGCGCTCGGACACGCGCTGCATCGCCCCGCCGTGCTCCCGGTTCCCGCCCTGGCGCTGAAGCTCCTCTACGGCGAGATGTCGGAGATCGTCACCACCGGCCAGCGTGTGAGCCCACGGCGCCTGCAGGACCTCGGGTTCAGCTTCGGCCAGCCCGAGATCGAGCCGGCGCTGCGCAGCGTCCTGGGCTGAACCTGCTCGCCGCCTGAGACGGGCGCCTGCCGCCTCGGGCTCCTAGGCGATCGGAGCGACGATCACCGGCGCATGCGTCGGTCTGGGGGCGCCGCCCAACCGCTCCTGTGTGACCATCACGGCGCTGACCCCGCGGATCCGGCGCGGGATCCCGACATCCGCGTTTCCAGACGAGTTGACGCCGAACAGTACGCTGGCAGGGACGGGCGACGCCCTGCCGGACTTCAACCACACCTCGTAGACGTGGCCCTGCCCCGGGGGTGTGAGATGGCGGACCACCAGCTCCGCATGGCCGTTCGTCAGCCGCAGCTGAGCGCTGCCGGCAACGCCCGATACCTGTGCCTGAATCACGGTCACCGCCGCCCCTGCGGTCAGTTCGATGCCGGCGATCACCCCACCGGCGGCCAGCACCGCAGCTGCGAGACCGGCCTGCAGCCCGCGCGGGCTGCGCCGCTGCGCACGCCAGCGCGCGCCGGCTCGGCCGGCTCGGCCGGCTCGGCCGGCCGCAGATTGCGCATGCCACACCTCGCGCATCAGGCGTCGCTTGAGGCCACGCGGGGGTGGGTACTGGTGTGCGGCCATCGGCAGCGCCTGGATCACACCGCCCAGGGCCTCAACCTCATCGCGGCACACGGCACATTCGTGCATGTGCACGCGGAACGCCTCAGCCTCTTGAGGCTCCAGCGCTCCCAGCGCGTAGGCCGCGGCATCGCCGCCGCAATCTGGAGTTCCGGACATGGACGCTCGATCCGTCATGGTAGGACCCCCGCGTCACCAAGTGAGATGCGCAACTTGCTCAGACCGAGCCGCATCCGGCCCTTCACCGTCCCGGCCGGGAGCGAGAGCATCTCAGCGATCTGCTGATGGGTGAAGCCGCCGTAGTAGGAGAGCTCGATCACCTTGCGCTGTTCCTCAGGCAGCTCGTGTAGCGCGCTGCGAACGCGGTCGGCGTCGGCGCGGCGCTCGAACTCGACCTCTGTGAGTTCCGGCGACGCGAGGTGCTCGGCGACATTGCCCTCCTCGAGCGAGCGTGCCGAGCGCAGCGACTCACGCCTGAACGAGTCGATCGCACGGTTGTGGACCGTGCTCAGGATCCAGGCGCGCACGCTGCCGCGCGACGGGTCGTAGCGGCCGCCTGCACGCCAGAGCGAGAGGAGAGCCTCCTGAACGATGTCCTCCGCACGTGCGCGTGAGCCACACATCCGGTACGCCAGCGAGAACGCCGGGCCGCCGTGACGATCGAAGAGCACCTCGAAGGCGCGTGCATCGCCATCGCGAACCAGTTGCATGAGGTCCTCGTCAGCCAGCTGCCTGAGGTTCCGTCGCTGGTTGAGCATTTCCAGCTGGTACGCGGTTGTGGCGCTAGCGGATCACTCGAACCCCGGCCGAGGAGCCCGAGTCAGGCCGAGGCGCCGGCGCCGCTGGCCGCGAACAGCGCGGTGATCTCGTTCTCGAGCCCGGGATCCAGGATCAGGAGCACCTGGTCCCCGGCCGTGATCACGGAATCCGCCTTCGGCACGAAGCCGCGCCCCGAGCGCAGCACCGAGATCACGAGCGAGCCCTCGGGCAGCGCGATCTCCTGAACCTGCCTGCCGACCGCCAGCGAACCTGCGACCACCTCGAGCTCGATGATCTCGAGGTGCTCCTCCTCGAGCGCCAGCAGCTGGACGAGGCCATATTCGGGGACCTCGTGCTCGATCAGCCGCAGAATCAGGTCGGTGGCGGAGACCGCCGGCTGGATGCCGAGCATCTTGAAGTGCGGAAGATTGCGCGGGTTGTTGACGCGCGCGACGATCCGCTGCACGCCGTACTTCTCCTTCGCCACCTGGCTGATGAGGATGTTGTCCTCATCGTCGCCTGTGACCGCAATCACAAGGTCGGCGCGCTGAATGCCGGCGCGCTCGAGAATCCAGAGCTCGCTGGCGTCCCCGTACTGGACTGCGTGCTCGAGCTCCTGTTCGACGACGCGGAAGCGATCGTGATTGGACTCGATCAGAGTCACCTCACGGTCCTTGGTGATGAGCTCGCGCGCGAGGTTCCATCCGACCTTCCCCGCTCCGGCGATGATCACGTACATGTTGGTTTCAGCTCCCAGTGGCGCGTCTATGGCGTGAGCAGCACCTGTTCGGCCTGCTCGATGGCGACCTGCGTCGGGCAGATCGTCTGGAGTCCCTGCTCTGCGTACCAGGCGGCACGCGCAGGGTCGGCGACGCGCACGACCACCCGCGGCACGTTGAAGCGGCGTTGGGCGATCTGCGAGATCACAAGGTTGGTGTTGTCGCCGCTGGTGGCGGCCATGAACACGTTGGCCTGCTCGATTCCCGCCTCGATCAGGCCGTCGACCTCGAGCGCCGTGCCGACCGTGAAGCGACCACCGGCATCCTCCCAGGTGGAGGTCTCGTCACGGTCCAGGCGTTCGTGCGAGAGCGGGTCGATGTCCATCACCGACACCTCGTGGCCCGCGTCGAGCGCGCGCTTCGCGACCGCAGAACCAACGCGGCCGCACCCGACGATCAGGATGAACATGCCTGCACTGTATCGACGATCACTGTCCCGGCACCCACAGGCGCCCGCTGCGCTGTGCGGGGCCTCCTTCAGCCGGGTCCTGGCCCGGCGCCGGGGGCGCCGGCTCAGCTGGCGGCTCTGCGCCCGGGGCTCCCGCAGCGCCCGCGGCGCCCGTGGCGGCCTCCGCCGGAGCACCCGCCGTGGCGCCCTCCGGAGCTCCGCCACGGGCCTGCAAGAACGCGATCTGCAGCTGCGATACCGCCTCGCGGATCGGCGCCACCTGCTCCGGAGCGATCTGCTCGATCTGCGGCATCAGGGCGCGAACGGACTCGATCGCCAGCTGCACCTGCCCGAGGTCGCGCTCGTCCTCGGTGCCCGCCATCAGCCCGGTCCTGCGCATACCGAGATTCACGATTGTCACAACGTTCTCGAGCAGCACGTGCTCGACGCGCACGCGCTTGATCTCCTGCTCGTAGGCCGCTCGCAGCTGCTCCTCTGAGAGCTGCCCGGGATCGGGAATGTCTCCCGCCATCAGTTCACCTCCACGGTGCTTTGAGCACTTCCAGCATAGGTTGCCCTCGTCGCCTCAACGGTTACGCCGTAGGCTTCGGGGAGCGTCATGCCCTGAGCCAGTAATGCCCGCTGGCGCTGTGCCCCGTTCGCTCCTGGCAACTCGACGCTGAGCCCCAGCTCGCCGCGCATCGGCGCGGTCCACTCGAGCAGCCTGTCGATCGCCTGGCGCGCCGGGTAGACCTGGCCGGTCGCGAGCTCCAGCAGCTCGCCGTCGAGCCCGTACCTGATCGCCCGCCACATGTTCTCCTCGATGAGACGTGGCGCCAGATCGGTGTGTGGCAGGCCCTCGTCGACGTCGCGCGCTGCCTGGGCCACACACGCGACGATCAGCGACGAGAGCGCGTCGGCCTCGGCGGCCGTCGGCTGCGTGTCACAGATCCGGACCTCGACGGTTCCGAACGTGAGGTGAGGCCGGATCGACCACCACACCTGCGTGTATTCGATGATCGACCGCGTCCGCACGAGGAAGTCGATGTACTCGGCGAAGCTGGCCCAGCTGCCGAAGGCGTCCGGCACGCCACAGCGAGGAAAGCTCTTGGTGAAGATCTGTGAGCGCATGCTGTGCAGGCCGGCGTCGCGGCCCTCCAGAAAGGGCGAGCTGGCGGAGATCGCCAGCAGCAGGGGAAGCACGGGACGCAGGCGGTCACAGATCTCGATCGCGCGATCCGCACCGTGGATCCCGACATGCACGTGCAGCGAGAAGGTGTTGTTGCGCCAGGCGACGTACTTCAGGCCGTCCTCGACCCGGTGGTAGTGCTCGGTGTTGATGATCTGCTGCTCGCGGTAGTCGGCCCATGGGTGCGTGCCGGTGGCGCCCAGCAGCAGGTTGTGCGAGGCGGCCAGCGCGAACAGCCGGCGACGGGTGTCGCGCTGCGCCGCCTGCGCAGCCGCGAGGTTCTCGCCGCGACCGGAGCGGATCTCGATCTCCGAGGAGATCAGCTCGCCCGCTATCGCGTCGGCGAGTGGCTCGTCGGACTGCGCGCCGTCGCGCAGCTCCTCGAAGCGCTGCGCCAGACCCAGATGGACCGGATCGAGGATCGCGAACTCCTCCTCGAGTCCGACCGTGAAATCGGTCGCCTGCTCGAAGCGGGCATAGCCGCTGTCCAGATCGATTTCGGTCAAGCCAGGTAGAAGTAGAGCGCGTACAGCAGATCCACGGCCGGGCTGGAGGCGTGAACCGTTACCTCCGGCGGCGTCTGCAGGAGGGCCTCAGAGTAGTTGAAGAGGACCTTCACGCCGACATCGACGAGGTCATCCGCAACCCCCTGCGCGACGCCCGAGGGCAGCGCCAGCACCGCCACCACGACCTCCTCGTCCCGGACGACGTCGCGCATCTCGTCATAGTCGCGCACGGTGAGGCTGCCGACCTGCGTCCCGACCTTTGCAGGATCGGCGTCGAACAGGGCCACAACGCTGAAGCCATGGTCGGCGAAGATGTCCGACCCGGCGATAGCGGTACCGAGGTTGCCGGCACCGAACAGCGCGATGTTGTGCTGCCCGGATGTGCGCAGGATCTGTCGGATCTCGCCGATCAGGGCATCGACGTTGTACCCGACGCCGCGCTTGCCGAACTTTCCGAACCCGGACAGGTCGCGGCGGATCTGCGTCGAGTTGACGTGCGTGTAGTCGGCCAGCTCCTGAGAGCTGATCGTCTCCTTGCCCATCTTGCGGGCCTGGGTCAGCACCATCAGGTAGCGCGAGAGCCGCGCGGCGACGCCCAGCCCGATGTTCTCCGTGGGCTTTTCCAGTTCCTGTCCGTCGGTGGCCATGAGGCTCTCACTCTACTGTGGGCTGTGGCCACCGTTCCGGCCCCCGAGCATCTGCTCCAGCTGCTGCTCGTCGACGAACAGCTCGAAGGCCTCGCGTCCGTCGACCTCCACCACCGGGATCCGCTCCAGGTAGCGCTTGAACCACTCGTCGCGGGACTCGATGTCACGCTGCTCCAGCTCGAAGCAGACCCGCGATCTGACCCGCTCGATCACCGCCAGCGCGTCGTCGCACAGATGGCAGCCGGGCCGTCCGTAGAGAGTGACTTTCAGTCGGGGGGTTGGTCCCGCTGGACCACCCCCCGGTGCCGCTGGACCACCCCCGGTCACCGCCGCTCCCCGGTCGCGTAGACGTCGAGCTCGAGGTAGTCCGGGAAGCTCTGCTGCGGGCTGTAGCGGGCGGCGCTCGCGATCATCGCGGCGTTGTCGGTGCAGAGCTCGCGCGGCGGCAGGTCGAGCTCGACGCCCAGGCCCGCAAGCGCAGCCCGCAGCGGCCCGTTGGCGGCAACGCCACCGCCGACGGCCAGCCGCGTCGCGCCGGTCTGCTTGAGCGCCCGCCTAACACGGATCAGCAGGCCCTCGACGATCGCCCGCTGGTAGGCCGCGGCGAGGTCGGCGCGGCGGCGCTCGGCCTCCGCCTCCCCCAGATCGCGCACCTTGTAGAGCAGCGCCGTCTTCAGGCCGGCGAACGAGAAGTCGAGCCCCGGCATCCGTGCCGACGTGGGGAAGTCGAAGGCGTCGGGGTCGCCGTCGGCGGCCAGGCGCTCGAGTGCCGCGCCACCCGGATAGCCGAGCCCCAGCAGGCGCGCGCCCTTGTCGAATGCCTCACCGGCGGCGTCGTCGAGTGTCTGACCGAGCAGCCGCAGCTCCGGCCCGTGGTCAGCCACCTCCGCCAGCAGCGTATGGCCGCCGCTCGCGACCAGCGCCAGAAACGGCGGCTCGAACTCGGTGGGCTTCAGAAAGCTGGCGGCAAGGTGGCCATGGAGATGATCGACCGCCGCGAACGGAAGCTCGCGCGCGGCGGCGAGCGCCTTACCGGCGCAGAAGCCGACGAGCAGCGCAGCCACCAGGCCCGGGCCGCGCGTGGCGGCGACCAGGCCGACGTCATCGAGCGTCGCATCGGCGGCGTGCAGTGCCTCCTCGATAACCAGCGGCAGCAACGTCAGATGATGGCGCGACGCGATCTCGGGGACGACACCGCCGAAGCGGTCATGCACTCCCTGTGAGGAGATCACGTTCGCCCGGATCTCGCCGTCGGCAGTGATCAGCGCGGCACAGGTGTCATCGCAACTCGTCTCCAGCGCGAGGATCAGTCCGGCGGGACTCACTGCAGCTCCCACGGGGTACCGATCGCGCGCCACATGATGATCGCGTCCTCGCCGTTGTCGGCGTAGTAACGCGGACGCCTGCCGACGCCGCGGAAGCCGTAGCGCTCGTAGAGCGCGATCGCGCCCGCGTTGGAGACTCGCACCTCGAGCGTGAAGTTCGCGTCCTCGCCCGCACGCTCGAAGACGCCGTCCAGCAGGCCACTTGCGACGCCGCCCCGCCGGTGGTCCGGGTCAACGGCGATGTCCATGACGTGGAATGCCTCGTCGTAGCGTGCGCAGATCACGTAGCCGACTATGCGGCCGCCGTGGACCGCCGCGAGGCAGATGCTCGACGGCTTGGAGAGCTCGAGCACGAACATCGCCAGCGACCAGGGGCTCGGGAACGAGCGGCGCTCGATCGCGATGATCTGGGGCAGGTCGCTGAAGCTGACCGTCCTGACCGCAAGCTCGGCGCCCTCCAGGTGCTCGTCGGCGCTCATGCTCTCGTGACCTCGGCGTCGGGCAGGCGCAGGTACTCGGGCTCGACGCGGCCGTCCACCGACGGCCGCGCGAGCGCGCCGAGGCGGCAGTGCTCGCGGGCCGAGACACGATGCAGCGGCGAGTCCTCATGCGGCACCTCGACTCCGGCGGCACCGAGCAGCTCACGGAACTTGAGGGCACCATCGCCCACCGCCTGTGTGCCGGTACCGCTTGCGCCGGCGATGCGTGCGAGCTGCTCGGGCGTGAGCGCCCCTGGCGCGAGCGCCGGTTCGGCCGAGAGCGGATCCTCACCGGCAGCCCAGCCGGCGACGAAGGCCTCGCCGCGGCGCGCGTCGATCACCGCGAGCGTAGCCAGCTGGGGGTCGCGGTCGTGGGCGGTGAGCGCCAGCGAGCGCAGCGTCGAGACTCCGACGAGCGGCAGGGCGCGGGCTGCCGCCAGCGCCTGGGCACTCGCGATCCCGATGCGCAGGCCTGTGAACGTCCCTGGGCCGACCCCGACGGCGATCCGCTCGATGCTCTCCCAGTCGGCGCCGCCGCGCTTCATCAGCTCGTCGATCAGCGACAGCAGCCGTTGCGCGTGGCCGGGACGCGCGCCGGCCGGCGGATCGTCGGCCGCCGCGAGGTCGAGCTCGCCCAGCATGCAGACGTTTGCGCCTGCGTCGATGTCACGCAATGCCACCGCCGTGCGCGCGGTGGCCGTGTCGAAGGCCAGGACCCTCATGCGGCCTCGGTGTACTCGACTTCCCGGCGGTCCCCACCGGCGTGCGTGAGCGTTACGCGGCGCGCGATCCGCCCGAGCTCGGAGATTTCCCGTACGCCCGCGTCGGGCCACTCGACGAAGGTGATCGTGTCCGCGCCGATGTAGTCCGCCATCAGGTCGGGATCCTCGTCGCGGAGCGACGCGAGCCTGTACAGGTCGAGGTGCGAGACGTACGCGACCGGCGCCGCGGCCGCGTAGCGCTGCCCGATCGTGAAGGTCGGACTGGTCACAGGATCGGTTACCCCGAGCGCGCGTGCCGCCCCACGTACGAACGTGGTCTTGCCGGCGCCGAGTTCGCCGTTGATCAGCACGACGTCGCCTGGTGTGAGCGCGCGGGCCAGCTCGGCGCCGAGCCTCTCGGTCTCGTCCGCGGATCCCGACTCATGCCTGGCAGGCTCGCTCATTCTGAGCCCGAGTCTATGAACCTCAGCTGCGCGCGCGACGGAGTCTCAGCCCGACGCCCGCACCGACCAGCGTCAGCCCCAGCACGGTCTCCGGGAACAGGTCGTAACCGGTGTTGGGCAGCGACCCGGGCTGCTGGCTCGTCGCAGTAGGGGACGTGGTCGTCAGCCGCGACGGAGCGCTCGGTGTGATCGGCGACGTGGTGGTCGTCGTGGATCCAGCGGCCACGGCCCCGACGGGCATGACCAGCGAGACCCCGACCGAAGCTATGGCGGCGGCAAACCTGAATGACTTCACGGGCCTCGCAAATGTAGTTGAACGCGCCATATCACACCGACCAGACGGATTACGTCGCATTTTGCACGGTTTTCCTCGGAGGGGGACCAGCCGCTACCGTGCAGGCGCGAATGCAAGCTCGGATTTCTGCGGTTCTGGAACGCCTACGCGGCTCGGATACCGGCAAGGCCGCAGGCCTTGCCGGCGCGATGATCGCCAACAACGTGCTCGCGCTGATCTCGTCCGTCGTGTTCGCGCGGCTGCTGACGAACTACGGCGCGCTTGCCGCCCTCATCAGTTACCTGGTGATTCTCACAGTGGCCGGGCAGGCGATACAGGTCGCGACCGCGCGTGAGGGCGTGCTCGGTCATCTTGGGAGCGGCGAGGAGCTGCTGGGCACGCTCGAGCGCTGGGCACGCGCTCTGGCGATCTTCACCGCGCTGGCAACCATCGTCTCGATCCTTGCGCGGCAGCCGATCGCCGACGCCGTCGGAGTCCCGCATCAGGGTTGGGCGGCGGCGGCCGGCATCCCCGCGGGCTGCCTATATCTCGGTCTCTGCACCCTGCGAGGTGCACTGCAGGGGATCGGTGATTACCGGTCGGTGGGTCTCAGCCTGATCGGAGAGCAGGCCGCCAGGCTCGTCTCCGGCGCGATCCTCGCCGTCGCAGGTCTGGGGATCGCGGGCGCCTATCTCGGTTCGCTGATCTCCTACATCGCCATGTCCGCCTACTGCGTACACCAGATCTACAAACGACGTGCCGGCCCGACGTATACGCGCTGGCGACTGCGCAGCGCCGCCGCCGGTGTGTTCGGTTTCGGACGCCACGTCTGGTCCGCCGCGGTGCCGATCGCCGCGCTGGGCATCATCCAGCTGCTGCAGAACATCGACCTGATAACCGCAAAGCACCGCTTCTCCGACAAGGTGGCCAGCTCCTATGCGGTGGCCGCAGTTGCCGGCAAGGTGCTGATCTGGGTGGCTATGGGCGCGAGCTTCTATCTCGTCCCGGAGACGTCGCGACTGCGGGCCCGCGGTGGTGACACTCGGCCGGTGCTGCTCAAATCGCTCGGCATCGTGGTGGTGTGCGCGGTGCCGTGCATGCTGATCTTCGCCTTCGCCGCGCATCCGCTGCTGGCAGCCGTCTTCGGCAAGAGCAAGGCGATCGCGTCGGGCACGCTGCTGCCGCTCGGCGCCGCCTTCACCGTCCTGGCGGCGACCTATCTGGCTGTGCAGTACATGCTCGCCCTCAGGCGGGTCTGGTTCCTGCTTGCGATCGGACTGGTGGCAGCGATCGAGCCCGTGCTGCTTCTGCAGGCGTCAAAGAAACCCGCCTCCTTCGCCACCGTGGTCCTGTTCGTGCAGCTGATCGGCGCGGCCGTCGCCTATGTGGCGGCGCTCGCGCGCAGACCCGTGCTCAGAGCCGCTGTCAAAACGAGCTCCGCCGAACCGAGCTCAGAATAGGCCGAGCTGCTCGGCATCTGGAGGCTCGGGCTCGGGCTGTGACTCTGGTGGCGCGGGCTGCGACTCCGGGGGCTCGGGCTGTGACTCCGGTGGCTCGGGCGCGGGCGAGCTCGGCTGGGTGGGCGACCCCATTTTCAGGAGCTCGGGGATCCGCAGGAAGTCCGCGCGCAGCATCTCCAGCGTCGATGGCGTGTACAGCGCCGCGGCCGGGTGATAGAGCGGATACAGCCTCACCGTACGCGGCCCGATCGTGCGCACCTCGGCCTGGCCGTGGATCTTCGAGATCCCCGTCGGCTCGCCACGCAGCAGCTTGGTCGAGAAGTTCCCAAGCGTGCAGATCATCGTTGGCTCGATCAGCTCGAGCTGGCTGTCAAGGTAGTGCCTGCACGCGTCGAGCTCGTGCGGGTACGGATCCCGGTTGCCGGGAGGCCTGCACTTGAGCGTGTTGACGACGAACACGTCGCCACGCTCCATCCCGATCTCGCTGAGCAGCTTGTCCAGCAGCTTGCCGGCCTGGCCCACGAAGGGCAGACCCTGCAGGTCCTCGTTGGCCCCGGGGGCCTCTCCAACGAACATCAGCTCGGCGTCCGCATTGCCCGAGCCGAAGACGACATTGGTCCGCGTCTCGTGCAGTTGGCAGTCAACGCAGCCGCGCGCCTCCTCGTAGACCGTCTTCAGTAGCTCTCGGCGCTCGGTCGCTGTCCTCATGCACGCGATGCTAACCGCGCGCCTCACGCAGGCGATGCTAACCGCGCCGCCGTTGGGTACTATTTAGGTAGGCCGTCACCTCAAGAGAGGGATGGACCAGAGAGAGATGCAACGCACTGACCCCGCGCGTGGAGTCATGCGGGTCGCGATCATCGGCCCCGGACGTCTCGGAACCGCAATCGCAACCGCACTTCGCGGCAGAGACGACTTCGAGCTGACCGGACCGCTGGGACGCGACGCGAGCGCTGCCGGAAGCGACGTCGTGTTGCTGTGCGTTCCCGACCGTGAGATCGCCTCGGCTGCGGCTGCGATCGCGCCGGACAGGATCGTCGGGCACTGCTCCGGCGCCACCGGCCTCGAGCCCCTGGCACCGCACGAGGCCTTCTCGCTGCACCCGCTGATGACCGTCTCGCACGCCGGTGCGGACTTCACCGGCGCCACCGCAGCGATCGACGCGAGCAGCCACCGGGCGTTGGCCGCAGCCGGCCTGATCGCACGGGCACTCGGAATGGACACCGTGCGCGTGCGCGCCGAGGACCGGGTCGCCTACCACGCCGCTGCCTCGATCGCCTCCAACTTTCTCGTGACGCTCGAGGCCGCGGCCGAGCGGCTGGCAGCCACCGCCGGGGTCGACCGCGGCGCGTTGGCGCCGCTGGTGCGCGCGAGCGTCGAGAACTGGGTCGCGCTGGGCCCGGAGCGCGCGCTGACCGGACCGGTCGCGCGCGGCGACGAGCTGATCGTCGCCCGCCAGCGCGAGGCGATCACCGAGCGCACGCCGGAGCTGGCGCCGCTGTTCGACGCACTCACCGAGGCGACGCGCAAGCTCGCCGAGTCCTCGATGGAGACCGTATGAGAACGCTCCGGACCGTTGCCGAGCTCAAGACCGCGCTCGCGCAGCCGCGACGCGAGGGCCGCCGCATCGGGCTGGTCCCGACCATGGGCGCGCTGCACGAGGGCCACCTGTCGCTGGTGCGCCGCGCTCGCAGCGAGTGCGACGTGGTTGTGGTCTCGCTGTTTGTGAACCCCGCCCAGTTCAACCAGCGCAGCGACCTCGACGAGTACCCGCGCAACGAGCCGCTCGACGCCGTGACCGCAGCCGACGAAGCGGTCGACTACCTGTTCGCGCCCGGCGTGGGCGAGATCTATCCCGACGGCTTCAGCACGACCGTGAGCATCAGCGGAATCACCGAGGTGCTCGAGGGTGTGCACCGTGGTCGCGAGCATTTCGAGGGCGTCGCGACGGTCGTCTGCAAGCTTTTCAACATCGTCGCACCGGACGTCGCCTACTTCGGGCAGAAGGATGTCCAGCAGACGCTCGTGATCAAACGGCTGGTGCGCGATCTCAACATCCCGGTGCAGATCGAGGTCTGCCCCACGATCCGCGAGCCCGACGGCCTGGCCCTGTCCAGCCGCAACGCGCGACTCAGTCCACCCGAGCGCGCACGCGCGCTCGCCCTGCATCAGGCGCTGGCGACCGCGCAGGTGCTCGTTGCCGCAGGCGAAACCGACGTCGCCACGCTCGTCGCCGCCGCCGGTTCAGAGCTTGCCGACCCGCAGTTGCGGGTCGACTACTTCCAGATCGTCAACCCGGAGACGCTGGTGCCGATAATCAGCGTGGGTGGGCCTGCGCTTGCGTTGGTCGCGGCCTGGGTGGGCGAGACACGCCTGATCGACAACCAGCTGCTCTCAGTTCCAACGAGCTCTCGACCGCCTGCGGCGGCGGGAAGTATCACGAGGAGTGATTGACATGTCTTCGCATCCATCGCAGATCGCCATCATGGACGACGCGTCACGTGTGCCGGTGACGCTCGCCACGATCAACCACCGCCGGCGGCTCGGAGAGCCGCTCGTGATGGTCACCGCCTACGACTTCCCGAGCGCCCGTGCCGCAGAGGCAGCCGGTGTCGACCTGGTGCTCGTCGGTGACTCCGGCGCCATGACCGTGCTCGGCTACCCGTCGACGGTCGGCGTCAGCGTGGAGGAGATGATCATGCTCACGCGCGCGGTACGGCGCGGGCTGCGCACCCCGTTCCTGGTGGCGGATCTGCCCTTCGGCTCATACGAGGAGTCCGACGAGCAGGCGATCCGCACCGCCATGCACTTCGTCAAGGAAGGCGGCGCCGACGCCATCAAGCTCGAGCGCGGCAACGCGACATCGGTGTCGCGCGCCCGCGCGATCGTGCAGGCCGGCATCCCCGTGATGGGCCACGTCGGGCTCACGCCGCAGACATCGACCGCACTCGGAGGCTACCGAGCCCAGGGCCGCAGCGCCGGCGGTGCGGCGCGTATCGCCGAGGAGATGCTCGCGCTGCAGGAGGCAGGCTGCTTCACGATCGTGCTCGAGGCAATACCGGCGGCGGTCACGGAGGAGCTGATGCATCTGATCGACGTGCCGGTCATCGGCATCGGGGCGGGACCGGCGACCGACGGCCAGGTGCTCGTCTTCCACGACCTGCTCGGAATCCGTGAGGGCCGCGGCGCCCGCTTCGTGCGGCGCTACGCCGACCTGCAGAGCGAGATGGATGCTGGTGTCGCCGCCTACGCGGCCGACGTGCGTGAGCGTCGCTACCCGGCGCCGGAGCACTGCTATTCGATCGACGCCGGGGAGCTGGCCGCTTTCCGCGCCGAACTGTCCGCTCTGAGCGGACAGAAGTCGCGGGGCTGACCGTCACCCGGCGCGGCAGGCGCGCAAACAGAAGTAGCATGCGGTGGGTGCCGCGCATCACACAGGTTTTCGCGCCCAGGGACCGTGTCTATTTCGAGCTCTTCGAAGAAGCGGGGCGCAACGTCATGCGTGCCGCGCAGCTGCTCGAAGAACTGCTGTCCGACTATCCGGACCACCGCGCCCTGGCGCAGGACATCCGCGACTGTGAGCACGAGGGTGACCGCATCACGCATGAGATCCTCGACCGGTTGAACCACACGTTCGTCACCCCGATCGACCGCGAGGATATCCTCGCGCTGGCCTCGGCGCTCGACGACATCGCCGACTACATCGAGGAGGTCGCCGATTATCTCGGGCTCTACAAGATCGAGGCCCCGATGGATCAGGCGATCAAGCTCGCCCAGGTGTTGCACCAGGCCGCAACGCAGATCGCCGAAGCGATGCCGCAACTGCGCGGGTTCAACGACATCTCCGCGCACACGGTCGAGATCAACCGCCTGGAGAACGAGGGCGACCGCATCACCCGTGAGGCGATCGCGTCGCTGTTCGACGGCGGCATCGACCCGATGGTCGTGATCCGCTGGAAGGACCTGTTCGAGCGGCTCGAGGATGCGATCGACGCCACCGAACGCGTGGCGAACATCCTCGCCGGCATCGTCATCAAGAACTCCTAGGGCTGCGTCAGCTTCAGGGCTGCGTCAGCTTCAGCGTCGCATCGGCGGAGATCAGCGAATACGCTGACGACGCCTCAGATCCCGAGCCGCTGATCTGACTTGCGAGGTCGCTCACGAGCGCGCCTGCCGCGACGGCGTCCGGCGGCACATCGCTCGCGAGCTGGCTGCTGACACTCGACGTGCTCGAGCCGGAGCTGCTGAGATCGACCAGCGTCGCATCGGCCGCGTCCTTGGCCGTCTCATCCTTCGAGACCGGAGCGGGGGTGCCGACCAGCGCCTCATCCGCCTGCTGCGCGGGAGTTGCCGCGCTGCCGCTGATCGTCGAAAGGTCGTTGCTGACTTCAGCCATCCAGTGAGCTTATCGGCCAATCACCGCTCAGCCATAAGTGACTGGACGGATTACCCGGGCCGGTGC
Organism: Solirubrobacteraceae bacterium; assembly: GCA_035552235.1. Lineage (GTDB taxonomy): Bacteria > Actinomycetota > Thermoleophilia > Solirubrobacterales > Solirubrobacteraceae > Palsa-465. The sequence continues at coordinate 32,985 of DASZLT010000008.1, forward strand.
CCCTGCGGCGACCGAGTACGCTGGGATATCGGTGGTCACCACCGAGTTGGCACCGATCACACAGCGCTCGCCGACCGTGACGCCGCTGGTGATAACGACGTGCGCGCCGCACCAGACGTTGTCACCGATGCGCGTGGGCCCGTTGCTGCTGAAGCCCTGCCATGGCACCGGCCGCTCACGGTCGTCGAAGCGGTGGTTGGCGTCGGTGATCACACAGCCGTTGGCGAACATGCAGTGCTCGCCGATCTCGACGAGCTCGAGCGCGGCCACCATCACCCCGAGGTTGAAGAGGCTGCCGCCACCGATCCGAACCCGCGCGGGAGCGGGCATCGTGATCCAGACGCCCGGCTCGAACAGCACCTGCGGCCCGATCTCCAGGCGTCCGTCACGGAGCGCCTCGAGCACCTCGCCGTGGAGCGGCCAGCGCGCGAACGCCTGACGGCGCGCCAACTCGTAATGGATGCGTGCGCGGTTCCAGGGCAGGCTGCCCCGCTGGTACCAGCGCCACTTCTGAGCCCAGAGGCGCCCTGCTGCACTGATCTCGGCGCGGTCCACGCCGTCAGTATCAGGCTTCGACCGGCTGCCTGCTGCGGCGTTTGGCCGGCACCGCCTTGGCGACGACGGCCCTCTCCCCCAGCAGCGGCTTGAGGAAGTGCCCCGTGTAGGACTCGGGCACCGCGGCGATCTGCTCCGGGGTGCCGACGGCGATCAGGCTGCCGCCCTCATCACCGCCCTCGGGGCCGAGGTCGATCAGGTAATCGGAGACCTTGATCACGTCGAGGTTGTGCTCGATCACGACAATCGAGTTGCCCGCATCGACCAGCCGCTGGAGCACCTCGAGCAGGCGCTGGATGTCGGCGAAGTGCAGGCCCGTGGTCGGCTCATCGAGGATGTAGATCGTCTTCCCGGTCGCGATCTTGGCGAGCTCCGCCGCGAGCTTCACGCGCTGGGCCTCGCCACCGGACAGCGTCGTGGCCGGCTGCCCGAGCCGCATGTAGCCGAGCCCCACGTCGTTCAGCGTCTGCACACGGCGCCTGATCTTCGGGATGTGCTCGAAGAAGTCGAGCGCCTCTGCGATCGGCATCTCCAAGACGTCGGCGATGTTCTTGCCCTTGAAGCGCACCTCGAGCGTCTCGCGGTTGTAGCGCTTGCCGTGGCACTGCTCGCAGGGCACGTAGACGTCCGGCAGGAAGTGCATCTCGATCTTGATCTGGCCGTCGCCCTTGCAGACCTCGCAGCGCCCGCCCTTGACGTTGAAGGAGAAGCGGCCCTGCTTGTAGCCGCGGGCGCGTGCCTCGGGGGTGCGCGCGAAGAGGTCGCGGATCTGGTCGAAGAGGCCGATGTAGGTGGCCGGGTTGGACCGCGGTGTGCGCCCGATCGGCGACTGATCGACCGAGATGATCTTGTCGAGCTGCTCGAGCCCGCTGATCGACTTGTGCGCACCCGCCCGTACGCGCGTGGCGCTCAGCCGGTTGGCGACCGACTTGAACAGCACCTCGTTGACGAGCGTCGACTTGCCCGAGCCGGAGACCCCGGTGACGCTGCACATCACGCCCAGCGGCACCTTCACGTCGATGCCCTTGAGGTTGTTCGCGGCGGCGCCCTTGATCTCGATGTAGCCCGCCGGCCTGCGCCGCTTCTTCGGCACCTCGATCCGGCGCGTCCCGTTGAGGAACTGGCCGGTCAGCGAGTCGGGCACCTTCGAGATGTCCTCGGCGGTGCCCTGCGCCACCACGTATCCGCCGTATTCGCCTGCGGCGGGGCCGATGTCGAGGACGTGATCGGCGGACCGCATCGTGTCCTCGTCGTGCTCGACCACCAGCACCGTGTTACCGAGGTCGCGCAGGCGCTCGAGCGTCGTGATCAGCTTGTGGTTGTCGCGCTGGTGCAGGCCGATCGAGGGCTCGTCGAGGATGTAGAGCACGCCCACGAGCGAGGACCCGATCTGCGTCGCCAGGCGGATGCGCTGCGCCTCACCGCCGGACAGCGTCGCGGCCGCACGCTCCATGCTCAGATAGCCGACGCCGACGTTCTCGAGGAAGCTCAGCCGCTCCTCGATCTCGCGCAGGATCAGGTGCGCGATCCGGCGGTCGTGCTCGGAGAGCTCGAGCTCGCGCACCCAGCCCAGCGCGCGCTGTGCCGAGAGCGCGGTGAACGCGTTGATCGCGAGGCCACTGACCAGCACCGACCGCGACTCGGGCCGCAGTCGCGCGCCGTTGCAATCGGGGCAGGGCCGCAGCGTCATGTACTCCTCGATCTTCTCCTTGACGAAATCGGAGTCGGTCTCGCGGTAGCGACGCTGGAGCCCGCTGACGATGCCCTCGAAGGCGGTGTTGTAGTTGCGCCGGCGACCGAAGCGGTTGCGATAGGCCACCTGGAAACGCTCGCCGCCGGAGCCGTACAGGAAGAAGTCACGCTGATCCTCTGGCAGCTCACCCCAGGGCAGTTCCGTGTCGACGCCGTAGCGCTCGGAGATCGCCTGCGTGAGCTGCTCGTAGTAGTCCGAGGCGCTCGCCGCCCAGGGCGCGATCGCACCACCGGCGATCGAGCGCGCGGGGTCGGGCACGACCAGCTCGGGGTCGATCTCCATCTGCGAACCGAGGCCCGTGCAGCGCGTGCAGGCGCCGTGTGGCGAGTTGAAGCTGAAGATCCGCGGCTCGAGCTCGACCAGGCTGGGCCCGTGCACCGGGCACGCGAACTTCTCGCTGTACAGCGTCACCCGGTTGGCGGGGGTGGGTGGTGGGGACGAATCGACGAGCTCGACCTCGACCAGGCCGCCGGCCAGCGACACCGCCGTCTCGATCGAGTCGGCCAGGCGCTTGCGCAGATCCTCCTTCATCACCAGGCGGTCGACGACGATCGAGATGTCGTGCTTGAACTTCTTGTCGAGCACGATCTCCTCGTCGAGCCGGCGCAGCTCGCCGTCGATCTTGGCGCGGGTGAAGCCCTCACCGCGCAGCTCCTCGAGCTGCTTGCCGTACTCGCCCTTGCGTCCGCGCACGATCGGCGCCATCACCATGAAGCGCGCCCCCTCGTCGAGCTCCATCACCTGATCGATGATCTGCTCGGCCGACTGGCCGGTGATCGGCCTACCGCAGATGTGGCAGTAGGGCTTGCCGATCCGCGCCCACAGCAGGCGCAGGTAATCATAGATCTCGGTGACCGTGCCGACCGTCGAGCGCGGGTTGCGCGAGGTCGTCTTCTGGTCGATCGAGATCGCCGGTGACAGCCCCTCGATCGAGTCCACGTCGGGCTTGTCCATCTGCCCGAGGAACTGGCGCGCGTAGGAGGACAACGACTCGACGTAGCGGCGCTGCCCCTCGGCGTAGATCGTGTCGAAGGCGAGCGACGACTTACCGGACCCAGAAAGCCCCGTGATGACCGTCAGCGAGTTCCGTGGAATCGCGACGGTGATGTCCTTGAGGTTGTGCTCGCGTGCGCCCGAGACGATCAGCTGATCCACAACGCTGATGATATTCGACCGAACAGACGTTCGGTCCCGCCGAGGGGCGGAATGCCCGCACTATGCGGTCAGTATCAGTCCGCGACGGACGCGTAGACCTCGTCGAGCAGCAGCTGCCGGTCGTCGAGGTCGAAGTTCTCGGCGAGGTAGTGGTCGGTCTCCTCGCGCGGCGTTCCGTTCAAGGCCATGTTCAGCGCCACCAGGCGGGCGCCCTCGAGGTCAGCTGGCTTCGGTTCCGGCTCCGGCTGTTCCTCGGGCTCATCGGCGGGAACAGGAACATCCTCGTGCGGAGCCTTCTCGACGTCGGGGGATTGGATCCCGCCCACCCCACCGACGGAGGGCTCAGCCTCCGTCGCAAACTGTGCCCGGGGACCGACCGCGTCGCGGACGCCGTCGAAGTTGCCCTCGAGCAGCTGCAGGTCGGCGTTGAGGCGGTTGGCGCCGGTGCGCAGGCCGTCGATCAGTCCGGAGAGCTCCGACTCCATCGCGTTCAGGCGCTGCAGCATCACGGCCGTCGACTCGGAGACGCGGCCGACATAGTCGCGCGCCTGGGTCGTCGCGTCGGTGCGCTGCGCCTGCGCCTCCTGCGCGGCCTCGGCGCGGATCTCGCGCGCCTCGGCCTCGGCCTGGCGCTGAATCTCGGTGGCGCTGGCCTCGGCCGCCTCGACGATCGCGCGCACCTGCTCGCTGGCGGAGGTGGCGAGCGACTCGTTGTGGCGGCGGGCGCTGACCCGCAGCTCCTCGACCTGCGAGGCGATCTCGCTCAGATGAGCGTCGACGGCCGCGGGGTCGTAGCCACGCCTCCCGATCGGGAAGTCCCGCTTTTCGATGCTCTGCCTGTCCAGCGCCATGCGCCGGGGAATCTAGCGGACGCGACCCTCGGCGACCGCAACATCCAACTCACGCTTGAGATCGCGGATCTCATCACGCAGCCGGGCCGCGTATTCGAAGCGCAGATCCTCGGCGGCGGCGAGCATTTCCTCCTCGAGCTCGACGATCTTTCGCTCGATCTCGGCAGGCGGCATCGTGCTGGTCGCCTCGCGGTTACGGCGGCGGCGCGACTTCGGGACCTTGGTCTCGCTCTGCAGGAACTCGGCGATGTCGGAGATGCCCTTGGTGATCGTCTCCGGGGTGATCCCGTGCTGCTCGTTGTAGGCGACCTGGATCTCGCGGCGGCGGTCGGTCTCCTCGATCGCCGACTTCATCGCGGCGCTCTCCTTGTCCGCGTACATCAGCACGCGGCCCTCGACGTTGCGGGCCGCGCGGCCGATCGTCTGGATCAGGCTGGTGGCGCCACGGAGGAAGCCCTCCTTGTCGGCGTCGAGGATCGCGATGAGGCTGACCTCGGGGAGGTCGAGACCCTCCCTGAGCAGGTTGACGCCCACCAGCACATCGAATTCGCCGAGCCGCAGGTCGCGGATGATCTGGATGCGCTCGAGCGTGTCGATCTCGGAGTGCAGGTAGCGGACCTTGAAGCCCATCTCGAGCAGGTAGCCGGTCAGGTCCTCGGACATCTTCTTCGTGAGCGTGGTGACGAGCGTGCGCTCGTCACGCTCGACCCGCCCCTTGATCTCGTTCATCAGATCATCGATCTGGTTGGTGGTCTCGCGGACCTCGATCTCGGGGTCAACGATTCCGGTCGGCCTGACGATCTGCTCGACGACACGCGTGGCGTGCGAGCGCTCGTACTCGCCGGGAGTGGCGGAGACGAACACGATCTGCGGCGTGATGCTGAGGAACTCCTGGAAGGTCTGCGGTCGGTTGTCCAGCGCCGACGGCAGCCGGAAGCCGTAGTCGACGAGCGTCTGCTTGCGTGAACGGTCGCCCGCGGCCATGCCGCCGATCTGCGGCACCGTCTGGTGGGACTCGTCGATGTAGCAGACGAAGTCGTCGGGAAAGTAGTCGAGCAGGCAGTACGGCCGCTCGCCCGCCTTGCGTCCGTCGAGGATGCGGCTGTAGTTCTCGATGCCGCTGCAGAAGCCCATCTCGCGCAGCATCTCCATGTCGTACTGCGTGCGCTGTCTGAGTCGATGCGATTCGAGCAGCTTGCCGCTCGCGTCGAGCTCGGCGCAGCGCTCGGTGAGTTCCTTGCCGATCGCCGCGACCGCCTCCTCGATATGGCCCTCGCGCACGTTGTAATGCGAGGCCGGCCAGATCGCGACATGCTCGAGGTCGTCCTCGATCAGCTCGCCGGTCACCGGGTCGAAGTGCTGCAGATGCTCGATCTCGTCGCCGAACATGCTGATCCGGTAGGAGGTCTCGGCGTAGGCGGGCCAGATCTCGAGCGTCTCCCCCCTTACTCTGAACGTGCCGCGCGCGAGCGCGGTGTCGTTGCGGCTGTACTGGATCGAGACGAGCTTGCGCAGCAGGCCGTCGCGGTCGATCATCGCGCCCTTGGTCAGCGTCTGCAGGTTCTCGTCGTAGACCTCGGGCGAGCCGAGTCCGTAGATGCTGCTGACCGATGCGACGATCAGGACGTCTCTTCTGGCGAACAGCGCCGCCGTCGCCGCGTGCCTGAGCCGGTCGATCTCCTGGTTGATCGCTGAGTCCTTCTCGATGTACAGGTCCTTGCTCGGGACGTATGCCTCGGGCTGGTAGTAGTCGTAGTAGGAGACGAAGTACTCGACCGCATTGCGCGGAAAGAACGTGCGGAACTCGTTGCAGAGCTGCGCCGCGAGCGTCTTGTTGTGGGCGATCACGAGCGCCGGCCGGTTGACCTCGGCGATCGTCGCCGCCATGGTCATCGTCTTGCCGGTGCCGGTCGCACCGAGCAGCGTCATCATGCGGTCGCCCTTCCCGAGGCCCTCGGCCAGGCTCGTGATGGCCTTTGGCTGATCGGCCGTCGGGCTGAAGGTTGCGTCGAGTTCGAATCCAGGCACGTGTCCGGATGATGCTAGCGGTGGGGCGGTCAGGATCTGACCGCATTGACTCTCGGGGGTGGCCCCGCTTGGCCACCCCCCGCGGGCCGGATACACCCGTCGCTCGCGCAGGCGCTGCTCAATACCGGCAGCGCGACCCACTCACCGATCATCGGACTCGCGCAGTCTCCCGTGATTCCGCGGAAGGATGCTTGAGTAATCAACTGACCTGGATGCCCCTCCTCGCCGCGATCCCGTCCGACGCGAGAGCAACAATACGAACATGTGTTCGATCATATGCTCAAGTTTCGAGGGCCCGGCGACAGCTGGTGGGCAGCAGGCCGACGTGCCCAAGTCGCTCGAGGCGTTGGAGCGGGAGATCTGCGCGCTGGCATCTCATCTGGCCGCCGCGATGTGCCGTTGGCTGACGCTCGTAGCCGAGTTTGACGCCCGAGGAGGTTGGGCGGAATGGGGGGTGAGCTCGTGCGCTCACTGGCTGTCCTGGCGCTGCGGAATCGGCATGACCGCGGCGCGCGAGCATGTTCGCGTCGCACGGATTCTGCAGGGCCTGCCACTGGTGCAGGACGAGTTCGCCTCAGGAGTGCTGTCCTACAGCAAGGTGAGGGCGCTCACCCGGGTGGCCAGCGAAAAGACCGAGGCACAGCTCGTGGAGTTGGCCCGCCACGCGACGGGCGCCCAGCTCGAGAAGCTCTGCCGGCAATACGGGCGTGCGCTCGAGGCGACGTCGCCCAACGCTGCGGCGATCTGTGAGCGTCAGGCGCTGAGCACCTACTGGGACGACGACGGCATGCTCGTGGTCCAGGGCCGGCTCACGGCAGAGGATGGCGCGGCGCTGATGGCTGCGCTCGATCAGGCGGCCGAGTCGGTGCCCGAGGAGGCGCAGGAGCTCGGCGCCCGAGCGGTGCGCGCGCAGGCACTGGTGGCACTCGCGACCGATGGTCAGCCTGCGACCGAGGTCATCGTGCACATCGACGCCGAGACGCTCGTGTCAAACGAGATCAAGCGTCAGTCGGAGGTCGCCGATGGACCGGCGCTGGCGCCCGAGACGGTCAGGCGGCTCGGCTGTGACGCGGCGGTGGTCGCCATGATCGAACGGGACGGGAAGCCGCTCTCCGTAGGTCGGCGCACACGGGCGATACCGCCGGCACTCCGAAGGGCGTTGCGCAGCCGTGATCCAGGATGCCGCTTCCCCGGATGCACTCACAGCCAGCACCTGCACGCGCACCACATCCAGCATTGGGCACGCGGTGGCCCGACTGCGATCGGTAACCTCGTGCAGCTCTGCTCCTACCACCACAAGCTGGTGCACGAGGGCGGTTACCAGGTCCAGGTCAAGAGCGGCACGGGCCTGGAGTTCCGCAGGCCCGACGGGCGCGTGATCTCTCAGCGGTGCGAGGCGCAGCCGGCCTGGGGTGACGGGATCACGGCTCAGCACCAGCGCCGGCGAATGTCGATCGGACCGGACACGTGCCGACCGCTGTCTGCGGGAGATCGGCTGGACCACGACATCGCGGTCGAAGGGTTGATCAGGAAAGAACTGAAGCCGGAGGAGCGGCGGCGGCTCGAATAGTCAGGCGCTGTAGCCGAGCTGGTGGGCGTACTGCGTGCGGTAGGCGCGCTGCTTGCCGAGCACCTCGGCGACATAGGCGCGGGTCTGCGCCAGCGGAATCGTGCTGATGGTGAAGTTGCGGTGCTGCTCGTGGGCTTTGGCGAGCCAGTTGTCGACGTTGGTCTCGCCGCCGTTGTAGGCCGCGAGCGCGAGCACCTTGCTGCCGTTGTAGACGTTCAGCAGGTAGCGCAGGTAGTAGGTGCCATAGGCGATATTGACCTGCGGGGTGCCGAGGTCCTCGACCTGGAAGGCGTAGCCGTGCGAGCGGTGTGCGAGGAAGCGCGCCGTCGGCGGCTCGATCTGCATCAGACCCTCTGCGCCGGTCACGGAGGTGCGCGGGCGGAAGCGAGTTTCCGCGTAGATGACGGCGGCGATCAGGGCTGGGTCGATGTGTTTCTCGACTGCCTGCTGCCTGATGATCGAGGCGTATTGCAGCGGCAGCTCGAAGTGTTCGATCGCACGCTGTGCCAACGGCACGAGCTCGATCACCGCGACGACCAGCAGCGCCAGTCCGAGGACGACGGTGGCGCGCCGCCGCCTGATTCGGCCCCTGGGCTGGGCGCGGTAGGTCGAGTGGTTGCGTCGCTCGCGATTCACGGACCTGTTGGTGACGCCCATCTCAGTCGTCCAGCATTGCAAGGATCGATGACAGCTTGGATTCCAGTTCGTCGACGGTGCCGTCGTTCAAGACGACGAAGGTGGAACGTGCGGCCTTTTCCTGCTGGGTCAGCTGGCGCGCCTGACGCTCGGCCAGAGCCTGGTACCCCCGCGCTTTGGCACGCGCCTCGCGGATCTTCTCGTCGGCGATCACCGCGATAGTGGCGTCGTACATGTGGTCGCTGCCGGCCTCGAACAGCAGTGGGACCTCCACGACGAGCGCCCGTGGAGGCGGCTCGAGCTGGCTGTTGCGGTCGCGCCAGTCGGCGATGTACTCGCCCACCAGCGGCCACAGCAACTGTTCGAGCCAGGCACGATCACCTTGATCGGCAAACACACGAGCGGCCAGGGCGGCTCGTTCGACGACCCCGTCCGGGGCCACCGCGGCGCCGAAGCGCGCGGTGACTGCGTCGCGCACGGCGCTCGCGCCGTAGAGCTCGTGGACGACAGCGTCACTCGAGATCACGACAGCACCCAGTCGCTCGAGGGCGGCGAGTGCCGTCGACTTGCCTGCCCCGAGGCCACCGGTTAAAGCAACGAAGGGCGGCACGGCGCTAACCGTACCGCCCTTCTCAAAGCTCAGCTGATGAGCCGGGACCCCTAGGCCTGCGGCTCTGGCTCGGGCTCGCTCTCGGCTGCGGCGGGCTCCGCAGCGGCCGGCTCCGCAGCGGCGTCGTCAGCCTCAGGTGCTTCGACCGCTGCCTCGGGGGCCTCGGGCGCAGCCTCCTCCTCGAAGCTCTCGACGGAGGAGGTGGTCGCGTCCTCGGCGAAGACATCTTCGGAGAGGCCGAGCTCGGGGACGTCCTCGATCTCATCGGCCGCGGGCGCGACGATCGGACGGACCGGGAGGACCTGGCCCTCGACACGCTTAATCGAGAGCGACAGGCGGCGGCGCTCGGAGTCGATCTCGAGGATCTTGACGCGGACGGGGTCACCCGGCTGGATGATCTCGCGCGGGTTCTCGACGTGATGCTGGGCGAGCTCGGAGATGTGGACGAGTCCCTCGACACCGTCGAGGATCTCGACGAAGGCGCCGAACGTGACGACCTTGGTGACCGTGCCCTCGAGCTCGTCGCCGATGTTGTAGGTGTCGACGACACGCTGCCACGGATCCTCCTGGGTCTGCTTGAGACCCAGCGAGATGCGCTGGCGGTTGCGGTCGATGTCGAGCACCTTCACGGAGACGGTGTCGCCGATGTTGAGGATCTCCGACGGGTGGTTGACGTGCGACCACGACAGCTCAGAGATGTGGATCAGGCCGTCGATGCCGTCGAGGTCGACGAACGCGCCGAAGTCGACGATGTTGGAGATGACGCCCTCCACGACCTGGCCCGGCTGCAGACGATCGAGGATCCGCTCGCGGTCCTCCTTGCGCTGCTCCTCGAGCACCGCGCGGCGCGACAGCACCACGTTGTTGCGCGAACGGTTGAGCTCGATGACCTTGCACTCGATGGTGGTGCTCATGTACTCGTCGAGATTCGGGACGCGACGGATGTCGACGAGCGACGCGGGCAGGAAGCCACGCACGCCGAGGTCGATGATCAGACCGCCCTTGACGACCTCGATGACGGAACCCTCGACCGGCTCGCCCGACTGGGCGGCGGCCTCGATGCGGCGCCACGCCTTCTCGAAGCGAGCGCGCTTCTTGGAAAGGATCAGACGGCCGTCCTGGTCCTCCTTGGTGAGCACCAGAGCGTCGACTTCCTCGCCGAGGGAGACCTCGTCGCTGGGGTCGACCGACTTGCGGATCGAAAGCTCGTTGACGGGGATGACGCCTTCAGACTTGTAACCGATGTCGACAAGGACCTCGTCGTTGTCGATGCGCACGACATGGCCGGTGACGACATCACCCTCCGAGAAGGGATGAATCGTGGCGTCGTAATTGGGGACGATCTTGCCGTCGATCTCGAGCAGCAGGCCGTCGGAACCTTCGACGACCTTGGCGTCCGGAAGTTCGTTGGGGTTAGGAGCAGTAATGGTTGACATGTGGACCCTTGAGTGTAGCCAGCCAAAGGTTCCGGATGCACGACGGCTCGGTGATTTCTACACTCGGCAGCCGCCATGCCCACACGAGCCACAAAGCGCGGTGAAGAGCGAACGCCAATCGACCACGATTGCGACGTCCTGATCTGTGGCGCGAGCTTCGCCGGCCTGTCCGTCGCACGTGAGCTCTCAAGGACCGGCGCCAAGGTGATGGTGATCGACCGTTACGAGATCGGCGAGCGGCAGACGTCGGCCTGCGGCGTGCCGACCTCGTGGCTGCAGGCTCTCGATCTGATGGGCGCCCACCAGCAGACCTTCGGCGAGCTCCTGATCCACAGTCCGCACGCATCAACCCGCTACCGGCTGCCCTGGACCTTCTCGACCTTCGACTACCGGAAGCTGTGCGCGCAGCTTGCCGACCAGGGCTCGTTCGAGTTCGAGACCGCCAAGGTGGAGGGCCGGGATGGCGAGACCGTTGAGACCGATCGCGGCGAGATCCGCGCGCCGCTGATCGTCGACGCGCTCGGCTGGCGCCGTGTGCTCGGCGGCGGCGAGCCGATCCAGCCCCCGGACGCCTATCTGTCGCGCGGGCTGGAGGTCCACCCCGACGGCGCCGGCGACGACCTCGAGATCTGGATCGACCGCAGGTACGTGCCGGCCGGCTACGGCTGGAGCTTCCCGGCGGCGTCGGAGGTGCGTGTCGGGGTCGGCTCCTTCGATCCGCGATTTCACATCAAGGACACCACCGTGCAGCTGGCCAGAGACCTCGAGCGGGACCCGGCCGGCTACCAGGGCAACTGGATTCCCCACCGCATCCGTGAGGCGACCGAGGGCGGCCTTTTCTTCACCGGCGACTCCGCCGGCCATTGCCTGCCGCTGACCGCCGAGGGCATCCGCACCGCCTTCTACTTCGGGATCGCCGCCGGGCGCGAGCTCGCCGATGTGATCTCAGGACGCCAGACCAGGGCCTCGGCGCTCGCGCGGTACGGGGCGTTCAGCGCCACCCACAGGTTGAAGTTCGAGTGGCTGCTGCGTGTGCAGAACCTGATCCCGCGGGTGCCACCGCGAATGCTCGCCCCGGCGCTTCAGGCGATGGGAGAGCGGCGCTTCGTGGAGTGGTCCTTCAACCGCTACCTGGACATCGCACACCCGTCGTTCGTGACGCGGTAGTTCCTTACTGCGGCCGGCTCGCCGCTGCTTCGCCGGCAGTCGCACCGGAAGCCGGTGCTTTCAGGCGACTGAACTGCATGCCGATGACAGAGCCGAAGCGATGGAATCCGACGTCACCGCCGTGATCGCCCGTCCGAAGCTCCCCTCGAGCCTCCCGGGACTCAAGCCATCTGCGCTGCTGCCGCGGACCGCTGGCCTGCGCCCGGGCAAACGGCGACCGGTGTACCTGGGCGTGGCCCTGCTGGCCGCCACGGCCTTTGCCGATCTGCTGCACGTCGTGTTCGGACTGGCGCCCAGCTGGGAGAGCGCGATGCAGGGCCCCGTGGTGGCCGGCACCAACGTCGTCTGCGCCCTGCTCGTGGTCGCCGCCGCGGCAAGAGCACGTGAGTCGCGCCTCATCTGGTGGCTGTCGGCTGCCGGCATCAGCTCGTATGCGGTCGCGGATGTTCTGTGGCACTGCTGGCTCGAGTACCTGCCCAGCCCGCCGAGTCCGTCGATCGCCGACGTCTTCTGGATGGGGATGTACCCACTGGTCGGCGCTGCCCTGGTCATCGCGGCGCGCAGCCACTCTCGCGACCAGGAATCCAAGCGAGTGCTGATGGATGGTCTCGTGGCAACCAGCGCGGCCGTCGCGCTGTGTGCGGCATTCATCGTGCCGCCGCTGATCGGTGCCTCCCAACGCAACCACGGCGCACTCGTCACCGACCTGATGTATCCGGCGGCCGACATGGTCGTGGGCGTGCTCGCGGTGGCCCTGCTGAGCGTCCGCGGCTGGCGCATCGATCGCACCTGGATGGTCCTGATCCCGGTGTTCTGCATCTGGCTGCTCGGCGACAGCACCTGGGCGCTGCAGATCAGCGGGTTCGCATCGACCGGCAGCAGCGCGGTGTCGCTCTGTTACCTGGCGGCGTTCGCGGCGCTCGGCGCCGCCGCCTGGCAGCCGGCCGCACCGGCAACCGTGCAGACGTCGACGGCGGCCACGGACACGACGACCCATCCGGTCGTCGCGACCCGCGCTCTGCTGGGGCTGATCCCGCCGACGATCCTGGTCTATGACCATTTCTCGCGGATCTCGCTCAGCGCGCTGATCCTCACCTGGGTCGCGCTGCTCGCCGCGATCCTGCGGGTCGCTGTGATGATGCGCGACACGATGGTGCTGCGTGACGCGCAGCGCGCGGCGCACACCGATGAGCTGACCGGGCTGCCCAACCGGCGCATGTTCCTGACGGCGCTGCAGCAACGGCTCGGGCTCGCCGAGGATGAACATGGATCGCTGACTGCGGTGATGCTCGACCTCGACAACTTCAAGCAGCTCAACGACACCCTGGGCCACGACGCAGGCGACGAGCTGCTGCGTCTGACAGGCCCACGGCTGGTGCGCGCAGCCGGAGCGCATTCGCTGGTGGCGCGGCTCGGAGGCGACGAGTTCGCGATCCTGCTGGAGGCCGACTGCAGCCGGGCGGACGCGGGCACGATGGCCAAGCGCGTACTCGACTCCTTCCACGAGCCACTTCACGTTCACGGGCTGGCGCTGCGACTGACCGCCAGCGCCGGAATCGCGACCTACCCGACCGACGCCGACGGGCCGGACACACTGCTGAAGTGCGCCGACATCGCCATGTACGAGGCGAAGCGCTCACGCCACGGCTGGGAGTACTACGCGGCCGACCGTGATGTGAACACGCGCGAGCGCCTGGAGATGACCGGCGAACTGGCCGAGGCGCTCGACGGCGAAGAGATCGAGGTCGCCTTCCAGGCGATCGCCGACACAGACACGCGGCTGATCCGCGGGGCCGAGGCGCTCGTTCGCTGGCGGCGCCCGGACGGGACGCTGCGCCCGCCGAGCGAGTTCCTCGAGGCGGCCGAGCTCGCCGGGCTCTCGAGGCAGCTGACACGCCGCGTGGTGAAGCTCGCCCTTGACAACCTCTGCGAATGGCGCGCGGCCGGCCATGAGATGAGCGTTGCCGTGAACACCACGGTCGCCGATCTGCTCGACGAGGCGTTCCCCGATGAGATCGAGGTCGCGCTGAAGTCGCGGGGCCTGGGCGGCGACGCGCTCAAGATCGAGGTCACCGAGAGCTCGATCATGTCCAACCCGGCCCGGGTCGGCGAGGTGCTCGAGCGGCTGCGCAGGCTCGGAGTGAAGATCGGACTCGATGATTTCGGTACCGGCTATTCGTCGCTCACGCACCTGCGTGAGCTGCCGGTCGACCGGCTCAAGATCGACCGCTCGTTCGTGACGAACATGTGCCGCGAGCCGGCCGACGCGGCGATTGTCTACGCGACGATTGCGCTCGCGCACAAGCTCAACCTCGGCGTGATCGCCGAGGGGGTCGAGGACGAGGCCACCTGGCAGGCGCTGCTCGAGCTCGGCTGCGACGGTGTGCAGGGCTACTGGCTGAACAAGCCGATGGAACCGGCCGCGTTCCGAGAGCTGCTCGAGGCAAATCATCCGGGCGTTGCCCGGAGCGACGGCTACTTCGCCGAGAGCCAGTCGCTGCCGACGCCGGCCTCGACCGCCAGCGGCGGATCCATCTCGTAGGCCGCCTCCATCTCAAGCGTTGCCAGCACGCGGACCTGCTCGGCCTCCTCGGCGGGGCCCTCGAACAGCAGCTCATCGTGGATCTGCAGCACCAGACGCGTGCGTAGTCCCTGCGTCGCGAGCGCCTTGTGGGCACGAACCATGGCGATCTTCATGATGTCGGCGGCCGTGCCCTGGATCACCATGTTCACGGCGAAGCGCTCGCCCTGCTTGCGCATCTCCCAGCGGCGCGAGCGCAGCTCCGGCACCTGACGGCGGCGTCCGAACAGCGTCGAGACGTAGCCCTGCTCGGTGCCCTGCTCGATGGTCTGCTCGATGAAGCGCTTGACCGCCGGAAAGCCCTCGAGGTAGCGGTTGATGAACTCGTCGGCCTCGGACTGCGGGATGTTCAGACGGTCGGCCATGCCGTAGGCCGAGAGCCCGTAGACGATCCCGTAGTTGATCATCTTCGCCTTCGAGCGCATGCCGGGGTCGATCTGGTCGGCGGCAACGTTGAATACGCGCATCGCGGTGGCGGTGTGGACGTCCTCTCCGCGGTTGAAGATCTCCTTCAGCACGTCTTCACCGGCGATCTGGGCGAGCAGCCGCAACTCGACCTGTGAGTAGTCGGCGCTGACCAGCAGGTTGCCGGGCTCGGCGATGAAGCAGGCGCGGATCTCGCGCCCAAGCGCGGTGCGGATCGGGATGTTCTGCAGGTTCGGGCTGTTCGAGGACAATCGGCCGGTGGCGGCCGCGGTCTGGTTGAAGGTGGTGTGGATGCGGCCGTCGGGGCCGAGCAGCTGCGGCAGCGCGTCGAGGTAGGTCTGGGCGAGCTTCGTCAGCTCACGCCAGCGCTCGATCTTGGCGACGATCGGATGCTCGTCGCGGATCGCCTGGAGCACACGGGCGTCGGTGCTGTAGCCGGTCTTGCCGCGGCGTTTGCGCGAGAGGCCGAGCTTGCCGAACAGGATCTCCTCGAGCTGGCGTGGCGAGCCCAGCGTGAACTCCTCCCCCGCGAGCTCGTAGATCTCCTCCTCGAGCAGGTCGGCCTCGGCCTTGACCTTGGACGAGATCCGAGCGAGGCGCTCGGTGTCGGGCTTGAGTCCGGCCGTCTCCATCTCGCGCAGGATCTGCACGAGCGGCAGCTCGACCTCGTTCATCAGCCCTGTCAGACCACGGTCGTTGAGCTGTTCGCGCTGCCAGTCGGCGAGCTGCCGCAGCAGGATCGCGTCGGCCGAGGCAACGTCGTCGACGTCGGCGCCGAAGCCGCGCTCCTCGGTCAGTTCGCGAAACGGGTAGGCCCGGCGGGCCGGCTCGAGCAGGTAGGCGCCGATGTCGGTGTCGTGCACGAGGTTCGCGGGGACCAAGCCCAGCGACTTGGCATCGTGAGCGATCACCGGCCGGGAGCCGAGCGCCGCGACGACGTCTGCCGGTCCCTGACACTGACCGTGCAGCAGCTCGGCGAGCTCGCCCACGACCACGCCGAAGCGCCACTCCTGATCCTCGCCGAAGAGCGCACCCTCGGGCGCTGCAGGAGCATGGACGGCCAGTGACAGCTCCACGTCGTGCGGCAGCTGGGCGAGCTCGGCAACGGTGGCTGAGCGCTGTGGTACGGCCGCTGCAGCAGCGGCGGCAGCGGCCGTGGACTCCGGCGCGGGGGCGGCAGCGTCCGCGGAGCCGAGCGCCTCCTCGAGGCGGCGCAGAGGATCCCGCAGCTCGAACAGTCTGAAGGTGTCGCGCAGCTTGGAGCGGTCGGGCTCCTGGGCGACGAGCTCGTGCAGGTCGAGCTGCACCGGGATGTCGCGCTTGGCGGTGGCGAGCTGCTTGGAGAGGCGCGCATCGTCGGCGTGGTTGGTGAGATTCTCCTTGCGCTTGGCACCCGAGATCTCATCGATCGAGGCGAGCACCGTCTCGAGCGTGCCGAACCGCTGCAGCAGCTCGGCGGCGGTCTTGTCGCCGATCCCGGGGACGCCGGGGATGTTGTCGCTGGTGTCGCCCTTGAGGCCGATGAAGTCGGGCACGCGCTCAGGCGTGATGCCGTAGCGGTCCACGACACCCTGCGGGTCGTAGATCTTGGTGTCGGTGATGCCGCGGCCGGGAGCCATGATCCGGGTGGTGTCGTCGACCAGCTGGAAGGCGTCGCGGTCGCCCGTGAGGATCATCACGGGGATCGGGCTGCCGCCCTCCCCCGCGCTCTTGGCGAGCTCGGCGATCGAGGCGATCACGTCGTCGGCCTCGTAGCCCTCGACGCGCATGTTGCGGTAGCCGAAGGCCTCGATCAGCGGCTCGAAGTGCGGCCACTGCTCCTTGAGCAGGTCGGGCCGGGTCGAGCGCTGGGCCTTGTACTCGGGGTACAGCTCCTTGCGGCCGGTGTAGCCGCCGTCCCAGACCACGACGGTCGGGCGCTGGCCATACTCGGTCAGGACCTTGACGAGCATCGAGGCCAGGCCGAAGATCGCGTTGGTCGGGATGCCCGTGGAGGTTGCGATCGATTCGGGCAGCGCGAAGAAGGCGCGGTAGGCCAGGCTGTTGCCGTCGATCAGCAGCAGCTCCGAATTTTCAGCAGGCATCGCCGCCGAGGCTAGCGCCGCGCGGTGCGTTTCGGCAGAGGGCCCTCGAGCTTCCAGCGCGAGCCCGGTCGCCCGGGCAGGAGCAGCACGATCAGCAGCCCGGCAACCGTCAGCAGCAGGCCGAAGGCCAGCCCGACGCGCTC
>DASZLT010000009.1:0-2711 GCA_035552235.1 Solirubrobacteraceae bacterium
CGCTCCCCCGGCGCACCACCGGGCTCCGTCCCGGCATGCGCAGCCACGTACGGTCATTCCGACACGTGAGCCCCGCCGTCGTCCTGCTCGTGATCGCGTTGCTCGTGACGCTGATCGTGCTGCGCCCATAACGCTGACGAGCGGCCGCGCCCTCTGCGCGCGGTTCGCTCCACGGCGGCCCCATGGGTGTGGCTCGCGCCATCGTCGTCTGCATCTTCTCGCTCGTCGGATTCGAGGCGGCCTCGACGATGGGTGGCGAGGCCAAGAACCCGCTTCGCAACGTGCCCCGCGCCGTGGTCTGGAGCCTGCTGCTCACCGGTGCCTTCATGGTCGTCATGTGCTACGTGGAAGTGTTCGGCGCCGCGCACGAGCACCTCTCGCTCGGCACCCTCGGCGCGCCGCTCCAGACGCTCTCCGCCGCCTACGCGGTGAGCTTCTTCAAGATCCCCGTCTCCATCGGCGGGATGGTGAGCTTCTTCGCGCTGACGCTGTCGTGCGTGAACTCGGGCACGCGCATCCTCCTGCCGCTCGGCAAGCACGGATTCGTCTCCTCCAAGCTGCACAGGACGCACTCCACCAACCTAACGCCCCACGCGGCCATCGGCCTGTACTACGTCGTGCTGCTGTGCTTCGTGTTCTTCCTGCACGCGGTCGGGACGAGCCCGCTGACGATGTTCAACGACGCCGGCACGCTGGCGGCGTTCGGGTTCCTGTTCGCCTACTACATGATCACAATCGCCGCGCCGTTCTATCTCAGGAAGCTCGGCGAGCTCAAGCGGGGCAACGTCCTGATGGCGGTCGGGGGCTGCGTGTGCCTGCTCGTGCCCCTCGTCGGCAGCTTCTATCCGTCGCCGCCGTGGCCGGTCAACATCTTTCCGGCGCTGTTCGTCCTCTTCATGCTCGGCGGCGGCGTCTGGCTATACGCGCTGAACCGCCGCGCGCCGGGCACCCTCAGCGACATCGAGCAGAGCCTGGAGGCCTCGCTCGGCGAGTCGGCGGCGCCGGCCGGCGACATCGAACAGGGCGCGCGGGTTGGGCTAGCCTACCCGGCCATGCAGGGCGCGACCGGAGTCACGTGATCCTCGCGGCCACCGTCTCGGCGACGGCAGTACACGCCCTATCTACTCGATATGGCGGTTAACAGATCGATGGCGCCGTCGAACTGCCAAAGGGGATTTGGTACATCACCGGTCGAGGTGTGAACCTGGAAGAAGCCGTTGACTTCCTGTGGTCCGTCACCGTCGGCGACATACCGCCCGTCTGGGTTGACGTCGAGCTGATAGATGGCCGAGCCGGTCGCCGTCGCGCCGGGAAGGCGCCACGTCACGACACATCGCCAGTCGTTGCCCGGTCCCACATTCGCGACGAGGCCGCCGCCCTTGTCGCAGGAGGCGCTGGTCTGCAGTTGGGCCTCCGTGACGGCGGGGCGATGCAGCTCTCCGGTCTGCATGCGGTACAGATGGGCGAACGCAGTCGCGAGGGAGCCGTCCAACTTGGCTCTGTCGATCCCGGAGCCCGAGGCCGGCGTCGCGCTGGCGATCACCCCAACAGTGACTGCGAACAGAGCCGCTAATGGCAGCACCGCTCGCACGAGAGCGCGGCGGGCGGACCCGTCGTAGGCCAGATCGGTGAAGTCGCGGCGCATGAAGAGCTGGTAGGCGAGCGCGCAGGCGACCACCGCGACGGCGAGGCTGACGGCGACGCCAACGGCAAGGGGGCCGGTCTGGGCCGGGCCGGTGAACAGCCCGCGCCAGGCGATGAAGGCGTAGCTCGGTAGCGCGACGCGCACGACAACGGGCAGCGGAAGCAGTTGCGCAATCTGCAGCAGGAAGGCGAGCAGCGCGGGGATCACCAGCCCCATGGGAGAACGCCCGAGCGCCACTGAGCCGAGCAGCCCGATCGCCGCGAACGCCAACGTCGGCGCCAGCACGCTGGCCCAGGCGAGCAGGACCGCACTGGCTGCCTGCCCCGGCGCGAGCAGATGGCCGTCGAGGCCCACCAGCGGCCGGTTGCCGACCGCTGCCAGTCCGCCGACGACGCCCGAGGCGGCCAGGCCGACCACGAGCAGCAGGATGATGGTGAGGCTCGCTAGCGCCTTGGCCGCGAAAATCCGCCGCGGCCACCGCACCGCGACGAGCAGGTGTCGCCACGTGCCGAGCCGGTCCTCGTGGGCGAAGACGTCGCCGGCGACCAGAGACGTCAGCAGCGGCAGTACCCAACTGCAGGAGAACGTCAGGACCACCAACGGTCCCGCCCAGCCGGTCTGACTCATCCACCGGCCGAAGACGGTGTCGGCCGGCAACGAGCTCTGCTGACTGATGACGGCCACGAGTAACGCCGGGCCGAGCCAGCAGGCCAGGAGCGACACGCGGATCGGCCACTGGGCCAGCAGCTTGATCAGCTCGAATTGGTAGCCGCGGCGAACCGGTGCCGGTCGTGCGCTCGCCGTCGGCAGCGTGACGGCTGCGGCGGTCACAGGTCTTCGTCCTCGCTCGGAGTCGCGGCTGCGGTCAGGGCCAGGAAGGCCGCCTCGAGCGGCGGCACGACAGGCGATAACTCGCGCACACTCACGCCGGCGCCGACCAGGCGCGCGACCAGATCATCGACGGCTGGCACTGCCGCACGCACCAAAAGCGCGTCAGCGTCACGACGCCGGTAGAGGTCATCGTTCGGCAGAAGGCACAGCCCCGGCATCTCGGCCGCGACTCGAC
>DASZLT010000010.1:0-6069 GCA_035552235.1 Solirubrobacteraceae bacterium
TCGCGCTGAAGGTCGGCGCGTCGGCGAAGCGGCCACAGGAGCATCACCGCGCAGATCGCCGCAGCGCTCGCAATGCCCCAACCCTCGAGGCGATCGGGGATCGCGGAGCTCGGCGCCCGGATCGTGACCGCCAGGACGAACGACAGAATGGCTCCGGTCGCGCCCGCCGAGAAGTAGCCGTTGAACGCGCCCAAGAAGAGGATTACGAAGCCGACGGCGGCCATCGCGGCTGCGGCGAGCCACGGGCTTTGGGAGCAGAGCGTCCCGAGCGTGACGAAGGCGGCGCCGACGCATCCGAGCGAGAGATACGCGAGGAAGCGAGTCCGCGGCGGGCCTCCGAACTCAGACAGTACGAGCATCGCAAACGATCCGAAGGCCGCGAAGATCGAGGTCTGCGGCTGCCCGATCACTTTGTCCGCGAACGCGAAGACCGCCGGCATCACGATCGCGGCTCGCGCGGCGCTCTTCAACGCTGCCACGTCCAGCACGGCCCAGGATGATACGTCCGCTCCGGGCCGCGGCCGAGTGAGACACTCCTTTCGTCAACGAGCCCGGCGGAACAGGAGGTCAGCATGTCCCTGTCCAGCGAAGGTGAACCTGTCAGCTACGAGGTCGACGTCAAGCCGCTCTTCCGCGAGCGCGACCGCGGCTCCATGCTGTCCCATTTCGACCTGTGGTCATACGACGACGTCAGCGAGCACGCCGCCGCGATCGAAACCCGGCTCGAAGCTGGCACGATGCCCTGCGACGGCGCGTGGCCGCCGGATCGAGTGGACCTCTTCCGGCGCTGGGTCGCGCAAGGAACGCCCGCCTAGCCGGACGATCGCGATGCGGCACGCGGTCGCGCCGCGGAGGCTGCCCTGCCGTTTCGCGATGAGATTTCGGGTGCGGGGCGGTCTGAATGACAACCAACGACGAAAGGCAAGGCAATGGGCAAGCTGGTCGTCACCGAGTTCGTGTCATTGGATGGCGTGTTTGAGGATCCGGGCGGCGCCGAGGGCTTCGAGCACGGCGGCTGGTCGTTCAAGTTCGACCGGAGCACCGAGGGCGACACGTTCAAGGTCGATGAGCTGACGGCAGCCGGCGCGCAGCTGCTCGGCAGGGTCACCTATCAGGGGTTCGCGGCGGCCTGGCCGAACGTGACGAGCGGCCCGTTCGCAGAGAAGATGAACTCGATGCCCAAGTACGTCGTCTCGAGCACGCTCGAGCGGGCGGATTGGGAAAACTCGACCGTGATCGACGGCGACGGTGCAATGGAGCGGATCGCAGGCCTCAAACAGGAGGTAGAGGGCGACATCCTCGTCGCCGGCAGCGGGACGCTGGTGACGGGCCTGGCGGAGGCGGGGCTCGTCGATGAGCTCCACCTGATGGTGTTCCCGATCGTCCTCGGCACAGGACGGCGGCTGTTCGACGGCTTGAGCTCGCCGGCGACGCTGCAGCTCGCGGGCATGCAGGAGGCGGGTGACGCGCTGATCCTGACCTACGTTCCGCGGTGAGCGACGAGATGACCACCAATCGTCTAGCGAGGCGCGTACGATGAGCGTCATGGAGCAGGCAACGCCTCTGTCCGCGCCCGCGGACCTCGAGCAACAGCTCGAGCAGTACCGTCGCGAGCTGACCGGTTACTGCTACCGGATGCTCGGATCGCCGTTCGAGGCCGAGGACGCCGTGCAGGAGACGATGCTCCGGGGCTGGCGGAGTCTCGACCGTTTCCAGGGACGCTCGGCGCTGCGCTCGTGGCTATATCGGATCGCCACAAACGTGTGCTTCGACGCGCTCAACGGACGCACGCGCCGGGCTCGCCCGATGGACCTGGGCCCGGCCCAGGAGCCGATCGAGGCGAGCCTGAACACGCTCCCCGAGGTGACGTGGATCGAGCCGGTGCCGCTCGGCCTCGTGTCGGCTGAGGACCCGGCCGAGCTGGCCGAGGCGCACGAGACGCTGCGGCTCGCCTTTGTCGCCGCGCTCCAGCACCTGCCGCCCCGCCAGCGGGCTGCGCTGATCCTCTGCGAGGTGCTGCGGTGGAAGGCGACCGAGGCGGCGGAGCTGCTCGACACCAGCGTCGCATCGATCAACAGCGCGCTGCAGCGCGCGCGGGCGACACTCGAGGCCAGCGGCGTCAGCGCGAGTGATCCGACGCCGGCGATGGATCAGCCCCAGCGAGAGCTGCTCGAGCGCTACGTCGAGGCGTTCGAGCGCTACGACATCGACCTGCTGACCTCGCTGATCCGTGAGGACGCGACCCAGTCGATGCCGCCCTACGACATGTGGCTGTCGGGCCGCGAGGACGTCTTCGCCTGGTGGTTCGGGCCCGGGATCGGGTGCCGCGGCTCACGCGTGATCCCGGCCGGATCGGCGAATGGCACGGCGGCATTCGGCCAGTACAAGCCAAGCGAATCCGGAAGCGGCCATGACCCATGGGCGCTGCAGGTCGTCGAGCTAGGGGAGGGCGGGATCCGCGAGCTCACCTTCTTCCTGGACACCGAGCGGCTGTTCCCCCTGTTCGGCCTGCCGCCGCGCCTCGACTCCTGACCCGCTCGCGGAGCCCGTCGCGAGCGCGTAGGATCGCGCTTCGATGGACGTGATTCCTCCCTACGTCGCAAGCGAGGATCGCTACGAGCGGATGCCATACCGCCGCTGCGGCAGCAGCGGCCTGCTGCTGCCGGCGGTGTCGCTCGGGTTGTGGCAGAACTTCGGCGAGAGCCGGCCGATCGACGACAGCAGGGCGATCCTCCGCCGCGCGTTCGACCTCGGCATCACGCACTTCGACCTGGCCAACAACTACGGCCCTCCCTACGGCACAGCCGAGCTGAACTTCGGGCGCCTGCTGGCCCAGGACTTCAGCCGCTACCGCGACGAGCTGGTGATCTCGACCAAGGCGGGCTACGACATGTGGCCGGGGCCGTACGGGAACTGGGGATCGCGCAAGTACCTGCTGGCGAGCCTCGACCAGAGCCTGCAGCGGATGGGGCTCGACTACGTCGACATCTTCTACTCACACCGGCTGGACCCCGACACGCCGCTCGAGGAGACGATGGGCGCGTTGCACACGGCGGTCCAGCAGGGCAAGGCGCTGTACGTCGGGATCAGCTCCTACTCGGCGAAGCGAACGGCGCAGGCGGTCGAGATCCTGCGCGGCCTGGGTACGCCGTTGTTGATCCACCAGCCTTCGTACTCGATGCTCAACCGCTGGATCGAGCAGGAGCTGCTGCAGCTGCTCGACGAGGAGGGCGTCGGCTGCATAGCGTTCTCGCCGCTCGCGCAGGGGCTGCTCACCGACAAGTACCTCGACGGGGTCCCCGAGTCCTCGCGGGTCCGAACCGGAGTGTCGTTCTCCGACCAGCTGCTGACCGACGAGAACCTCGAGCGTGTGCGGGCGCTGAACGGGATCGCCGAGCGCCGGGGTCAGTCACTCGCGCAGCTGGCGCTGGCCTGGGTGCTGCGCGATCCGCGAGTGACCTCCGCGGCAATCGGCGTCTCGAGCGTCGAGCAGCTCGAGAACAACGTCGCCGCGCTCGAGCGACTCGACTTCGATCCCGACGAGCTCGATGAGATCGAGCGCTACGCGCAGGACGGCGCGGTCAACATCTGGGCGCCGTCGAGCGACGCCTGAGCGGATCAGCTATGAAGAACCCCGGCCAGGCCCGCTAACTCGATCAAGTCGATCAACTCCGCGGAGGGGTTCTCCAGCCTGAGTTGGCAGCCGAGCCGCTGGGCCACCAGCGCGAGCCGGGCGAGCGCGTCAACCGCGCCGACATCGGCGTGCAGCTCGCCGGCGTCGACACACACCGTGAGCGAGTCTCGCTTGCGCGGGCCCATCTTCAAACAGACGGCGCCGAGCGCCGAAAATCATCGGGGCGCTCACGTCAAGCGCTGTGGCTGCTCCCAGGGCTCAGCTGAAACTGGTGAAGAACCTGAAGGCGGCTCGCCGGCTTGCGGTGAGCGTCGAGTTGGCGATTCCGATCTCCTCAACGATCCCGTGGCGGACCTTCAGCGCGGCGCGGTCGGCGCCGTTGGGGGCCAGGTACCAGTAGTTCAGGCCGATGTGGAACGGCCGGCCGAGCTTCAGCACCCGCCTCGCGGCCGTCAGCGCGGCGCCCGGGCGGACACCGCGTAGCGCGTAATACGGAGTGGCCGTCAACAGCAGCACGACCCGGTTCTGGAGGCGCCTGCGCTGGCGCGAGCGCAGCGGCAGCAGTAGCCGTCGCGAGGGGTAGCCGGCGCGAATCCCGCCGGGACTGAGGCAGAAGAAGTCCATCAACCGGCGCTGTCTGGTGGAGAAGTGCCGGAACGCCCGGCGGGCATTGGCGCGGGTCATGCCGAGCGCGACCGGCCCGATCCGCAGGCCGTTGAGCCGCCCGGAGGGACGCGCGCAGCGGGGGCCCGGCTTGCCGCGCGGGGGCGTCCCGGACGCCGTCGCGAACAGCGATCGGCCTGAGATCTGGCTGGTGGCGAAGATCTCGTCGTAGGCCACTTGCAGGCTCTGGGCGTTTGACTGCCCCGCGTCCTGCTGGCCGCGCGGATCCAGGCGCTGATCTCCCCACGCCGCGACGAGATTCCCGCCCGCGTTCGGGAAGACGGTGTTGTTCTCGAACAGGCTGCGGTTGCCGGTGCTCGAGCCGTCGCAGTAGATCCCGAGGTTGCAGATATCGCCGTAGTGGACGACCACGCCCGGGTCGGATACCTGCACCTGGCTGAAGTGGGGCTGGGCGGCGGCCGCGTCGATGCTCTGCGCCACTTCGGTGGTCCAGGCCGCCGACGGCGGCTCGGGTTGGTTCTTGCCCTGACAGGAGGTCTCCGGCGGCACCGTGGTGGGGCAGGTGTCGCCGTTCATGTACGGCTTGGTCGCGTAGCCTGTGCGGTAGTAGATCAGCGCGACGCGTCCCGCGCTTCCGGCGGCCAGGTTGGGGGTGTAGTGGGTGCCGCCGGCGTCG
This sequence comes from Solirubrobacteraceae bacterium, assembly GCA_035552235.1. GTDB lineage: Bacteria > Actinomycetota > Thermoleophilia > Solirubrobacterales > Solirubrobacteraceae > Palsa-465. Next base: position 4,935 of record DASZLT010000010.1, read on the forward strand.
CTGACCATGATCGGCTGTCCCGATCCGTCGCTCTTGCCGTCCCAGGTGGTGCCGCCGTCGGTCGAGCGCGCCAGATAGACGTCGTAGTGCTTGTCGATCGTGTCGATGTAGTCGATGAAGCTGATGTAGACGTTGCCCGCACTGTCGACCGCCACCGGCGTGAACAGCTCCGACATGTCCGCGCAGGTGTTGGTGCTGACTCCCCCGACCGGGGCCGTGTCCGGGCAGTTCTCAGAACTCCCGTTGGGCCCGATGTAGACCGGCACCTGGTGCCAGCTGGTGGGGTCGCTCGGCGTGTCGGACCAGGCGACATACATCGCATAGAACGGCGCCAGCTGCGTGTAGTTGCAGCCACTGACCGCGTTGGTCTGCGGGTCGGCTGTGGTCCAGACCGTGTACACGCGGCCGGGATGGGACGAGCCCGCCGGCGAGACGGCGACTCCACCGGGAATCGAGTTGCAGGCCGTCTGCGCATTGGACACGGGCACCGGCGCGCCGCACTGAAGCGAGCCGGTCGCCATCGAGCAGGTCACGATGTAGATCGCCGAGGTGACGAAGTCGTGGTACTCGAGGTAGACCTGGGTGTCTTTGTAGTTGGTGTCGGGGCTGTAGACGCCGATCCACGGCCGGTCGACGAGACCGGGGCTGCTGGAACCCGCGCCGGGGGACGGGAGCGTCGCCACGTCGTTTGCGGTCTGCCACGTCTTGCCCCCGTCGCGCGTCCAGTCGATGTCGGCCTGAAGCGCGCCGGTGAGGTGCCCGACGAAGATCGTGCCGGCGTGGTCGGCCGCCGTCGTGACATCCCCCGTCTGGCCCTCGGCCCGGCCGTTCAAGTAGGTGTAGTAAGGAGTGCTCTCGTGCCAGTTGACGCCGTCCATCGACTGGGAGAGCGTCATATCGGCGCTGCCCGTGGGGGCGTTCGGGTTCTGCGAGGCGACGTACGGCTGGCCGTCAGATCCCGCGATCCCCGAGGGCTCATCCCAACCGGGCGGCTGCTGCGCGGTGACCTGGCTGTTGGCGTTGAAGACGGGAGCGGCGGCGCTGGCGGCCGAGGGCGCGATCCACGCCGCGCCGAGCAGGGCAGCTACGACCATCAGCTTGGTCGCAAGGACGAGTCGCGATCGCACCTTCATGG
>DASZLT010000011.1:0-2242 GCA_035552235.1 Solirubrobacteraceae bacterium
GGGCCGCGGGACGTCGCTGCTCCAGGTCGCGCCGGTGCACGGTCCGCTGACCGGCAGCACCGAGCAGCTCGTGCGTGACGTGCGCGCGATCCACGCGCCCTACTACCTCGGCGTCGCCGGAGAGACAGCGTCCTACCTCGATCTGGAGCACAGCCTCGGCGCCCACCTGCCTGTGGCGCTGGCGATCGTGATCGCCGCCACGCTGATCGTCCTGTTCCTGATGACCGGCTCGGTCGTCCTGCCACTCAAAGCAATCGCCATGAACGCGCTCAACCTGAGCGCCGTGTTCGGGCTCCTGGTGTTGATCTTCCAGGACGGCAACCTGCAGGGGCTGCTCGGCTACCACAGCGTCGGCGCGCTCGACGCCACCCAACCGATCCTGCTGTTCGCGATCGGCTTTGGGCTCGCCACCGACTACGGCGTGTTCCTGCTGGCGCGGATCAAGGAAGCGCACGACGCCGGCGCGCCGAACTCGGAGGCGGTCGCGCTGGGGCTGGAGCGGACGGGGCGCATCGTCACCAGTGCCGCCCTCCTGTTCGCCGTCGCCGTCGGGGCGTTTGCGACCTCCCAGATCGTGTTCATCAAGGAACTCGGGATCGGCACCGCACTCGCCGTACTGCTCGACGCCTCGATCGTCCGGGCTTTGCTGGTCCCGTCGCTGATGGAACTGCTGGGATCGGCGAACTGGTGGGCACCGCGTCCGCTGCGGCGCCTGTACGAACGGATCGGGCTCCGGGAGACCGCGCCGCAAGCGGCGTGACGGCCGATGCCAATCTCGGTGATTGAGGGGACCGGCGACGGTCCGACCACGACGACGGCAGCTCTTGCTACGGCAGGAGTGGATGCCGCTGAGGTCGTGGTCGAGGTCTCCGGGCTGCGCATGTCCTACGACGGCATCGAGGCGGTCAGGGGCATCAACCTCCGGGTGTCGCGCGGCGAGATCTTCACGTTCCTCGGTCCCAACGGAGCGGGGAAGACGACCACCGTCGAAATCCTCGAGGGCCATCGCAAACGCACCGCCGGCGACGTCAAGGTGCTCGGCGAGGACCCCGAGCGCGCCGATCGCTGGTGGCGCTCGCGGGTAGGTGTGGTGCTCCAAAGCTCGCGAGTCGAGCCGCAGCTCACCGTACGAGAGTGTCTGGAGCTCTACGCCGGGTACTACCCGACGCCGCGTTCGGTGCAGGAGGTAATCGAGCTCGTCGGCCTGAAGAATCGCTCGGAGGTGCGCTGTGGGCAGTTGTCCGGTGGCCAGCAGCGGCGAGTCGACGTCGCCCTGGCGTTGATCGGCGACCCCGAGCTGGTGTTCCTCGACGAGCCGACCACGGGCTTTGACCCCTCGGCACGGCGCTCCGCGTGGCAGATGATCGAAGGCCTCCGCCTGCTCGGCAAGACGATCTTCCTGACAACGCACTACATGGACGAGGCCGAGGCGCTCGCGGACAGGATCGCCGTGCTCAAGGCCGGCGAGATCGTGGCCGAGGGAACGCCCGCCACGCTGGGTGGTCGCGACCGAGCCGCTTACCAGATCACGTTCACCCTGCCGGAAGGGGTCGCGGCCGGCGAGCTCCCCACCGAGGCGGGAGCGCCGAGCGCGATCGGCGGAACCGGCAAGCTGATCATCGAGAGCGAGCACGTGATGCCGACACTGCGGGCGCTCTCGGGTTGGGCGATCGAGCGCCGGTACGACATCCCCGACCTCCTGGTGCGCCGCCCAGCGCTCGAGGACGTCTATCTCGGATTGACGGAGCCGCCCAAATGAGCAACTCGAGTCTCGCCGCGGAACGAGTGGGCGCACCCGCGCAGATGACCGACAGCCGCCTGGTCGCGCATCAGTTGCGCTACGACCTGCTCAGCGTCTGGCGCGATCCGCAGAGCCGCTTCTTCACGATCGTGCTGCCGCTCATCTTCCTGGTCCTGCTGACCTCGCTGTTCGGGAACCAAACGCTGCACGTCCACGGCCACGCGATCAAGGACTCGACCTACTACGTGCCGGGAATCTCCACCCTGGGGATCATCGCGACATCGTTCGTGAACCTCGTGATCACGATCACCGGGCAGCGCGAGAGCGGCGTGCTCAAGCGGCGCCGGTCGAGCCCAGTGCCCGCGTGGGTGCTGATCGCGAGCCGCACGCTCACCTCGGCGATCCTCGCAAGCGCAATCGTCGCGGTGATCGTCGCGATCGGGCGGGTCGTGTACGGCGTGCATCTGCCCGGCGCCACGCTGCCCGCGTTTCTGCTTGGAC
>DASZLT010000012.1:0-28778 GCA_035552235.1 Solirubrobacteraceae bacterium
TCGATCGCCAAGAACATCCTCACCACCGAGGCGATCGTCGCCGAGGTTCCGGACAAGGATGGCGGCAACGGTGGCGGCGGCGGCATGCCCGACATGTCGGGGATGATGTAGGCAGTTGCGATTGATCGAGCTGCTCGCCCGCTGGCGAGCAGCTCTGGGAAGGGCCCGGCCGGCTGGCCGGCCCTCCCCTCTCGAGGGCCCGGTCCACCGACCGGGCCCTCGTTCGTTCGCCTGCCGATCGCCGCAACTTCCGTCGGGTTCACGATCCGATCACGCGCCGGACAAACGAGGTTCACGCCCGGGTCTTACCGTCCCCTCAGGTTGGGTCTCGGTCAGTTCCTCACCTCGGAGACTGCTTTGCCCAGACCACTGAGGTGGCTGAAGGGATCGCACAGGATCGCGCTGGTCGCCGGAGTGGTAGTGATCGCACTCGGCGTCGGCACGGGCGTCGTGATCAGGCACGTCTGTGCCGACGGGACCGCCGCAAGTGTGGGGCGCCTTCAAGATGCTCCAGCGTCCCGCCCCTGGCAACCACGTGTTCTATGACAACCGCGGCCAGAACGGCGTACGCCGCCTCGGATGCTCCAACTACTACAACGGCATCACGCACAACGCCGCTGACGGTTCGGAGATCGACACCACTGTCACGTCATCGACCGGCGGCACAACGGATCAGCCCGCACCGCAGAACCAGTGCCCGGCGGGCGACTACACCGCCAGCGGCGTCAACGGCGCCGGCGACGGCTGGTACTCATACAACCTCGGCCACTGGCACCTGATCTAGCTGAACATCGAGTGCAAGTACGAGCCGGGCGGCTGCAGTCCGACCGGCGCCTGGTTGGCGTCTGAGAGCAAGCGGCTCCAGCCGGACATCCAGCAGACCCACGACCCCCTGCGTGGCGGCCTCCCCGGCACCAGCCGACCTTCAGCTCGACCGCTGGCGCCACCGCCGACGGCATGGGCGACAGCACCGTGGCGAGGCTCTGGACACGAGGCTCTGGACACGCTTGCCAGCGACCCGTGCAGCGGCACCGCCTCCCCGGATCCGTCGACCGTGCGGGCCTCGGCCGGCAAGTGGTACGCGTGACGAAGTTCACGCTAGGGCTAGGTGACGGGTGGTACAAGTGGGACTACGAGTCGGCCATCGAGGATCCGCTGTTCACCACCCAGGCCAATCCGGTGGCTCCAGCGACCACCTACCAGGACCAGGGCACCGGCCTCTGCAACGGCAGCTCGGCGCCCCGCTAAAGCTCGCGCGGCAGCGCCGGCCGGCGGGCGATGAGTGCGTCGTAGACGCTGATCGTGCGCTCTGCGACTTCGGTCCAGTCGAACTGCAGGACGTGGTCGCGCGCCTGCGCGATCAGCTTTGCGCGCGCGACGTCGTCGGTCAGCACGCGCACGACGATCTGTCGCAGCGCGTCGGCGTCGTTTGAGGGAAACCGCAGACCCGCGGTCCCGTCGCCCGGCACGACCTCGCGCAGGCCCCCGGTATCAGCCACCACGCAGAGGCAGCCGGACGCCATCGCCTCAAGTGCCACCAGCCCGAAGGGCTCGTAGATCGACGGCACGATGCAGAGGTCGGCCACACGGTAGAGCGAGTGCAGCAGGTCATCTCCCGCCCAGCCGATGAACGAGCCATAGCGAGTCAGCCGCAGCTCTCGTGCCTGGGCCTTCAACTCGGCCTCTGCGGTGCCCGTACCGGCGACGACGAAACGCACGCGGCCGTTGCGGCGCACGATCGGCGCCAGCGCGTCGAGCGCGAGATGGAAGCCCTTCTCGTAGACGAGCCTCCCGACCATCAGGACGAGGCGCTGATCGGGCTTGGCGAAGCGGGCGCGCAGCGCGGCAAGCTCAGGCTCGGGTGCCGGCACCAGGTCGGCGGCGTCGATGCCGTTGGGGATCGCCGTGATCCGTTCCGGCGCCACTCCGAAGATCTGCGCGACATGGCCCGCCATGTAGTCGGAGCAGGTGATCGCATGGTCGGCGCTGCGGGCCATACGCCGCTCGGCGGCGTGGATCTTCGACTGCGGGGGCTTCCTGACCCAACCCTGGTGGCGTCCGTACTCGGTGGCGTGGATCGTGACCAACCAGGGCACGTCGCAGGCCCGTGCAACGCACTCGGCGGCATCCGCGACCAGCCAGTCGTGTGAATGCACCAGGTCGAAGTCGTGGGTGCGCGCGAGCTCAGAGCCGAGCTTGGCCATGTCCCGGTTCATACGCTTGACCCAGCGCAGGAACTGCTCGACGTCCCGCGGGAACGGAGGTTGCGTGACGCGATGGACATGCACGCCGTGGCGTGATTCCTCGGGCGGGAGCTGACCCCCGCCGCGGGTGAGGACATCGACCTCGGCTCCTGCTGCCATCAGCCGTTCGCAGAGCTTGCGGACGTGGCGGCCGAGGCCGCCCTCGATCACCGGCGGGTACTCCCACGAGAAGACCAGCACGCGCATCGCTAACGCTGCAAACTGGAGAGCGGGCGCGGCGGCGAGCCCACGTACTTGGCGCTGGGCCGGATCATGCGCCCCTCGCGCTTCTGCTCGAGGATGTGGGCCGACCAGCCGGCGACGCGCGCGCAGCCGAACATCGGCGTGTAGAGCTCGGGCGGCACCTCGGCGAAGTCCAGTGCGACCGCCGCCCAGAATTCGATGTTGGTCGCGAGGATGCGTTCGGGCCGGCGGGCCTGCAGCTCGGCCAGCGCGGCACGCTCGAGTGCCTCGGCGACCTCGATGCGCGGCGCACCGAGCTCGTGCATGATCCGCCGCAGCACCCGCGCCCGCGGATCCTCGGCGCGGTAGACACGGTGGCCGAAGCCCATGATCCGCTCGCCGCGATCGAGCTTCTGCTTGACCCAGCTGGTGGCGTCGCCGGCGGCCTCGACCTCGTCGAGCATCTGCAGCACGCGAGCGGGCGCGCCGCCGTGCAGCGGGCCCGAGAGGGCACCGACCGCAGCCGAGAGCGCCGCTGCCACGTCGGCCCCGGTCGAGGTGATCACGCGCGCCGTGAACGTCGACGAGCTGACGCCGTGCTCCGCGGCCGCGGTCCAGTACGCGTCGATCGCCCGCGTGTGGCGCGGATCGGCCTCACCCCGCCAGCGCAGCAGGAAGCGCTCGGCGATGGACGGCGAGGAGTCGATCTCGCGCTGCGCCACCGGCGGCTTGCCGAAGCCTCGCGCCGACTGGGCGACGAACGAGAGCGCCATCACCGAGGCGAGCGCCAGGTTGTCGCGCGCCTGTGCGTCGTCGATGTCGAGCACCGGCTTGAAGCCCCACTGCGGTCCGAGCGCCGCCAGCGCCGCCTGCATGTCGGCGCGCGGATCTCCGGAATGGAACCCGAGCGGGTATGGCGCGGCCGGCTGCAGGCCGGGCAGCAGGCTGTCATCGACGAGCAGCCCCCACACCTGCTCGAACGGCACCTTGCCTACCAGCTCTTCGATGTCGACGCCGCGGTAGCGGAGGGCGTCACCGTCGCGGTCAGGCTCCGCGATCTCTGTCGCGAACGCGACGATGCCTTCAAGGCCTGACTGAACTTCGTCATAGACGGGCATAAACCGATAGTTCACTAAACTCCGCGCTCCTTCGCTAGGAACCCGCAGAGAGGACTAAGAAACCAGATGGCCTATGTGATCGCCGAGCCGTGCATCGGGACCAAGGACAACTCGTGTGTTGAGGTGTGCCCGGTCGACTGCATCCACCCGACGCCGGATGAGCCCGATTACGACAAGGTAGAGATGCTCTACATCGACGCAGAGGAGTGCATCGACTGCGACGCCTGCGTCGAGGCCTGTCCCGTCGACGCCTGCTTCGCCGAGGACCAGCTGCCGGACGAGTGGCAGAAGTTCACGGTCGTCAACGCGGAGTACTACCGGAACCGCTGACTTGCAGGCGGACGCGTCTCGCGGCAGATGCTCAGATGGAATCGCCGGCCGCGTGCCGGTCGATTCGCTTAAATGCGCTTGATTTTCGGCGCGCGTTAAGAGAATCGCCCGGCAGGTCGCGCGTTTCTTCCGCCTGAGCATGTCGGGGGCCGCGTCAGCCAGCCCGTCCGCCCGGGCCGCGTCAGTCAGCCCGCTTCGCCGGGGCCGCGTCGGCCCGTCCGTCCGGTCGCGTTAGCCGTCCGTCCGGTCGCGTCAGTCAGCCCGGCCGCGGCGGTCGACCCGCTTGACATTAGTCAGTTCAACGGTATATGTTGTCTGTATGACTAAGCGAGGAATGCAGGAGGCGACGTTCCTGATCCTCACGGCGCTGGCGGGTGGCGCGCAGCATGGCTACGGCATCATCGCCGACGTCGAGGAGATCTCGGAGCGGCGCGTGCGACTACGGGCCGGGACGCTCTATGCGGCCCTCGACCGGCTGCGTGATGACGGGCTGATCGAGGTCGACCGCGAGGAGATCGTCGACAGCCGCCTGCGTCGTTACTACCGGTTGACGAGCGCGGGCAGCGCCACGCTCGCAGAGGAAGCTGAGCGCCTCAACGCGCACGTGCGCACCGCACTTTCACGACTGCAGTTGAACGAAGGGATGCCAGCATGACCGATTCCAACGCCAGGCTCGAACGGCGCTACCGCCGGCTCCTGAGCCTCTACCCGCGCACCTATCGGGAGCACCATGGTGAGGACATGCTCGGCGTGCTGATGACCGACGCGGATCACGGCGAGCACCGCTCCCGGCTCTCCGCGGCACTCGACCTGATGCGCGGCGCGGTGCTCGTCCACACGCGCTACTGGTGGGAGATGCGAACCGCCGCCGATAAGGGGCGCCTGGCCGTACGCCATCCGCTCTTCGTGATCCGTCTGCGGCTTGCGGTTGCCCTGTGGCTGTGCCTTGTCACCGCGTTGCTCTGTGCCCGCGGCGACTGGTGGGGGCTTGCGATCCTGCTGTTCGTCGCCGCGCACCTGATCCTCGCGGGCCGGACCGCGAGGCGGTACCGCTCGCGTTAGCCCACGACAGATCGCGAGACTTGGTGTCGTGAATCGACACTAGGCCATCGGCAACGACATACCGACCGGCTTCGGCGCGACAGGCGCGGCCGGCTCCGGCTCGGCCGCCATCATCGGCAGCTCCACCGGGGTCATCGCGATCAGCCGCTGGGCGATCTGCGTGATCGCCTGAGCGGCGGCGTCCTGTGGGTTGGCGAGCACGACAGGCAGGCCGCCGTCGGACTGCGCGCGCAGAGACATCGTCAGCGGCACCCGGCCGAGCAGCGGTACCTCGAGCTCCTCGGCGAGCAGCTGCCCGCAGCCCTCGCCGAAGATCGCGAAACTCTCGCCCGAGGGAGTCGTGAAGCCGGCCATGTTCTCGATCACGCCTGCGATCTCGAGCTTGAGCTTGTCGGCCATGTCGGCCGCGCGCTTGGCGACCTTCTGCGCCACCGCCTGCGGGGTGGTGACGATCAGGAACTTCGCCTCGGGCAGCAGCTGCGAGAGCGTCATCGAGACATCGCCGGTGCCCGGCGGCAGGTCGATCAGCAGGTAATCGAGCGCGCCCCATTCGACGTCCTCGAGGAACTGCTGGAGGGCCTTGTGGAGCATCGGCCCGCGCCAGACGACGGCGGCATCCTGTTCGATGAAGAAACCGATCGAGACGACCTTGACGCCGTCGGCACCGTCGAGCGGGACGATCTTGCGGGCCGCGTTGACCTTCGCGCGCTCGCCGCTCAACCCGAACATGCGCGGCTGCGAGTACCCCCACACGTCGGCGTCCATCACCCCGACCTGCTTGCCCGCTGCGGCCAGCGCCACCGCCAGGTTGGCCGTCACGGAGGACTTGCCGACGCCGCCCTTGCCGGAGCCGATGCAGATCACGTTCGTGACCTGCGCGAGCGCGCCCTCGGGCAGCGAGCCGCGGCCGAGCTTCGTCCGCAGCGCCTGCTTCTCGCCGTCGGAGAGCACGTCGAAGCTGATGTTGACGCCGGCCACGCCGTCGAGCTCGCGCACCGCCTCGTCGACGCCTTTCTGGAAGTGGTCACGGATCGGGCAGCCGGGAGTCGTCAGCGAGACGGTCACGTCGACGACACCGTTGGGATGCACGTCGATCGAGCGAACCATCTCCAGCGTGACGATGTCCTTGTGAAGCTCTGGGTCGATGACAGCTCGCAGCGCTTCTGTCACCTGGTCTCTCGTAGGCATACAGCCCATGGTACTTTCCCGCGTCATGGCGCTAGAGATCACCCCGGTCCGGGGCAGGGCCGACCTCAGGGCGTTCATCGACCTGCCCTACCGGCTGCACGTGGGCACGCCCTGGATCCCGCCCCTCAAGCTCGAGCGTTACGCGTACCTGAACCGCAAGCTGAACCCGTTCTTCAAGCACGGCGACGGTGAGTACTTCCTCGCGCGCCGTGACGGCCGCGTCGCCGGCCGTATCAGCGCGCAGTACGACAGGAACTTCAATGCCTTCCACGGCAACCGCTGGGGCTTCTTCGGGTTCTTCGACTTCGAGGACGACCAGGAGGTCGTCGACGCGCTGCTCGCGGCCGCCGCGGACTGGCTCAAGCAACAGAACCGTGACCGCATGATCGGTCCCTTTGACCTGATCATCAACGAGGAGTGCGGCGTGCTGATCGAGGGCTTCGAACTCGAGCCGATGATCCGCCAGCCCTGGCATCCGCGCTACTACCAGGGGCGCGTCGAGGCCGCCGACATGGCCAAGGCGATGGATGTCTTCCATTGGAACCTGCGGCTCGACGACCGCGAAACGCGCATGCTCAAGGCGCTGCCGAGGATCGCGCAGCGCTCGCACGACAAGCACGGGATCAGCATCCGCAAGATGTCGTTCTGGCGACTTGGCCGGGACCTCAAGGAGTTTCAGAAGATCTACAACGCCGCCTGGTCCAAGAACTGGGGATTCTCGCCCTACGACTCACACGATCTCGCCGACATGGCGATCAACTATCGCCTGATCTTCGACAAGCGCTGGTTCATGCTCGCCGAGAACGACAAGGAGGTCGTGGCGGCGGCGATCACGATCCCCGACATCAACCAGGTCTTCAAGAAGATGAAGGGCCGGCTGCTGCCGCTCGGCTGGTGGTACTACCTGAACCGCAAGCGCATCATCACCCGCTGCCGCGTGGGATTCCTCGGCGTCCTGCCCGAGTACCAGCACACCGGGGTTGCCGCGCAGCTCTACATCGAGAACTTCGACATGGCCGCGGCCAGCCCGATCAGATGGGGCGAGCCCGGCTGGATCCTCGAGACCAACCACAGCATGAACCGCGGCCTCGAGGCGATGGGCGGCCGCGTCGTCAAGCGCATGCGCATCTACGAGCGCCTGCTCGAGGAGGGCGCCGAGCCGGCAGCGCCCACCGCCGACGTCCAGCGCTACGAGCCGGGCGAATAGCGCGCGATCGTCCGTTGTGCGGGGATGATCGTCACCTGCACGCCACATATACACACAAGGGATACGCGTCGCTGCCAGGCGCGCGCCCCGATGCCCGGCCGGTCCCGTTCCGGTCCGAGTTTGCCTTGGATGGCGGGGCTCTCAATATGAATACGCTGGTGCTCACTCCGGGCGCCGCGGCTCGCATGCACCTGAAGGCGCAGACATTCGCGGCGATGGCTCGCCTCGATACGGCGGAGCTCGGCGCGCAGGACCATCTGAGCGACGCCGTCGCGAAGATCGATCCGTTGGCACAGGTGACCGCGATCGGCGCGGCGGTGTCGCCGCGTGACCTCCTGATCGACAAACTGAGGCGCGTTCTGACTGCCGGCGCCGTGGCGGTGCTGCTTGTGATCGGTGCCAGTCTGCTGGTGTCCGTGGCAGAGCAGCTCCGGGAGCGTCGGCGGGTGCTGGCGGTGATGGCCGCTTTCGGAACGCGCGCCTCGACGCTCGCATACTCGGTCCTTTGACAGACGGCGTTACCCGTTCTGCTTGGCCTGTCGCTCGCGATCGTGCTCGGTGCCGGCCTTGGCGCGGTGCTGATGGAGATCGCTGGGTTGCCGGTTAGCTTCGACTGGGGCTCGGTCGGGCTGCTGACCGGCGCCGGAGTGGGCGTCGTCGTGGCGGTCGCCAGGCACCCACAGCGCAGATTCATCGCCGCCGATGCGACCAGCGGCACCGTGCCGCTCTAGGTGGCGCTTGCCCTGCTACGTCGCCACACCGGCCTCGTTAAGGACCGACGGGGCGCCACTCGAAAGTGGCACCCCGGCGGTTGAGGGAGGAGAGGGTACTGCATCCGCCGGCGAGGATATGAGGCCGGCGAATCCATCCCAGCGGCTGCGATCTCCTGGTCGCGCCGGCGGGGGAAGTCGTTGCGTGAGCAAATATAGCCCATCGACTTTTGTTCGTGAGTAAGTATTTCCTCAGGAGCAGGCGTCGAAACCCGTCAATAGCGTTCGACGTCATTGGTGTAAACCACCTCGGCGGCGCGGGCGCCGCCGAGCAGCGCCGCAACAGAACTTGCAGGACGATTCCGGGGCGTTACCGCGGCGGTTGAGTGCGTCGCAGCCAGGCTGCGGGATCCTCGATCTCGTCAAGCGTCGGCAGTGCCTCGGGGGCAGAGAAGAGCTGGCGAAGCGCGTCGCGCCCACCCACCCTGACGATCTCGTCGCAGAAGATCTTGCCGCGCTCGTACTGCTTTAGCTTCATCTCGAGCCCGAGCAGCCGGCTGACGAGGCGGCCGAACGGTGACTGGACGCTGCGGCGCTCGTCGAGCGCACGGCGCAGCTCGGGGAGCGACGGCAGCAGCTCGGGCGCAACTGCGTCCATCACGTGTTCGGCGTGTCCCTCGATCACCGCCATCACGGCCTGGGCCCGATCCATCACAGCGCGTTCGGGCTCGGAGGCGAGCATCCCGAGCAGGTCCGCCTTCAGCACCGCGCGCCCGATGCGCTCGACGGTGGCGCGGTCGGGCAGGTGCAGACGCCGGCGCCGTGTCATGCGGGCCTCGGCGCTGTCCAGCAGCTCCCGGATCAGCCCGGCCAGGTGCTCCTGCAGCCAGGGCACGCCGCCGAACTGCACGGCGTGGGTGACCTCGTGCAGCGCGACCCACGTGACGAACTCCCGCTCGTCGGCATCGAAGCGCCTGACGGCCTCGCCCAGGTTGGGCATGACGAACAGTAGGCGCGGGGGGCGCCCGTCGGCCCGCTCTTTCAGCAGCACCAGCTCGTACTGGCCGAGCACGCGCTGTGCGAGGTAGCCCACGAGCAGGCCAATCTCGCTCGAGCCGGTGACCCCGAGCCACAGCTGTGCCGCGGGCTTCACCGGCCCGAGCCGCTCGGTGAGCCGCTCGAGCATGGGCTCGATCAGCGCCCTGGTCGACGCCATGTTGGAGGCGACCCACTCACGGCGGCTGACGCCCTCCGGAGGTGGCAGCGGGCCCGTCGGCACGAGGCCCGTGTAGGCAACGACGCGCTGCTCAGCGTCCTGGGCGATCGGCGTCAGGTCAATCTGCGGCAGGCGCGCGCGGCCCTCGCCCGCCAGCCTTGCCGCGATCCACTCCGCGACGATCCAGTCGATCACCGGTGCAGGCATACCGCCTCCAGCTCGGCCAGCGTGTCCGGCGTGCGCGCCGCGACGACCGGCGAATGCGGGATGAGATCGAGCGGGGCCGCCAGCCGGTCCTCGAACTTCGGGAAGCTGACGAGGCCTCCGGCCTCGCGCACGACCAGCTGCGCGGCGGCGGCGTCGACGGCTCGGCATCCACGCAACGACACGAGCCCGTCAAAGCGGCCGGCCGCCACCTGGCATAGCGACGGCGCGAGCGCGCCCAGCGCGCGCAGCCGGTAGGCGCGTTCGACAAGAAGGTCGATCGAGCCCTTGAGCCAGCGCGGGTCTGCGGATTCGATGCCGACCACCTCGATCCGGCCGTCAGGCCCGCGCCGTTCGCCGATGCTCCGTTCAAGACGGCGGTCGTTGAGGAACGCGCCCTCGCCGCTGACCGCCCACCATTCCTCGCCGGGGCCAAAGTCGTGGATGAAGCCGAACTGCACGTCAGCCATAGTGTCGCCCGTAGCCACCGCGACCGAGAGCGCGTGATGCGACAGCCCGCGCTTGGCGTTCAGCGACCCGTCGATCGGGTCGATCACGACCAGCACGCGCTGATCCCCGAAGTCGACGGCACCGCGCTCCTCTGAGATTGCACTGAAGCTGTGGCCGTCCCGGTGCAGGCGCTCGAGTTCATCGAATACGAGCGTCTCGGCGGCGTCGTCGATCTCGAGCGTGTGGTCGCCGCCACTTCCGGTCGTGCCCGTTTCGAGCGCACGCTCGGCGGTGGTGGCACGGTCGGCGAGCATCGCGCCGATCGCCTCCGTGGCATGGCGGCAAACATCCAGCCATTCCCCGTGTGTCACCGATCGTGAGTCGCCCATCGCCAGCCTATGCTGTCAGACCAGGTGCCCGAGCTTGCTCCGACTGTTCACGATCCGGCCACGCTTGTAAGCCACGGCGGCAGCCCGCTGCTGGTTCTGGGCTCGGCCGGCACCGGTAAGACGCGGTTGATCCTCGATCGCTTCCTGTGGCTGGTCGAGCAGGGCACGCTGCCGGAACGCATCGTCCTGCTCCTGCCCTCGGCGGCCCGAGCGGATGCCGCCCGGGCGGTGCTCGAAACGGAGCTGCGCGAGGGTTACAGCGAGCTCGTCGTCGTCACCCCGCCGCAGCTGGCCGCCGCGGTGCTGCGCCGCTCGGCAAGTGCTCACAACCTGCTGGAGGCGACGCTCGGCGCGGGCGACCGGCTCGCGATGCTGGCCGAGCGCATCGACGAGCTGCCGCTGCAGCACCACGACATCGGCGGCAACGCCGGAGCGCTGCTCGGCAGCTTTGTGCGGCGCATAGACCGGCTCAAGGCTGAGCTGATCGGCGCCGCCGAGTTCGCCGCCTGGGCCGAGCAGCAGGCGAGCCCGCGCGAGCGCGAATTCGCCGCCATCTTCCAGACGCACGACCGCATGGTGGGCGAGCTCGGCGCCTGCGACGAGGGCGACCTCGTGCGGGTCGCAATCCGCCTGCTCGAGGACCATCCGTCGGCGCGCCAACCGTTCCAGCAGGTACTGATCGACGACGCGCAGGAGCTCGACCTCGGCGCCGCGCTGCTCGCGCGTACGCTCGCCGGCGGGGCGCTCACCGCCGCCGGCGATCCGCTCGCTGCCGTCCTGCGCTTCCGCGGCGCCGGCGCCGCCCGGCTCGACTGGTTCGAGACGCCGGGGACCAAGGTTGTCCGGCTGCTGACCACCTACCGCTGTCCCCCGGGAGTGCTCGACGCCGCGTTCGCTGCAGCCGGCCTGCCGATCAGCGGCGAGCTGGGCGGGCGAAGCAGCGGCGCAGAGGCCCACCGGAGCAGCGGCGAGGTGGGCGGGCGAAGCAGCGGCGAGCCCGCCTCAGACGAATCAACGTCTTTCTGGAGGTGCGAGAACGAGCGCTCGCAGGCGCAGGCCGTGGCGGCCGAGATCGAGCGGCTGGTCTCGCGCGAGCAGGTCGACCCGGGAAAGGTCGCGGTGATCGTCGGCGACATCGCACGCGATGGGCAGGCGGTCGCCGTGGCGCTCGAGGAACGTGCCGTGGCGCACCGAGTGGTCGGCGACGCGGCCTTCTTCCAGCGTGCCGAGGTGCGCGACCTGCTGGCCTGGCTGCGGCTGCTCGCAGATCCGGGTGACGCGCCCGCGGTCGTGCGGGCGCTCGCACGGGCGCCGATCGAGCTGCGCTCGGTCGACATCGCCCGCTGCACGCAGATCGCGCGGCGGCGCAAGCTCGACATGGTGGCCGCGCTGGCGGCCGCGACCGAGTCTCCGCAGGTTCCGCCCGAGGCGCGCGAGCGGATTCGCGTCTTCCTGAAGCTCTACCGCGCCTGCGTTGCTCCGATCGACACGATGCGGCCCGACCGCTACGTGCACCGGCTGATCGAACGGCTCGGGTTGCGTCGCCAGCAGTTGTTCGCGGCACAGGCCGACGTCGTCGAGCGGCTGCGGGCACTGGCGCGCTTCGGTGAGCTGGCCACTGCGCATGTTGTGCGCAGCCCGCAGGCCACAGCGCGCGAGTTCGCGCGCTCGATCGCGGCCGTCGCCGAGTGGGGCCTGAGCGAGCGCGAGCAGCCGCAGCTGGTGGGCGCCGACAGCGTGCAGGTGGTCGCACTCGAGATGGCCGGCGGCCTCGAGGTCGACCATGTCTTCGTGCTCGGGTTGCGCGCGGCGCTGCAGGGCACCGGCACGCTCGACTGCGAGCCGGTGCCCGACGCGCTGCTGCACGAGTCGTTGCCCGCCGACGACGACTCGGTACGCCGGTCGCGCCTGCGTCAGCGCCTGTATGTTGCGATCACACGCGCGCGTGAACGCGCGGTGCTGGTGTACGCGGGCGCCGATGCGACGCGCCAGTCCACAGATGGCAAGCCACTGGCGGCGATCGAAGCCGCGCGCGCGGCCGTCGGGGGCGAGTGGCTCGAGCTGACCGAGGATCTCTTCGGGCCGGCGGAGACGCTGCACTCGACCTATCGACTGCTCCGCGACGAGCTGATGGACGGCACCAAGCGCGCCGCGGGCAGGCTCGCGGAGCTGCGGCTCGACACCGACCTCGACATCTCCCACGCCGTCGTCCGCTACCTCGAACTGCTGAAGCTGGCGGCGCTGATCGCCCGCGACGAGGGCTCCCATGGGCAGGGGCTGAGCGACGCGCTGCGCGACATCAACGTACGCATCGAGCAGGCCGTCACCGCCGACCAGCGGGAGATGTTCGTCAGCTCGCCGCTCGATGACTACCTGCTCGACGCCGAAAAGGACGTGCGCCACCGCGCGCGGGTGATCGCGGCGCGCGACGAGCCGTCGCTCGAGCGCTTCCTGCCGATGCGCGGTGGCGGGGTGATGCTCTCGGCGAGCGACATCGAGACCTACCGCGCCTGCCCGCTGCGCTACAAGTTCGCCCGTGTCTTCCGCATCCCGCAGGAACCGAGCCTGCACCAGCGCTTCGGGATCGCCGTGCACCAGGTGCTCGAGCGCTATCACGTCCGGGGCCAGGATGGTGCCGAGGCATCCGCGTCGACCGGCTCGCTCACCGACCTACTGACCCTGCTCGAGGCCAGCTGGCGTCGTGGTGGTTTTGGCGACTCCGACGAGGAGCGCCAGTTGCACCAGAAGGCGGTCTCGGCACTGACGCGTTATCACGAGCGGGCGCAGTCCGATCAGGCGCGTCCGGTGTGGTTCGAGCGCCAGTTCAGCTTCAAGCTTGGACCGCATCTGGTGCGTGGGCGTGTCGATCGCGTCGACCGTCTGCCCTCCGGGGAGTACGAGCTGATCGACTACAAGACCGGCCGCCCAAAATCCGCCGAGCAGCTGGCAAACGACGTGCAGCTCTCGCTCTACGGGATCGCCGCGCGTGAGGCCTGGGGGCTCGAGGCGAACCGCGGCGCCTATTACTACCTGCTCGACGACCAGAAGGTCGCGATCTCCGGTGACGACGAGCGCGCCGAGTGGATCCGTGGCATCGCGCTCAACGTCGCCGAGGGCATCAAGGCGCAGGAATTCGAGCCGACACCCTCACCGCGAGCGTGCAAGCTATGCGATTACCGCCTCGTCTGCCCGGCCGTCGAGCGCTGATCGGCGGCCGGGCAGCGGGACGCGAATCAGGCCTGCTCGACGACCATCAACGTATGGCCGGTCGGGTCGCGGAACCAGAACATGGGCGGGACCGGGTCGCCCATGCGCGAGACCTCCGCGTCGACGTCCACGCCGGCAGCCTTCATCGCCGCGTGAGTGGCATCGATGTCGTCGGTGGTCAGCGTGATGCCGGTCTGCATCGGCTCGACCGGAAGCTGATCCTCCGGCGGCGGCGCCAGCGCGATTCCGGTCGTGCCCTCGGGCGCGTAGACCTCGACCCAGCGGTACTTGCCGCCAAATTCCATGTCCGTCCGCTTCTCGAAGCCGATCGACTCGTAGAACTCGATCGCGCGGTCCTGCTCCACGGTCGGGACGCAGACCAGGCTGATCCCGCGGATTCCGGTTGCTGTCGTGCTCATGCTGCCGCCTCCTGTTTGGTGTTTGGCACCAGTAAGACCTGCTCGGACTCAAAAGCTAATCGGTCAGGGCCGCGGGGCGTGAAAAGAAAAAGCTGGGTCAGCTCGGCGGTTCCTCGCCGCGCTGGCGCAGGAAGCGCTGCAGGTCGCGCTCGATCGAGTCGCCCGACGGCAGCTCGAACGCGTCGACCTCGTCGTCGCCGGCGGCGGCCTCGAGCTTCTCGACGAACGCCTGGATATCGGGATCGTGCTGAACCGCGAGGTTCACCTGGCGGTCGTACTCGGTGGCGGCGGTCTCGAGCTCGCCGGCGTCGACGACGACGCCCACCAGGCCCTCGAGCTTGCGAATCAGCGCCAGCGAGGCCTTCGGGTTGGGTGAGGCGGCAATGTAGTGCGGGACGGCGGCCCAGAGGCTGGCTGAGGGTAGCCCGGCCGTGCGGCACGCGTCGTGGATCACGCCGACGATCCCGGTCGGCCCTTCATACGAGGACTCCGACAGGCCGAGCCGCGCGACGAGCGCGGGGTCGGTCGCGAAGCCGGTCACGGACACCGGGCGGGTGTGCGGAACGTCGGCAAGCAGTGCGCCCAGCGTCACGACCATCTGCACGCCGATCGCCTCGGCGAGCTCGACGATCAGCCCGGTGAACGTGCGCCAGCGGAAGGAGGGCTCGTGCCCGGTGAGCAGGATCAGGTCTCTCGGCGCGCGAGGGATCCGCGCCTCGTAGAGATGCACGTCGGGCCACTCGATCGCGCGCGCCTGGGACTCGGTGAGCTTGATCCGCGGTCGAGTCGCCTGGAAGTCGTAGAAATCCTCGGGGTCGATCGTCGCGAACTCACGGGCACCGAGCGCCTCGCCGACGAAGCTCGTCGCGGAGGATGCCGCATCGCCCGCGTCGTTCCAGCCCTGGAAGCCGCAGATGAGCGCTGGAGCGCGGAGACCGTCGGGGCGATAGTTCCATCGCAACGGCTGCATCCGAATCACCGTACATCATGGCTGTATGGCGGCCGATCGGACGATCAGTTCTCTACGCGCGGGTGACGAGGTGCAGGGCGTATACGCATGCGTGCGCAAGGACCGGCTGAAGACGCGTACGGGGAGTGCGTACCTCGCGCTCGAGCTGCGCGATCGCACCGGCAGCGTGCAGGCACGAGCCTTCCGCGACGCAGATGCGCTGGCCGGGCGCTTCGATCGCGGCGATCTGGTGACGGTCGCCGGACGCGTCGAGCGCTTCCGCGATGACCTGGTGGTCGAGGTCTCAGACATCCGCCGTGCCGAGGAGGGCGGCGACGCCGGCGAGCAGGTCGCTGTCGAGTCCTTCCTGCCTGTCGCCTACCGCGACATGGACGAGCTCGACGGCTTCCTCGAGCATCTCGCGTCCGAGGTCTACGACCCCGGCTACAAAGCGCTGCTCGACGCGCTGCTGTCAGACGCCGAGGTACGTGTCGCGTTCAGGCGCACCCCATGCACGCGCAACGGGCACCACGCCTACCTCGGCGGTTTGCTCGAGCACACCGTCGCCGTGGCGACACTCGCGCGCGAACTGTGTGACCTGCACCGCCGCCTCAACAGCGATCTGCTGCTCACGGCGGCGATCGTCCACGATCTCGGCCGCACCCGGGAGTTCACCTACGGCGCGGAGATCGGATTGACCGAGGAGGGGCGCCTGCTCGGGCACCTGACGCTCGGGCACCAGCTGCTCGGCGAGCGGTTCGCGCGGCTCGGCAGCGGGTCAGGGCTCGACGACTCCCGGCGCCTCGCACTGCTGCATTGCGTGCTCGCGCACCATGGCGCTTCAGGCGTGCCGGGTGGCCGCTTCGGTTCGCCGGAGGCACTCGCGCTGTATCGCGCCAACGTCCTCGACGCGGGCGTCAAGGGTGCGCTGGAGCATGGGCTCGGGCCGACGCAGGACTGACCTGACCCGAAATCGATCGAGCACGGGCGTTGCAGCCAGCAGCCCGCAGAGGACGCTCGCGGATACCAACAGTGCCGCCCACACAGACATGTGCGGCGGCGGCACCGGTCTGGCGGTGTGTCCGGGGAGCATGATCGAGAGCAGGACCGGTGCCGAGGAGATCACGCCGGCCGGCCGTAGGCGCTGCAGAACACCACGACTAGCATCTGCCGATGCTCGGACGCGGTCTGCGGCTGATGAGCGACGTGCGGCTGCGCGAGGCTGTCGACCGCGGGTCCGCGGCCGGCTCGTATTCCACGAGGTGCCGATCGACCTCGAGAAGCTCGTGAACGCGTCGGTGCTCTGAAGCGGCGCTGCTGTGACAACTTCAGTGTCATGAGCACGATCGACGAGCTGCTGGCCAACAACCGGGCCTATGCCGAGGACGCCCGGACCAACCATCTGGATGTGCGCCCGAGCAGGCACCTCGCGATCGTCACCTGCATGGACTCCAGGATCGACGTGTTCGCCGCGCTCGGGCTCGACGGCGGCGAGGCGCACATCCTGCGCAATGCCGGCGGGGTGATCACCGACGATGTGATCCGCTCGCTGGCGGTCTCGCAGCGCAAGCTGGGAACACGCGAGGTGATGCTCATCCACCACACCGACTGCGGCATGCAGAAGCTCACCGACGACAGCTTCCGCGCCGAGCTCCAGGAGGCGACGGGGACGGCGCCCGCATTCGCGATCGAGTCATTCACCGACGCCGAAGCTGACGTGCGCCAATCGATCCTGCGGGTGCGGCGCTCCGAGTTCGTGCCGCACCGTGACGTCGTGCGCGGATTCGTCTACGACGTCGACACGCACCAGCTGCGCGAGGTCTCGGTCGGCTGATCGGGCGCAGGGCGTGGTCCGCGTGCGCCTTTCTCGTACATTCGTCCAGTTGGGCGAATTGGGCTAAAGGTCCCGGCTCCTCCGGCCGATAAAACGGCCAAGGGTCTCGGCGTGGCTCAGTAGAGTCCCTCGCCGCGCGCGTAGCGCTCGACCCGCTCGCGGTCGTACTCCTCGGCGTCGAAGTCCGGCGTTGACAGCGACCGCAGGATCGCGCCGGAGCTCGGCAACTCGCTGCGCTCGATGTGCCTGTCGGCGTTCCAGAGGTCGGAGCGGATGAAGGCCTTGGGGCAGTGGGTGTAGGCCTCTTCCACCGAGACCAGCACACCCAGCTTCGGCACCTTGCCATCCACCATGCACGGGGCGAGCAGCTCGGCATCGTCGGTGATAACGGCGCGGCCGTTGACGCGGAAGGTGTCTCCCACGCCCGGGATCAGGAACAGCAGCGCGATCCGCGGATCCGCCAGCAGGTTGCGGAGCGTGTCGGCGATGCGGTTGCCGGGGCGTTCGGGGATCAACAGCGTGCGGTCATCGAGCACGCGTACGAACCCGGCCGGGTCACCACGCGGCGAGACGTCAAGGCCGCCATCGGGGTCCACGGTCGCGACGCAGACGAACGGCGAGAGTTCGATGAATTCTCGCGTCAGGTCGTTGAGCCGGTCGGCGAGCTTCAGCAGCACGGTCTCGGCCGGGCTGCCGATGAGCTCACGCAGCTCCGCCTCATCGGCGATCACGTGAATGCGGTCTGAGTCAAGCGCCACTGTCGTACCTTTCGCGTGGACGGGAAGGACAGGTCGGGACGGCAAAACGAAAAGCTCGGTCGACAAAACGAAAGGTACCGGCGATGAGCGAACACGCAGGCTATTCGGTTCAGGGCGGTTGTCTTTGCGGGGCGGTGCGGTTCGAGTTGGCCGCTCCACCCATCTCCGCGGGTTACTGCCATTGCAGCCGGTGTCAGCGGCGCACAGGCACGGGATCCTCGATCTCCGCCTTCATCGATCACACCGCGTTGCGCTGGCTGCAGGGCGAGAGCCTGATCAAGGGCTGGTTACCGCCGGAGAACGGCGCGGAGAAGTGCTTCTGCAGCGAATGTGGGGCTCACCTCTTCTCACGCAGCCGCGACGGGGCGCGCGTCGGCATCCGCATGGCGGCGTTCGACGGCGACCCCGGGGTGCGGCCGAGCTCACGCCAATACGTCGCCTACGCGGCCGGCTGGGAGCAGATCCCCGACGATGGGCTGCCGCGCTACGACGAGGGCAGGCCGGTCGACAGCTCCTGAGCCGGTGCCAGCCCGATCTCTTCCGCGAGTCGTTTGAGCAGTGTCGTGAGCTCCGAGTGACGCTCGGGCTCCCAACCGTCCAGCAGTCGCGCCAGCGTCGCCTGGCGCTCGGCAATCAGCCGCTCCGCCGTCTCCCGGCCGAGCGCGGTGACGGCACTCTCCAGAGCGGGGTTCTCATCCGATATCGCAGCGACGTCGGACGCGGTATCGGACCGGAAGGCGCCATTCGGGGACACCATGCCCCGCTCCAAAAGCTCGGCAATGCCGGCGCGGGCCCGCTCCACAGGCACGTCCCACGCCGCGGACAGCTGCTCGATCGAGGTCTCGGGCTCGCGGTATAGGCGCACCAGCAGCCAGGCCGCGGCCGCGGAGAGGTCGACGCCCGCGCGTGCGGTGATCTGTTCGACCAGCTGACGGCGCCCCTCGCGTCCCATCAGCACGCTCAGCGCCCGCGACATCTCCGCCAGCGAATCCGCCGGCTTCGGCGCTGCGAACGTCTCCGATAGTCCGGCGCTGGCCTCTGCGGTATCGCGCAGCGGCAGTTGCTGGAGCAGCCAGCTGAGCAGGAACGCGGCCGCGGCGATCACCGCTGCGACGACGAACACCCGATCAAGCGCATGGGTGAAGGAGCGGATGTAGACGTGGTGGACCGGCCCCGGCAGCCGCTTGAGCGACGCCGGATTGCCGATCGCGCCCGTCAGCTTGTGCAGCTGCGCGGGCGGCAGCTTCGCCGTCGCTGGGTTCGAGCTGAGGTTCGTCGCCAGCGTGGACTTCAGCCGGCTCGAGAAGATCGAGCCGAGGATCGCTGTTCCGACCGAGCCGCCGATCGATCGGAACAGCGTCGCGCCCGAGGTCGCCACTCCGAGGTCCTCGTACCCGACGGCGTTCTGGACCGCCAGCACCAGCACCTGCATGACTGAGCCGAGCCCCAGGCCGAGCACGAACATGTAGGCAGAGGAGAGCAGGCGCGACGTCGAGGCGTCCATGCGCGAGAGCAGGTACAGCCCGATGATCATCACGAACGTGCCGGCGATCGGGAACACCCTGTATTGGCCTGTGCGAGTGATGATCTGGCCCGAGCCGATCGAGGTGATCAGCAGGCCGCCCATGAGCGGCAGGATCTGCAGGCCCGAGCCCGTCGGGCTCGAGCCGTTGACCACCTGCAGGAACAACGGCAGGTAGGTGACCGAGCCGAACAGCGCGAAGCCGACGACGAACCCCACGGCGCTGGTCACGTTGAAGACGCGGTTGCGGAACAGATGCAGAGGCAGCACCGGCTCGGCGGCGCGGCCCTCGGCCCAGACGAAGGCGGCGATCAGTGCGATCGAGACAGCTCCCAGGCCGATGACGAACCCCGAGTTCCATGAGTAATCGACGCCGCCCAGCGTGCACACCAGCACGATCCCGACGAGCGCTCCCGCCAGCAGCGCTGCGCCGGCGTAGTCGATCCGCCGGTGGACATGTTCGCTGACGCTCGGCAGCGTGGCCGCCAGCACTCCGAACGCGATCACACCCACGGGGACGTTCACGTAGAAGATCCAGCGCCACGAGAGCGAGCTCGTGAAGAACCCGCCGAGCAGCGGGCCGATCACGCTCGCCAGACCGAATACCGCACCGAACAACCCCTGGTAGCGGCCGCGCTCGCGCGGTGTCACGACGTCTCCGATGGCGGCCATCGCCCCGACCATCAGCCCGCCGCCGCCCAGGCCCTGGAGCGCGCGGAAGGCGACCAGCTCGGTCAGGTTCGTTGCCAGGCCGCACAGCGCCGAGCCGATCAGGAACACGACGAGCGCGAACTGCAGCACGACCTTGCGGCCGTACATGTCTCCAAGCTTTCCGTAGACGGGCATCACCGCCGTCTGCGCGAGCAGGTAGGTGGTCACCACCCAGGAGATATGGTTGAGACCGCCGAGGTCGCCGACGATCGTCGGCAGCGCGGTCGAGACGATCGTCTGGTCGAGTGCTGCCATCAGCATCACGAGCATCAGGCCCGTGAAGACGACCAGCACACCTCGGGAATTCTGCTCCCGAACAGCCATCGGCCGATGCTATACCCGCCCGTGCCGCGGGAGGCTCGCTCAGTAGGCAAGGCTTGTCGGGTGGGCGGGCAAAGCGCAGCCCGCCCACCCCGCTGCGGCCGCTAGCGCCGGCTGCGCCCCCGGACCCGGCCGTCCCGCACACCCCAGGGCTGGAGGTAGGCCCTGTAGCTGTTCACCCCTGTGGGGAACTCCGCGCTCCAGAGCAGCTGACCGTCTCCGCCGAACTCGGAGACGTACGGCAGATTGCCCCAGCCCACGAACGCTCCGCCGCCGGGCAGCGGTTGCCCGTCGCCCTGCGAGGAGGCCTCGAGGCTCTCGGGCTGGTCGAAGGACTCAAGCAGCGTCGCGGTGTGGTCGCGCAGGTCGAGCTTGACCCTCACCACACGGCTCACCGGGAACTCGGAGGAGGCGTCCGTCCCGAGGTTGAACTCGCCGGCCGACTCGTTGTCGAAGAACGAGTAGACGCCGTGGCCGAGCGACTCCGGGTCGTGCTGCCAGGCGAAGATCGCGCCGGCGTCGTTGAGCGACTGGCCGGGTGCGGCCTGCAGCCTGAAGCTCGAGTCCTTGCCGCCGAGCTGCCAGTTGATGTTGCCACTGCGCGGGTCCACGTCATAGGTCGTCCACGTGTTACGCGCATCGATCAGCAGGTTGCCGTGCGGGTCAAGCTTCACCGCGTTGACGTGAAACCAATCCCAGGGTGAGCTGGCCGATGCGGGCAGCGGCTGCTCGCTGTGGCTGTAGGAGACGTGGTCTGCGCTGTTCCACTCGAACAGGACCTTGCCGGTGCGGATGTCGATCTCCTGCACGACGCCGTTGATCACCGTCTGGTCGGCGGGCCCGCCGATCGAGGTGAGGTTCGCGGTGGTCTGCTGGAAGGCCAGGATCAGGGCCGTGCCCCACGGGGTGATCAGGAACTCGTGTCCGTCGGGGCTGAGGCCGTTGCCCGCCTGGACCGTGGCGATCTGCTGGTAATGGTCGTTGTAGATGTAATCGGTTCCGTGCGAGACCCCGCCGAGCCCAGTGCCCGCCCAGAAGGTGAGCACGGGCCTGCCCTCGTAGCGCTGGGTGCGGAAGTCCGCAGATGAGTCGCCCGCCGGTAGCGCGTCGAACCACACGACGTTGCCGCTCGCGCTGAGGATCTCCGGTCCGTTGGCGTAGGTCGAGGTGTCACCCGTCGGCGTGATGAAGATGTCGTCGTTGCCGAGGCTGCCCGGCTGCTGGCTGAGCACGGTGAGCGGAGGTGGGCTGGTGGGTGCATTCGCCGAGGCGGCCGCGGCCGCGGCCGCGGGTGCGGCCAGGCCGGCGGTGGCTGCCATCGCCGCGAGGAGTGCTGTGACCTGTCTCTGGTGCATTTGCTAATCCCTTTTGCTCGGAAGTGGCTTGTCAGGTGGCAACGGCCGTCGTTGTGCCGCGGTAGATACTACATAAAGCAAATCGACTTACATGAGATTGGGAGGGAGGCCGACTTTCGCAGCAAGCGTTGCGATTGCGTAAAAGCAGAACCGGAGGCGCCATACTGGTAGGCGTGACGTCAGCGCTCTTCAACGAGTCGCTTGCGCCGCTGCGAGCGAACCCGTCCAACTCAGCGGTACTGCTCGACATCGACGGCACACTCGCCCCGATCGTCGAGCACGCGGCCGACGCCAGCGTCCCGGAATCCACTCGGCAGTTGATCATCGCGATCTCGCGGCGCTACGCCCAGGTCGCGTGCATCAGCGGACGGCGCGCATCGGAGGCGCGAGCAATGGTCTCGGTCGGAACGATCGCCTACCTCGGCTCGCACGGAGCCGAGCTGCTGCGCTCGGGCTGGACCGAGGCGCAGATCGACCCGGCGATCGCGCAGTGGGGGCCGCGGCTCGACGAGTTCAAGCGCGAGTCCGATACCCCCGAGCTGCGCCGCCGCCGCGTGCGCATCGAGGACAAGGGTCCGATCATCGCCTACCACTGGCGCGGCGCGGTCGACGAGCAGGACGCGCGCGCGGCGATCGACGCCGTGGCCGCTCACGCCCAGGAGTCGGCGCTCGAGGTGCACTGGGGCCGCAAGGTCATGGAGGTGCGGCCACCCGTGCGCATCGACAAGGGCCTCGGGGTGCGCACGCTGCTGGGTGACCGGAGCTTCGCGGCGGCCCTCTACGTCGGCGACGACACCACCGATCTCGATGCCTTCCACGCGCTTCACGATCTCGCCAAGGAGGGCCTTATCGAGCGCGCCATCTGTGTGGGCGTGCGCTCGAACGACGGACCGCTGGCGATCGAGGAGGAGGCCGACGTGGTGGTCGCCGGGACTGAAGGAGTGCGGGAGCTCTTGGCCGCGTTGGTGGCCGAGTAGCCGGGCCGCCTGCGGCATGCGTTTCACCGAGCTCCTGCGAACGACCGTCATGCTCTGTGCCGCGGCCGCAACCCTGCTCGCGGTCGTAACGGTCGCCGGCGCCAACGAGAACGGCAACGTGCTGCTCGTTCCGGTCGCCGCCGGCTGGTGGGTGATCGCCGCGATCTCCGGCGCACGCATCGGGCGCAGGAGCACGACCTCGCGGCAGATCGCGGTGCTGCTCGCCAGCGCCAGGACGCAGACGATGCTTCCGGAGATCAACCCCGGCCGCACCTTCCTCAACCGCCTGTGGCCGATCATCGTCTGCACGATCGGCGCCGGCGCGGTCGCCTTCGCGTACCCACAGGTGCCGGCGATCGCGGCCGGCTTTGCGATCATCTGGGCGCTCGCCTGGCGGCGACAGTCGGCGGCGGTGACCGCGATCGAGGAGCGCGACGGCGCGCGGTTCTATATCGAGCACACCTCGCCGCTGCGACCGATCAAGCTCGTCCGCACACCCGGATTCCGCACGAACCTGACAGAACTCACCCAGGCCAAACGCGCGACCCCGGTCACCGGGCGCCACGCGTGAGCCCAGCAGCTAATGCCGGCCATCGCCTACATCCCAAGTCCCTCGAGCAGCGGCTTCTCAATCGGGCCCCTGTACTTCCACGCGTATGGCATCTGTTACGTGGTCGCGGTCGCGGCCGCGATCTACATCTCCCGGCGGCGCTGGGCCAAGCGTGGCGGCGACCCGGACATCGTCTACACCGTCGCCTGGTGGGGGTTCCCCGCCGGCCTGGTCGGTGGCCGCATCTACTTCGACATCACCACGCCGAGCCAGATGCCGCACCAGTGGTACGGGCCCTTTGCGATCTGGGACGGCGGCCTGGGCATCTGGGGCGGGATCGGCCTGGGTGTGGCGGTCGGGATCTGGTACCTGCGCAGGCACCTCGGCTGGCCTGACGTCTACCGCTTCATCAACGCGGCGACGCCCGGGCTGCTGGTCGCCCAGTCGATCGGGCGCATCGGCAACTACTTCAACCAGGAGCTGTTCGGCAAGCCCTCGACGCTGCCGTGGGCGCTGAAGATCTCCCCCGCGCACCGCCCACCCGGCTACGCGCAGTACGCGACCTTCCAGCCCACCTTCCTCTACGAGATCATCTGGAACCTGCTGCTGGCCGCCGCGCTCGTCTGGCTGGACAACCGCCGGAAGGTGAGGCCACCTGGTCTGTTCCCGCTGTACGTCGCGGGCTATTCGGCCTTCCGCATCTTCGAGGAGACGCTGCGGGTCGACTACTCGCAGCACATCCTCGGCATGCGCCTGAACTTCTGGGTGGCGCTGATCGGAACGGTAGGCGGGCTCCTATGGTTCGCGCGGATTCAGTTCAAGCAGCCGGCGGACGGCGCCGCTGGGCCGCCAGATCCGTCCACGCTCGAGTATTCGCAATCTGGGACGGTGTGAGCCAGGCGCGGCGCGCTGTGGCGATCCCGTAGCGGACTACCTCGAAGCCGCCGGTGCGGTGGGCGTCGCAGTTGACCAGCAGCGGGATGCCGGTCGCGGCGGCGTCACGAGCGTGCAGCTCGTTGAGGTCGCGGCGGTCGGGGTTGGCGTTGATCTCGAGCATCGTGCCGGTGCGGACCGCCGCCTCGAGCACGGCCTCGAAGTCGAACTCGTATGGCGCTCGCTGCAGGATCTTGCGTCCGCTGAGGTGGCCGATGCAATCGACGTAGGGGTGCTCGATCGCGCGCACGATGCGGGCGGTCATCTCTCCCTTAGCCATCCGGAACGAGGTGTGGACGCTGGCCACGACCCAGTCGAGCTCGGCCAGCAGCTCGTCGGCGTAGTCGAGTGAGCCATCCGGCAGGACGTTGACCTCCGATCCGACCAGCAGCGTGAAGTCGGCAAGCGTTGCGTCAACCTCGCGCACGCGCTCGATCTGTCGCCTCAGCTCGTCGGCGGAGACGTCAGCGCCGAAGCCCATCGACGCCGAGTGGTCGGTGATGGCCAGGTACTCATACCCCGCCTCGATCGCCGCCTGCGCCATCTCCTCGATCGAGGCGGTGCCGTCGGAGGCGGTGGTGTGGCAGTGCAGGTCGCCCTTTAGGTCGGCCGCCGTGACGAGCTCCGGCAACTCATGCTTGAGCGCCGCCTCGAGCTCACCGCGGTCCTCACGCAGCTCGGGCTCGATGTAGTCCATCCCCAGCAGCGCATAGACCTCGGCCTCGGTCGAGCAACGGTGCGTGGTGCCGGCAGCGTCATCGAGCACCCCGTACTCGGAGATGTGCATACCGCGGCGTACGGCGAAGTCACGCAGCGCGACGTTGTGCTGCTTGGAGCCGGTCAGGTGCTGGAGCACGTTTCCGAACTGGTCCGGCTCGACGATCCGCACGTCGATGCCGATGCCGCTGTGGGTTCGGATCCGGACGGCATTTGAGCCCGGCGTGGAAGCGGCTTCGACCTGCGGCAGCGCTGCGACGGCCGCCGCCAGCGCGCCGGGGTCGGTTGCGGTCGCGACGATGTCGAGGTCCTTGACGCTCTCACACAGGCGCCGCGCGGACCCGGCGAGCTCGGCACGCTTGGTCACCGTCAGCGCGCGGATCTCATTGAGCAGCTCCTCGCCGACGGCGAGCGCCCGGCTCAATACGATGCGCTGCGCGGGGCCGGCCCGCCCGTATTCGGCGACCGCCTCGAGCAGCGCCTGCTCGGCCTTGGGGCCGAAGCCCTTGAGCTCGCTGATGCGGCTCGCGTTTGCCGCCTGCTCGAGCGCCTCGAGCGAGTCGAGCCCGAGTTCCTCATACAGTCGTCGTGCGCGCTTGGGCCCGAGCCCCGGCAGCCTGGTCATCTCCACGAGCCCCGGTGGGAACCTCGAGCGCAGCTTCACGAGCGCGGGGATCTCACCCGTCGTGGCCAGCGCGACGATCTTCTCCTGCAGTGTCGCGCCGATCCCGGGGAGCTTGGTCGCCTGCCCGTCGAGTGCGAGCTGCGCCACCTGCTTGGACGCCTCGCGCACCGCACGCGCGCCGTTGCGGTAGGCGACGATCCGGTGGATGCTCGCGCCGTCGAGCTCGTAGAGGTCGCCGAGTTCGTCGAAGGCGGCAGCGATCTCGCTGTTGGTGGGAGCCGTGGTGGGCGTCTCAGTCACTGCGCTTCAGTGTGACGCGCCGGCCGGCCCTCTGTACTCATAGCCGGTCGGGTCGAGCGCTGCCAGCAGCCGGTCTGCCATGCGCGGCTTGCGCCCCAGATCCTCGAGGCCCGCGCCGATCTCCTTGATCTGCGCCGCCCAGGCGTTGACGGCGAGCACCACCTGGTCGGCCACGATCGAGCCGTGCTCGAGTAGGACATTGGTACGCGGCCCGTACTCGATCGCCCGCACGGGCGAGCGCCGCGTCGCTATACTTTTTGAAGTAACCAACAGTCTCAGAGGAGCCGTGATGGCGGGCAACGTTTCCGAGGTAACAGACAACAACTTCCAGGCAGAGGTGCTCGAGTCCGACGTGCCGGTGCTGGTCGACTTCTGGGCTCCGTGGTGCGGTCCCTGCCGCGCGGTTGCTCCCGTGGTCGAGGAGATCGCGACCGAGAAGGCGGGTCAGCTGAAGGTCTCGAAGCTCAACACCGACGAGAACCAGCAGACCGCGATCCAGTACAACGTGCTTTCGATCCCGACTCTGATCGTTTTCAAGAACGGTCAGGAGGTCAAGCGCGTCACCGGCGCCTATCCCAAGAAGCGCCTCGAGGCCGAGATCGAGCCGGCGCTCGCCTGAGCGAGCTGGGCTGGGCCCGTCACATCCCGTAGTGCTGTCTCGTCAAATCGGGACCAGCACTACGAATGTGACAGGAGACGCGGATGGCGCGGATCGAGGGAGTAAGTAAGAGCCAGGCGGGGCCGGTCGTCAGGCTCGCCTACAGGTTCGGCCCACGGATGATGCGCAAGCTCACCGGTCGTGATCCGCATACCGGCAGTGGGCTGGAGCCGATGGAGATCTGGGCCCACACGCCGAAACTGATGATGGCGATGGGGAAGTTCAACCAGGCGGTGCGCACAGCAGGAGCACTTCACTGATCGGCAGCTGGTCGAGTTGACGGCGCTGCTGTCGCTCGTCAACCTCGACCGCTTCAACGCCGCGTTTGGGATCGGCGCGGCCGGCTTCTCCGAGGGCAGGGTCTGCGTGGTGCCGGACCGGCCGGTCGCTCAAGTCGCCTGACGCGGTCGCCGGGCGGCCGCCGGACTGGCCCCGGCCGGGCCGGCGCACGCGCCTCGCACGTCGCTCCGGAAGTCAGCCTGCTTCGCTCGCGGCAAAATACAGCCGCTGGCCGGGCCTCAGCTGCGCAGCCAGCGCCAGGTCCTCGCTGTGCACGACCGCGACCACCGGATAGCCGCCCGTGGTCGGGTGATCCGTGAGTAGCACGATCGGCTGCCCATCCGCCGGCACCTGAATTGCACCGGGCACCAGACCTTCTGATGGCAGCTCATCGGCTCGCGTACGCCGGAATTCTGGGCCGCGGAGGCGAATACCGATCCGATTGGACGCCTGGTCGACCCTGAATGGCTCGCGGAGTAGCCGTTTGACGGATTCATCGGTGAACCAGTCACTACGCGGACCGACGATGACACGCAATATGACGGAATCGGGTAGTTCATCGAGTGGGGGCAGTTCAGGGGCGGGCGAACGCATAGTTCGTCCGCCCCGATCGTCTGTGCTCAGATCCAGCAGGTCGCCGCGTGTGAGCGGCTCCGGTCCGAGTCCTGTGAGCAGGTCCGTGGCGGCGCTGCCGAGCACCAGCGGCACCGCTATGCCCCCGCGGAATGCGAGATATGTGCGCAGCCCCGCGCTCGCGTTCCCGATCCGCAGCTCGTCGCCGGCGGCCACCGCGAACACCTCGTTCATTCCCACCGTCCGATCTGCCACGCGAACCGGTGCCGGCGCGCCGGTCAGTGCCGCCACGGCAGGACCATCGAAACGCAAACGCGGGCCCGCAAGCGTCGTCTCGAGCGCGGCGGCGTTCTCGCCGTTGCCAACCAGGCTGTTGGCCAGCCTCAGCGCCGGCCTGTCGGCCGCGCCCGACCGTGGGACGCCGATGTGCGCCCAACCCGGCCGCCCAAGATCCTGGATCGTCGTCAACGCCCCCGGCGTCAGCACCTCGACGCGCGTCATCTCAGATCGACTCGAATCGCACGCGCGTCCCCGGCCCAAGCAGCGCCGGCAGCTTCCGCTGCACGTCGAAGAGCACCACCTCCGTGCGCCCCAGCAGATTCCAGCCGCCCGGCGAGCTGCGCGGATAGATCCCGCAGTAACCCGCCGCCACCGCCACGGACCCCGCCACCACCTCCGTGCGCGGCGTCTCCAAGCGCGGCAGCGCCAACATGCGCTCGACCGCACCACCGACGCCCTCAACACCACCCCCGCCCTCAGCTATGAGATAAGGAAAGCCGGGCGAGAAGCCCATGAATGCGACGGTGTACCCCGCTCCGCTGTGCAGCTCCACCACCGCTTCTCGGCTTACGCCGAGCTCCCGCCCAACGCTCTCCAGATCAGCTCCGTCGTACCTCACGGGAACCGTCACCCCCGGCGGTGGCGCATTGCCGATAACCCTTGAGTCCAATTTGAAAGCACTCGCGTCACTCGCGAGTGCTTTCAAATTGGACTCAATGGCGGCGGCATCCTCCATACCCTCATCCCAAACCAGGAGCAGAGTCGAGTGCCCGGGTACGACCTCCACGAGCTGCTCACCCCAACGATCACGGGCGAGTCTCGCGGCGATGTGCACGCTCGCGTTGTCGGGAAGCTCTAGGAGCATGGCGTGATCGCCAACGGGTCTCACGAGAAGGGGCGGACCTCGAAGCCGGCGCCGATCAGACGGTTACGGACGGCGATCGCGAGCTGGGCGGCTCCGGGCGTGTCGGAGTGGATGCAGAGCGAGCCGAAGCGGCCGCTACGGGCGAGCTCCAGGGCGTGAGCGATTGCCGCGTCGGGCTCGGTCAGCACGGCGCCGGGCTTGCTGCGGGGGACGAGGGTGCCGTCGGCGGCGTAGGCGCGATCGGCGAAGCCCTCGGCAACGCCCTCGATCCCGTGCTGCTCTGCGGAGCGCAGCATCTCCGATCCGGGTGGTGCGAGCAGCTTCAGATGACGGTCGGCGGCAGCGATCGCGGAGACGATCGCGTCGGCGTAGACGCGATCCACGGAGGCACGGTTGTAGAGCGCGCCGTGCGGCTTGACATAGCCGACGCGCACATGCTCGAGGCCGGCTCCGATGCGCAGCGCCGAGATCTGCTGCACGACCTGCTGGCGCAGCTCGTGCGGAGCGACCTCGAGGTCGCGGCGGCCAAAGCCCTCCCGGTCCAGATGCGAGACGTGCGCCCCGATGGATTTGCGGCGCAGCACCGCCTCGGCGCAGACCGCGCGCATCGTGGCGGCATCGCCGGCGTGAAAGCCGCAGGCAACAT
>DASZLT010000013.1:0-1591 GCA_035552235.1 Solirubrobacteraceae bacterium
CGGTTGGCTGGGCCAGTTGACGGTCGTGCCGAGCGGGCTGAGCAGGATCGGCTGCTGATTCCAGTTCTTGTGCAGCGTGCGGAGTCGCGACCAGTGGCCGACCTTGTCCTTGGCGGTCAGGGCGCGCACGCGCCAGTAGTACGTCCCGTTGGGGATCGACTTGTCGTTGGTGATCGCTGTCGTCGTCAGCGGGATCGGGCCTTCGGCGAAGCCCTGCACGGCAGAGGAGAAGTCCTTGTCGGCGCTGAATTCGAACTGGTAGCTGGCGGCCCCCGCGACGCCGGTCCAGGTGAAGGCAGGGAGGGACTCGACGTTGGCGCCGTTACCCGGGCTCTGCAGCCCCGGCGCGCGCAGCGTTCGAGCAGCGGCCTGTCCGGCCGTGCACAGGCATACGGCCGCAACGGCCAGAATCGCGGTAAGTGACCGCATGAGCCCCTACTTTCTTGACGAGTGCGACGACATTGCCCCTGTACGCATGGCGCGCAAAGACCTCCACGGCCATCCTTGCGCCCCAAGCAAGCTGCCACTATAGACCAGGTTCTGGATGACTCGCGTATCGGCAGCGGATTCGGTTTTCATTACCCCACTTGTCAGCGTGCCGACAAATTCACGTGGCCAGCAGCGGCCGCAGACGCACGTGGGCGTGGTGCTCGGCGGTCTCGGAGATCGCCCGCTCGACCTGGCGCAGCGCCCGCTCGGAGGCCTCGGGCGCCTGCGAGAGCGGCGCGCCGAGCGCGCCGACCAGGAAGTGGTAGGCGTCCTCATCGAGCACGAACGACGCCGCCTCGCAGGCGCTGCAGACGACTCCTCCGGCCGCCCCGGAGAAGGCGCTCAGGTGCTCGGTCTCACCGCATACCGCACAGGCAGCGAGCTGGGGAACGATGCCGGCGGCCAGCAACAGCTTGAGGCGAAACGACAGGCCGTTGGCGGGTCGCGCCTGGGTGACGTCGGAGTCCAGCAGCGCGAGCTCGTTGGCGAGCAGGACGAACACCTCGGGGTGGGGGTCAGAGGTCTCGAACAGGCGCGTGACCGCATCGCATGCGCGGGCCGCGGCGTCGAGCGTCGCCGCGTGCTCGCGCAGCTCCCGGTGGGTCGCGACCGTGTCGACCCCGGTCACCGTCAGCAGCTCGCTGCGCCCCTGATGCAGGATCGCGCGGACGTGGAAGAACGGCTCCAGGCGGGCCCCGAAGCGACTGCGGGCACGTCGCACCCCCTTGGCGATCGCGCTCACCCGGCCGTGCCCGGGCGTGTACAGGTGAAGGATCCGGTCGGCCTCGCCGTAGCGCATCGAGCGCAGCACGATCGCCTCGGTCTTGAGCGTCCCGGCCACTCAGGCCCTTGCTATACTTTCTGAAGTTATGAAGCTCGTGACGGTGTACACGACCGACAACTGCTCGAAGTGCGCGGGCGCGAAGATGCTGCTCGGCCGGCGTGAGATTCCCTACGAGGAAATCAATCTGGCACGCGATCCGGACGGTCGCGCCGAGCTCGCCAAGCTGACCGGAATGGTCACCTTCCCGCAGATCCTGATCGGCGACGAGCCGATCGGCGGGTTTGATCAGCTGCTCGCGGCCGATCGCGCCGGGCGCCT
>DASZLT010000014.1:0-17862 GCA_035552235.1 Solirubrobacteraceae bacterium
CGCTGACCGAAGGACTTGCGCAGGCCAGTGACCACGACGACCGGCTCTCCGATCGGGTGCTGGCTCGGCGGGATGACTGGCTGCTCGTCCAGGGGAGTGTCCACGACGACTTCTGCACCGTGCATTGTGCCGACTCAGTCCTGATCGGACTGCTCGGATAGCGACTGCATGTGCGCATAGTGCACCGCTGGTGCCCGCGTGTCAAGCATCCAGCCGTACAAACATGCGTGGCCGGCTGGCGAGAAACCCCGGAAAGTCCGGGTTTTCGGCTTCAGCGGATGTTTGCGGCGCCGTTGATGTCGATCGTGGCGCCGCTGAGGTGCCGGACGCCGCCGCCGGCGAGGTAGGCGACGAGGTTGGCCACCTCCTGCGGAGGCACCATCTCGCCGAGCGGAAGCATCGCGTTGACGGCGTCGATGCCGCCGCGTGCGGAGGCGGAGATTTCCGACATCGGCGTTCTCACGATCCCGGGCGCGAGCACGTACGCGAGCACGCCGTCACCCGTGTGATTGCGCGCGATCGACTGCGTGAGGTTCTGCAGCGCTGCCTTGGAAGCTGCGTAGGCGGTGTGCATCGGCAGCGCCGAGCCGCGCTGTGCCGCCCAACTCGAGATCGCGATCAGCGCCCCCTGTCGTCGCTCGATGAAATGCGGGAGCGCCGCGCGGATCAGATTCGCCGGAGACATCACGTTGGTCTGGAACGTGCGCTCCCAGCCGGCGTCCCAGTCGTCATCGGGCGCGTCGAACGGCAGGTTCACCGCGACCGCGGCGTTCGCAACCAGTACGTCCACGTGGCCTCGCCACGCATGCGACGTCCGCCAGAGCTCGCGGGTCGCCTCGGGGTTGGCGAGGTCCGCCTCGACGATCAGCGCCCGCTCGGGCGCAGCCGCGCAGGCCGCTTCGGCGCCTGCGCGATTGTGGCCGTAGTGCGCGATCACGTGGGCGCCGCGCTCGAGCAACAGGGAGGCGGTGACGGTGCCGATCCCGCCAGAGGCGCCGGTCAGCAGGACGACGCGGCCGTCAAGGCCGGCGCTCATGCCAATCCGCCGTCGACAGCCACCAGCTGGCCGGTGATGGCGGCCGAGAGCTCGCTCGCGAGGAACAGCGCGGTGCCGGCCACATCTGCGGCCGTCGCGATGCGCCCCAGGCTCGTGCTTGCCGCGGCGGCCCTCAGGGCCTCGTCGAGCGGTGGCCCTCCCGATTGCGTGCGCCGGGACATGCGATCGCGCAGCGCTTCGGTGGCGACCGGCCCCGGACCTACGGCGTTGACTCGTATGCGGCGGGCACCGAGATCGATCGCGGCTGATCGCACAATACCCAGCACGGCGTGCTTGCTCGCGACGTAACCGGTGATGTTCCCGTCTCCGCGCCAGGAGTTCAGCGATCCGATCACGACGATGGCGCCGCCATCGACCATCAGCGGGGCCGCATGCTTGAGCGTCGCGACCACGCCGCGCACGTTGACCGCAAAGAGGTTGTCCCACTCGTCAAGATCGAGTTCCGGGATCCCCCGCCACGGGGGCACGATCCCGGCGGCCGCGACGAGCAGGTGCAGCGGGCCTCCCAATGTCGTAACGGCAGCCTCGCAGGCGCGCATGATCTCCGCCTCGGAGCGCACATCGGCGGCGACCGCATGCCAATCAGGGGGTAGCGAACCCGACGTTCCGAGATCGACGCTGACGCCGCTGGCGCCGGCCTCGGCGAACAGCTCGACGATCGCCGCGCCGAGGCCGTTCGCCCCGCCGGTGACCAGCGCTCGCGCTCCCTCGAGGGAGATCGTCACGCCGGCACTCACGCAGCCGCCGCTCCGGCGCGCAACACGGCGAGTTGGTCCGCCTGGTCCTCGGCTTCCCAGGTCAGGTCGACGATCACCTCATCGACGCCTGCCTCGGCAAGGAGCGGCAGCGCCGCTGCCACGATCTCGGGCCGTCCGGCCGATTCGACGATTCGCAGGACCGTGGTGATGCGCTCGCCGTCGCGCCCGGCGCGTTGGGCGGCCTCGAGAATCGTGGCTCGGGCCTCGGCGATCGGTCGCGGATCGAGTTCCGCTGTTGACTGCTGTCCCAACCACCCGTCGGCGATCGCTCCGACGCGCTTCAGCGCGCGGGCCGAGTGGCCACCCAGCAGGATCGGGATGCGGTGTGCCGGAGTCGGCAGCGAGAGCGTGTCGGCAGGAAGGACGTAGTCCTCGGACCTGCGCTCGGACGGAAACCCGGTCCAGCAGTCGCGGGCGATTGCGATCCATTCGCTGAGCTGGGCGCCGCGACGCGCAAAGGGGACGTTGAGCGCCTCGAACTCCTCCGCCAGCCAGCCGGCGCCCAGTCCCAGTTCCAGCCGGCCGCCGCTTGCGGCATCTATCGATGCGGCCTGCTTGGCGAACATCACGGGGTTTCGCAGTGGCAACACCAGGACGGCGGTTCCGAGCCGGACGCGCTCGGTCGCCGCGGCGGCGAGCGCGAGCGCGATCATCGCCTCGAAGTAGGGGGTGTCGCTGGCCCAGTTGGCGCGCCCGTCGGCGGCGAACGGGTAGTGCGAGTTCATCTCGCGCGGTAGGACGACGTGGTCCGAGACCCAGATTGAATCGGCGCCGCCCTGCTCCAGGGCGCGGGCAAGTTCGGGGATACCACGCTCGAGCGGCAGCGGACCGCTGTTCTGGAGCTTTGCGCCGACTAGCACAGGAGCGAGTCAAGCATCACCGCGACTGCACGTCAAGCGTACGAATGCTCGGAGAGTGGACACTACGACACGGCCTGGCTATTGTTCGCGGGGCTGGTGAGACCGGCCCACGGGTGGCCGTATTGGTACGTGACAAGAACGGAGGGGCCTCCATGCAGCCGGTGTTGAGCCCAGGCTGGGCGTTGGGAGTCGATCACATCGGTGTGGGCGTCTCGGACATGGAGCGCTCGCTGGCGTTCTATGCGGATCTGGGGTTCACAGAGGTCGCCTTTGATGAAGAGCTCGAGCTGCCGGGGCTGGAGCGTGTCGCCGGTCGCTCCGGTGTGACCGCGCGAGTCGCGATGTTGCGGCCCGTGCGTCCCACGGCGCTCGGCATGGCCGCGGTCAAGCTGGTGTCCACGACCGATCAGAGCCCGCCGCCGATGCCCGATGGCATCGGCTGGGGGGAGGCGGGCGTGTGTGAGGTCTGTCTGCACGTCAAGGATCAGGCGGCGACCTACCACCGGCTGCTGGCCGAGCACCGGGTCACCGGGTTGATGGAGCCGAACGAGGCTCCGCTACCGCCGTACGGAACGCTCTGCAGCCTTTCCTATGTCGCCGACCCGGACGGGACCAAGATCGAGATGATCGAGTGGCACGACCTCGAAGCGGGCTGGCCGGTCGAGAGCGGTCCCCAGGGCGTCAACCACGTGGCGTTCGGCGTGCGCGACCTCGAGCGCACGCGCGAGTTCTACAGCGCTCTCGGGTTCACCGGGATGCTGTTTGAGAGCGACGGCTACTTCGAGCCGATGCATCCCTGGTATGCGCCGCGGACCCCACCGAGCCAGCACATGATGCTGCTCACGAACCCGCACGGCGGTGGCATGGAGCCCGTCCAGCACACGCCGCCATCGCCGGACATGCGCGGCGAGTGGGGCCACCTCGGCAGCTTTGAGTTCGCGGTCGGCGTGCGCAATATCGAACAGGCGGCCGCCGCGCTGGCGCGGGCCGGGATCGAACTACTGTGTGAGCCGCAGACGGTCGCCCTGGGTAACGGCGGCAGTTGGAGCTACGCGTACTTCGTCGAGCCCGACGCCACGTACGTGGCACTGACAGAGACCCGCTACTGAGAGCGCCGGCCAGCGGGCGGCGCTAAGGGCACACGCACCCTAAACGACGTTGACCAGATCCCGCTCGATCAGCGCAGCGTGCCGCCGTAGTGCCGGCAGCAACTCGACGCGAACCGACTCGGAGTCGTGCCGGCCGACGTGGGTTGAGAGATTGACGGCCGCCACGACGCGCTGCATGCGATCGTGGATCGGGACCGCAACCGCGATCAGCCCCTCCTCGAGCTCCTGGTCGACGATCGCGTAGCCGTCGGCACGCGCCTTGAGGATGCGTTCCCGCTGCGTGTCCCGATTGGTCGCAGTGTGCGGCAGGAACCGCTCGAAGGTCGCAGAGCCCAGATAGCGCTCGAGCTCGTCGTCGGGCAGACCGGCGAGCAGCACGCGTCCCATCGAGGTGGCGTGCGCCGGCATCCGCGCACCGACATTGACGGCGATCGTCATCAGCCTGGTGCCAGGAACGCGCACCACGTAGACCACATCGTGGCCGTCGAGGATCGACGCCTCGCTGGCTTCGTCGACCTCCGCCACGAGGGCTTCGAGGTGGGGGAGTGCGACGCTCGGGAAACCGAGTCCCGAGAGGTACGAGTAGCCGAGTCTCAGCACGCGCGGGGACAGCTCGAACGTGCGGCCGTCGGTCGTCATGTATCCGAGCTCGACCAGCGTCAGCAGGAAGCGCCGCGTGGTGGCACGCGTCAGGCCGGTCTTCGCCGCGATCTCGCTGACGGTCTGGCGGGAGGTGTGCGCGCCGAACGTCTCGATGATCTCGAGTCCACGGGCGACAGACTGGTTGAAGTCACGGGAGCGCTCCTGCGGCTGCGCCGCCAGGATCCGGCCGTCTGCTCCAGAGGGGGATTGACTCGCCACGGCCCGCGATCTTATTGGGCGGCCCGGGCCGACTGCCACGCCGGTTGGCTGTGATCGACCGCTTGGGAGTCGAACAGGCGGCGTGCCCGCTCCTGCGCGATCAACGCGCGGTCGCGCCAGTCGATGCGCCGCTCCCAGTCGGAGAGGGGCAGGAGCGCGCGCCGCTGCTCGGTCACAGCGGCGACGAGCTCGTCGTCCCATGGGTCGTGCTGCCCGCGCTCGGCACCCATCCGTGCGTAGGCGGGCCCCATCTTCCTGGCGTGCTCGGCGATGCCGCCCCGGGTGTTGAGATCGGCGGTTTCGAATGGCCCGATCACGGCCCATCGCCGTCCCAGCCCCTCGCGCATC
Source organism: Solirubrobacteraceae bacterium (assembly GCA_035552235.1). GTDB lineage: Bacteria > Actinomycetota > Thermoleophilia > Solirubrobacterales > Solirubrobacteraceae > Palsa-465. The sequence continues at coordinate 4,994 of DASZLT010000014.1, forward strand.
ACGCGATCGATGTCATCGACGCTGATCACGCCGTCACGGACGAGGCAGTAGGCCTCGCGCAGAACCGCACCCTGCAGGCGGTTGTAGACGAACCCCTCGATCTCGTGCCGCACGTGTACCGGCGACATCCCGCTCGCCTTCAGAAGTGCGAAGGTGCGCTCGGTCACCGCCGGGTCCGTGAAGGCAGCGGGCACAAGCTCGACAACCGGCAGCAGATGGGGTGGGTTGGCTGGATGAACCACCAGGCAGCGCCCACGGCCGGGCAGATGGCCGGCGGTTTCGGAGATCGTGAGCGCCGAGGAAGAGCTCGCGATCACCGCATCGGGATCAGCCAGCGTGTCGAGCTCGTTGAACAACTCGCGCTTGAGCTCGAGCTGCTCGGGGGCGCACTCCTGAATGTGCACAGCACCTTCCAAGGCGGGTCCGAGCTGGTCGTGCGTTGAAACGCGTGCGGCGATCTCGGTGCCGGACTCGGCCAGTAGGGCGGCGGCCTCGAGCGCGGCGAGTCGCGCGGCGATCTCCTCGCCGGCGGCCGCAAGCCGGGCAGGGTCAGGGTCGTAGACGGCGACCGGGTGGCCTCCGCGCGCAAACACGATCGCCCAGCTGGTGCCGATGCTGCCCGCCCCGACGATTGCGATCGAACCAAGCATCAAACCGTCGCCGCCCTGCGCTTGCGCTGGTAGGCGCGCCAGGTGGTGGCCCACTGCTCGGGGTCGTTGGCCCCGGAGCCGTCGACCTTGTGGATCGCCTGGTTGTGCGGGGCCGTCCTGACCGTTTCCGGATCCTCGTAGGCCTCGGCGACGACGGCCGCGAGCACGTCGATCCAGTAGTCGATGTCCTCCTTGGACCAGAGCTCGCCCGCCTCCGGGGTGAACGGCTCGGGCACGATCCACGGCTCGTGGCTCAACCAGAATGCGTCGATCCCGAAGTCGACCATCCGGTTCTGCACGTCGAGCACGGTCACGCCGGTCTCCTCCGTCATCTCCCCGAGGCTGTACCGCGTCATCTCGAGCCGCGGCGCGGTCAGCTCCGGGAAGGACTTGGTAACTCCGCGGATCGCCAGCAGCCTGCCCTCCATGTAATTGTTGGCAAGGACCGAGAGGTCGGCCGCCTGGCGGATCCCCTCGGCGCCGAGCGCACGCGTGTACGAGTAGGCCTTGACGACCTGGGGGAGGTTCCCCCAGAACTCCCGCACACGCCCGATGCTGAGCGGCGCGTCGTGCTCGATCCTGTAGCGCTCTCCGTCGCGATGCACCAGCGGTCGTGGCAGGAACGGGACCAGTTCCTCCGAGCACCCGTAGGCGCCCACCGCAGGCCCACCGCCGCCCTTCGGAGCCCCGAAGGTCTTGTGCAGCATGAACATGCAGGCGTCGAAGCCGAGCTCCCTGGCGCGCAGCCTGCTCATCACGCCGTTGAAGTTCGCGTGGTCGTAGAAGGCGAGCGCGCCGGCGTCGTGAACGAGCTCGAGCCAGCGCTTGATGTTCGGGTTGTAGATCCCCATGTCGTCGGGGTTGTTCACCATCAGCGCCGCCGTACGCTCGCTGACGACAGCCTCCAACGCGGCCACGGATGGATAGCCGTCATCCTCGAGCGGAAGCGTGACCACCTTGAACCCGGCGGCTGCGGAGGTGGCGGCATTGCACGGGTGCGCCTGAATCGTCGTGATGACCTCGTCTCGCTGGGACAGCTCGCCGCGATGCTGGTGATACGCGCGGGTGATGCAGGCTTGGGTGTAGGCGGCGTCGGCACCACCCCCCGGTTGGAACACGAACTGCGACATTCCGGAGAGCTCGCAGAGCATCTCGCTGAACGCGTGGACGATCTGCAGCACTCCCTGGAGCGTGTCCTCGTCCTGGCTCGGGTGAAGCTCGGCGAGCCACGGGCGCGCGGTGAGCAGCTCGTTGAGCCGCGGGTTGTACTTCATCGTGCAGGTCCCGAACAGGCTGATGCCCATCATCCCCAACGTCTCCTGGGAGAGGTGGAGATAGTGGCGCTGGACCTCGAACTCGGTCAGCTCCGGGAGCCCCGGCGCCTTCTGACGGCGAGCAGTGTGCGGTACGAGGGCGTCCAATGTCCCGGCGGTGGCACGGACCTCGGCCTCGGGCTCCGGGACGAGCATCCCGCGGCGTCCTTCGCGTCCGATCTCGAGCACGAGCGGTTCGTCCCAGACCGCCGCGTGGTAGCGACGCAGGCTCGGATTGCTCATGCCAGCACCTCGGTGAGCGCCGTCGTCAGGCGGTCGATGTCCTCCTGGTTGTGAACCTCAGTGACGCAGTACAGCGCCGACTGTCCGAGCTGCGGGTGGCTGTCGGAGAGGCCGCCGCCGCCAAAGATCCCACGGGTTCTCAGCCCGGCGTTAATCTCGGAGACGGTCTTGCCGGTCTCGTTGAAGTCGACGACGAACTCCTTGAAGAAGCCGGGCCAGCTGACCGCGACGCCCGGAATTTCGGAGATCCTTGCCGCCGCGTAGTTGCTGCGCATCAGGATCAGCTCACCGAGCTCGGAGAAGCCCGTGGGTCCGAGCAGCGACATGTAGACGGCGTTCACGACCGCCCAGAGGTAGACGGAGTTTCCGGTCCAGTCGTTACCGAGCTCGCGTGAGCCGTAGGACGACTGCTCGAACAGCGTCAGTGAGAATCCGCGCTCGCCCTCCTCACTGGTGGGGCAGAGGCTCACCTGCAGCGTCGGGTATTGGCGTGCGTAACGCTCCTCGTCGCGGCTGGCGATGAAGCCGCCGACACCACCGCCGCAGTTCATGTGCACACCCAGCGGCTGGGTCGGTCCGACCGCGATGTCAGCGCCATACTGGCCGGGCGGGGCCAGCACGCCGAGTGAGATCGGGTCGACTCCGGCCACGGCCTCGGCGCCGTGGGCACGTGCGAGCGCGACGATCCGCTCGGGATTGGGCTCGATCACGCCCAGCGCCCCGGGCGTCTCGAAGTACACGGCCGCCGTGCGTTCGCTGATCGCGGACGCGAGCGCGTCGAGGTCGAGCGTGCCGGTTGCCGGATCGGTCGCGACGGTGCGCAGCTCGATGTGTCCCTGCATTCCCGGTGGCTCGCAGTAGGTTCGGATCACCGCGAGTCGCTCGGGGTCCATCAACTCGGATATCAGCACCTCGCGGCGGCCGGTCATGCGGCCCGCCATGCGCAGCGCGTGGCCGGCGGCGCAGCCCCAGCTGTAGACGGGCAGGCCCACGAAATCAAGCTCGAGCAGTTCGCCAAGCTGGCTGGAAAACTCGAACCATGCCTGGTTGCGGCCGTGGTCAGATGACGGCGTGCCCCAGACCGGCGTCAGGAACTCGGTGCGCGTCGCGATCTCGTCACAGACCGCCGGTACGTGGTGCTGCCAGCACCCGCCCCCCAGGAAGCTGAGGCTCGCCTCGCAGTCGACGTTCCGCGCCAGCGTGATCCGTAGGTGACGGGACAGCTCCAGCTCAGAGGCCAGCGCCGGTGGCAGCTTGATGGGCGTCTGCGTGATGTGGTCGGCCGGGATCTGGGCGAACAGCTCGTCGGGGCTCGCCACGCCGATCGCGGTGCAGAGCTCCTCTTGGAGCTGCGGGGCGGAGTTGGCCATGTACGGATGGGCTCTGTAGGTCACTGCTGCTCCTCGTCGTAGCTAGCTCGAGAGTTTCATGACTATCTGTTGGCGTGGACCGACGTCAACACGCACATAGCCGCTCAGATGGGCATCGAGCTCTGGCTCGCCGGTATCGACCCAGAGCGTCGGCGGAGCGAGCGCGTGCAGCTTGTCGGCGGCGCTCAGGATCGTGATCCGGTCGCGCGGGATCCGCCACAGCACGCGCGGTCCAAGCTGCCTGTTGCCTCTTCCGAACAGTGCACCCTGACCGCCGACCAGTCCGACGATCAGGCGGGTCTCGTGGCTCTGCTCCATGAGCGCGATGATCTGCTCCTCGGTGAGGTCCCGGCCGATCACCCTGCCGTCGCGGACGGCATCGACTCCGAGCAGCGTCCCGCCGTCGCCAAGTGCCGCGAGCAGCAACGCCGTCGTGCTCCCGGGGCCGATCAGATACAGGCAGTCAGGATCGAGGCTCGACGCGAAGCTCTGAGCGAGCGCCTCCAGGGCCATGTCCGGGCTGGTGCGCGAACCCGACTTGGCGGATAGGACAAGGCGCGGCATGTCAGGGACCCGCGCACTGCCGTACAGGATGCTCGACATGCGTCCCTCGCGCACGGCCTCTTCATCGACGTCGGCGACGTCGGCGAGCCGCAGTCTCGTCTCGGTCCCGCGGTCCAGGAATCGCGCACTCGCTGCCGCTGCGGCCTCCGGGCTGTGAGCGAAGACGCCGGAATGCATCTTCACCCCGGCCGGGATTCCGACGACCGGCAACTCTGCTCCGACGGCGTCGTGGATGTCGCGTGCGGTCCCGTCGCCGCCCGCGAACAGGAGCAGCTCGACACCCGCGTCCCGCATCGCCAGGGCGGCGGCACGGGTGTCCGCGGCTGAGGTCACATGCGCGACGGTCGGCGAGGTGGTCTTCACCGTGAAGCCGGCCTCCTCGGCGACGTCGGCGCCCATCGGCCCAGGTGCGGCCAGGAGCTCGACGGGGCTGGCCGCGGCGGCGAGCGCGCGCAGCGTGCGTGAGGCGCGGGCGGGCGCCTGCGGGACGGCCCCGCGTTCCCACGCGGTCGCGACCGTGTCGGCGCCGTCGCTCCCCTTCAGGGCGACAGCGCCTCCGATCCCCGCGAGCGGGTTGACGATGATCCCAAGCCTCGGGCGCGAGGGATCCGCGTCAGGCATCGCGTCAGGCCATCTCCGCGGCAACGATGTCTGCCGCTTCACGTGCGACAGCGACGATCTCATCAATCTCCGATTCTGTGACGACGAAAGGCGGGGAGAATGAGATCGTGTCGGAATCCGGCAAGGCGCGCGTGATGACGCCACGCTCGAGACATTCAGCGTCGACGCGGAAGGCGACCTGTCCGATCGGGTCGAAGAGCTGGGTCGGCTCGGTGCCGGCGGTGAACTCCACCGCGGCGATCAGTCCACGCCCGCGAATCTCGCCGACCAGCGGATGGCCGTCGAACGCCTCGTGCAACCGTGCGTTGAGGTAGGCGCCGCGCTCACCGGCCTGCGCGACGAGGCCGTTGCGCTCGATCACGTCGAGATTCGCGAGTGCGCAGGCGGCGGCAAGCGGATGCGACGTGTAGGTGTAGCCGTGACCGAATGCCTGCTCCCCGCTCTCGTCGGACAGCACGCGCCATACGCGCTCGGACACGATGCAGGCTGAAAGCGGGAAGTAGGCGGAGGTGAGGCCCTTGGCGACCGTCATCAGGTCGGGCTTGAGACCGAACATGTCGCTCCCGAACCAGGTCCCGAGCCGGCCGAAGCCGCACACGACCTCGTCCGCGATCAGCAGTACGTCGTGCTTGCGCAGCACCTCCTGGATCGCGGGGAAATAACCATCCGGCGGGACGATCACGCCGCCGGCCGCCTGCACGGGCTCGGCGATGAAGGCGGCCACCGTCTCCGGGCCCTCGGCCAGGATCAATGCATCGAGCTCGGCGGCCAGACGGGCGACGAAGTCGGCGTCGCTCTCTCCGGGCAGCGCCTCGCGGAGCCGGTAGGGCGGAGTGGTGTGGACGATCCCGTCGATCGGCAGGTCGAACCCGGCGTGCATCGACGAGAACCCCGTGAGGCTTGCCGAGGCGAGCGAGACGCCGTGGTAACCGCGTTGGCGCGAGATGATCTTCTTCTTCTGCGGCCGCCCGAGCAGGTTGTTGTAGAGCCGGACGAGCTTGATCTGCGTGTCGTTGGCGTCGGAGCCGCTGGTTCCGTAGAGCACCTTCGACATGCCCTCGGGGGCGATCTCGATGAGTCGCTCCGCCAGCATTGCCGGAGTGTCGGTCGCCATCGATGAGAACGAGTGGTAGTAGGGGAGGCGGAGCGTCTGCTCGTGCAGCGCGTCGGCGATCTCGCGGCGTCCATAGCCGACGTTGACGCACCAGAGACCCGCCATCGCATCGATGTAGGCGCGGCCGTCCTCGTCGTACACGGTCGAGCCTGAGCCGCGCACGATCATCCGCCGCGGGCCACTCTGCTCGTGGCGGTGCAGAACACTGAAGGGGTGGAAGACGTGCTTGCGGTCGGCTTCGCTATGGGATTCGGTGTGGGTGGATGTGCTCATGAGTCCAATGTGATGTTGCTCGGAATGCGGTCGTTCGCCCGCTATGCGAACTTTTGCACACCGAACCCCGTTATGTCCAGTACGAACCCAGATGGCTGTTGCGGGCGGTGGCGCGGTGCTCGCAATTCGAGCGATTGCGCGATATATGTACGAGAATGGAGTCGAGCCCAACGCACGCGAGCGCGGCGGACGCCGCGAGCCTCGATTTCGAGGGCCGCGAGATCCCGATCGCTCCCGGTGCGACGATCGCCGCCGCGCTGACGGCCGCCGGTGAACTCGCGCTGAAGGACAGCAGGCAGGGAGACCGTCGCGGCGTGTTCTGCGGGATGGGTGTCTGCCAGGAATGCCTGGTGGCCGTCGATGGGACGCCGGCCCAGCGGGCCTGCATGACGGCCGCGCGGCCGGGGATGCGCGTCCAGCGCTCGCCCGCGCTCGCCCGCTTGGAAGGATCGCTTCGGCATGCACAGGACGATCGGCCAACGGTCCGATCTCAGCCTGATGAGACCGCGGCCACCTCTCCCGAGCAGCACCGCCACTGCGATCTGCTCGTGATCGGCGGTGGTCCCGGTGGCATGTCGGCCGCCGCGGTCGCGGCAGAGGCCGGCCTCGACGTGATCCTGCTCGACGAGCGCGGGAAGCTCGGGGGCCAGTACTTCAAGCAGCCTGCCGCTAGCGACTCACAGCCACCGGCTGACGCACAGTTCGCCGCCGGCAAGGCGCTGATCCAGAGGGCGCTCGCGGCCGGCGTGGAGGTGCACAGCAACACGTCGGTTTGGGGAGCATTCGGCCTCGACGCGATCTGTGCGGTCTCGGCCGACGGCCGCTGGCGGTTCGGGTCTGATGCCCTGATACTCGCGCCCGGGGCCTACGAGCGCGGGGTTCCGTTTCCGGGATGGACGCTTCCCGGCGTGATGACCACCGGCGCCGCACAAACCCTGTGGCGCAGCTATGGCGTGTCGCCTGGTGCGCGCGTGCTGATCTCGGGCAACGGCCCGCTGAACATGCAGGTGGCGGCTGAACTGACCGCCGGTGGCGCGAACGTCGTCGGCTTGGCCGAACTGGCGCCGGCGCCGATGCCGGCGCGCATTCCGGCCCTCACCAGGCTGGCGCGTGCAGATCCGGGCTTGATCCGTGACGGCCTCCGCTATCGCGCGGTCCTCACCCGCGCTCGCGTCCCGGTGATGTACGGATCGGTGATCTCGCGTGTCGAAGGGCCACAGCGGGCGCACGTGGCGACGGTGACCCCGGTCGACGGCTCGGGAGGCCTGCGAAGAGACCGCCAGCGACGCTTTGAGGTTGACACTGTGTGTCTGGGACTCGGGTTCGTGCCCTCAACTGAGATCGCTCGCTCGCTCGGATGCCGGCACGAATACTCGAGCGCGTCGGGCCAGCTCCTGACCGTCGTCGACAGCCGCGGCGCGACCTCCATCGAGCTGATCTGGGTGGTCGGTGACGGCGCGCTGATCCGCGGCGCTCGGTACGCGCAGGCCCAGGGTCAGATCGCTGCATTCGACGCGCTCCGGCAGCTCGGCCGGACGGTCTCGGGGTCACTCGCCGCGCGTCAGCGCGCAGCCGTCCAATCGGCTGCGCGCCACCAACGATTTCAGGACGCGCTCGCTGACCTGTACAGGGCGCCGCAGCTGACCGACGAGCTGGCTGAGCCGGAGACGCACGTGTGCCGCTGCGAAGGTGTCACGTGGCAGGCGATCGATCGGGCGTTGGCCGCAGGTGCCGGCCATATCGGCACGATCAAGCGTGAGACACGGGCCGGGATGGGGCCGTGCCAGGGTCGCTATTGCGGGCCGCTGATCGCGGCGATGGTTGCCCGCAGCACAGGCGAGCAGCCCGGAGAGCTATCGGGTTTCGCGCCGTCACCGCCCGTCAGGCCGGTCGAGGTCGGGGCGCTCATCGGCATCACGGACTGAAGGCCGATATGTCGGCCTCGGGTTGCTTCCCGCGGACGAGATCCGTGAGAACCCTGCCGAGCAGCGGCCCGGCCGTGAACCCCATGTACGGGAAGGCGCCGATGAACAGGCCGGGAGACCCGGGCAGCTCCCCGATCACGGGCAGCCAGCTGGAGGTCGCGTTGACGAATCCGGGCCAGGTTCGGATCAGGCGCGCGTGCCGGATCTCGGGCACCACGCGCGCAGCCACTGCCAGATTTCCCATCAGTGACTCGCGGCTCACCTCTGGATGGCTTCCGCGTAGTCGCGCCGGCCAGCCGCCACCGATCAGGATCGAGCCGGCGCGGGCCTGCTTGAGCGTCAGCGGCGCGCCCGCGTAGTAGATCAGGTGCCCGATCATCGGCGCCACTGCCTCGGTGACCGATGCCTGGATCGGCTCGCCGCTGACGGCCACGCGGCTCTGGGCCAGGGCGGTTATGGCGCCGGCCTCGACGCCGCCGCAGCTGATCAGCTTTCGGCAGCGAACCTCGCCCGCGGTGGTCAGGGCACTGAAACCATCGTGCTCCCGCGTCAGAGCCCGCAGCTCGGTCCGGACCATGACTCGGGCACCGCACTGCGCCGCTGCTGCCGCCAGCGTGGCGGTGGCCAGCAGCGGATTCGCCTTGCCCTCATCGGCGCAGTACTCGCCGCCAACCATGTCCTCGGCGAGATACGGGGCATGCGCGTGCAGGTCGGCCGCCGACAGCAACTCCGAGCTGAGGCCCTGGTCGTGCTCGACTCCGACCTTGCGCTCGATCGCGCGCATCTGCTCGCTGGAGTCGGCGACGAGTATCCCCCCTGTCAGCGACATCTCGAGGTCCTGGCCAAGCTCGTCGCCGAGTCCCCGCCACACTCTGATCGAATCCAGCAGAAAGCGCGTTGCAGGGGCGTAGGCCTCTGCCCAGCTCGTGCCGCGCTCCACGAATGGGCTGTGCTGGAGCTGCGCGTGGAGACTGCCGGCGTTCGCCCCCGAGCCGGCGGCGCCGATCTCCCCACGCTCCACGAGCAGTACGTCGACGCCCTCGCGCGCGAGGTTCCAGGCCGTTGCAGCGCCGGTGATGCCGCCGCCCACGACCAGCACCTCGCAGCTTGCCGGCGCGCTGCCGGGTGTCTCACGGGAGGGGCTACCGGATGTAGGTCGCACCGTTGACATCCAACGTCGCGCCGCTGAGATGTCGCATCGAGCCAGAGGCAAGGAACGTCACCAGCTCGCCGATTTCCTGCGGCGGCACCCACTCGCCCATGGCCAGTGTCGCCGTGACGGCGTCCTCGCCGCCGAGCCGTGCGGCCGAGATCTCGGACATGCGGGTTCGGACGATCCCCGGCGCGATCACATACACCAGCAATCCGTCCTTCGCATGGGCGCGAGCGAGCGTTTGCGCCGTCGCCTTGACGGCAGCTTTGGAGGCGCTGTATGCGATCAGGTCGGGATTCCCGGAGCCACGTTGAGCCGACCAGCTCGAAAGCACGATCAGCGTGCCGCCACCCCGGTCCACGAAGTCACGCGCGGCGCAGCGCATCAGATTGGCGGGTTCCAGCACGTTCACGGCTAGCGTCCGCTGCCATGCCTCGTCCCATTCTGCGTCGCCTGCATCCAGCGGCGAGTCGAGCATCACCGCCGCGTTGCAGACCAGCACGTCGATTGAACCTCGCCACGCGCGCGCCTCACTCCACAGTTCGCGGCCGGCTCCTGGCTGGCCGAGGTCGCGCGACAGTAAGTGTTTGCGCTCTTCTGGGATTGCGCTCGTCGCGGTGCGAACCCCATCGTGATCTGAGTTGTAGGCGGCGATCACCGATGCGCCGGCGCCGCCGAGCGCAGCGGCGATCTCGGCGCCGATGCCCTTCGAGGCTCCGGTGACGAGCGCCGTCCTGCCGGTCAGGTTGGTCATTGCATGTAGTTGCCGATGCCGGGGCGCCGCTCCGCTTACGCGGCGCCCGCAGGTTGCGGGGCGAAGCGATCAGCAAGCTCGTCGAGCTCCCGCATCAGCGGGGTGATCCCGCGCACGCGCTCCTCGCCTTCGGCACCGAGGCTCTTGAACGTCGTCAGTGGCGGGCGCACGTCACCGACCGGATATCCCGCCACGCCCGCGAGCGCCTTCGAATAGCACTGGTGGCCGTAGGTCGGATGGCCGGCGGCAATGATCGCGTTGAGCTCGTCGAGCTTGCGTTCGATCTGCTTGGCCTCCGCGATTCGGCCTGAGGTGAGCAGGTCCCAGATCGCCGACGAGGCTCGCGGAGCGTAGTTGCCGAACGGGTTCACGTAGCCGACGGCACCGAGCAGGAACGACTCGACGATCCGCTCCCCGGCGAAAACCTGCATCACGTCGTGCGTCTGCTCGACGACGTCGTACACGCGTGCCACGTCAAGGCTCGCCTCCTTGATGTAGCGCACGTTCTCGAGCGAGCTGGTCAGGCGCGCGACCAACGCCGCCGACATGTCCACGTTGGAGGTGACCGGGTTGTTGTAGAGCATGATCGGAATCGAGACCGCTTCACTGATCGCCTGGTAGTAACCAAAGACCTCGTCCTCGGTCGGCGTGTAGTAATACGGCGGGACGATCATCAGGCCGTCCGCGCCCAGTGCCTCGGCCTCACGGCTGTATCGGACAGCAGTATCCGTGAAGGCGTTCATCGTGCCGACCAGCACCGGAACCCGGCCGGCGACGTGCTCGACGGTTGCCTTCACGAACTCGGTGCGCTCGGCATCAGAGATGGTGAGGAACTCACCGGTGGAGCCGAGGATGATCAGACCGGGGACACCCGAGGCGAGCTGCCAATCGATGAAGCGACGGTGCGCGGCGAGATCGAGCCCCCTGCCATCCTCGGTGAACGGCGTGATCGTGACTGTGTAACTACCGCGGAATGTCATGAGAGCTTCCTTTGTTGCAATTGAGGTTCGGTGATTCGGTGCAGCGTCACAGCAGGCGTGCGAGGAATCGCTTGGTGCGCTCGTGTGTGGGCGCAGCGAGCACCTGGCTCGGTGGGCCCTGCTCCACGATCACGCCGCCGTCCATGAAGACCACGCGATCGGCCACGTCGCGCGCGAAGGTCATCTCGTGGGTGGCCACGAGCATCGTCATACCGTCGGCCGCGAGCTGTCGCATGACATCGAGAACCTCGCCCACGATCTCTGGATCCAGCGCCGAGGTGGGTTCGTCGAACAGCATCAGCTTCGGGGACATCGCGAGAGCCCGGGCGATTGCCACGCGCTGCTTCTGGCCGCCAGACAGCTGGCGTGGATAGGCGTCGGCCTTGTCCGCCAGCCCGACCCGTTGCAGCAACTGGGTGGCGGCGAGTATCGCGGCCTTCTTGGAGACCCCGCCGACCTGCGTCGGGGCCTCGATGATGTTCTGCAGCGCGGTCTTGTGGCCGAACAGGTTGAAATGCTGGAAGACCATCCCCACGGCCGAGCGTTGCGCGGCGAGGTCGCGTGGGGGGAGCGCGACCAGTCGACCGCGGTGGGTGTACTGGCCGAGCAACTCACCTTCGAGGATCGCCCGGCCCTCTGTCGGTACCTCCAGGTGGTTGACGCAGCGCAACAGCGTGGTCTTGCCGGAGCCCGAAGCGCCGATCAGGCAGACGACCTCTCCGGCCATCACCTCGAGGTCCACGCCCCGCAGGACGTGGTTGCTTCCGAAGTACTTGTGAATGCCGCAGAGGCGCAGCAGCGGCTGTTTTGGGGTCGCGACGTCGGTCATGCGCCGAGTCCTGTGTCGTTGCCTGCCCGCAACGCCGCCGCGATGTCGTCGGCCGAGCCCATCTTCCCCCCTGGCCGCAAGATCGATGTGAGGTTGCGCCTGAAGCGCTGCCCGAAGCTGGGTGGGGGCGTCCTCGTTGAGCCGCGACCGAAGTGGCGCTCGAGGTAGTACTGGCCGATCGAGCTGACCGTCGTCATCGCCAGATACCAGATGCAGACCACCACCAGCAGCGGGATCGTCGCGAACGTGGCCGAGTAGATCAGCTGCGCGTGGTAGAGCAACTCCTTCATCGAGATCACGCTGACCAGGCTTGAATCCTTGAGCAGCGCGATCGCGTTGTTGCCGGTCGGCGGGATGATCACCGGCATCGCCTGCGGAAGGACGATCCGGCGCATGGCGCGTCGCTGCGTCATCCCCAGCGCAAGCGAGGCCTCGAGTTGGCCCTCGTCGACCGAGAGGATCCCGGCGCGCACGATCTCACACATGTACGCGGCCTGGTTGAGCCCGAGTGCGAGGATCGCGGCGCTCGTCACCGTGATCACCGAGTTGGTGCCCCAGGAGGCAAATGTGGGTCCGCCAAATGGGATCCCGATGGTTATGTTCGGGATGAAAGAGGCGAGGTTGTAGAGAAAGATGATCTGGACGAGCAGCGGCGTCCCGCGGAAGAACCACAGGTAGCCCGACGCTGCGCTGTTCATCACGAGGCTCGAGGACAGGCGCATCAGCGCGAGCACCACGCCGAGCGTGATGCCGATCGCCATGCCGGCGACGGTGAGTTCGAGCGTGGTCAGCACCCCGCTGAGGATCTCGCCGAATGTCAGGTAGTGCCAGACAGTGCCCCACTCGATCGTCTTCGATGTGACCAGGATCCGGACCACATCGACGATCAGGACGAGTACGACGATCCGCACCAGCCAGCGCAGTACAACCAGCGCGGTGCCGGCGGGGGTGGTCTTCGGACGGCGCTCGACGTGATCGTCGAGCGCCGTTACGATGTCGCCGGAATCACGACTGGTCGCGTTCATTGCTTCCCAGGTTGTGGTTCACGGCGCGCGTCTCACTTCCGTGCGCTGAGCCTAG
>DASZLT010000015.1:0-21562 GCA_035552235.1 Solirubrobacteraceae bacterium
CGTTTTGTCGGCTCAGCCGACAAAACGCCTCCCGCGTGCTCGCTCGTGGCTCAGTCAGCCGCTTGTTGTCGTGCTGCTTGCGGTCTGAGGCGGCGTCGATGCCGCCGCCGTCGTGGCCGACACGCCTGTCGTTGTGGTCGATACCCCGGTCGTCGTGTCGGTCGATTTACCGGTCGACGTTCCGCGGGCTGAGGAGTCGGGGGTTGCGACCCCGACATCGGCCGGGTAATCCGGGAGCGAGTTGACGATCTTCTGCTGGAGGTAGTCAGCCCAGCTCACGACCCTGCCGCCGGCGTCGTAGTAGATCTCGCCCAGCATCTGCCCGGTCGTCTGGTCGAAGATCATCGCGTGCGTCGGCTGGCCGTCCGCATAGAAGGCGACACCAACGCCACTCCGGCCGTCGTGGGTGGTTTCACGGCCGCGCAGCTTGACGCCTGGGATCAGCGCCGTGGCCTTGTAGAGGGCCGCCCGGATCACCGGCGGTACGTCGCTCTCGCGCATGAAATCGGCGACGTTGGTGAACAACTCGGCTGGTGATTCTGGGCCGCCGTCGCGTTCATGGATCTGCGTGAGCAGCGTCGCCGGGTCGGTCGATAGGGACCTCCAGTCGCTGGTCGGGAACGACAGACCGTCGGCTGGGAAGCGTGAGCCGCCCGAGTTTGTGCCGACGACACTGGGGCTGCCTGGGTCTGTGATGCCCATGGCCGCACACTCGGCCTGGTCGGCCGACGACGTGAACTGGAAGCCGCTCGCGATGTCGTTCAGTGCGCCCGAGCCGTCGGTCGCAATCCAGATCTGGCGGTGATGGATCGCTGAGATGACGCACGCTTTGGAGTCCACATAGGTGTCGATGTCGTACTCGGCGTCCGACTCGGTGTACAGATACTGGCCTGGGCCGGGGATGCCCGTCCAGTCCTGGCTCGCGGCGACCCTTGCGAGCTGATTCATCTGTGCCGCGAGTGCGCTCACCGGCGTCGCCGCGGTGGTGAAACCGAGCACGCCCGCAACGCCGACACCTGCGGTGGCCAGGCCACCGGCCAGCATGAACCGCCGCCGCCGCTGCAGCTTCCGCAGCCGCTCGCGTGATCGCGATGCGGTCGACCGGCCGCGCCCACGCGCAGAAGCGACCAGCGGCTCGCGCCCGATCGCCGCCATCAGCTCCAGTCGCGCCGCGGCGACGGTCGCGTCGTCGGGCTCCGGCAGATCGGCTCCGTACGCGCGCACGCGCTCTAGCTCGCGCTCGAGTTCCTCAAGCATGGTTCCTCCTCTCGCCGGCAACGGCCGGGGGATCGAGTTCGGCTCTAAGGGCTGCACACGCGCGCGAAATCCGCGACCGTACGGTGCCAACGGGGATCGCAAGGGTCTCGGCGATCTCGAGGTAAGTCAGCTCACCCAAGGTGTGCAGCAAGAGGACGTCTCGCTGCTGAGGGTGCAACGTCGCTAGCGCGCTTCTGAGGCCGTCGTCATCTTCGGACGAGGAACTCGCGTCAGCCCGTGACCCGCCCGAAAATGACGTCGCGGCCTCAGAACCAAGCCGCTCGACAATCGAGGCCACCCGCCGATCACCGCGAGCCGCAGCTCGCATCAGGTTGGTCGCGATTCCCAGCAGCCAGGGGCGCGCTGTCCCGAGGTCATCGCGATAGCGCCCGCGATGCGAGAACGCGACCGTGAAGGTCTGCGCGGCCAGGTCGTCGGCGCGATCACGGCCGGCACGCCGCGCGATGTAGCGGTGGACGAAGGCGAAGTGCCTGTCGAAGACCTCGGCGAACGCCTCGGGATCGTGCAGCGAGTGGGCGATCGAGGCACCGTCGTCGCTCACGCGGCTGGTGCCGGGAACAAGTCTCATCGTCCGGTACTTGTCAGATCGCCCAAGGATGGTTCCCAGCCTAAACTCGAACTTAGATGCTCGACCAACTTGTGCAGCAGATCCTGACGCGCTTCGCCGAGCTCGAGAACGAGCTCGGGGACCCCGCCGTGATCGGTGACCGTGAGAAGTTCACCGCCGCGTCGCGTGCCTACAGCGAGCTCGAGCCGGCGGCCAAGCTGGCCGCCGAGTACAGGCGCGTGGCCGACGACATCGCCGGTGCCCGTGAGCTGCTGGCCGAGGACAGCGACGACTCCGAGCTCAGGGAGTTGCTGCGCAGCTCGACAGAGCGGCTCGAGCAGCTCGAGGAGGAGATCCGCCTGGCGATGGTCGCGCCCGACCCCAACGACGACAAGAACGTGATCATCGAGATCCGGCCGGGAGTCGGCGGTGATGAGGCCGGACTATGGGCGGCGGACCTCTACCGGATGCTCACCCGCTACGCCGAGCGCCGCGGCTTCAAGCCCGAGTCGATGGCCATCGGCGACGGCACCTTCACGTTCGCGATCAAGGGTGACGGCGCCTACTCGGTGTTCAAGTTCGAGGGCGGCACCCACCGCGTGCAGCGCGTGCCCGAGACCGAGTCGCAGGGGCGCATCCACACCTCGACGGCGACCGTCGCGGTGCTACCCGAGGTCGACGACGTCGAGGTCGAGGTCGACCAGAACGACCTGCAGATCGACGTCTACCGATCATCTGGACCGGGCGGGCAGTCGGTCAACACCACTGACTCGGCGGTGCGGGTCACCCACAAGCCGTCGGGCATCGTGGTCTCGATGCAGGACGAGAAGTCGCAGCTGCAGAACCGAGAGAAGGCGATGCGCGTGCTGCGCGCCCGGCTGTATGAGCGCGCTCTGGCCGAGCAGCAGGCGGAGCAGGCAGCGACGCGTTCGGCCCAGGTCGGCGCCGGTGAGCGCTCGGAGAAGATCCGCACCTACAACTACGGCGAGGGCCGGATCACCGATCACCGCGTGAATCTCAAGCTTCACAACCTCGATGGGATCCTGATGGGCGAGCTCGACGAGTTCACCGACGCCCTCCAGGACGACGAGAAGCGCAAGCGGCTCGACGACGCGACGTGACCACGCTGCGCGAGGAGATCACCGGCGCGAGCGCCTCGCTCGAGGAGGTCGGCTGCGACAGCCCGAGGCTCGACGCCGAACTGCTGCTTGCGCACGTGCTCGGAGTCGACCGTGCGCAGCTCATAGTGCGCGGCAACGAGCAGGCCGGACCTGACGACCGCACGCGCTACCTGGCGCTGCTCACCCGCCGCGCCAAGCGCGAACCGATCGCCTACATCCTCGGTCGCAAGGATTTCCGTCACCTTACGCTGCTCGTCGATCCTCGTGTGCTGATCCCTCGGCCTGAGACCGAGCTCCTGGTCGAAGCAGGACTCACGCTTCCGCAGGGCGTCCGGGTTGCCGACATCGGCACCGGCAGCGGCGCAATCGCGCTCGCGCTCAAGCAGGAGCGGCCGGACCTTGATGTTGTCGGCGTCGATGTCAGTTCGGGCGCGCTTTCGGTCGCCAGGATGAACGCCCAGCGGCTGGGATTGAGCGTCGGGTGGCGGGAAGGCGATCTGTTGGGGGACGTCGAGTGCGACGCCGTGCTGGCGAACCTGCCCTACATCGCCGACGACGAGCTGTTGGCACCCGAGGTTGCGCTGTACGAGCCTCGCCGCGCGCTGCTGGGCGGCGAGGACGGACTCGACCTCGTCCGCCGGCTGATCGGACAGGTCGCCGAGCAATCGTCGATCAAGTGGATCGCGTTCGAGGTCGGCCACACGCAGGCTGAAGCGACTGCGGCGTTGGTGGAGGAGGCCGGCTTCGGCCAGGTTGAACGGCTGCGCGACCTAGCCGGCCACGAGCGGGTGGTGCTCGGCACGCGATGAGCGACGTAGAGCGCGAGGGGGCGGAGTATGACCGCCGGGCCAACGAGTTCGAGCGCGTGATCATGGAGGGCGGCGTCGTCCTGTTCCCATCCGACACCGTCTACGGGCTGGCCTGTGATCCCGAGAACCCCGCTGCGATCGAGCGCCTCTACGCGCTCAAGGGCCGGCCGGCGGGCAAGTCTGCGGCGGTCATGTTCTTCGACCTGCACGCCGGGCTGCGCAGCTTCCACGAGGTCGGCCAGAGGACGCACGGCGCTCTCCATACGCTGATGCCCGGTAAGGTCACCGCGCTGCTGACCAACCCGGCGCACCGTTTCCCGCTCGCCTGCCGGGAGGATCCCGACACGATCGGGCTGCGGATCATCTCCGGGCCGCGGCTCGCCGGTGTCAAGCTTCCCGTGCTGCAGTCGAGCGCCAACCCGGCGGGCGGCGCCGACGCCCGCCGTCTGGACGGCATTGATCCGGCGATCAGAGACGGCGCGGACATGGTGATCGATGGCGGAGAGTTGCCGGGGACGGCGTCGACCATCATCGACCTGCGCTTCTACGAGGGCAGCGGCACCTGGTCGATCGTGCGCGCGGGCGCCGTCGAGGAGACCGAGATCGCCGCCGCGCTCAACGAAGGCTGGGGCTTCGAGCCCAGCACCTACACCGAGACCGTGCGGGCCGAGATCCCGGCCTACGAGAAGTTCCAGGAGCTGGTCGTGCTTGCCGCCTATGCCGAGTGGCGCAGCGGGCGCGTGCTGGAGCTCGGCACCGGCACCGGGGAGACGGCGCGGCGCCTGCTCGAGCGGCTCGAGGGCGCGGAGCTGGTCGGCGTCGATGAGAGTGCGGAAATGCTCGCCGCGGCCGCGAGCGTGCTGCCTTCCGAGCGCGTGCAGCTCGTCCAGGGCCGGCTGCAGGATCAGCTGCCGGAGGGGAGCTTCGGTCTGGTCGTGAGTGCGCTTGCGATACATCATCTCGACCACGACGAGAAACCTGATCTGTTCGCGCGGATCCGCGCCGCGCTCGCCCCCGGCGGGCGCTTCGTGCTCGCCGACGTGATCGTTCCCGAGGACGCCGGGCAGTCCTCGATCCCGCTCACTCCGGGGTACGACAAACCGAGCCCGCTGGCCGATCAGCTGTGCTGGCTGCGGGACGCCGGCTTCAGGTCGGTCGACGTCGTCTGGTGCCATGAGGACCTGGCGATAGTCGTCGCCGACGTGGCCGGCTGAGCTGCCCCACGCGCTGGTAGGCTCGCGTTCATGAGCCAGCCCGCCGACTACTTCAACGCCCCGCTCTCCGAGGTCGATCCCGAGATTGCCGAGATCCTGTCATGGGAGCTCGACCGCCAGCAGCGGACGCTCGAGATGATCGCGTCCGAGAACTTCGTGCCCGTGTCCGTGCTCGAGGCGCAGGGCTCGGTGCTGACCAACAAGTACGCCGAGGGCTATCCCGGGCGCCGCTACTACGGCGGCTGTGAGTTCGTCGACATGTCCGAGCAGCTCGCGATCGACCGCGCCAAGGAGCTGTTCGGGGCCGAGCACGCAAACGTGCAGCCGCACGCCGGCGCCCAGGCGAACATCGCCGTCTACCACGCTCTGCTGCAGCCGGGCGACAAGCTGATGGGTCTCGAGCTCGCGCACGGCGGGCACCTCACCCACGGCATGAAGCTGAACGCCTCCGGGCGGCTCTATGAGATCGTGACCTACGGTGTCGACCGCGAGACCAGTCGCATCGACATGGACGAGGTCGCGCGTATCGCCCGCGAGCAGCGACCGAAGATGATCGTCGCCGGCTGGTCGGCGTACCCGCGCCACCTTGACTTCCCGCGCTTCCGCGAGATCGCCGACGAGGTCGGCGCCTACCTGTTTGTCGACATGGCGCACTTCGCCGGGCTGGTCGCCGCGGGGCTGCACCCCTCGCCGATCCCGGACGCCGATGTCGTCGCGACGACGATCCACAAGACGATCGGCGGTCCGCGCTCGGGCATGATCCTGTGCCGCGAGGAATATGCCAAGAAGATCGACTCGGCAGTGTTCCCGGGCCAGCAGGGCGGGCCGCTCGAGCACATCATCGCCGCCAAGGCCGTCGCGCTGAAGATCGCCGCCTCCGACGGCTTCCGTGAGCGTCAGGAGCGCACGCTCGCCGGCGCGAACTCGCTGGCCGAGACGATGCTCGGCGCCGGCAACGGCGTCTCGGTGCTGACGGGCGGGACCGATGTGCACCTGATCCTGGTGGACCTGCGCGAGTCCGAGCTCGACGGCAAGGAGGCCGAGGATCGCCTCGACTCGATCGGCATCACCGTCAACCGCAACGCGATCCCGTTCGACCCGCGCCCGCCGATGGTGACCTCCGGATTGCGGATCGGCACGCCGGCGCTGGCCACGCGCGGGCTGCAGGTCGCCGACTTCACCGCGATCGGCGAGGTCATCGCCGCGGCGCTGGCGCCCGGTGATTTCGAGTCACGCAAGGCCGAGCTGAGCGAGCGCACCGGCGCCCTGGCCGACCGCTATCCGCTGTACGCCAACCTCGCGCCGTACGTCGCTGCGTAGACCTGTTCAGCTGCCGGCCCGCCAGCCGGCAGCAACGCGCAACTCACCGGATAACCGTCCGGTCGGCACCTGCTGGCATGCTTAGGCCCGCCCGATGCGTTACCTGGATGCCGTCTATGCCTTTCTCGTAGCGACGGCTGTCGCTGCGCTGCTGACCCCGTTCGCTGGCCGGCTGGCCCGCAGGGTCGGCGCGATCGCCTATCCGTCTGACCGCGGGCTGGCGCGCAAGCCCACCCCTGAGCTCGGCGGCTTGGCGATCCTCGCCGCGGTGCTGCTGGCAGCTGTGATTTGGCTGCCGGCAAAGATCCCGTTGGAGCTCGCGCCGACCTACGCGCAGGGTTCAGCCGGTGTCGTGCACACCTGGCCCGTCATCGGAGGGGCAGTGCTGATCGCCATGATCGGCGCGATCGACGATGCCAGGGACCTGAACCCGTTACTCAAACTGATCGGCCAGATCGGAGCCGCGGTCATCGCTGCAACCGCCGGGGGTGCCGTGATCAAGGGCCTTCAGGTGCCCGTCCTTGGTTATCTCGCATTTCCGGATGGTGGCAAGGAGCTGACCGTCATCTGGCTGGTCGCACTGATGAACATCGTCAACTTCTCCGACGGTGTTGATGGCCTGGCCGCGGGTGTCTGCACGATCGACGGCGCCGCATTTGCCGTGATCGCCTTTGACCTCCAGGGCGGCACCAGCTCGGCGGCGGTACTCGCCGCGATCACATCGGGTGCTTCGCTCGGTTTCCTGTTCCACAACCGTTATCCGGCGAAGATCTTCATGGGTGACACAGGGTCGAATCTGCTCGGCTACCTGCTCGGAGTCGCTGCGGTGATCGGCTCGCTCAAGACAAACGCGGTGCTGGCCCTGGCTGTGCCGCTGCTGGTGTTGGCCGTGCCGTTCATGGACACGGGCTTCGTGATCGCCAAGCGGCTTAAGTACAGGCGCAAGCCCTGGGATGCCGACGCCAACCACTTCCACCACCGCATGGCACGGATCGGCTTCTCCGAGCGCCGTACGGTTGCCTACCTGTACGCCTGGACGCTGATGCTGGCCGGCGTTGCGTTGGCGCTGCGCTTCGTTCCGTGGTCGAACCACCACGACCACTATTACCTCGGATGGAGCATCGTGATGGGCGTGATCCTGCTCTTCGCGCTGGTCGCGAGCGTATATCTCGTTTACGTGCTGGAGATCTTCAAGTTCAAGAGCCTGCGCACGGTCCAGCTGCGCAGGGTCGACCCCGACACGAGCGAGCACGACATCGTCAAGAGCGTCGAGCGTGACATCGAGACCGGCGAGTTCGATGCGATCAGAGATGCCCAGGGGGACGAGCCCGTGGCCGGGAACGAGCCTGCACCGGAACACGAGCAACCCGACGACGGGGAGCCGGAGCAGTGACGCGCATCCAGCGGGCGATCCTTGCGCTCGTAGTGCTATTCACCGCGCTCGCCGCCGTCGGCCGCTATGTGAGTGGGATCCCGCACATCGTCGCCTTCGTCCTGGCGGCGCTCGCGCTCGCCGGACAGGCATGGACGGTCTCGTTCGCCACCGAGCAGATCGGGATGCGCTTCGGCCCTGCCTTCACGGGCGTCCTGCAGTCGACGATCGGCAACCTGCCCGAGTTCTTCGTCGTGCTGTTCGCGCTGCAGGCACACGACAAGACCGTCGCCGAGACCGCGCTGATCGGCTCGATCCTCGTCAACGCGCTGCTGGTACTCGGGCTCGTGCTCGTGACCGCTTCCGCGCGCGCCCCCGACCGCCTGATGCGCTTCAGCCCGAAGCTGCCCAACGACACGGCAACGCTGCTGCTGGTGGCGTCGCTGACGATCGTGCTGATCGGTCTGGTGTCCAACGGGCACGACCGGGCCGGCAGCCACGCGCAGACGATCAGCATCGTCGGCGCCTGCGTGATGCTGATCGTCTACCTGACCTGGATGTGGCAATACCTGCGCGGCGACCGGAGGCCCGACGCGGAAGCCACGGAGGCCGAGACGCCTCGGGTGTCAATGCGCACCGCGGTCATGCTGCTGGTGACGGCTGGCGTCGGCTCGGCGTTCGTGTCGGACTGGTTCGTCAGCGCGCTCGAGCCGACGATCCATCAGGTGCACCTCTCGCAGGCGTTTGCGGGCATCGTGATCGTCGCGATCGCGGGCAACGCTGTCGAGAACGCCGCAGGCATCTACCTCGCCTACAAGGGCAAGCACGACCTCGCGATCAGCGTCGTCAAGAACTCGGTTGCGCAGATCGCCGCCTTCCTCTACCCGTTGATGGTGCTCGTCTCGCTCGCGACCGCGACCCATCTGACCTTCGCGCTGGCACCGGTCTGGATCGGCGCCCTGATCGGCACCGCGATCCTGATCTGGCAGATCACCGGCGACGGCGAGGCGACCCCGTTCGAAGGCGCTGCGCTGATCGCGATCTACATCGTTCTGGCGATGGTCGCCGCCTTCGAGCACTGATTTCCATGTTGCGGCCGGCTCGCCGCTGCTTCGCCGGCCGCGCTCGCTTGCTCGCCACTACCGCCTCGCCTCTGCGTCGGCGGCCACGCGGCTGCTAAGCTGACGTTCACGTAAGGATTAGTTCGCCAGCAGAGGATCGTATGCCACCAGCCACCAGCGCCACGCGACCGACGCGCCGTTTCGGAGTCGATGCAAGCCACGACAACTACAAGTGGTGGGCGCTCTCGTGTACGAGCGTCGGCATGCTGCTCGCCACGATCAACTCCGGCACGCTGATCATCGCGCTGCCCGACCTCGAGCGCAGCCTGCACACGAGCCTGCTGACGCTGGTGTGGGTGATCCTCGTCTACATGATCGCCTCCACGGTGCTCGTGCTCAGCGCGGGGCGTCTGTCAGACCAGTTCGGGCGCAAGAACGCCTACATCGGCGGTTTCGTGCTGTTCGCGGCCGCGTCGCTGGGCGCCGGCTTCTCGACCGGCGGCACCGAGCTGATCGCCTGGCGGATCGTGCAGGGCATCGGCGGTTCGTTCCTGTTCGCCAACGCCGCCGCGATCGTCACCGACGCGTTCCCACGTGAGCAGCTCGGCGTCGCGATGGGTACCAACACGATGGTCGCCGCGGTCGGTCTGGTGATCGGCCCGGTGCTCGGCGGCGTGCTGGTCGACATCTCCTGGCACTGGGTCTTCTGGTTCAACGTCCCGTTCGGGCTGCTCGGCAGCATCTGGGCGTTCTCGATCCTGCGCGAGGTCACCGGGCGTGGGGAGGACACGACCTTCGACTACCTCGGCACCGGCACTTTCCTGATCGGCCTGACCGGGTTGGTGCTCGGGATCTCCAAGGGCGGCATCGAGGGCTGGCACGGAGCGGTCGTGTTCGGCGGCCTGGCTGCCGCCGCGATCTTCCTGCCACTGTTCGTCGTCGTCGAGCGCCACCACCGCGCGCCGATGCTCGACCTCACGATCTTCAACAACCGTCTGTTCAGCGCGGCCTCGGCGGCGGCCTTCCTCAACGGCCTCGCGCGCTTCGCGCTGATGTTCATCTTCGTCTTCTACTTCCAGGGCGTGCAGGGCGACTCGCCGATCCTCGCCGGGCTCAAGCTCGCGCCGCTGGCCGTCGGCATGCTCATCGCCTCGCCGCTGGCCGGGATCTACGCCGACCGCAAGGGCTCGCGCACGCTCGCGTCGCTGGGCATGCTCGTGACCGCGGCCGGGTTGGTGCTGATGACCACGCTGGGGGAGGGAACGAGCTACTGGTGGCCGGGGATCTTCCAGTTCATCGTCGGCGTCGGCTCGGGCATGTTCAACTCGCCCAACACCGCGGCGATGATGGGTGTCGTGCCGGCGCACCGACGCGGGATCGCCTCTGGCGCCCGGGTGCTGGTGCAGAATACGGGTGCTGTCCTGTCGATCGCCTTCGTGATGGCGGTCGTCACCAGCGGTATCAACAGGAACGTCCTGTTCAGCATCTTCTCCGGCCTCGGCAAGCGCATCACCTCATCGCAGATGTCTCCGTTCCTGTCGAACATGCATCTGGCGCTGTGGTGCATGGCCGGGCTCTCGCTACTGGGAGCTGCGGTCTCGTTCGCTCGGCCGAAGCATGTCGCCCATAGCGCCGACGAGGCGGCGCCGTTTGGCGAACTGGCAGAGAGCGTCGAGGCGGACGTCCCGACCGAGGTAGCCGCCACCTGATGACCGCAACCCTCGAGCCGGAACCGCTGCCCGACGAGTCCTCGCCTCGCACGATGCGCATCGGCGAGGTCGCCGAGCTGACCGGTACCACGCCGCGCACGATCCGCTACTACGAGGAGATCGGGCTGCTCTCGGGGGGCACCGAGCGCGAGCTCGGCAAGCACCGCTGCTACTCGCAGGGCGATGTCGACCGGATCAAGGAGATCGTCCGGCTCAAGGACCTGCTGGGACTGAGCCTCGAGCAACTCTCGCAGCTACTCGAGGCGGAGAGCGCCCGCGCCGACATCCGCCGCGAGTACCAGGAGACCGACGATCCCGAGCGCCAGCGTGCGCTGCTGCATCAGTCAAGCGGCCACATCGCGAACCAGCTGGCGCTGGTTCGCGGTCGCATCGCCGAGCTCAGCCGGCTCGAGGCCGAGCTCAGTGAGCGCGCGGCGCGCGTCGCCGAGAAGCTCGACGCCCTCTCCGACTCCTGACCCACCTGTCTGGATAGAAGAATTGCGCGGCCTGCCGCCGATTCTCTTAACGGGCTCCGAAAAACGCGCGCCGTTAAAAGAAGCTCCGCTGTGCCTGTCGGAGATTCCATTCAGACATGCGGATAACGGCGCCTGCACGCGGATACCCGTGCCGTCACGCGGATACCCGTGCCGTCACGCGGATACCGGCGGTGTCACGCCGCCGTCACGCCGATGGCCGCGGTGTCACACGGCCGGCGCCCACTCAGACGCGTAGGCCAGGAACTTCGGCGCCGCCAGCGCGCTCCGGATGACGCCGGCGCTTGCCGGGAAGTGCGACAGGTAGAAGTCGGGCGAGGCGTCGTTGTAGACCATCATCTGCGTGCGCGGATGCGAGCCGACCCAGCCGAACAGCGTGTGCGCCCAGCCGGGGTTGTCGCCGTCCCAGATCGCGTACTCGCCGAAGGCGAAGGGCGCCCCGTGGGCGTAGGCGCCATAGAAGCTCGAGAGCCCGGTCCAGTTGGGGTAGCGGCTGTAGAAGTCGGTGCCGACCCAGTCGAGCCAGCGGCGGCCGGGGAAGTAGGCGGCCGGCTCCAGAGCCGGAACGTCCGGGCTGCCGCCGACCATCGGCACCCAGACCATCGCGACCTTCGGGGTCGGCAGGTATCGCAACGACGTGCGCAGCGCGGGCAGATGCAGCGCCGCCAGCTGCCTGTCGATCAGCGCCACGACGCCGCCGCGCATGATCAGCGCGACGCGCCGCCAGGCCTGCTTGAACGCGGCTGAGGAGTACTGCGGCCCGCGTGAGCTTCCGTCGCAGTTGTCGGCGGCGTAGGCGTTGTTGCAGTTGTTCATCTCCGCCATCAGGCGCAGATACGTGATGTTGGCCGAGGCATAGATCTGCTGGGCGAGCCCGATCAGCCACGCGTCGCCGGCGCCGGTCGCGATCCCGGTAGGCGAGATCATGTTGCGCGAGCCGAACGAGGTGGAGACCATCATCATCAGCCGGGAGCGGTTGATCTTGGCGTCTTGAGTGATCGTCGGCAGCCACTGGCCCCAGGCGACGAACTCCTGGTAGACGGCGGGGTGCTTGCCGGCGGTCTGGGTGTAGGCGGATACCGGCTTGTCGGCGACCCCCTGGAAGATCCTGCCGGCCGGTGGCCTGTACGGATGGCCCGCCGGGAGCGTCGTGGGCACTGGCGATGGCGCCTGCGTGTTCGTGAGGGTGAGGCCGGCGACGTTCTTGCCGGCACGCGCAACCCGGCCCTGGCCCGCGGCCACGGCAGCGGACGGAGCCGCCAGCGCGGCACCGAGCGTCGCCAGCGTGGCACCGCGCGCCGCCGCCCGGAGCGGGTTATGTAACCCACGCCGCCGGCCGAAGTACATTGAGAAGTCATTGCGGAACATCGCGGTGCTCACCTGCCGTGATAAGTCGTTTCCGGCTCTCTCCTCTTGTCGGCGCCTAACGCCGAAAACCCATGCGCACGTCACCCCAAATGGACCACCGTTGGCTGCCCCTTGCCGGGGCCGCACTCACGGCGCTCGCCGGCATCGTCAATATCGCCTCGGCGCTGACGCCGGACATCCATTGGCGTGGACATCTGCTGCTCAAGGTAGAGGGCGTGCACGCTCTGCAGGTCTTTCACGCGCTGGCGCTGCCGGCCGGCGGGGCGCTGCTGCTGGTCGCGCCGTATCTGCTCAAGCGCCGCCGCCGCGCCCTGCAGGTCGCGGTGCTGCTGCTGCTCGCGATCGGCCTCGTCAACCTGCTGAAGGGCCTGGACTACGAGGAGTGCGCATTCGGCTGGATCGTGGCGCTGCTGCTGGTCGCCGGCCGCGCCAAGTTCAACGTGATCCACGCGCCGATCAGCCTGCGCTCGGCGCTCTGGCGCGTGCCGCTGGTCGGTGCGCTCGGGCTGGTGCTCGCCAGCTTCACCGACTGGGTCACCAGCGGCCGCCCGAAATGGGACGTGATCATCGACGAGTCGACGGCGCTGATGCGCTTCAAGCGCGGTCAGCTGCACTTCGAGAACCACACGCTGCGGGCGTTCGGGCACGTCGTCAGCTTCCAGTGGATGCCGCTGGCGATCCACTTCCTGGAGATCGCGACGCTACTGGGCATGGCCTATGTGCTCTTCCGGCCACTGACAGCACCCAACGCCTGGCCAAGCAACACCGTCAGGCGGATGGCGGCCCAGCTCGTGCGCCAGCACGGCCAGGACACGCTCAGCTTCTTCAAGCTGCGGCCGGACAAGCACTACTTCTTCAACGCCGAGGGCACGGCGTTCGTCGGCTACCGGGTCGAGGCCGGCACGTTGCTGCTCTCCGGCGACCCCGTCGGGCCGTCGGAGAAGCTCGGCGAGCTGCTGCTCGAGGTGCGTCGCTTCGCCCGCTCGCGCGGGCTCAGGCTGGGTGCGGTTGGCGCCAGTACAGGCCTGATCGATATCTACAAGCGGCTCGGGCTGCGATCGCTCTACATCGGCGACGAGGCGATCGTCGCAACCGACGACTTCTCACTCGAGGGGCGCTCGATCCGCAAGGTGCGCCAGTCCGTCAGCCGCGTGACCAAGGCCGGCTACAGCGCAGAACCCCGCACGCTCGCCGAGCTCGATCACGGCACCCTCGAGCAGATGCGTAGCGTGCTCGAGGTCGGGCGCATCGGCAAGGGCGAGCGCGGCTTCTCGATGAGCATGGACGGGGTCGACTGCACCAACCAGCAGGACACGCTGTTCGTGCTGGCCCGCGACGGTGAGGGCGTCCTCAAGGGCGTTCTGCACTTCGTGCCGTGTTACGGGCGCAGCGCGATGTCGCTGTCGATCATGCGCCGCGACCCGGCCACGCCCAACGGGCTGATGGAGTTCCTCGTGGTCTCGGCGATCGAGCACATGCGCGAGCGCGGCGTGGAGGAACTGTCGCTTAACTTCGCGGCGCTCACCAAATGCATCCGCGATCCCGAAAACCCGTTCGAGTATGCCCTCGGCCGGGCTGCGAGCGCGCTTGACAAATACCTGCAGGTCGAGAGCCTGTACCGCTTCAACGTGAAGTTCCAACCGCGCTGGGAGCCCCGCTACCTGGTTTACGAGGGCCGGCTGGGCCTGGTCCGCGCCGCCGTCGCCGCCATGTGGGCCGAAGGGCAGATGCCCAAACCGAGAATGCCGCGGGCACAGGCACGCGCAGGTCAGCGGACCTTAAAGACCGTGAATCGCTAGCATGGCGGCGCCGAAGCTTTGGGCCAGCCACGCCCGACGTTCGGGCAAGCCGCGCCCAAACGGGATATGACCACTTTGTATCAAAACGCCCATTCGCCTGAGCGGGTTACCGTGAACGCGTTCAAATTCCTGGATGTTCCATTCGTCGTGATCGGCGCGATCATCGCGCTGGTGCTCGGCGCTCCCGCCGTTGGCGTGATCGTCGGTGCGGCGGGCTGGCTGCTGCAGCGCTCGCTCCAGGTCGTCGACCGCCGCATGACCTCGCGCATCGAGGATTCACTCAGACGCGCGGGCATCCGCTCGGCGGAGGCGTTCGGCCGGATCTGGCTGCTCGCGGGGGCGATCATCGTCGCCGCCGTTGCCGGCGGACGCAAGGACGGGCTCGCGGCAGCAATCCTGATCTTCGCCGCGTACTCGGTCGCGTTTGGGCTGAGGATCATCAACGGCCCTCCGTCGGAAAAGGACCTCGACTAGATGAGTGCAGTAGCCGCACCCGCACCGGCAGGCACGCCGGGGCCCGCCGATACGCCCAAGAAGCGGCAGGGCATGAGCCCGCTCAAGAAGGCCCTGCTCGGCCTGGGCGGGTTCTACTTGGCCGGGCTGATCTTCTTCATTGCGGTTCTCGGCTTCAAGTCGCACAAGGCGCCCGCCGTCGCGACCGGTGTGTTCACGCCGACTAACGAGTTCAAGCTCGACACCTGGTTCAGCGTCGGTCCGGTCGACTTCAACAAGGGCGTGCTCTACGTCGTCCTCGCCGCCCTGGTCACCCTCGGCATCCTCTTCTACGTTGCCAACCGCCTCAAGCAGCGGCCCGGCCGCATGCAGGCCGCGATCGAGATGTTCTACGGGCTGACGTCGTCGATGACCAACGACAGCCTGCACGACCAGAAGCTGGCGCGGAAGTACTTCCCGCTGATCGCGACGCTCTTCATCTTCATCATGGTCTCGAACCTGATCGGCTACATCCCGCTGCCGATCAACTCGCTGGACAAGGTCTCGATCTTCGGCGCGCACCTACCGTCGTTCCAGATCTACGCCGCCGACACCAACGTCGCCTTCCCGCTGATCCTTTCGCTGCTGGTGTTCGGGCTGTTCAGCTGGGAGCGCTTCAAGTACCACCACTACAACCCGATCGCAGCCATCAAGAGCCTGATGCCGGCGGGCATCACCGGCCCGATCAAGCCACTGATCTTCGTGATCGAGATCCTGTCCTACTTCCTGCGGCTGATTTCGCTGACCGTCCGACTCTGGGCCAACCTGCTCGCCGGACACATGCTGATCGCGTTCATGGGCGGCGAGCTCGGCGTGCTCGTCGGCGATCCCTGGGTGCAGTGGTTGCTGCTCCCGATCGGGATCGCGATCTATGCGTTCGAGGCGGTTCTGATCGCCAGCCTGCAGGCATTCATCTTTTCCATCTTGACCTCGATCTACCTCGGTGACGCGGTCACCAGCCACTGATCCATCAACAAGGAGCTACCAAGTACATGTTGTTCCTCCACTTCCTGTCGATCTTCCACCCGCTCATCGCGGTGGTTGACCCCGTGACGTACGGTCAGAAGGCCGGCGAGGCGATCGCTCTCGGCGTCGGTGCCGGCGGTGGCGCAGCAGGCGCGGGTGCCGGCATCGGCTCCGTATTCGGCTCCGCGATCCAGGCCAAGACCCGTCAGCCGGAGCTGCGCCAGGACATCGAGCGCGACCAGTGGCTCGGTTTCGCACTGACTGAGGCCTGCTTCTTCTACGGCCTCGTCGGCGGGTTCATCGCAGCCTTCCTGTTCTAATCGCTCATGCCTGCCGCCGCACATATCCCGATCGCATCGTCGGGCTCCTTCCTGATCACCCCGAATGTGGGGCTGATGATCTGGGTGCTGGCGATCTTCCTGATCGTTCTCTTCATCCTGTGGAAGACCGTGTTCCCAGCAATCGGCGCGGCGCTCGACGCTCGCGCCAAGTCGATCTCCGACTCGATCGATTCGGCCGAGACTCTGCGCACGGACGCCCAGCAGGTGCTCGACGAGTACCGCCAGCGGCTCGCCGAGGCGCGCACCCAGGCCGACGAGATCGTCACCCGTGCCCGTCAGGCCGGTGAGGCGCACCAGAAGGAGGCCATCGAGACCGCCCGTGCCGAGCGCGAGCGTCTGCTCGAGCAGACACGCCGCGATGTCGAGGCCGAGACCCGCCGCGCGATCGACGAGATCCGCCGCGAGGTCGCCGATCTGACTGTGCTCGCGACCGAGAAGGTCACACGCAAGATGCTCACCGATGCCGACCAGCGCCAGCTCGTCGAGGACGCCCTCAAGGACCTCGACTTCAGCGTCCTGGGCGGAGGAGACAACTGATCCTGGCCAGCCGGCCAGGATCAGGAGCATAAGAACGGACCTATCGCATGGAAGAGATCGCACAGGTATACGCACGCTCGCTGTTCGAGGTCGCCTCTGAGCGGGACCAGCTCGACGTGGTCAAGCAGCAGCTCGACCAGTTCGCCGGCGCCCTGCACGAGAACCGCGAGCTGGCCGTGTTCTTCTTCTCGCCGTACTTCTCGGCCGATGAGAAGAAGAACGGGCTGCACAGCGCCGTGGAGGGTGCCGATCCGGCCTTCATGAACTTCCTCGAGGCGCTGATCGAGCGTCACCGGATGCCGGCGATCTTCCGCATCCGCGCCGATTTCGAGGCCCTGTATGACAAGAGCAACAAGCTGCTGCCGGTGACGGTAACCAGTGCCGTCGAGCTCGACGCCGAGACGATCGAGAGCCTCGGCAAGCGCATCGGCGAGCAGACCGGTAACGAGATCGAGCTGACCAGCAGCGTCGACCCGGAGATCCTCGGTGGGATCGTGCTGCGCGTCGGCAATTTCATCATGGACGCGTCGATCCGCACGCGACTCGAAAAACTTCGTCGGGAAGTGGCGCAGGCCTAAGAGCCGAGCTCGCCCCGACCCTAAGCTTCCCCTGAACTAGGACTGGCCAAGGAGCCGTAACAACAAAATGCAGATCAAGCCAGACGAGATCACCTCCATCCTCAAGAGCCGCATCGAGGGCCTCGACACGACCAGCGCCGACCTGGCCGAGGTGGGCACCGTGCTCTCCGTTGCGGACGGCATCGTGCGCGTGCACGGCCTGGAGAACTGCATGTCGTTCGAGATGCTCGAACTGCCCCACGGCGTCACCGGCCTTGCCCTGAACCTCGAGTCAGACAACGTCGGCGCCGTGCTGTTCGGAGAGTGGGAGAAGGTCGTCGAGGGCGACACCGTACGCCGCACCGGCCGCCTGCTGGAGATCCCCGTCGGCGACGCGCTGCTCGGGCGCATCGTCGACCCGCTCGGCAACCCGCTCGACGGCAAAGGCCCGATCCACACGACCGAGAGCCGGCCGATCGAGCACAAGGCCCCGGGCGTGGTCCAGCGCCAGCCGGTGAAGGAGCCGATGCAGACCGGTATCAAGGCGATCGACTCGATGATCCCGATCGGTCGTGGCCAGCGCGAGCTGATCATCGGCGACCGCCAGACCGGAAAGACGGCGATCGCGGTCGACACGATCATCAACAACAAGGACACCGGCGTGATCTCGATCTACGTCGCGATCGGCCAGCGCAAGGCCACCGTCGTGGCGCTCGCCAAGGCGCTCGAGGATGCCGGTGCCCTGCAGAACACGATCATCGTGATGGCCGCCGCCGACGAGTCCGCACCGATCACGTTCCTGGCGCCCTATGCCGGCTGCGCGATGGGCGAGTACTTCCTCTACAAGGGTGGGCACGCGCTGACGATCTATGACGATCTCACCAAGCACGCCTACGCGTACCGGCAGATGTCGCTGCTGCTGCGCCGCCCGCCGGGACGTGAGGCCTACCCGGGTGATGTCTTCTACCTGCATTCGCGACTGCTCGAGCGCGCCGTCAAGCTCAACGACGACCTCGGCGGTGGCTCGCTGACCTCGCTGCCGATCATCGAGACCCAGGCCGGCGATGTCTCGGCCTACATCCCGACGAACGTGATCTCGATCACCGACGGCCAGATCTTCCTCGAGCCGAAGCTGTTCAACTCGGGCGTGCGTCCCGCCATCAACGTGGGCATCAGCGTGTCGCGCGTGGGCGGTAGCGCACAGATCGGCCCGATGCGCAAGGTCGCGGGCCGTCTGAAGCTCGACCTCTCGCAGTACCGCGAGCTCGAGGCCTTCTCGCAATTCGGCTCCGAGCTCGACGCCGACACGCAGCGCACGCTGGCCCGCGGCGAGCGCCTCGTCCGCACCCTGAACCAGGGCGAGCGTCACCCGATCCCGACCGAGCTGCAGGTCGTGCAGATCTACGCCGCTACCAACGGCTACGTCGATCGCATCGAGGCCGGCAAGGTCGAGCGCTTCCTCGTGGGTCTGGCGGACTCCGTCAAGGCCGGCCACGGCGAGCTGCTCGAGAAGATCGCCGGCGGCGACTGGTCCGATGACACCGTCAAGGAGCTCGAGGAAGCGGTCGAGCAGTACGCCGAGGACTTCGGCTACGACCTCGACGAAGAGGGCCATCCGCTGGAGGACAAGGTCGAGGTCGCGGTCGCCTAGGCGCGCGAGACCGAGCGACCGAGAACGCCATGCCTTCGCAGCGAGACGTCCGCAACCGAATCTCCTCGGTTCAGAACATCCGCACGATCACGCGCGCCATGGAGATGGTGGCGGCCGCGCGCCTGCGCCGTGCCGAGGAGCGCATCTCGCAGCTGCGGCCCTACGCCGACGCGATTCGGCGGATGACGCGTGAGGCGGCGCAGGCCGCCGGCCAGGTGCCGAACATGCCGATCCTGACCGAGCACGCGTCGGTCGAGAAGGTCGGGCTGCTGCTGGTCGCCGGCGACCGCGGCCTCGCAGGTGCGTTCAACTCGCAGATCGTCCGTGCCGGCGTGGCCGCATCAGGTGAGCATGAGTCCGAGGGCCGCAGCGCGGCGTTCTTCGCCTCCGGCCGCCGTCCGGCCTCGTCGCTGGTGTTCCGCGGGCTCGACCCGGTGGCCGCCTTCACCGGCTTCTCCGATCGTCCGGCCTACGCCAACGCGCGCGAGATCGCCCAGCGCCTGATCGCCGCCTACGTGGACGGCGAGGTCGATCGCGTCGACATCTTCTACAACGGCTACATCTCGGCGATCTCGCAGGTCGTCAGGCGCGAGACGCTGCTGCCGTTGCAGCAGGCGTCGATCCTGGGCGACGACGACGCGACCGAAGAGGCTTCGAGCAGCGGCGAGGAGCCGAAATCAAAGGCGCTGGTCGAGTACGAGCCCGATCCCGACGAGATCCTCGGCCGGCTGGTGCCCGACTACGTCGAGATCTCCGTGTTCCGCGCGCTGCTCGAGTCGACCGCCTCCGAGCATGGCGCCCGTATGACCGCGATGCGCAACGCATCCGAGAACGCCGGCGTGCTGATCGAGGATCTGACGCTGGAGATGAACCGCGCCCGCCAGGCGGCCATCACCCAGGAGATCATGGAGGTCGTCGCCGGCGCCGAGGGCGTCGGCTGACGCCGCGCGCGGCACAGACGGATCACACGAATCTTTCAAGTATCTGAGCAGACTGGAACTGGAGCGAAATGGCTGTCACAACTGAACAGAACGTAGGGCGAATCGAGTCGATCCAGGGGGTCGTGGTCGAGGTCACGTTCCCGGACAAGCTGCCCGAGATCAACTACGCGATCACGGTCAAGCGCCCGGCCGCCGCGGCCGCCGAGCTCGATGAGGAGATCAACGCCAGCGACGTGCTCGTGCTCGAGGTCCAGCAGCACCTCGGCGACGACCGCGTGCGCGCGGTCGCGATGGACACGACCGACGGCCTGGCCCGCGGGGTCGAGGTGGTTGACACCGGCGCGCCGATCAGCGTGCCCGTTGGCCGCGAGACGCTCGGCCGCATCTTCAACCTGCTCGGCGAGCCGATCGACCTCGGTGAGGCGATCTCCCCCGACACCGAGCGCTGGCCGATCCACCGCAAGGCGCCGACCGTCGAGCAGCTCAGCCCGACGACCGAGATGTTCGAGACCGGCATCAAGGTCGTCGATCTGCTCGCGCCGTACGCCAAGGGCGGCAAGGTCGGCCTGTTCGGCGGCGCCGGCGTCGGCAAGACGGTGATCATCCAGGAGCTGATCCACAACCTCGCGTCGGAGCACGGCGGCCTGTCGGCGTTCTGCGGGGTGGGTGAGCGCTCGCGCGAGGGTAACGACCTCTGGCTCGAGATGAAGGAGTCGGGCGTCATCGACAAGACGATGCTCGTCTTCGGCCAGATGAACGAGCCCCCCGGCGCGCGCATGCGCGTGGCCCTGTCCGGCCTGACGATGGCGGAGTACTTCCGCGATCAGGAGGGCCAGGACGTGCTGCTGTTCATCGATAACATCTTCCGCTTCGTGCAGGCCGGCTCCGAGGTTTCCGCGCTGCTCGGCCGGATGCCGTCGCAGGTCGGTTACCAGCCGACGCTGGCCTCCGAGATGGGCGCCCTGCAGGAGCGCATCACCTCGACCCGCAAGGGCTCGGTCACCTCGATCCAGGCGATCTACGTCCCGGCCGACGACCTCACCGACCCGGCCCCGGCCTCGGCCTTCGCCCACCTCAACGCGACCACGACGCTGTCGCGTGCGATCTCTGAGAAGGGCATCTACCCGGCCGTCGACCCGCTCGACTCGACCTCGACGATCCTCAAGCCCGACATCCTCGGCGAGGAGCACTTCGACGTCGCCAACGAGGTCAAACAGGTGCTGCAGCGCTAC
Source organism: Solirubrobacteraceae bacterium (assembly GCA_035552235.1). GTDB lineage: Bacteria > Actinomycetota > Thermoleophilia > Solirubrobacterales > Solirubrobacteraceae > Palsa-465. The sequence goes on from DASZLT010000015.1 coordinate 20,810, forward strand.
AAGGAGCTGCAGGACATCATCGCGATCCTCGGCATCGACGAGCTCTCCGACGACGACCGCCTGACGGTCAACCGGGCCCGCAAGATCGAGCGCTTCCTGAGCCAGCCGTTCTTCGTCGCCCAGCAGTTCACGGGACTCGAGGGCAAGTACGTCCCTGTCGCCGAGTCGATCCGCGGCTTCAAGGAGATCCTCGAGGGCAAGCACGACGAGATCGCCGAGCGCCACTTCTACATGAAGGGCACGATCGACGAGGTCCTCGAGTCGGTCAAGGGCGACCAGTAGCCGATGGCCCACACCAAGTTCCAGGTCGAGATCCTCACCCCCGAGGGGGAGGTCTTCAACGACGAGGTCGAGATGATCTCCACGCGCACGACCGTGGGGGAGATCGGCGTGCTCGCCAACCACACGCCGCTGCTGGGCATGCTCGAGCCGACCGAGCTGCGCGTCTACGTCTCCGACGGCGAGGTGCTGCGCTTCGCCCAGTCCGAGGGCTACATGCAGGTCGGCGGCAACCACGCGATGCTGCTGGTGCAGGACATCCAGCGCCCCGACGAGCTAGACGCGAACACCCTGCGCGAGCGCCTCGCCGAGGCCGAGCGCGAGCTCGAGCAGGCGGGCGATGACACCGAGCGCCGCCGCGTGGCTCTGCGCGAGCAGAAGCGCTGGCAGGTCTTCCTCAAGGTCGCGGAAGGCGCTTGATTCCGACGGGACGGGCGGCGTGCTTTGCCGCCCGTCTTTTTTAGCGGAGCTGAA
>DASZLT010000016.1:0-2766 GCA_035552235.1 Solirubrobacteraceae bacterium
TCTGCATGCGGGTCAGACTTCCGTGGCGAGTACCTACATGGGGACAGCGTGTTGCGCATGACGGCCGCGAGGCGGCCGAGGCCGGCCAGCGCCTGCTGGCAGCCGTGATCCAGTCGATCCCCGACGCGGCTCTGACGATGGACGCGGACGGCCGCGTCACGACATGGAATGCCGGGGCCGAGCGGCTCTACGGCTACACGGCGGACGAGATGATCGGCCGTTCTTTACTCGATCTGGCCGCCGAGCTCGGCGGTGACGGTGAAGCACAGCAGTACGAGCAGCTCGAGCCCCTGATCCGCTCGGCACTTGCGGGCCAATCTTGCTCAACGGAATGGACCTCGCTCGTCTCCGAGGTGACATACGACGTTGATATCGCGCCCTATCGCCTGGCCGACGGAACGATCGCGGGCGCGTTCGCCGTAGCGCGCGACATCGGCGTGCGCAACGCGCGCAACCGCGAGCTGGCCGACAGCGCCAGCAGCCTGGCGGAGGCGCAGGCAATTGCGCAGGTCGGCTCCTGGACCTTGGACGCGGTCGCCGACACGGCGACATGGTCAGATGAGATGTACCGGATCTTCGGCCGGGACCCGTCCGAGGAGCCACTCACGGGCGAGCACTTCTTCGCCTGCGTGCACCCGGACGATCGTGAGTGGGTGAGAGAGCGCTATCTGAGGGCCTCCCACATGGACCAGGGCTCGGGGCTGGACTTCCGGATCGTCACGGACGCCGGGGAGGAGCGCTTGCTGCACGCACTTGGGCGGGTGGATGCCGACGGTCGATGCGCCGGCACCATTCAGGACGTGACGCAGCTGCGCGCGACCGAACGAGCGCTGAGCTACTCCGAGCAGTTCTTCCGCGCGGCGCTCGAGCAGGCGCCGATCGGAATTGCGATCGTCTCCCCGGAGGGCCGCTGGCTCAAGGTCAATCCGCTGGTGTGTGAGCTGACCGGCTACGACGAGCAGGAGCTGCTCGCGATGAATTTCCAGGAGATCACGCATCCTGATGATCTCGACACCGACCTCGAGCAAGTGCGCGCGCTGCTGTCAAATGAGATCCGCAGCTACGGCATGGAGAAGCGCTACGTCCGCAAGGACGGCTCGGTCGTGTGGGTGCAGCTCTCGGTCTCACTGATCCGCGATGAGCGGGGCGCCCCCGTGCACTTCGTCTCGCAGATCCAGGACGTAACGGGCGAGCGGCAGGCGCGCGAGGCGCTGGCCAAGAGTGAGCAGCGCTACCAGAGCATCGCGGCCAACGTGCCCGGCATGGTATACCGGGTCGCACTCGCACCCTCGGCGGCCACGCCGACGGTGCAGTTCGCTAGTGACGGCTGCCGTGAGATCTTCGGGATCGGGCCTGAGGAGCTGATGGCCGACGCCAAGCTCGTGCTCGACGGCATCCACCCCGACGATCGGGCCGGCTACAGCGAATCAATGGCGCTGTCCGCCGAGCAGCTCTCGCGCTGGGAGTGGTACGGCCGCCATCAGACTGCCGACGGCGGCCTCACGTACCTGCACTCGGTGGCGCAGCCCTCTCGGGAAGAGGACGGCACGATCGTCTGGGACGGCGTCGTCTCGGACGTAACCGAGGTGCGCGACGCGCAGAGAGCACGCGACGAAGCGCTCGAGCGCTTCGAGGCGGCATTCGACCACGCGCCGATCGGCATGGCTGTCGCGAATCCGTCCGGTCAGATCGACCGAGCCAACGAGGCGCTCTCCTGGGTCACCGGGTACTCGCCGGCCGAACTGCGCTCGATGAGCGCGTTGACGCTGGTGCATCCCGATGATCTGGATCACGTGCAGCACGAGTCCGCACCGCTCAACGACGGAGCGGACGCCGTCACCTACGAGCACCGCTTGGAGCACGCCGCCGGACACGTGATCTGGGTACAGGTGAGCGTGACCATCATGCGCGACGAGACCGGCGCGCCGTTGCACTCACTGGTGCAGATGCTCGACATCAGCGAGCAACGCGTCTACGAGGACGACCTCAAGCAGATGGCCGACCATGATCCACTCACGGGGTTGCTCAACCGGCGCGGGTTCGAGTCGTCGCTGGACGCCCACCTCGCCCGCTGCCGGCGCTACGGCACCAGCGGTGCGTTGCTGATGCTCGACCTCGACGGTTTCAAGGCGGTCAACGACACGCTCGGGCACGCCGCCGGTGACGAGCTGATCAAGAGTGTCGCGCGCGCGCTGTCATCGCGGCTGCGTCAGAGCGACGTGGTCGCGCGTCTGGGCGGCGATGAGTTCGCGGTGCTGCTTCCCACCCAGAGCCAGGATGAGGCCGAGGCCGTGGCCGAGGCGCTGCTCAAGACGATCCGCAAGCGGGCCACCGCCGGTCCCGACGGTGAGCCGGGAATCGTCTCGGCGTCGATCGGGGTCGCCCCGCTCGTCGACGGCCAGCTTGTCCCCGATCAGGCGCTTGCCAAGGCGGACCTCGCGATGTACGCGGCGAAGGCGGCCGGCAAGGGGCGCTACTGCGTCCACAGCCCGGACGGGCCGCTCGCCAGCGCCGGCTGACGGCCGCCTCGCGCCGGCCGGCCACGTCCGGCGCGTTAGAACAGGCCGGTGAGTGCCGCCCCCGCGTGGGAGGCGAGGTGGAAGAGCGGCCCGGGGATCACGCCGAAGAAGATGGTCGCCGCGGCAAACAGCGAGGCGACTGCCACGGTCTCCGGGTACGGCAGCTTGTCGGCCTCGGGCGAGCCACCGGCGATCGGAGCGATGGCGCCTGCCACCGGAGCCGCTGCCCGTGAGCCCTCCGGGGACA
>DASZLT010000017.1:0-7275 GCA_035552235.1 Solirubrobacteraceae bacterium
GCGTGGCTGGGAGCCGTGGTGGATGACGGCTTCGCTTGAGTTGGTCGCGGATCCTGACGACGATCGCGTGGCGATCACGACTGAGGTGCCCGAGTACGGACCCGAGGGGCAGCGACTGCTCTCGCTCGCCGACGCTCCGCAAGCTCGCGCATGGCACGCGGTCGCTCGCGTCGACGGCCACTTCGCCGGCCGCGGTTGGGCCTTTGCCCCACGAGACATTGCCGGCATCTATGACATGGACGTCTGGCCTGGCTTCCAACGGCAGCGACTGGGCCGCGCGCTACTGCGAAGAGTGTGCGCTTCAGCACGTGCTGCAGGAGCGCACACAGCCGTACTCAACGCAACACCGGACGGTGAACGGCTGTACTCAGCCGAGGGGTTCGTCCGGATCGGCACCGGCATCACCTACTGGCACCATCTCGGCTGACTCGCCTGGACCTGCCAGGAGTTCTCGCTCGTCGCCGCTGGGGCACCGGCACGCGGCTGCCCGCTCGAGGTCCAGACCGGCTCACGCCAGAGGCCCTGACCACGGCCAGGTCAACCGGACGGCTCGTGCGCGCCTACGTTTCTTTCGGGCAAATGTCCCATCTGCCGCCTGACGGTCGCCCAGCGCACAGTCCGGCCGGGCTCGCTGGGCGAGGAAACTCACCGTCTGCGGCCGAGCGTGGAAACTCTCTTGGCCCCCGCTGTAACGATCTGGGCTGAAATCGACAGTCGGGGCCATGCGGACGGATCACCGGAGCGATCGCAACGCTGTTGAGGCCCGGGACCGCCGGTTCGTCAAACCGGAAGTGGCTAGGCTCGTCAGGTGGCGGTGGGATCGGAGCTTGCGCGCCTGGAGGGTTATCCGTTTGAGGTGCGCTACAGCGACGGAGTGCTGGCGCGTGCGACGGCGGCAGCCGATCTCGCGGCAGACGCCTACGGCTATTTCACTCGCCTGTTCTCCGCGGTTGAGCCAGACATCGCTGTCGTGGTACTCGACGAGATGGATTGGTCGGGGAGTCTCCCGTACGGGCTGCCGTTCTTCAGAGACGATGCTGCCGAGATCCGTCCCGGGATCGTGGTGACGCCCGCCGGAGGCGGAGAGTTCTGGATCGAAATTGCGCAGGACCTCCACGACGCGTCACCGCGCGGGTATGCGAAATTGCTGGCGACGTACCCCGACGGCGCCGGTGGCGTAAACCTGCAGCCGTTCTTTGACCTCGTCACGATTCATGAGCTCGGCCACGCGTTCGAGACGCTCGGAGATCTGCGGCTCCCGACGTTCTGGCTCAGCGAGATCTTCGTCAACCTGGCCTTGCATGCGTTCGTCGCGATCCGTCGACCGGCGAGTCTGCCGACGCTCGAGGTGCTTCCGACTGTCGGAGCGCGGAGTCGCAAGCTTGCCGCTCGGATGCGCGCCGAGGGATACAGCACGCTCGAGGAGCTGCAAGCCCACTATGCGGGTTCCGACGAGCCGATAGGCCCGTTGAACTACGTCTGGTTTCAGTACCGGTGGCAGCGGCTCGCGGCAAAGATGTTCGAGATCGACGGTGAGGACGGACTGGTCCGCTTCTGGGATTGCTTTCACGCAACAGATCGCGTCAACATCGGCGCCACAGCGGCATCACTGGCCCCTCTTCTCACAGCCGAAGTGAGCCCGACCCTCGGACGAGCGGTCCAAGGCTGGCGTTAGACCCAGGCCGCGATCAAACGCCCCTGCCGTCCCCGCCGGGGACCCCGGCCGTCGTTCGTTTTGGCCGAGCCGCGACCGTCAGGCCGAGGTGCTGATCAGCGACCGTCAGGCCGAGGTGCTGATCAGTTCTCCGGCGATCCACTGCATGACACCCTCGGGATAATGGGCGCGGGTCGTTGTATCCGGGAATGCCGCCCATTGAGTGCTCGGCCCCGAACAGGGTCAGCAGGCCCTTGGGTCCAGGGCTCTTCTCGGCCGCGAACGGCGTCAGTCCTCGCCTCGGGTCCCGGCCACGGCGAGCAGCACCCCGGCTGCGATCCGCGGATCGGACATGTCCGGCCCGCCGCCGCCCGTTTCGTCGAGGATCCGAGCGCCCAGGCGCCATCCTGATCGCCTGGCTGCGCCGCTTCTACGCATACTTCACGAGCAAGCGTGTCGTCGCCGCCGAGCTCGTCGAGCACTCCAGTGCCGAGGATCCGGTGTTCGGAGCGGGCTACGCCCGCGTTCTCGAGGCCGGCCGGCCTCTCCTAAACGCCGCGCGCAAATCCGGTGAGGTCCAGGTGGACCTCACTCTCGAGCAGATCCTCGACTTGATCGCTTCGATCGCAAAGATCCCCGGAGCAGACACCTACCGCAAGCCAATCCTGGATGCGGCTCTGCGCGGGCTCAGCAGCGACAGCAAAGCGCAGTGAGCCGGCGTCCCGCTAAGCCGCCGCGACAGGTGGCCGTTTAGCCGCCCATCCAGCCACCATGCCGAGGCTGCCGCCGAGGTGGGGTAATCCCCCGGACGAAGAGCGGGGGTTGGCAGCCGCCCAGACACCCCGGCGCCCCAGCGACTTGGGCGGCATCCGACGGCAGTCTGGCCGTATGCAAATCACACCCATACCCACTGTCTCATCCCGCGGGTCGGAGGACTCGGGCCTGCTGGCCCGCTTCGTGCGCGCCGCGGCCCGCGGCGCGGCGCGCCGGCCGAAGACGACGATTGCAGTCTGGTTCGCCCTGATCGCCGCGTGCGTCGCGGCCGGTTCGCTGAGCGGAATGCGCACGCTGTCAAACGGTGCCTCGGGCACTGGTGAATCGGCGCGGGCCAGTGCTCGCCTGACGGCGTCGGGCATCCAGGGCCCGGCCACCGAGAACGTGCTCGTGAAGTCAAACTCTCCGGCGCGGACCGCCCAAGCCGTACTGGCGCTCGAAGCGCAGGCACGCCGCCTGCCGGTCGTTCGCTCGGTCGACGGTCCTGACCGCTCACCCGAGCTCTCCAGGGCGGGCGGCCGCACCGCGCTCGTGGTCGTCTCCCTGCGGGGTGATCCCAACGACGCCGACAGTCGCGCGGCGCAGGTGCAGCGGCTTGTCGTCGGGATGTCGAGCCGCGAACCAGGCGTCAGTTTCCAGGAGGCCGGCGGCGGCTCGATCGACAACGCGGTCAACCAGATCGTCAACAACGGCCTGCATCGTGTCGAGCTGATCTCGATCCCGATCACGCTGTTGATCCTGGTGCTCGCCTTCGGCGCGCTGGTCGCCGCGTCGGTGCCGTTGCTGCTCGGCCTGACATCGGTGGGTGCCGCGCTCGGTGCGCTCGGGCTCGTCTCGCACATCGCTCCGAATGGCTCCTCCACGGCCCCGGTCGTCGTACTGATCGGACTGGCGGTCGGGATCGACTACTCGCTGTTCTACATCAGGCGCGAGCGCGTCGAGCGCCAGACCGGGGCAGGCCCTGACGCCGCGCTCGCGGCTGCCTCGGCTACCGTCGGCCGAGCGATCTTGGTTGCCGGGGCGACCGTCGTGATCGGACTCTCTGGCCTGCTGTTCACGGGCTTCGGAGTGTTCACGTCAATGGCGCTGGGGGCGATCCTGGTCGTCGCAATCGCAGTGATCGGGTCGGTGACGGTGCTCCCTGCGGTGCTCGCGCTGCTCGGCGACCGCGTCGACCGCGGCCGGCTCTGGCGTCGCCGTCGTGCCCGGCGCGGGCGTGGGCGGCAGCAGTCTCTGTGGCACTCGCTGGCGGCCGCGGTGACAAGCCGTCCACGGGTGGCGCTCGCGACTGCCGTGATCCCGCTCGCGGCACTCGCAGCACCGCTGATCTCGATCCAGACTGCCAGTCCCGGTCAGAACGACTTCCCGGCGAACACGCCCATTCTGGTCGCCCAACGTGCGATCGACCGTGCGTTCCCCGGCTCGTCGGACTCCGCCGATCTGGTCGTCACTGGCCGCCGGCTCGAGCAGGCCAGCACCGTCGCGCGACTACGGGCGATTGGCCAAACGGGTCTATCGATCACCGCTGGACGGGGTGCCGTGTCGGTGCAGATCTCCCACGACGGTCGGACTGCGCTGGTCTCGATCCCGATACCGAACAGCAGCCTCAGTAGGGCCGACCGCACGGTCCAGGCTCTACGCCACCAGCTCGAGCCGGCTACTGCGCGCGCGATCCCCGGCGCGCGAGCACAGCTGACCGGCGACGATGCCGGCAATCTCGACTTCACGAGCCGCCTGTCGAGCGTCACGCCGCTGGTGATCGCGTTCGTGCTCGCGCTCGCGTTCGTCCTCCTGCTCGCGACGTTCCGCTCGCCGCTGCTCGCGCTGTCGGTGATTGGGCTCAACCTGCTGTCGGTAGGAGCGGCGTTCGGCGTGCTGGTCGCCGTTTTCCAGCACCGCTGGGCGCAGTCCCTGCTCGGCTTCCGGTTCGACGGCGCGATCGTTGAGTGGTTGCCGCTGTTCGCCTTCGTGGTCTTGTTCGGGCTCTCGATGGATTACACGGTGCTCATGCTCGAGCGGGCGCGCGAGGCGCGGCGGGCCGGCGCAAGCGCCAGGGAGGCGGCTGCCCAAGCGCTCGGCTCGACCGGCGGGACGGTCACGAGCGCCGCACTGGTGATGATCGCCGTGTTCTCGGTTTTCGCCACGCTGCCGATGCTGGAGTTCAAGCAGCTCGGGGTCGGGCTCGCGGCGGCAATCGCGCTCGATGCGACGATCGTGCGTGGCGTGGCGCTCCCCGCGGTCCTGACGCTGCTCGGCGACCGTGGCCTGGCGCCCGCCCGCGCACGCCGCAAGCCCGGCCTGGGCTGGGATCATCGGGGACATGTCGCAGCGCTTGGATCGTCCTATGAGTGACAACCGCCACCGCACGGCAAAGTGGTCGGTGGTGCAGCGGGCGGCGTTAGCGCCGTCCGCTGTCCTGGCCCTGTCGCTCATATTGATCTGGGCGCTGACCGGAGCGGGTTACTTCTGGCCGATGTGGGCCATGCTCGGAATCGCGATCCCGACCGGCATCTGGTTCTCCCTGCGCTGGGCCCGGATGCAGCGCGAGCCGACCAGTCGCCGCTACGCCGCACACGCCGGCGTATCGGCCGTGCTGGCGCTAGCTGGTGTGGCGATCTGGGTGATGTCAGGCCGCGGCTATTTCTGGCCGGTCTGGCCGATGCTGGGACTGGCCGGGCTGCTAGCTCTCCACCGCGCGATCCTGCGGCCAGGTCAGCGCTCGCTCGAGGTCCGCGTCGACGAGCTCACGCGCACGCGCAGCGGAGCGCTGAATGAGCAGGCCTCCCAGCTCCGCAGGATCGAGCGCGACCTCCATGATGGCGCTCAGGCGCGGCTGGTCGCGCTCAGCATGCAGCTCGGCCGCGCCGAGGAGCGCCTGGCCGACCGCCCCGAGACGGCGGCCCTGATCCGCCGCGCCAGAGAGGAGGCCACGGCCGCGATTGCGGAGCTGCGTGATCTCGCCCGCGGGATCGCGCCGCCGGTACTCGCCGATCGCGGCCTCAAAGCGGCGGTGGAGTCGCTGGCCAATCGCTCGGCGGCATCGGTGGAGGTGAGGGGCGACCTCGATCACCGACCACCGCCGGTGGTCGAGACGGCCGCCTACTTTGTGGTCGCCGAGTCACTCACCAACGTCGTCAAGCACGCACCGGGTGCCACCGCACGCGTGACGGTGACGCAGGACGGTGCGATGCTCGTGGTCGAGGTGGTCGACAACGGTCCCGGTGGCGCCGATCCCGCAGGCAGCGGACTGACCGGGCTCAAGCAACGCGTCGAGGCGCTCGACGGCCGGCTCGAAGTCCACAGCGTGCCTGGCGATGGGACCGTGGTCTGGGCCGTGCTGCCGTGCGAGTAGTAGTCGTCGAGGATCACGCGCTGTTGCGCGAGGGCATCGTGGCGCTGCTGGCGGAAAACGGGATCGAGGTCGTCGCGCAGGCCGCCGACGGTCCGGGCCTGTTGCGGGTCGTCGACGGTCACAAGCCCGATTTGGCGATCTGCGACGTACGGCTGCCGCCGAGCTTTACCGACGAGGGGATCCGAGCAGCGCTCGAGGCACGCCGCCGTCATCCCGAGCTCGCCGTCCTGGTGCTGTCCCAGTACGTCGAGCCGGTCTACACGGGTGAGCTGCTCGCCTCGGGCGAGAGCGGCGTCGGATACCTGCTCAAGGAGCGCATCAGCGAGGTGAGGACGTTCGTCGAATCCGTCAAGCGGGTTGCTGCGGGCGGGACCGCGCTCGATCGCGAGGTCGTCAGCGCACTGATCGCCGATCGCGACCGCAGCGGAGCCGACGCCGAGCTCGGGGCGCTGACCGCCCGCGAACGCGAGACGCTCGAGCTGATCGCCCAGGGACGGACGAACGCTGCGATCGCGCGTGAGCTGGTGGTCACGCTCGGCGCCGTCGAGAAGCACGTCTCGAACATCTTCGCGAAGCTGAACCTGCCCGCGGGAGACGACGATCACCGGCGTGTGCTGGCAGTGCTCACGTACCTGCGCGCGACCGGCGCATAGTAAGGGGCACAAACGGGTGCCGGTGTCCGCCTCCGGCTTCGTCAGTGGTGGAGGCCAAGTGGCGGCGCGCCGCACGCGGTCAACGCCCGCCTGTAGGCCGGAGCCTGCAGGTTGATCGTGCTCGGGAACAGAAGGATCGCTCCGTCGAAATCGGATATCTCTTGGATGCCGATCGGGTTCGACGGGACAGACGTCCTGGGGTCAGGAAACTGGGGGACGCCGTGCTGGCGCACGCACCGCGCGATCCTGACCAGCTTCGCCAGCGTCTGCGCCGAGGGGTGCGTCTTCGAGCCGAGGGCCGGGGGGCCGACGCCAATCAGCTTCTCGCACTTCGCCTGCGCCGCCTTGAATGCAGGCGCTGCGGGATTGGTGCCGGCGGGTAGGGTGACTCCGCCTCCGGGCTGCGGGTCGGGGAAGGTGGGCACGCCGCTGGCGCGCATGCAACGCGAGAATGCGAGCAACGCCCTGGCGCGGCTGGTGTCCGGCGCGGTCGCGCCCGAGCTCGTCGTGCCGGCGCCGGTTGCGGTGGTCGATCCAGTGGCGGTCCGGGTGCCGGCGCTCGCGGCGGTCGGTGCCGAGGCGCTCGAGCCGCCCGGTGTCGCGGTCGGACCCGGAGAGCTTCCCCCGCACCCAGCTACCAGGAGCCCGGTCACAAGTGTTGCGACGGCGCGCGCGCGCGCTCGCGGTGAGCGGGTAAGCCGATTCTGATGACTGCGCTCCGGCATCTTGGTCCCTCCTCAAGGGCCCTTGGGCCCGCCTCCGCAGGCCTTCGCGGCGGCCTCGAATGCAGGCGACTGCGGGTTGATCCCGGGCAGGTAGACCAGTTGGTTGACGCCCTTGTT
>DASZLT010000018.1:0-35432 GCA_035552235.1 Solirubrobacteraceae bacterium
CGGCGGTCAGCGCCAGCGCATCGGCATCGCGCGAGCGCTCGCGATGGACCCCAAGCTGATCCTGCTCGACGAGCCGGTGTCGGCGCTTGACGTGTCGATCCAGGCGCAGGTCATCAACTTGCTCGATGACCTACAGGACGACCTCGGCCTGAGCTATGTGTTCGTCGCCCATGACCTCAGCGTCGTGCGCCACGTCTCCGATCGCATCGCGGTGATGTACCTCGGCAAGGTGATGGAGCTCTCACCGTCGGAGGAGCTGTACACGAAGCCAATCCACCCGTACACGTCGGTGCTGCTCGACGCGATCCCGATCCCGGACCCCGAGGAGAACCGCAAGCGCGTACGCACGGTGGTGACCGGCGAGGTGCCGAGCCCGATCGATCCGCCGAAGGGCTGCCGCTTTGCGGGACGCTGCCCGCGTGCCAGCGATGTCTGCCGAGCGGCCGAGCCGCAGCTGACTGAATACGCGGGAGGCCACCTGGCCGCCTGCCACCACCCGCAGAACGTCAGCGCCGCTGAGATCGCCACGGCCGAGCGCTCGCCGCTCAGCCCGCTGAGTTCGGGCGATGAGCGGCCGACGTACAAGGGCTGATCCCACATGCGTTACCCGGGTGAGTGGGAGCCGCACGAACGGACGATCATGGGCTGGCCGTGCCGCACCTCGCTCTGGGGGCCGACGATCGAGCAGGCACGCGCGGACTACGCGTTTGTCGCCAACGCGATCGCGGACTTCGAGGACGTGACGATGATCGCCGGCTCCGCGCAGGACGCTCACGTGGCGCGCGCGGCCTGCACAGGTCGCGTGCAGATCGTCGAGCTGCCGATCGACGACTCGTGGCTGCGTGACAGCGGACCGATCTACACGGTCGACGACTCCGGCGGGCGGGTCGCGGTGCACTTCGACTTCAACTCGTGGGGCGGGAAGTTCGCTCCGTGGGACAAGGACGCGGAGATCGGCGGCCTGATCGCGCGCGAGCTCGGTGACGAGGTGCGCAAGGCGCCGATGGTGCTCGAGGGCGGCTCGGTGATCAGCGACGGCAACGGCACGATCGTCACGACCGAGCAGTGCCTGCTCTCGCCCAGTCGCAACCCGTCGCTGTCGCGTGGGGCGATCGAGGAGCTGCTGGCCGAGTGGCTCGGCGCCGAACGTGTCGTCTGGCTGGGCTTCGGGCTCGTCGAGGACCGCGACACCGACGGGCACGTCGACCTGATCGCGGCCTTCACCCCTGACAGGCGCGTATTGGTGCAGACGGTTCCGGCAGGCAACCGCAACCATGAGCGCTGCGCAGAGAACGCGCAGCGGCTGGGCGAGGCGGGGATCGAGACGATCGAAGTACCGCACCTGAGCTATCGCGAGGTCGCGGGCGAAAGGGTCGCCGTCGGGTACCTGAACCTGTACGTCTGCAACGGCGCTGTAGTCGTTCCCGCTGCCGGCGACGAGTACGACGAGGAGGCGATGGCGATCATCGGCGAAGCCTTCCCAGGACGGTCGATCGTCCAAGTTCCCGGGGCCACGATCGCCTACGGCGGCGGCGGCCCGCACTGCATCACCCAACAGGTGCCGGCGGTATGAGCGATTACGTCCTGAAGCTCAGCGAAGACATCCCCGAGTCGCTGGCGCGCACGCGCCCGGCGCAGCGCCCGCCGCTGCGGCTGGGACTGGTGCAGCAGCGCTGGCATCCCGACGCGCTCGTGTTCGAGCGGATGCTGACCGAGGGCATCGTGATGGCGGCGGAGCACGGCGCCCGCGTCGTCTGCCTGCAGGAGCTGACGCTCTCGCCCTACTTCGCGATCACGCCCGACGGCGCCGAGGCACTCGAGATCTCGCCGGAGCCACTCGAGGACGGGCAGACGATCACGTTTGCGCGCCGGGCCGCCGCCGAGTCCGGCGCCTACGTTCACGCATCGCTGTTCGAGGCCGCCGAGCGCGGCGACGGGCTCGGCTACAACACGGCGATCCTGGTGGCACCGGACGGCGAGCTGGTGCAGCGCACGCGCAAGCTCCACATCCCGGTCACCGCCGGGTACTACGAGGACAGGTACTTCCGCAAGGGACCGGCGAGCGGTGAGGGCGATCCCTTCCCGGTGGTCTCGCTGGAGCTCTCGGACGCCGCTCCTTCCGGCACCGGCCCGCTGGCCGGCGCCGGCGCCGTGACCGCTCGCCTGGGCCTGCCGACGTGCTGGGATCAATGGTTCCCGGAGCTGGCGCGCGCCTACTCACTGGCGGGCGCCGAGGTGCTCATCTACCCGACCGCGATCGGTTCCGAGCCGGATCACCCCGACTTCGACACGGAGCCGCTCTGGCAGCAGGTGATCGTCGGCAACGGCATCGCCAACGGCACGTTCATGGTCGCGGTCAACCGCTTCGGCGTCGAAGGGCCGCTGACGTTCTACGGCTCGAGCTTCATCTCCGACCCGTACGGTCGCATTCTCGTGCAGGCACCGCGCGACCGGCCGGCCGTCCTGGTGGCCGATCTCGACCTGGACCAACGGCGCGACTGGCTCGAGCTGTTCCCGTTCCTGACGACTCGCCGGCCCGACGCGTACGGCACGCTGACCGAGCGGTAGCGCCGCCTCAGACGACGATCACGTCGATCAGGCGCTGCACGGCACGACCGAGTCTCGCGTCAGCGGTGACCAGCGGGCAGGGCAGGATCTTGGCGAGCGTGACGTAGGTGGCGTCGTAGGAGCTGACGTTTTCGCGCAGCTGGATGGCGTGCTCGGACATGACATCGAGCAGCGGCCAGAGTTGGAGGTTGTCCTCAACGCCTTCGAACGCGACCATGGCGGCGAGGCCCTCCGCGTCAGTTAGCTTTCGGCCTCGCACCTTGCCTCGGATCGCCGAGAGCACCTCGAAGCTGATCAGGTCCGGTGCGTGGATCTGTTGACCCTCAAGCGCTCGCCGGACCTTCTCAGCCTTGACCGAGGCGATCAGTACCTCGACAAACGCGGACGAATCAGCGACGACCACGTCGCGGCTGCGACGTCGCCGCCATCAGCTGCGCGTCGCGCTCCTCACGGGCTTCGCGAATGTAGTCGGCCGCATCGCGGGCGTCTGGCTCCCCAAGCGGACCGCGGGCCGCGATGCGCGCGAGCACCTCATCCATGGTCGGCCGCTCCTCCGCTTCGTGCACGACCATGCGCAGCATGTAAGTGTTGAGCGACTCCCCCTGCGCGGCGGCGCGCGCCTTGAGACGCGCGTGCACGTCAGCGGGCACATTGCGAATCTGAATCAGATTGGACATGCATGCAGTGTGCATGCATGTCCAGTGATGTCAAGCGAGCGCTCAGCTCTCGACGAAGTAGCTGCCGCTGCCCTGCCCTGAGGAGAAGTAGCGGGTGGTGACGGTCTTCTTGCGCGTGAAGAACTCGACGCCATCGGTGCCGTGCGCGTGCAGGTCACCGAGGAAGCTGTCCTTCCAGCCGCTGAACGGAAAGAAGGCGACCGGCGCGGCGACGCCGATGTTGACGCCGATCATGCCGGCCTCGACCTCGTGCCGGTAGCGTCGGACCGACGCGCCGGACTCGGTGAAGATCGAGGTGCCGTTGCCGAAGCGGCTCGAGTTGACGATCTGGATCGCCTGATCGAGCGACTCGGCGCGGACCAGCGTGAGCACCGGGCCGAAGACCTCCTCCTGGGCGATCTCCATCCCCGGGGTGACGCCATCGATGATCGTCGGGCCGAGGAACGCGCCGTCCGGGTTGACGCCGCCGACACCGCGGCCGTCGAGCACGATGCGGGCACCTTCGGCGACCGCGCGCTCGACGTAACCGGCGATGCGATCGCGCGACTCGCAGGAGATCACCGGTCCCAGCTCGACCTGCTCGTCGAGCCCGTCGCCGACCCGCAGCGACTCGGCGGCGCGGGTGAGCGGATCGAGCAGCTGGCCGTGGGCGTCGCCGACCGTCACGACCACCGAGCCCGCCATGCAGCGCTGGCCGGCGGCGCCGAAGGCGGAGGCGACGATGCCCTCGACGGTCTTGTCGATCACCGCGTCCGGCATCACGACCATGTGGTTCTTGGCGCCACCGAGCGCCTGCACGCGCTTGCCGGTCTGCGCCGCGCGCTCGTAGACGAGCTTGGCGACCGGAGCCGAGCCGACGAACGAGACGGCGTCGATGCCGGGGTGCTCGAGGATGCCCTCGACCACCTCACGCCCTCCGTTGACGAGGTTCACCACGCCGGCCGGCAACCCGAGGGCGTCGAGCTCCTCGAAGGCGAGAGCTTGAGTCATCGGAACCTGCTCCGACGGCTTCAGCACGAACGTGTTGCCGCACGCGATCGCGAACGGGAGGAACCAGAACGGCACCATCGCGGGGAAGTTGAACGGCACGATCGCGGCGCACACGCCGACCGGCTGACGCACGGTCTCCGCGTCGATGTTGCGTGAGACATCCTCGAGGATGCGGCCCTGCATCGTCGTCGGGACCGCGCAGGCGGCCTCGACCATCTCGATCATGCGGGCAACCTCGGCACGCGCGTCGGCGATCGTCTTGCCCATCTCGGTCGTGACCGAGCGGGCCATCTCCTCGCTGCGCGCGTTGAGACGCTCTCGTAGCTCGAAGAGCTTGCGGGCGCGCGCGATCACCGACACCGCTCGCCACTCGGGCAGCGCCGCGCGCGCGGCGGCGACGGCGGCATCGAGATCCTCCCGGCCCGACAGCGGTACGCGCGCCAGCACCGCTCCGGTCGCGGGGTTGGTGATGTCCAACTCGCCCGTTGCCGCCTGGGCCGGAACCCACTTGCCTGCGATGTAGTTGTCGAGCAGCCGTGTTGCGGTCGCGGTCATGTCGTGTGTGTCCTCTCAGCGCTCCGCTGGTCCCTTCGCCGACGCTTCGTTAGCTCGTACAGGGCTCTTACGCACCCGCACAACGATCGTCATATGAAGAAACGCCTGTTGGTCTCAGTGGTTCCGGCGGTCGCGTGTTTAGCGTTCGCCGCGCCTGCTCTCGCAACCACCCAGGAAGGCGCAAGCGAGAACTGGGCAGGCTATGTAGTGACTCCCAATGATGACAGCGGCTTCTCTGCCGTCTCTGGCCAATGGACCGAACCCAAGGTCGCCTGCACGGCCAACTCGCAGCCGACCTACTCGGCGTACTGGGTGGGCCTCGGCGGCGGCGGCGAGCAATCCAGCGCGCTGGAGCAGATCGGCACTCAGTCGGACTGCAGCTCGGCGGGTCAGGCCGCGTACTACGCCTGGTATGAACTCGTGCCCTCGGCACCGGTGAAGTTGTCCCTGAACGTCCGCGCCGGAGACAGCATCTGGGCGAGGACCGCGGTCGACGGTGACAAGGTCAGCCTGTTCATCACCGATCAGACCACGCACCAAACCTGGAGCAAGACGCTGACGATGACATCAGCGACACCGGATACGAGCACGGCAGAGTGGGTCGCCGAAGCGCCATCGGAATGCGCCGGCGGCACGGTCGGCAGCTGCACGCCGCTGCCCCTGGCGAACTTCGGGACGGCGACCTTCAAGGATGCCCACGCCACGTCGGCTGGACACACCGGATCGATCGACGATTCGCACTGGGCAGCGGAGGCGATCGAGCTCGAGCCGTCCTCGAGCAGTCTCTTCGGCGGCGGAGCGGGTGGTTACTTCCGGGGTGGTTCCGGCAGCTCCTCACAGTTCAGCAGCTACGCGACCAGTTCTGATGGAGCCGCGCCAGGCTCGTTGAGCAAGGGTGGCACCAGGTTCAGCGTCAGGTACGGCGCAAGCCTTGCGAGTGGAGCCTCCGGGACAGGTGCGTCTCAGAGTCAGTCGAACGCGTCTGGTTACGGCTACTACGGAGGCGGCTACGGCTATGGAGGCTACGGCGATTACGGCTATGGCACCTATGGCGGCGGTGGCTACGGCGGCGGCTCCGGGTACTACGGCAGTTACTACGGCGGCTGGGGTTACTGACAGAGAGAGCCGGGAGTGGGCTGCACCCTCGGGCGCACAGCCCACTCCCGTCAGTAACGCCGGTCAGGCGCTGCAGTTCTCGTCAGGCGCTCGAGTTCGTGTCAGGCGCTGCGGTCTCGTCAGGCGCTGCAGTTCTTGACTGCCCAGGCCTCCACGGCCTTGGAGGCGGTCTCCATCTTCCCAGCGCTGAGAGCCTTCGACGCGGCCACAATCGCAGAGATCTGCGTTGCGCTTGGAACCGTCCCAAAGGTGTAGTTGGCCTTCGCCAGCGCCGACGCGTAGGAGGTGAATGCGCTCGCGAGCTCCTGGATGTCCGGCCGGATCGCGATGGCGCTGCGTTGGCGAGGTTCTGGTAGGCCTTCACCGCCGCACTCAGATTGAACTTGCCACCGCTCGTGGCCGACTGCATCGCCTTGGCGAACTGCTGACCCACCCCCGAGAGCTGGGTGCAGTTGGATGCGCTCGCAAACGTGGCCTGGCTCGAGGACGAGGCGCGCTGGTGGTCACGTATCGCGCCGGGCACGGGGCGCGCGGGCTCGGCGATACCCCCGAGTTCGAGCGCCCGCTCGAGGCGACGCTATGGGGGTCGCCCGACAGCGGGAGGGCGACCAAGGGACTAGCGGACGGTCGGCGGATCGGCTGGAGCGAGCGCGACGGTTGGAGCTCGTCTGACCCGCGGCGCGAGATCAGCTTTCGCGAGATCCAGGCGTGAGCGCGGGCTCGTCGTCGATCAGCGTCGAGAGCCAGCGCCGCGCCTCATCGGGCTCCCAGCCCTTGCGTGCGGCATAGTCCTCGAGCTGATCGGATCCGATCCGGCCGACGCCGAAGTAGCGCGCCTGCGGATGCGCGAAGTAGACGCCGCTGACCGAGGCTCCGGGCGTCATCGCGTAGCTCTCGGTGAGCTGGATGCCGGCGCTCTCCGGAGCCGCGAGCAACGCGAAGATCGTGCCCGTCTCGGTGTGGTCGGGCTGGCAGCCGTAGCCGGGAGCGGGGCGAATGCCGTCGTAGCGCTCCGCGATCAGCTCGGTGGCGGAGAGCTGCTCGTCGGGCGCGTAGCCCCACAGCTCACGGCGCACACGCTGGTGCAGGCGCTCGGCGAAAGCCTCGGCGAGCCGGTCGCAGAGCGCCGTGAAGAGGATCTTGTTGTAGTCGTCGTGATCGCGCTCGAAGACGGCGGCGCGCTCCTCCTCACGGTGCCCGGTGGTTACGGCATAGGCGCCGATGTGATCGTGCACGCCGGAGCCGAGCGGCGCGACGAAGTCGGCCAGCGCGAGGTTGGGATGCTCCCGGTCGCGGGCAAGCTGCTGGCGCAGGGTGTGCAGGGTCGCCAGCTGCGTGCTCCTGCCCGGGTCGGCGTAGACGTGAATGTCGTCACCGTCGGCGGCCGCCGGCCACAGGCCGAGAACCCCGCAAGCGGTGACCCACCTCTCGCTGACCAGCCGCTCGAGCATCGCCTGGGCGTCGTCATAGAGCGAGCGCGCGGTCGGGCCGACGGTCGGGTCGTCGAGGATCTTGGGGTAGGTGCCCTTGAGCTCCCAGGTCCTGAAGAACGGTGTCCAGTCGATGCAGGCCGCGATCTCGGCGAGGTCGTAGTCGTCAAACGCCTGCACCCCGATGCGCGGCGGCGCGACCGGTGTGTAGGCATCCCAGTCGATCCGCAGGCCGTTCTCACGAGCATCCTCGAGTGACACCCTGCGTCCGGTGGCGCGCCCGCTTGCGCGCCGCTCTGCGATCTCGCGGTACTCCGCCTTGACCTGGACCGAGAGCGCCGCGCGCTGCTCCGGGTCCACCAGTGCGCTGGCGACTCCGACGGCGCGCGAGGCGTCGGGTACATAGACGGTCTGGCCGAGGCTGTAGCAGGGGTCGATCTTGATCGCCGTGTGGAGCTTGCTGGTGGTGGCCCCGCCGATCATCAGCGGCATGCTCATCCCGCGGCGCTCCATCTCGCTCGCCACCGAGCACATCTCCTCGAGCGAAGGCGTGATCAGGCCCGAGAGCCCGATCATGTCGGCGTCGGTCTCGATCGCCGTGTCGAGGATCTGATGCGCCGGGACCATCACGCCGAGGTCGATCACGTCAAAGCCGTTGCAGCCGAGCACGACACCCACGATGTTCTTGCCGATGTCGTGGACGTCGCCCTTGACGGTGGCCATCACGATCCGCCCGGCGCCGCGCGCTTCGCTGCGCTTGGCCTCCATGAACGGCTCGAGGTGGGCGACCGCCTGCTTCATGACGCGCGCGGACTTCACGACCTGCGGCAGGAACATCTTGCCCTGGCCGAAGAGGTCGCCGACGACGTTCATCCCGTCCATCAGCGGCCCCTCGATCACTCCCAGCGGGTCACCGAGCTCGATCCGTGCGGCCTCGGCGTCCTCGACGATGTACTCGTTGACGCCCTGAACCAGCGCGTGCACGAGCCGCTCCCGGACCGGCAGCTCACGCCAGGAGAGATCGACGACGCGCTCGGCCGTCGCGGCATCGCGGTAGCGCTCGGCGATCTCCAGCAGGCGCTCGGTGCCGTCCTCGCGGCGGTTGAGGATCACATCCTCGATGCGGTCGCGCAGCTCCGGCTCGATCTCCTCGTACTGCGCCAGCTGACCGGCATTGACGATCGCCATATCCATTCCGGCGGCGATCGCGTGGTAGAGGAAGACGGCGTGGATCGCCTCGCGCAACGGCTCGTTGCCGCGGAACGAGAAGGAGACGTTGGAGACACCGCCGGAGATGCGCGTGCCCGGCAGCCGCTCCTTGATCTGCCAGGTCGCCTCGATGAACGCCATCGCATAGTCGTTGTGCTCGGCGATGCCGGTCGCGACGGCGAAGATGTTGGGGTCGAAGATGATGTCCTCGGGGTCAAAGCCGGCCTTCTGCGTGAGCAGGTCGTGGGCGCGCTCGCAGATCGCGACCTTGCGCTCGACCGTGTCGGCCTGGCCGCGCTCGTCGAAGGCCATCACGACCGCGGCGGCGCCGTAGCGGCGGACCTTGCGCGCCATCTCCAGGAACGGCTCCTCACCCTCCTTGAGGCTGATCGAGTTGACGATCGCCTTGCCCTGCACGCATTTGAGCCCGGCCTCGATCACGCTCCACTTCGAGGAGTCGATCATGATCGGCACGCGCGCGATGTCGGGCTCCGAGGCGACCAGGCGCAGGAAGGTGGTCATCGCCTCCTCGCCCTCGAGCAGCCCGTCGTCCATGTTGACGTCGATGATCTGCGCGCCGTTCTCGATCTGCTCGCGCGCGACGCTCAGCGCGGTGTCGTAGTCACCGGCCTGGATCAGCCGCTTGAAACGCGCCGAGCCGGCGACGTTCGTGCGCTCGCCGATATGGATGAAGGTCGCGAGGGTGTCGCTGGCAGTCGCCGACATCTGTTACTCCGATCGGGGCCGGCTCACGCCGCAGCGAACGGTTCGAGCCCGGAAAGCCGCAGCGTCGGCTTCACCTCCGGGACCTGACGCGGTGACAGTCCGGCGACGGCATCGGCGATCGCGCGGATGTGGGCCGGCGTGGTCCCGCAGCAGCCGCCGACGATGTTGACGAGCCCGGCCTGCGCCCACTCGCGCAGCTGCGTACTCATCTCCTCGGGCCCCTCGTCGTACTCGCCCAGCTCGTTGGGCAGGCCGGCGTTGGGGTAGGCGGAGATCAGCGTGTCGGCAACGCCGGCCAGCTGTGCCAGGAACGGGCGCAGCTGATCGGCGCCGAAGGCGCAGTTGAGACCGACGGCGAACGGCTCGGCGTGGCGCACAGAGATCCAGAAGGCATCGATCGTCTGCCCCGACAGGATCCGGCCCGAGCGGTCCGTGACCGTGCCCGAGATCCAGATCGGGAGCTCGGTGCGGCCCTCGTCCTGGAGATCGAGGATCGCCTTGAGCGCCGCCTTGGCGTTGAGCGTGTCGAAGATCGTCTCGACCAGGAAGAGATCGATGCCGCCGTCGTAGAGCGCTATCGCCTGTTCGCGGTAGGCGTCGTACACCTGGTCGAAGTCGACGGCCCGGGCGCCCGGGTCGTTAACGTCCGCGGACATCGAGAGCGTGCGGTTGGTGGGTCCGATCGAACCGGCGACCCAACGCGGCTTGGCCGGGTCGGCGACGGTGAAGCCGTCGGCGGCGGCGCGTGCGAGCTGTGCAGCGGCGAGGTTGAGATCCCGCGCGAATGACTCGGTGCCGTAATCGGCCTGCGCGATCGCCGTCGATGTGAAGGTGTTGGTCGAGACGATGTCGGCGCCGGCATCCAGGTAGTCGCTGATCAGTTCCGAGATCAGCTCGGGCCGCGTCAGGCAGAGGATGTCGTTGTTGCCCTTGAGCGGAAGTTCGTGATCGGCGAAGCGCTCGCCGCGGAACTGCTCCTCGGTGAGCCGGTGCTCCTGGATCTGCGCCCCCCAGGCACCGTCGAGCACGAGGATGCGCGCAGCCGCCGCCGCCTTGAGCGCCTCGATCCGAGCCTCGCGCGAACGCTCCAGCGTGCTGCGACCCTGCTCGGAAGTCATGCCGCGCTCCTTTCGGCCACCGGCCGTACTCCGAGCAGCCGGCACACTGCCGGCGCCAGATCTCCCTGATTGAGCGTGTAGAAGTGAAAGTCCTCGAAGCCTTCATGGCGCAGTCTCTGGACCTGCTCCGCTGCGACGATGGCGCCAACGAGCTTACGCGTCTCGAGGTCGTCGTCAAGCCCGGCGAAGCGCTCGGCAAGCCACTTCGGAATGCTGGCGGCGCAGCGACCTGCCATGCGACAGAGGCCCTGGAAGTCCGTGGCCAACAGGATGCCGGGAACAACCGTCAGCGGGATGCCAGCGCCGGCGATGCGCTCGCGCAGCGCGACAATCGCGTCGGTCTCGAAGCAGAACTGAGTGATCGCCGACGTTGCCCCCGCGTCGGCCTTGCGTGCCAAAACGCGGAGGTCGTGCAGCGGCGACTGCGAATCAGGGTGCGGCTCGGGGTAGGCGGCAACGCTGATCTCAAACGGCGCGGCACTGCTGATCGCGGTGACCAGGTCGACCGCGCTCGCGTAGCCGTCGGGGTGCGGCTTGAACGGGCCCTCCCAGCCGGGGACGTCTCCGCGCAACGCGACGATGTGGCGGATGCCGGCGTCCCAGTAGCGCATGATCTCGGTGTCAACCTCGGCACGCGTACGCCCGACGCAGGTCAGGTGGCCGGCGGGCGGAAGCGTCCCGCGGGCAGCGATTTGCTCGAGCGCGCTGAAGGTGGCGTCTATGCCACTACCGCCCGCGCCGCAGGTGACCGAGACGAAGCTGGGATCGAGCGGAGCGAGCCGGTCGAGCGCCTCCGAGAGGCGCGCTTCACCCTCGGGTGTGCGCGGAGGAGAGACCTCGAAGGAGATGCGCGGCGGCATCAGCGCGCGGCTCCCGTGGCTGCGATGTCTGCATCGTCGGCACTGAGCTCGGCTTCGACGAGGTCACCGTAACCGTCCGCGTCGGCCGACGCGTCGTCGCGGCCGACCGCGCGCAGCAACCAGAGCCGCACCGTGAGCTGCTCGTGATCGGTTGTGGGTGGCAGCGTCCGCTCGCTCTCGACCTCGAGCCCGGCCTGGATCGCCCAGCCCAGCATCTCCTTGTCGGCGATGCCGAGACAGCGATGACCGTGCAGCGAGCGCAGCCGCTCGAGGTCGTGCGTGGCGAAGTCCGCCACGAGCAGGCGCCCGCCGGGGCGCAGCAGCCGCGCGGCGTCCTCGATCGCGCTGCCCGGCGCGTCGAGCATGTGCAGCACGTGGTGCATGACGGCCACGTCGAAGCTGCCCGCCTCGAACGGCGGGCGGTGAAGGTCGCCGTGGCGGACGGCCGCACGCGAGAGCTGCGCCTCGCCGAGCGCCGCGCGCGCGAGCGCCAGCATGTCGTGGTCGAGATCCAGGCCGACGCTCTGCTCGGTGTGGGGAGCGAGCAGCTCGAGGATGCGGCCGGTACCGGTGCCGATGTCGAGCAGCCGCCCGATCGGGCCCTCGCCGATCAGCATGTCCAGCAGCGCGCGCTCGACTGCGGCCTCTCCCACGTACAGCTCGCGCAGGCCCTCCAGCTCGTCGGCGTGGGCACTGCGGTAGGCGATGGCCGCCTCGATGCGGGCCTGGCGCACACGTGAGAGCGCGGCCAGGTCGGCGGCGATGATCACATCGTCGATCGGCGCCACCGAGGCGACCCGGCGCGCGAGCTCGGCGGCGGCGCTCTCCTCGGCAAGCCGGTAGTAGACGAAGGCTCCCTCGGGCGCACGCTCGAGGACGCCGGCGTCCACCAGCAGCCTCAGGTGGCGGCTCGTGCGCGGCTGGCTCTGATTGATGACACGGCTGATCTCGGTGACCGTCAGCTCCTCGCGCCCGAGCAGCGCGACCAGCCGCAGGCGGGTGGGCTCGGCGACGGCGCGCAATGAGCCGACAAGGTCGTCGAAGCCGAGCTCGGGCGCGGCCGCGTAGGCGAGGGCGTCTGACATGGGCGCTCCACCCTAGCAGGATGGTTCGCGCATATAAAGATATGTGCATATGCATTGCATGCGGGGCGCGGGGCCTGCGTGCACGGCGTGGGTGCATGGGAGCCCGCCTCAGTCCGGCAGCGGCTCGGGACGACCGAGGAAGTACCCCTGGCCGTAGGCGACGCCAAACGCCCCCAGCAGGTCGACCGTCTCCTGACTGCCGACGAACTCGGCGACGACCTGAGCGCCGAAGCCATGGATGATCTCGGCGACGGCCTTGACGATCAGCCGATCCGCGGGCGAGGTCGGGAGCTCGCGGATGTACTCGCCGTCGATCTTGATGAAGTCGAACGGGATGTGCTTGATGAACTGCAACGTCGCGAACGCGGCGCCGAAGTCGTCGAGGGCCAGCTTGCAGCCGCCCTCGTGCAGGCGCCCCGCGAACTCGCGCGAGAGCGGCAGGTCAGAGCTCCGCCCCGTCTCTGACAACTCGACCGTCAGAAGCTCCGGGCGGATTCCCCCGGCCCTCAACTCGGAGACGACGAGGTCCCCGATCTCAGGACGGTTCATCGTCGCCGCCGACACGTTCACGGCGAGCGCGAGCGGCCTGCCCTGGCGCTCCCGCACCCCCAGCAGGTGGATGGCCTCGCCCAGCACCCACTCGTCGATCTCGGCGATCAGGCCGTGCCGCTCGGCGTCGTGGAGGAAGTCGCCGGGCATGATCAGCTCGTCGTTGTCGCTCAGCATCCGCAGTAGCAGCTCGTGGTGCGGCGGACCGTCGTCATCGGGGCCCAGTGGCTTGATCGGCTGCGCGTGCAGGACGAAGCGGCCGTTTGCAATCGCGTGACGCAGCTGTGCCAGACGATCGCTGCGGTGCTTGATCTGGCCCCGCCGGAGCTGGTCGCGCTCGTAGGAGGCGGTGCGGTTGCGCCCCGCCTCCTTGGCGTCGTACATCGCGATGTCGGCCTCGGCGAGCAGCCGCCCCGCATCGACCGGCACGTCCCGGTCCCAGGCCGTCACCCCGACCGACGCGGTCACCATGCCGCTGCCGAGCTCGGTTGCGATGCGGCCGTGCTGGGCGACAGCCGCGACGATATTGTCGGCGACCAGCAGCGCGCCGTCGATCAACGTCGCGGGCAGCAGCACGGCGAACTCGTCGCCGCCGATCCGCGCCAGCTTGTCGGTGTCACGCAGCGCGCCCCTGATCGCGCTGGCCACCAGCCCGAGCAGCGCATCGCCGGTCGTGTGTCCCAGCACGTCGTTGACGTACTTGAAGTTGTCGAGGTCGAGCATCAGCAGCGAGGCCGAGCCGGCCGTCTCACTCACGTGCACGATCTGCTCCTCGAGCAGCTCCATGAAGCGCCTGCGGCTGAGCACATCGGTGAGCACGTCGTGTTCGGCCTGGTGCCGCAGCCTGCGCTCGAGCTCGTGGCGCTCGGTGATGTCGATGACCTGCACCACATACATCCGCTCGCCAGTGGGGCCGAAGGTCAGCGACGGCACGACCATGCACCACACATAGCTGTCGTCGATGCGCCGGTAGCGCATCTCACCGACGGGCTGCTTGTCCGAGTACAGCTCGTCGATCAGCCACTGCCGAGTCCCGTGGTCCTCCTCGTGGATGAACGACTTCATCGGCTTCCCGAGCAGCTCTTCACGGCTGAAGCCCGTGATCTGGCAATAGGCGTCGTTGCACTCGAGGATGTTGCCGGCGTAGCCCGGCTCGACCCCGTCAGCCGCCTGCACCACCAGGATCCCGAGCCGGGCCGCCGCGATGATCGTGCTGATCATCGACTGCGCTGATGCGAGTTCCCGCCTTGTGCGATCGAGCTCGCTGATCTCCAGTGACACTCCGCCGATCCCGATGATCTCGCCGCTGGAGTCACGCACCGGGAACTTCGCCGACACCCATTTGCGCATCACCCCGGTGTCCGGGTGCGGAAACTCCTCCTCGACGGTGATCGGGCCGCCGCTCCCGAGCACCTCGTGGTCATTGCTGGCGAAGTACTGCGCCGCTTCCTCGCTCATCGTGTCCGCAACCCGCATGCCGCGCATGGTCGCGCCCGGCTCGACCCCCAGCACCCGGCAACACTCGGGATTGACGAAGACCCAGCGGCCCTCGAGGTCCTTCATGTAGATCGGCGAGGAGCTGTGCGCAAACACGCCCTCGAGCAGGCCTGCGAGCTCTGGTGACCCCTGATCCATCAACCTCCCCTACCTAACGGTTCGCTGAGGACGCGACGCTACCTGCACGCAGCTCGGCTGTGGGGCGATTCGAGGTCCATCGATTACGCTCGCGTTGATGCACATCGATACGCTCACCGCCCCCGAGCAGCGCGTCCTGGGTTGTCTTATCGAGAAGCGATTCACTACGCCGGACCAGTACCCACTGACGCTGAATGCACTACGGCTGGCATGCAATCAGTCCACGAACCGTGACCCCGTCGTTGACTACGACGAGGAGACCGTGCGCGAGGCGGCGCAGCGACTGGCGCGCTACGGGCTGGCACGCCTGGCCAGCGGACACTCGAGTCGCGCGACCAAGTACCGCCACCTCGCCGAGGAGGCGCTGGCACTCAGCCGCGAGCAGCTGGCCGTGCTCTCGATCCTGCTGCTGCGCGGCCCGCAGACCCCTGGGGAGCTCAAGGCGCGCACCGAGCGCGTCGTGCATTGGCCGTCGCTGGCGGAGGTCGAGCTGGTGCTGGCCGCGCTGATCGAGCGCGGCTACACGCGGCGCCTGGATCGCCGGCCGGGGCAGAAGGAGGAGCGCTTCGCGCAGCTGCTGGGCGGCCCCGCGCGCGAGGCCGCTGCGGAGCAGCCACAGAGCGCACCCGCTCCCGCACCGCGGCCGGCCGGCGTTGTTCCTACGGCTGGTGATCCGCTGATCACCCGCCTGAATGCGCTCGAAGCCAGGGTCGAGCAGCTGGCGACGCTGCTCGGCGAGCTGACCGGCGAGCAGATCTAGGACGCTAGGTCGGCAGGGCGAGGCCGACGAGGAACGTCGCGCCACCGACGATGATGCCGGCGAGCGTCATCTCGAGGCCGGCCGCCCACCAGGTCCGCAGGGTCACAAGCGACTTCGCCGCGCCGACCAGGAAGTGGGCGAAGAGCGAGACCCCGGCCGAGATCGCGATCCCGAGCGCCCCGTGCGTGAAGATGAACGGGATCACCGGGATCATCGCGCCGAGCCCGGTCGAGATGCCCGCCGCGATCGACGCCTGAGCGGGGTTGCCCCCGCCATCACCGCCGATGCCGAACTCCTCCACCGCCAGCGCCTTGAGCAGCGCGTCGGGGTTGCGGGCCAGCTGCTCGGCCATCGCGTCGGCCGTCACCTCGTCGACACCCTTCAGCTGGTAGAAGAGCGAGAGCTCCTCCTTCTCCTCCTCGGGGTGCTCCTCGATTTCGGCGCGCTCGCGCGCGAGGTTGACCTCGGCGACCTCGGCCTCGGAGCGCTCTGCAAGGTAGGCGCCGGTCGCCATCGAGAGCGCCGAGGCGATCGCGCCCGCGGCACCGGCGGTGAGCACGAAGCTGGAGCCCGCCGTCGCGCCCGAGACGCCCGCGACGATCCCGAACACCGACGCGAGACCGTCGTTGGCGCCGTAGATCGCACCGCTGATCCAGCCGCCGCTGATCTGATGCCAGTTCTCGCGGCCGAGGATCTTGTCGAGGCGGGCCTTGGCGCCCTGCTGCTGGGGCGTGAGCGAAGGTTGGGGCGGAGCGCTCGAGCCACCAGAGCGCATCTCATCGACCGCCATCGAGTGCGAGCGCTCCTCCTTGCGGATCTCGTGCAGCAGCTGGTCGGTGACCTCGTCCCCGGTCGAGCGCTTGTACAGCTCGTCGACCTCGTCGTCCTCGGCCGCCTCGCGCGCGGCCAGCAGCCTGTCGACCGGTGCGATCCGGATCTGCAGCCGTGCCCACAACGAGAGCCTGACGCTGTCGGGCGAGGGGACCTCGATGCCGAGCTCGCGCATGCGCGCCTCCAGGCGCCCGCGGTGCTTGGCCTCGGCATCGGCCATGCGGCCCATGATCTCGGCCTCGCGCTGCGGCAGGCGCTTGGCGATCAGCTCGTAGCTGGCGCGCGCCTCGATCTCACCGTGCCACGCCTTCAGCAGTCGCTGGCGGACCTCCGGGGCGGCGTCACTCATGGCCGGGCACATTATCGACAGACGATGTGCCCACGTCTGCTTTGGTCACCCTAAGGGGCCTGTCTAAGCCTGCTAAGCCTGTCTAAGAAACGGTATTGCGTCTAAGCCGGGTCCGCCGGATCGTCGTCGGGCCAGTGGCCGTGCTCGGCGAGAAAGGCACGGTCCCTTGCCTCCAGTTCGCGCTCGTCATCGCCACTGACGCCGAGCCGCCACAGCCAGTTGATCAGCCACGTGGAGGAGCCGGCGCCCGCGAACGCGGCGAACGCGGACACTCCGAACGTGTCGAAGTTGTCGGCCACCATCAGCACGGCTCCGATCAGGCACAGCGCGGCCGGGATCCACCAGCGCAGCAGCCTCACGAAGAGCTTGGGCGGAAGGCGCTCGCTCTCGGCGTGGAACATCGTGCTCGGGCGTTCAGGCGCGACGGGCACGACCGTGATGATGGACCAGCGGGAGCTCTCCGACGAGTCCCTCCTCGGGGATGCCGGTAGCGGACTCCTCAGGGATGCCGGGAGCGAACTCCTCGGAGCCGTCGCCAAAGGAGCGCAGCCGCGACTCGAAGGCGGAGGCCACGCGGATTGCGTGCGCCTTGGCGAGCTCGGCGCGCTCACCCGCGAACAGCTCGTCTACGGTCATCGTCCAGAGGTGGAGCCAGCGGTCGAAGTGACCGCGGGTCAGCGGCACCTTGATGTGCAGCTCGACATGCGGGCGGAAGGCGCCGCCGCCGTAGGTGTGGGCACCGAGCAGGATCGTGTCCCAGAAGTTGGTGATCCGCGGGACGTGCTGCTCGAGGTCGAGCTTGGCGACATCGGTGAACAGGAACCCGATGATCGGGTCGACCAGCGCACGCCCGTAGAACGTCCGTACCAGCCGCTCGCAGTCCGCGCGTGTCTCGATGTCTCGGCGGGTTTCGGCGTCAGCCATCACCATCAAGGATAGGTGCCGGGCTCAGTCGGACCCGACGCCCGGCAGCTCCGGCTTGCCGGCGCGCACCGAGCCGAACGAGACGGTCACGATCGCGCCGCCGTCGGGCGCGTTGCTGACCATCGCGTAGCCGCCATGTGCCTCGGCGGCCTGTTTGACGATCGCGAGTCCGAGGCCTGATCCGGACATCCGGCGCGCGTCCTCGGAGCGGTAGAAGCGCTCGAACACATGCGCCAGGTCCTCCGCGCGGAATCCTGGCCCGTGGTCACGGACCGTCAGCACCCCATCGGCGAGCTTTATCTCGACGGCGCCGTCGGGCGGGCTCCACTTGCGCGCGTTGTCGACGATGTTGGTCACGGCGCGGGTGACGCGGTCTGGGGAGTTCCTGATGAGCGTCGGCTCGAGCTGGGTCTCGAAGCTGACGCTCTGGCTGCGGCGGATCGCGCGCTCTGTCGCCTCGCTCACGATCGCGTCGAGCTCGAGCTCCTCCACCGCCTCATTTGGCGTCGAGCCGCGGGCGAGCTGCAGCACGTCGGAGACCAGCTGCGTGAGATCGTCGAGCTCGGCCAGGATCGCATCGCGCAGCTCACCCTGCTCCTCCGGCGGCAGCTGATCGGCCTCGAGGAAGATCTGGATGTTGGAGCGCAGCGCCGCGATCGGGGTGCGCAGCTCATGCGAGGCGTCCGCGATCAGGTGACGCTGGGCCTCGACCGAGCGTTCGAGCGCGCCCAGCGTCTGGTTGAAGCTGGCCGCCAGCCGCCTGATCTCGATCGCACCCACCTCGTCGAGCCGGCGGGGCCTGTCGAGCGCGCTGGTGATCTGCTCTGTCTGGCCGGTGAAGCGTCTGATCGGGGCCAGCGCGGAACGTGCGGCAAGGGCGCCGATCCAGCCGGCGAGCACCATGCCCACACCCAGCAGCAGGCCGTAGGTGACGAGCAATGCGCGCAGGGCGGCGTCGGTCGTCGTCAGCGGGACCGCGACCTCGATCGCCTTGCGATCCGGGCGGTCGGGGGTCACGTAGATCTCCTCGTGGGTCTTGCCGACCTCCGCGCTGAAGTAGTAGGCGCCCGTGAGCGTGCGCGCGACGGCACGCGCCCGTGCAGTCACCGGCAGCTTCGGCTTCTTGCCGTTCAGCGCGATCACGCGCCCGCTCGGGCAGATCGACTGGAAGTAGCCGGCCGCACCGCCGAGCGCGGCGTCGCCGCCGCCGTTCTGCTCCGTGGCGAACGCGCAGGTGACGTTTTCGGCATCGCTGTCGCTGTTGCCGGCGTTACCCGCTGGGTTGTCGTTCCCGGCGCCATTGGTGCCACCGGTGCCATTGGGGGCGCCAGTGGCACCGCCCTGAGGACGCGGGTGGCCCCGCAACTGCGGGGCCACCAGCTGCTTCAGCTCGAGCTTCACCTCCTGGTAGAGCTTGGCGCGCGTCGAGAGATAGCCGACCGGCGCGAAGATCAAGCAGACGGCTGCAACTCCGAAGGCTGCGGCCGCGGCGATGCGGCGCTGCAGGCTCATGTCTCGCGCAGCACGTAACCGACGCCGTGGACGGTGTGGAGCAGGCGCGGCTCTCCGTCCGCCTCCAGCTTCTTGCGCAGGTAGCCGATGTAGACGCGCAGCGAGTTGCTGGTGACGCTGATGTCGTAGCCCCAGATGCGGTCATAGATCAACTCGACGCGCAGCACCCTACGGGGGTTCAGCATGAACAGCTCGAGCAGCTGGTACTCGGTGCGCGTGAGGTCGATCTCACGACCGTTCATGCGCGCGGCGTGCGCGTCGGCGTCGAGCTCGAGGCCGTTGAAGTGCATCGAGCGGCCGTCCGCCTCGGGCAGATGCCGGCGCATGAGCGCGGCGATGCGAGCGCGCAGCTCGCGCACGTCGTAGGGCTTGACGAGGTAGTCGTCGGCCCCCGCCTCGAGCCCGATGACGCGGTCCTCGATCGCGTCCCTGGCGGTCAGCATCAGCACCGGGGTGCGGTCGCCGGCGCTGCGTAGCCTCCGGCAGAGCTCGATCCCATCGACCTTCGGAAGCCCGACGTCGAGGATCACCACGTCCGGCACATCGCTGGCCAGACGGCCCAGACCGTCCTCGCCGTCGACCGCCTCGATCACCTCGTAACCGGCGAGCAACAGTGAGCGGCGGATTGCCGAGCGCACCGCATCGTCGTCTTCGATCACCAAAACCCTCATAGCTGCTCTCTTTATACGGAGGCCAGGGCGGGGAATCCCGCCGTGCTGACTGATTTTCCACCCTCGAGCAAGACCAATGCCTCGTAGCCGGCGGTGGTGACAGCGACGAGGCCGGCGCCACCGGCTACGACGAGCCCGGTTGCGAGCGCGTCGGCCATTGCCAGGTCCGGGCCGCTGACGGTTGCCGACTCGACGCCGGTGGCGGGGCGCCCGGCGGCGCAATCCCAGATGTGGGCGTCGCGCTCGTAGAGACCGGAGGTGGCGACCGCGCCGCGCAGCTCGATCACGCAGGCGAGCAGCTCCGCGGACTCGGGCGAGCGGATGCCGACGCGCCAGGCGTCGCGCTGCCAGGGCGTACCGAAGGTGGCGATGTCACCGGCTGCGTTGACCATGCCCGCGCCGATGCCGGCAGCCTCGAGCACGCGTGCGGCGCCGCGCGCCGCCCAGCCCTTGACGAGCCCGGTGGGATCGAAGCCTCCGGGCAGGCCCCAGGGATCGAACCAGCCCCCCGAGATCAGCTTCGCCTGCTTGCACAGCGCGATCACCTCGGCGACCTCAGGCGGGCAGTCGGTGACCTCGATCTCTCCGCGGCACAGCCGTGCCAGCGATGTGTCCGGTGCGAACAGGCTGAAGACGTCGTCGGCGCGATGCAGCAGCTCGCATGCCGCGGCGACGGCCGCGCGCGTGCGCACCATCGGCAGACCCTGCGGGCGCACGTCGATCGAGACGATCGTGCCCATCACCGGTTCCGCGTGACGGAAGATGACCTCGCCCGAACGCATGCTCAGGCCTTCAGCTTGTCGAGCGCGGACTGCAATGACTGCTCGTAGGCGGCCGAGGTGTAGGACGCCCCGGAGACACCGTCGAGCGTCGCGCTCTGCGCGGCGAGCGCCTGGCCGCGCAGCTCGGGCAGCGCGTACTCGTTGATCTGCTGCGAGTGCGGGTCGGTGCTGTCCTCCTTGACCACCGAGACGGTCGTGATCCTGCCGCCGCTCTCGGTCACCTTCAGCTCGATGTCTCCGTACTGGTACTGGACGTCCTCCCCCACGGCCGAGCGCGTCGTTCCGGCGCTGTGCTTGGACGTGGTGCTCGCTGTCGCGGTCTTGACCCGCGTGGACGCGGAGCTCGACCCGGCCGTGGTGCTGGTGGCACCGATGTTGAGGGTGCTCCCACCGCCTGACGAGGAGCTCGCCGAGGCCGACGCCTGCGGGACCGCGGTGTGGTAGCCGATCACCGCCACCAGCCCGCAGGCTGTGCCGGTCAGAACCAATGGTGCTCGTTTCATCTTCAGTTGCTCCCGATCAGAAGGCGAAAGCTTCGTGGTGGATGCGCTCGGCGGGCACGCCAAGCGTGCGGACGGCGAGCAGCACGCTCGTCGTGAAACCGGTGGGACCGCAGATGAAGACGTCGCGGTGTGCGATGTCAGGGATCAGCTCAGCGAGGCTGCGGCTGCTGATCTGGGTGTCTCGGCGAGCGCCGAGCAGCTCGTGCATGCGTCCGCGGCGGAGCTTGATCAGCGCGCGCAGCTCGTCGCGCAGCACCAGGCTGCGCTCGTCGGGGGCGCGTGCCAGCAGGACGGTGTCGACCTGCGGCGGCAGGTCCTCGAGCAGTGCGCGCAGCGGCGTGACGCCGACGCCGGCGCCGATCATCACGACGCGGTCGCCGCTGCGGGCGTCGGCCGTGAAGGCACCGTACGGGCCCTCGATCGCGACTCGCGTTCCGCGCTCCAGCCGTGCCAGCGCGCCGCTGTGATCGCCGAGGTCCTTGACCGTGATCCGCAGGAAGCGGCCGTCCGGCAGCGCCGAGACCGAGTAGGGGTGCGCCTGCCACCAGAGCCCGCGCTTGAGGATCCGCAGCTGGATGAACTGGCCACCGGCGATCGGCATCAGCCGCAGGCGCCTACCCTCGAGCAGCACCGATACGACTCCGGGCGCCTCGGGCTGGACGTCGGCAACGCGCAGCTGGTGGAAGCTGCTGCGCCAGATCGGCAGCAGGATCCTGTAGGCGAAGACGACCCCCGCGGTGCCGATGAAGAGCGCCGTCCAGAACACGCGCGCGAGCGGGTGCCCGATGAACATCGCGCCGGTGGCGAGCTGGTGTGAGAAGGACAGCGCCAGCGCCAGGTAGGTGTAGAGGTGGACCGCCCACCAGGTCTCGTAGCGCATCCGCCGCTTGGCGATCCGCGCCGAGGTGACGGCGGCCATCACCAGCAGCACGAAGCCGGCCGTGGCCGTGAGGATCCCCGGGTAGGTGCGCAGCAGCTGGCCGAACTGCTGCAGCGCACCGGTTCGGGCGCTCTCGGCGTAACCGACGGTGATGAGCGTGCCGTGCACCGCGATCAGCACGAGCGTCCACGGCGCCAGCTTGCGATGCCAGCGCATCAGCACGTCCTGACCGAGCATGCGCTCGACGATCGGCACGCGGCCGGCGAGCAGCACGACGATCAGCATCAGGTAGGTGCCGACCAGCCCGGCCAGGCGGCCACCGGCGGTCAGCCAACCCCCGGCGGCGTTCAGCGCGCTCCAGCTCTCGGCGGTGACGCCCATCGCGATCGTCACACCGAGGCCGAGCCCGGCGATCGCGGCGACGGCATCGACGCTGAGCCGGCTATGCCATGCCCGTCGCGCGGGCGCCCGCCAGGTGCGCACGATGGTGTGCGGGCGGTTCAGTGTCAGGGTTTCGTTCATGCTGCTCACTCTCGGGCGAAAAGTTCGTCGCCAGAGCTTCGACGGCGTCCGTCAGAAGCGCATAGAAACCCTCTAAGAAGGATGTGAGCGTGTTGTTGGGGCGGCGGCCGCTGCTGCTGCCGCCTCTCGCGCGTAGCGGCCGTAGCACTCGCGGATCTCGGGGTGGTGGGCGGGTGGTGGTTCGGCGATGGTCTGCAGCTGCCAGTTGGGTCGCTCGCCGCTCAGTGCCCAGGCGGCCTGTGCGCCGGCGCCGGCGGCGACGTACTCGCCTGGGGCCGGTACGACCACCGGCGCGTCGAAGACCTGCGCGGCGATCGTCTGCACCGCGTGGCTCTGCGCGGCGCCGCCGATCAGCAGCAGGCGGCGCTCGCGCAGGCCGACGGCGCGCACAGCGTCGAGGCCGGCGCCGAGGCCGGACAGCATGCCCTCGTGTGCGGCACGCGCGAGGTTCTCGCGCGTGCTCGAGGCGAGCGTCATGCCGTGCAGCGAGGCCTTCGCGTGCGGGAGGTTCGGGGTGCGCTCGCCCTCGAAGTACGGGATCAGCACGACCCCGCCGGAGCCGGGCTCGGCCGCCAGTGCGAGCTCGGCCAGCTTGTCGAGCTCGACTCCGAGCAGCTTCGCGGTGGAGACCAGCACGCGGGCGGCGTTGAGGGTCGCGATCAGTGGCAGGAAGCGTCCGGAGGCGTCGGCGAACCCGGCGACGGCGCCGCTCGCGTCGGCGCTCTGCTGTTCGGCGACGGCGAAGACGGTGCCGCTCGTGCCGATCGAGATCACGACATCGCCCGGGCCGGCGCCGAGCCCGAGCGCGGCGCCGGCGTTATCACCGCAGCCCGGCCCGACGATGATGCCGGCTGGTAGCCCACCGGCCCGCTGGCCGGTGGCGGGCGTGCGGCCGGCTGTGTCGTGCGGCCCGAGCACACGCGGCAGTGCGATGTCGCGGCGTCCGAGGCCGCGCTCGACCAGCTCGAGGTCATAATCGCCCGTTGCGGCGTTGAAGTAACAAGTGCCCGAGGCGTCGGAGCGGTCGGTCACAAGCGCGCCCAGATCCGGTCCATTCGGGGATTCGCCCGCGGGCCCGTATCCGCGCAGCCGCCAGGTCAGCCAGTCGTGCGGGAGCGCCACGGCGGCGACGCGGGCGGCGTTCTCGGGCTCGTTGTCACGTAGCCAACGCAGCTTGGCCAGCGTGAAGGAGGCGACCGGCACCGAGCCGGTGCGCCGCGCGAACTCCCCGGCACCGACCTCGTCCACCAGCGCAGCGGCGGCCTCGGCGCTGCGTGTGTCGTTCCACAGAAGCGCCGGTCGGATCACGCGCCCAGCCGAGTCGAGCACGACCATGCCGTGCTGCTGAGCGGCGACGCAGATCGCCTCGACGTCGCCGATCCCGCGGGCGTCCTCGATCGCGGCGCGCAGCGCGTCCCACCACGCGTCCGGGTCGACCTCGGTGCCGTCGGGGTGCGGCGCACGCCCCGTGCGCACGACCTGTCCGCTTGAGAGCTCGCGGATCGCGACCTTGCAGCTCTGGGTCGAGGAATCGACGCCGGCAACGAACGTCATCGTGGGTCTCGGCGTCCGATCGCCGGCATTCAGCGTGCTCCGAGCAGATGCAGCGTCGCCAATTGCTGCAGTCGCACGAACCCGTAGCCCTTCGCGCCGAAATAGGATTGCGCGTCGAACTGCTCCCACGCACTGGTGTCGGCGAGCAGCTGCTCGTAGCCCTCATCATCGTGCAATGTCGGACGGCGCAGCTCCTCGACCTTCGCGGCCGCCATCGCCGCCTGCACCTCGGGGTCGGCACGAAACGCGCCGGCGCGCTCCTTCAGCAGCAGATAGTTGGTCATGTTCGCCGCCGCGGACTGCCACACCCCGGTCTCATCCTCGGTGCGCGAGGGCTTGTAATCGAAGTGTCGCGGCCCGTCGTAGGAGCGGCCACCATCGGGGCCGCCGAACTCGAGCAGATCAACCAACGCGAACGCCTGGAACAGGTCCGCGTGACCGAAGCAGAGATC
The DNA here is from genome assembly GCA_035552235.1 of Solirubrobacteraceae bacterium. Lineage (GTDB taxonomy): Bacteria > Actinomycetota > Thermoleophilia > Solirubrobacterales > Solirubrobacteraceae > Palsa-465. The sequence goes on from DASZLT010000018.1 coordinate 24,259, forward strand.
CTGGTCGTACTTGATCCCGCGCTGACCGTTCAAATCGATGTGGAAGAGCTTGCCGGCCTCCAGAGCCTGCCCGATCGCGGCGACGAAGTTCAGGCCCGTCATCAACTCATGCCCGAACTCCGGGTTCACCCCGAACAACTCGGGCTTCTCGAGCGTCTCGATGAACGCCAGCGCATGCCCGACCGTCGGCAACAGAATATCGCCGCGCGGCTCGTTCGGCTTCGGCTCGACCGCGAAACGGATCCCATAGCCCCTGTCGGTCACGTACTGCGCCAGCAGGTTGACCGCCTCGCGATAACGCTCGAGCGCGGCACGGATGTCCTTGCCATGGTCATACTCCGCGCCCTCACGACCACCCCACATCACAAACGTCTCCGCGCCCAGCTCCGCCGCCAGGTCGAGCTGCCGCAACACCTTGCGCAGCGCGAAGCGCCGCACCGCCCGGTCGTTGGAGGTGAACCCGCCATCCTTGAACACCGGTGCTGAGAACAGGTTCGTGGTCACCATCGGCACGATCAACCCCGTCCCCGCAAGCGCACCCTTGAGCCGCTCGATCTGCCGCTCACGCTCCCCATCGCTGGACCCGAACGCAAACAGATCATCATCGTGGAACGTCAACCCGTACGCCCCGAGCTCGGACAGCCTCTCAACCACATGCACGACATCGAGCGGCGGGCGCGTCGGACCGCCGAACGGATCAGTGCCGTTGTAACCCACGGTCCAGAGACCGAAGGAGAACTTATCTATACGCGACGGAGTGAAAGTCATCAGGCTGATCATCCTCGAAGGTTGCGGTGGCTTGATGGGGTGCGGAGCACGGCGCGGCCAGAGGCAAGCGATAGTTTCGCTCGGACGGCGAGCGGGGACTGCGACACCACACACGAAGTATCCGCGCAGCCGTATTGCGACGCGCGCAGCTTTTCGAACCGCTCGATTGCCTGCCAGAGCGCGCGCATCGTCGGCCCCAGCTTCCCCTGATGGCCGCGCACGGCCGGCAGCAGCTGATGCTGCGCGGGTGTGATCCCAGCGGCCTTGGCCTGTTCCTCGCTGCTGCGGGCGGGCCACGGATGTCCGCGAGCGGATCTGCGAGCATCACGGCCACCGTCGGGCCGGTGCCGCAACCACGCCCTCCCGTCCGCGGCTGGACGAGATGGCCTGTATCGCGCGAGGTGTGATCAGCGCGTGAGCGCGTCAGCCGATCAACGTGAGGATCTCGCCGGCTGCGCGCGCTCCTTCCTCGGCGCCACCTTCCATGTAGCCCTGGAAGCTGATCGAGCAGTGCTCCCCGGCGAAGTGGATCGGTCCCTGGGCGACGCCCTCGTATCCGGAGAACTGCGTGTACTGGCCGACGCGCCAGTAAGAGTAGGAGCAGTTGAGGTTCGGATCGAGGAACGGCGTGGAGAGGATCGCCTTGCCGTTCCAGAGCGGCGTGATCCCGGGGAACACGGTCTCGAGCTGTGAGAGGAACTGCTTTGCGTAGGTCGTGACCTGGGGGTTATTGGATGCGTTCGAGTACGGGGTACTCGGATCCAGGGCGCCCGCGACACTGCCCCCTGTGTAGTTGACCAGGATGCCGGTCGTTCCAGCCTGCGCCCGCGTGACGTCCCAGGTGTTCTGGAAGCCGATGTCGGTGTAGACATCGCCGTTGGAGATGCCCCACGGTCCTGAGGTGTTCCAGTAGCGACTGGTGAACTGCAGCTGCAGCTTGGCGTTGCGACCGGAGCCGAGCTGGGTGATCGCGGTCTGCTTGAGTGCATTGAAACCGGCGTTCGCGTAGTTGAGCTTCCGCAGTACCGAGAAGCTCATGCACAGGATCACCTGGTCGAAGACCTGCGGCGTCTTGGATCCGTCGAACGTCAGCGAGACGCTTCCGTTGCTGTTCAGGGCCACGGTGTTCATGTGCGCGCCCTTGTTGATTTGCACCAGACGGGTGCCGGTCAGATAGCTCGCGATCGCCTCGGGAAGCTGCTGGTTGCCGCCGTGGATGTGGAAGCGCTCGTCGGATGCGCCGTAGATCTGGAAGTTTCCGGGCTTGGCCTTGTAGCCGAGCAGGTAGACGATGTTGAGCGCTGACTGGTCGGTGGTGTCGGCGCCGTACTCCTGGTTGTAGGCGGAATCGAGCAGCCGGCCCATGTCTGAGTTGTGCCCTCCGGGCACGTATGTGTCGATCCACTGGTAGAGCGACATCTCATCGAGCGCCTGGCCGGCTGCCGTATATGAGTTGTAGACGGTCGGGAACGGCGCCGCCTGGATCTGGCCCTGCAGGGTGTTGTGTACGGGCTGGAAGTCGTTCGAGGCCTGGGTGTAGGAGTAGTAGTCACCGAGGAACCAGTACGTCTCGGTGCTGCCGTTCGGCTCCGCTTGGAGCACATCGTCGAGGGGCAGGCTGAAGCGCTTGGCCAGCGACTGAATCGTCTTGTGGTTCGAGTCGATCAGCTCACCGCAGTACTCGGCGACCTGTCCCTGGAAGTAGTTGTCGCCTCCGTAGACCAGGGGACTGTCTGAGTGCATCCGCCCGCCGAGCCGCGACGAGGCCTCGAACACCGTGGACGCAACGCCGCTGTCGGCCAGGGTCAACGCGGCGTTGAGGCCCGCTATGCCGCCGCCCACGATCGCGATGCGCGGCGTGGCTGTCGCCCGGGCCACGTGCGGGAGCAGCAGCGACGATCCGGCGACTGCAGCGCCGACCGCTCCCGAGCGCTTGAGGAACTCTCGGCGCGAGATCCGCGCCTCTTCCGGCGTGATCCCCAGCCGATCGGCGTCCCGATGGTCCTGCGCAAGCTCACTTAGGGCACGCAGTAGGGGCGTCCTTGGCATCTGCAACCTCCCAGGTATGCAATACCGCGGAGCGGCGCCCCGCGCGTTTAGCGAAGCGATCGTATGCACCTCTGAGCGCACCGAGCAACCCCGTCAATAGAAAGTGGTTCGGCTAGGAGCGTCGCGCTGCTCGGCTTTGGACGACGCGGACAATCCGCCTCTGGGCGTCGCAATCTGACGTTGGGACCACAGCAGGTTGTTTACAATTCCGTCGGGCGGCGGCAGCCGGCTCCGGAATCCACTTTGACGGTCTCCGTTGACTGCGAGAGTCGCCGATGGCTACGCGCACAGAGGTTTTCGAGGAGATGCTTCCCGGGGGCAGTACCAACCCGGGCATGGTGACCCGTGTGGGCGACACCGTTCGTCGACCGCTGCGGCCGACCAGTGGCGCGACACGCGCGCTGTTGGACCACCTGGAACTCATAGGCTTCCAGGGAGCGCCGCGGTACCTAGGGGTTGACGACCGGGGACGTGAGGTGCTCTCCTACGTCGCCGGCCGCGCTGCTCTCAAACCTTATGAGACCTGGGCCCTCAGTGATGCGGCGCTGATCAGCGTCGCGCAGCTGCTTCGCGAGTACCACGACGCAGTCGCGAGCTTTCGCTTCGACGGGTTCGGCTGGCCGCACCCGCTACCGCTGCCATTTCGCAAGGACATCGTCTGTCACAACGACCTCAACCTCGACAACATCATCTTCGTGGACGGACGTGCGGTGGCGTTGATTGACTTCGACCTCGCAAGCCCCGGCTGCGCCGGGTGGGACCTCGCCGGTTGTGCGCGGCTGTGGGCGCCGCTGGAGATCGACTTTGACCGGCCTACGACTGATCGGCGGTCGCTTGCTCGGCTGGGCCTGTTCGCGGACGCCTATGGCGCGACCACCGGGCAACGCGAGGAGATGGCCGATGCGATGGTCCCCTGCCACGACTGGTGCCATCAGATCGTGCAGGACGCCGTGGATTCAGGACACCAGACGTTCAGGCGCTATTGGCTGGGTGGCGGACAGCAGCGCGCCCGTAGCACTCGCCGTTGGCTGCTCGCGTATCGAGGGCAGATCCGCGCAGCGCTCGGTATCGACGATTGAGCCGGCACGATCAGAACCATCGCCGCTAGGTGCTCATTTGAGCGCTATCCTGCTCACGTGGCCGTAATGCGGCCGCGAGGCTATTGGGGTCCGGGATCGAATGTCACCTTGCACGTCTTCGCTATTTTGCGCTCGCATGAGCGGTTCTGATCGTCATCACTGAACGATGGCAACCTCGAGAACATCGATATCCGGGCCCGCTCAAACTGTGCTCGCGGCGAAGATCGCCCGCCGGTACTACATCGACGGGGTCAGTAAGCGTGACATCGCCGAGGAGCTGGGCCTGAGCCGATTCAAAGTGGCGCGCACGCTTGACCGTGCTCGCAGCAGCGGGCTTGTTCGGATCGAGTTGCATTACGACGGCGACATCGACCTTGCGCTTTCGGTCGAGCTGTCCTCGACGCTCGGCGTGCGCCGGTGTCTCGTCGTCGACTCGCCCGAGGAAGATGAGGCGATTCTGCGGGCGAACCTGGGTCGTGTCGCCGCGGGCTTGCTCGAGGAGATCGTCGAGAGCGATGATCTGCTCGGGCTCTCGTGGTCGCGGACGCTCCTGGCGATGCGCTCGGTTCTGCGCGAGATGGCGCCCTGCCCGGTGGTGCAGCTGAGCGGGGTGCTCTCGCGACCGGACGTCGACGAGAGCTCGATTGACCTGGTCAGGGATGTCGCGAAGGTGGCGGGCGGACCCGCGTACTACTTCTATGCGCCGATGATCGTTCCCGATGCGGACACGGCCCGCTCGCTGATGATGCAACCGGAGGTCGCTCGAGCAATCGCCAAATTCGACGAGCTCACGAAGGCGATCGTGAGCATCGGAGCATGGGTGCCTGGCCAGTCGACCGTGGTCGACGCGATCAGTTCCGACCAGTACGAGGAGGCTCGGCTGGCCGGGGTGGTCTGCGAGGTCGCAGGGATGCAGCTCGACGCGGATGGAAATCAGGTCCACACACCGCTCAGCGAACGCGTGATCGGGATCGAGCCCGAGTGCCTGCGCCGCGTTCCGGAGATTGTGGCGCTCGCCTACGGCGACGAGAAGCTCGGGGCCGTGGCCGCTGCCGTCAAGGGCGGTCTCGTGACCACCCTGATCACGCACGGATCACTCGCCCGGGCCCTGCTGGCCGCCGGCTAGCTCCGAACAGCTTTCCGATTCCGGTTGGCTCTCGACGGCTGGTTGACATGTTTGCTGGGGTCTCGACCGCTCATATGAGCGCCATCATCACTTCTCTGCACATTATTTGACTTCCCACGTGCAAGCTCGTAACGTTACGCACGAGTGAGGAGGCGCTCAAACGAGCATTTTTGGTCTGTCGGCGCAGAAGACGGAGCGGCTGTGGAAAGCCGTCTCGACTGATCGGGCGGCATGGCCAGACATCGTCGGGTGTCCTCAGAGGCGATATGGGTCTTTGGAGAAGGAGGAAGACGAGGTGTTACGTAAGAGCAGGGCAGGATCTGGAGGGCGCAGCCGCGGAGTTGCGCGGTTCCGCGTTCTCGCGGCCGGCGGTGTGGTTGCGGCGGCTGCGGTTGCGGTCAGCGCGAGCAGTGGCCTGGCCAAGTCGGCCGCGGCACATCCGGCGTCGTCGACGACGACCGTGCGGGTCGCGGTGGTCTCGAACTCGAACATGGTCAACATCGAGAAGCTGACGAAGCAGTTCGAGAAGCAGAACCCCGGGATCAAGGTCGTCTACGACACGCTGAACGAGAACAACGAACGCTCGTTGATTGAGACCGACATCACCACCCATGCAAACGAATTCAACGCGGTCATGATCTCCAACTACGAGACCCCGATCTGGGCCAAGAACGGCTGGCTCGTGAATCTCAAGCAGCCGCTGACGTCGGACAAGAGCTACGACGTCAACGACCTGTTGAAGCCGATCGCGAGCTCGCTCAGCTACAAGGGCGGCCTCTATGGCGTTCCGTTCTACGGCGAGTCCTCGATGCTGTACTACCGCAAGGATCTTCTGAAGGCGGCAGGGCTGACGATGCCGCTGCATCCGACCTGGAAGCAGATCGCTGCGATCGCGGCGAAGCTGAACAACCGGTCCAAGGGTGTCGCGGGCATCTGCCTGCGCGGACAGGACGGCTGGGGCGAGAATCTCGCCGCCCTCGACACCGTCATCAACACCGCCGGCGGGTCGTGGTTCAACGACAAATGGCAGCCCCAGCTGAACTCCGCCAAGGACACGGCGGCGATCAACTTCTACGTCAACCTCGTCAAGAGCGACGGCGAGTCCGGCGCCTCGAATGACGGGTTCACCGAATGCGAGACGGCCTACGGCCAGGGCAAGGCGGCCATGTGGTACGACGCGACTGTCGCCGCGGGTCTCGTCTCGACGACCTACCCAAAGGTCGCCGCGCAGACCGGATACGCGTATGCGCCGACCGGCTCACCGACCGGCACCGCGGGTGTGCCCTCTGGCTGGCTGTACACGTGGTCGCTGAGCATCCCCAAGGGAGTGTCGAATGAGGCCGCGACGCTCAAGTACATCGAGTGGGCGACGGGCAAGCAGTACATCGCCTATAGCGGTCCCAAGCTCGGCTGGGCGAACATCGACCCGGGAACCCGGTACTCGACCTACGCACTGCCGCAGTACAAGAAGGCGGCAAAGGCGTTCGCGCCGATCACGCTTGCGTCGATCAACGACGCAAACCCGACGCACCCAACGTTGGCGAGCGTGAAGATCCCATACACGGGCGTCCAGTTCGTCGATGAGCCCTGGTTCATCGCATTGGGGACCGAGGTCTCAAATCAGATCGCGGCGGCGATCGCCGGCACCGAGTCGACCCAACAGGCGATCACCACATCCCAACAGGACGCGCAAACCACCGTCCGCCAGGCGGGCCTGCTCAAGTAGGAACCGCACAGGCTCTCCTCCGATAGCGCTCGGTGATGTGCGAAATGGATATCCGATCTGTGATCGCCCATGGCTGAGGTGCTAACGCCGACCGGCGTACCCGCGGGCTCCAGAGTCCGCGGGCTGCGCCGGCGCCGCCCGGCCGGCCCGACCCCGTCCGCCCTGAAGGGGCGGCGGGCGTGGGCGCGGCGGGCGCCGTTGCTCCCGGCGCTGATCTACATGATCATCGTCACCCAGATTCCGTTCGTGGTGACGCTCTGGTACAGCTTCCGCGGCTGGAACACACTCACTCCGGGATCGAACCGATGGGTCGGACTTGATGAGTACAAGCTCGTCTTCACCGACCCGACGTTCCGCTCGGCGATCCTCAACACGGTCGTGATCACCGGCTCGGCCGTGATCCTCTCGATGCTCCTGGGCACCGCGCTGGCGATCCTTTTGAATCGCAAGTTCTTCGGGCGCGGCTTCATCAGGACGCTGCTCATCACCCCATTCCTGGTGATGCCCGTCGCGACGGCGCTGCTCTTCAAGACGACCGTCTACGACCCGATCTTCGGCCTGCTCGATTGGATTCTGAGCCCGTTCGGCGTCCATCAGGTCAACTGGATCGGCTCGTACGCGGCACCGTCCGTGATTGCCGTGCTCGTGTGGGAGTGGACGCCGTTCATGATGCTGATCGTCCTCGCCGGGCTTCAGGGCGAGTCGCTCGAGTCATTGGAGGCGGCGCGAGTTGACGGCGCCAACGCGATCCAGACATTTGTCGCGATCACGCTCCCGCACCTGCGCCGATACATCGAGCTCGGCATGCTGCTCGGCTCGATCTATCTGCTTCAGACCTTCGGTGAGATCTTCGTGCTCACCCAGGGAGGTGGTGGCCACGGCACGGCCACGACGAACCTGCCCTACTACATCTACGAACTCGCGTTCCAGCAGTTCAACGTTTCCGAAGCCGCTGCCGCCGGCGTGATCGTGGTGATCGGTACCGAGATCGTCGCGACCGTCGCGCTGCGGCTGCTCTCCGGGCTGTTCACCGCAGCGGAGGGATTCGCCTAGTCATGAGTGTGGCAAAGCCTGTAGCGACACGTCACGCGCCGCGACGCCGGCGCCTGACCCGACGCCGGGCAGTCGGCGGGTTCTGGTCGGCCATCACCTGGCTGCTGGCGATCATCCTCTTCTTCCCGGTCTTCTGGATGGTGATCACCGCCTTCAAGAAGGAGGGTGACGCCTACACCGACCCGCCACGGATCGTCTTTCACCCCACGCTCACCGAGTTCTCGCAGGTGTTCTCCGGTGGCGCAGGGCATCCGTTCTTGCACTCGGTGTTCGTGAGCCTCGTCTCGGTGGTGCTGGTCCTGGCCCTCGCCCTGCCTGCTGCCTACGCGCTGGCGATCCGTCCGGTCAAGCGCTGGCGGGACTCGCTGTTCTTCTTCCTCTCGACCAAGATGCTCCCCTACGTCGCCGCGATCGTCCCGATCTACATCATCGCCGAGCACACGGGGCTGCTCGACAACGACTGGGCCCTCGTGATCCTCTACACGGGCTTCAACCTGCCGCTGGCGGTCTGGATGATCCGCTCGTTCTTCCTCGAGGTCCCGCGCGAGCTGCTCGAGGCAGCACGCATCGATGGCGGCGGCCTGTACGTCGAACTGTCCAAGGTGATCATGCCGATCGTGGCGCCCGGCCTTGCCGCCACGGCGCTGATCTGCGTGATCTTCACATGGAACGAGTTCTTCTTCGCGTACTTCCTGACCGCGACCAGGGGGCCGACAGTTCCGATCTTCCTGGTCAGCTTCCTGCAGAGCGAGGGTGAGTACTGGGCGCGGCTCTCAGCCGCCGCCACGGCCGCCTGCCTGCCGGTGATCCTCGCCGGCTGGATCGCACAGAAGCAGCTTGTCCGAGGCCTCTCATTGGGGGCACTCAAGTGATCCGCGCGCGAGTAGCCGTCCGATAAGGAGAGCCATGGCCAACGTCTCGATCGACAACGTCTCGAAGGTGTACCCGAACGGCTTCCAGGCCTTGCAGGACCTGACCCTCAGCGTCGAGGACGGCGAGTTCATGGTGCTCGTTGGTCCGTCCGGCTGCGGCAAGACGACCGCCCTGCGGATGGTGGCCGGCCTCGAGGAGATCACCGCTGGCACGATCGAGATCGGCGGCAGCGTGGTCAACGACATGGACCCGAAGGATCGCGACATCGCGATGGTGTTCCAGAACTACGCGCTCTATCCGAGCATGACGGTCCGGGACAACATCGGCTTCGCGCTGAAGCTGCGTCATATGCCCAGGGAGCAGATCGCATCGCGCGTGAACGAAGCGCTGGCGCTGCTCGGACTGACCGACTGGGCCGACCGCAAGCCGGCGCAGCTCTCGGGCGGGCAACGTCAGCGGGTGGCGATGGGCCGCGCGATCGTCCGCGAGCCGAGCGTTTTTCTGATGGATGAGCCGCTCTCCAACCTCGACGCCAAGCTGCGCGTCCAGATGCGCGCCGAAGTGGCTCGCATCCAGCGCCGGCTCGGCGTGGCCACCCTATATGTGACCCACGACCAGGTCGAAGCCATGACGATGGGTGACCGTGTCGCCATTCTGAGCGCCGGCGTCCTGCAGCAGTGCGACGAACCCCAGGTCGTCTACGACCACCCGCGCAATCTGTTCGTCGCCGGGTTCATGGGATCACCGCCGATGAACCTCTTCGAAGGCACCATCGCCGAAGGGGCGCTGACCGCGGTCGTCGGCTCGCAACAACTCGCGTTGCCGGCCTCGGTTCTGGCCGAGACCCCAGCGCTGCTGGAGTACGTCGGCAAGCCGGTGGTACTCGGGATCCGCCCAGAGGATCTGGGGGCAGTGCGGCCCGGCGATCACAATGATTCGCAGGCTGGATGTGTCCTCGAAGGTCGGACCGATCTGGTTGAGGCGCTTGGCTCCGAGCAACTGATCCACTTCACGACGGACGCCCGCGCCGTCGAGGTACACGGCGCCCGTGAAGACGACGCGGAAGGACTCAGCCAGGGGACGATCAATCGCGGCGGCGCCGGAACGGCTCGGATCGATGCCAGGACGGTGGTGCGCGCCGGCGACGCAGTTCGGTTCCACATCGACCCGAGCCGGCTGCGGTTCTTCGACCCCGAGACCGCCGAGGCGATCGGCTTCGCGACCGACGTTCGAAGCCGAGGCGAGCGGTCGAGCGGCGAGCGGCCGGCTCGTGCCGGCGAATCCGCGGCTGACGCTGCTGGGTCCATCTCCTCACCGTCTGACCCAGATGGCTCCGCGGAGCTGTCCGCCGGCGGCACATCACAGGATCGGTCACAGGATGCCGGCTGACCCGCAAGCGCAGCCCACTGATCTTCTGCCGCTGCGATCAGGCTCGCTCGGGCGGCTGGCCGCCCGGGTACCGGTTCCGGCCTACGACCGCGCCTCGGCCACAGCCGGAATCGTCCACTTCGGGGTCGGCGGCTTCCATCGCGCTCATCAGGCGATGTACATCGAGTCGCTGCTGAACTCAGGACGCGCCGGCGACTGGGCGATCTGCGGCGTCGGCGTCATGCCGGCAGACCGCGCCATGCAGTCCACCATGGCCGCGCAGGATCATCTGTACACGCTCGTTCAGAAGTATGCGGGCGGGGAGTACGAGCCACAGGTGATCGGCTCGATCGTCGACTACCTGTACGCGCCCGATGACGCTGAGGCGGTCGTGCGTCGTCTTACGGAGGACTCCACCAGGATCGTGTCGCTGACGATCACAGAGGGCGGCTACGGGATCGATGACGCGACGGGCCAGTTCAACCCCGAGGCGCCTGGAATCGCCGAGGACCTGGAACCGGGCGCGGTTCCGCGGAGCGTCTTCGGCCTGGTCACCGCAGCGCTCCAGCGGCGCCGCAGCAGCCGACGGGCGCCGTTCACGATCATGTCCTGCGACAACCTCCCCGGAAACGGAGCGCTCGCGCGCGAAGCGTTCTCGAATTTTGCCGAGCTGCGCGAGACCGGGCTGGGGGCGTGGGTCCACGACGAGGTGCGGTTCCCGAACTCGATGGTCGACAGGATCACGCCGGTGACCACCGATGAGGACCGTGCCGAGGTCGCAGCCAGGTTCGGGATCATGGATGACTGGCCGGTCGTGTGCGAGCCGTTCACCCAGTGGGTGCTCGAGGATTCGTTCGGCCGCTCGCGCCCGCCGCTCGACGAGGTCGGGGTTCAGCTCGTCTCCGACGTTGCGCCGTATGAGCTGATGAAGCTTCGTCTGCTCAACGCCAGTCACCAAGGACTCTGCTACTTCGGACGTCTCTGTGGCTACACCTACGTGCACGAGGCCTCGCAGGATCCGCTCTTCCGCCGCTTCCTTCACGGCTACATGGACGAGGAGGCCACCCCCTCGCTCGACCCGGTGCCGGGCGTTGATCTCGTCGCCTACAAGGATGAACTGATCGACCGGTTC
>DASZLT010000019.1:0-59582 GCA_035552235.1 Solirubrobacteraceae bacterium
TCGGCTCGAGATTCCACTCAGTAGCCGCACGCATAACGACCTGGTCGAGCCGATCGCGGAGCTCCTTCAGCCGAGCATAGGTCTCGGGCTGCTTGTCGCTGGAGACATCGAGCAGGCTCTCGACGTCAAACCTCAACAGGCCACCGATGTGCTGGGCCGAGCCCCTGCTCCGCAGCTCGCGCGGCGCGAAGCCGGAGGCCACAGACCTGATGTCGTCTGCGCGATTCTCCCGCTCGTTCGTGACGATCTCTATCGCCTCCTCCTCAGAGGAGGCACCGTTGACCTGTGTGACGAGGCGCTTGACCTCCGCCGCCGGGATCCGAGCTTCAGCGGCGAGCAGCGTCAGCGCGCCGAAGACCGCGGCCATCCTCACCGCGTTCAGCGAGGCCCGGGTACTCGGAGGCAGCACCGCAAGGTGTCTGGCGGAGATTCCGGCCTCGATAGCCCGCTCGTCGAACTGAACCTCGGCGATCCAGCGCGAGATCTTCAGGTCACGGATGCCGGTCATCCGCGCGAGCGCACGAACCTCAGGATGCTGGCCGGCCTTGATCGCTGCCTCGATGAAGTTACGGATCTCGACTTCGGTCATGGCCAGACCGTTGGACTGGTTGAGCTCGACCGAGAGCGACCGAGCCTCGAGCTCTGAGATGTTGAACACGATGTAGGCCGCGATCGTCTCGTCGCCGTTCTTCTGCCGAGCGGCAAGGCGCGTATTTCCGTCGATCTTTTCGTGGTTCTCGTTTACGACGATCGCCGGGAAGGTCGCTCCGTGCTTCATCGCAGTGGCGTACTTGGCCACCTGGTCCTTCGGCGCCTGGTGCTCATCAAGACGGACCTGGAACCCCTCCGCATGACGGATGTCGGCGATAGCCAGGTTCGCCTCGAACTCGAAGTCGAGCCCACGCGACTTGAGCATGTGCTCTACCTGAGGAGAACGCGACGGGTGCGTGCTGCGTGTGTTGCGTACGGCCATGGTTGAATCCTCGCTTCCTTGAAGTATCATATAGCTTTCAGATCCTAAACCAGAATGAGCACTACATCTGCCTTACGATTTCGGGAGTTTATAGCAGATACTCTAACAGGCCGTCAAGTAATTGATATCCGACTAGCCATTGTACTGATCTTTTGCTAACGCTACTGCCATCGCTGCAGATGGCTAGCGACCCACGTTCTAAACTCGTATTAGCTAGCAAAAATCAGGAACTTGCGCCAATCGGCTAGCGAGAGACGCCATCTAACCTGGCCAAAAGTCAACACGCTGTCTTTTTGGGCAGGTTTCGAGCGTCCACCGAGCGAACGCGCGCCTCTCCCGTAAGCAGAAGACGTCGTGTCGATGGGGTAACTTGTTCAACGAAGACCGGCCCTCCCGATATGGAGAACTCCCGGCCTTCGCCTCACCGCCGGCCTTCGGGTCGGCGGTTCTTTGTTACGGCCCTTGGACGATGGCCAGCGGGCCAGACGACCCCCGTCGCACTGGAAGGAACCTCGCTACCCCGAGCTCGTCCCACATGGTTTGTGGGACTACTTGGCCGGTCCTTGCCGGCGGGGGATAGACCCGGCGGAAGGCTGCGTATGCGCTCAGGTCGGCGAGCTGCAGGAAGTAAGACTCGTGCGAGTGGCGCGGTACCGGGTCGTCGAGAAGCCGCCGGAATGGGACCAAGCGAAGTCCGGTGCCGAACGCGCTGCCAGCGCTCCCAGCGCGACGTGCTTTGCGCGCGCGTGCTCGAACCGCCGGGGCATCCCCCTCGTCGTGGACGAGAAGGATCTGGGTGTGCTCCTTGGTTGACCGCCGCTCGAGCCGCTGGAGAAGGTATTCCCAGGCTATGTCAGATGCAGCCCTGGCGCCAGCGAATTTCGCGTTGGCTCTCGTCTTATCCACGACGACCGCGAAAGTTGTCAGGTTGAACTTCGGCTGGAGACGCATGTGACCGCGATAGATCGCGTGCCTCATCCCCGTGGGTAGCGGGTTAGCTGACAGGTGCGGGCCTCTGTTCCCGATGAGGTAGTTGGCCTTGAGCTCAGCTCGAACGGGAATGCCAAACCGGGCTCGGAGGAAACGGCGATACGCGATCAGCCCGTCGAAGGCGTCGGCCCAGCTCGCGTCGGCGACCATGACGCATCCAAGCGCGTAGCTCTTCGATCCAAGCGGTCCGTCGTCTCCGGACTCATCTACGTAGGCTAGGTACACAACGCGACGGTACCTGGCGAACCGGCGCAATCCGCTCTGCGCCAACGCTGCAGGACTCGCGGCGTAGGTCAATCCATGGAAGCCTCATGGAAGCCTGAGGGGTCGCGATTTCACCGTCAGATTGCCGGCAGCCCTAGGGGCAATCTCCCAGTTGTGGGGTATCTGGGGTTCCGCCCACAGTCGATCGGTGGCGCTCACTCTTTGCAAGCAGGAGGTCACCGGTTCGATCCCGGTTGGCTCCACTACCGACGGATCAGAGGCCGCGGTTACGGGCATGCTCGGCGAGGGCTGAGCTCATCGCTGCGGGATCGACCTGAGCTTGGAGCTCGGCGATCAGCGCATCATGCCGTTCCGATTCCCGGTGCACCGAGTCCTGAAATCCCTCAAGCAGCCGCTCGACGTGTGCCATACGGACTTCGAGCGCGTGGAGACGGTCGGGCTGCGGATCACCCGCGTCGCTGCGAGGCCGCTCGTCGCCCGCACCGGTCCGGCGAATCTGGCCAATCCGTCTGAGCAGGCTCTCGCGGTCGCCTATCGTCATGCCCAAATCTGGATTGGCCCGACCAGAGTCAGGCAGGTGCCGGGATACCGGTCGGTCATGAGCGGCCTTCTGGATCGGGGATCGGGAGCGAGACGGCGACCACCGCGGACTCAGTGGCGTTCGGGAAAGCTTCCAGCCTGATCAGCCTAAAGCCCACGACCCCCTCCAAGTTGGACATGGCCCGCGGCGTCCGGCCGCACTGTGGGCAGGCATCGAGATGAACGGCGGCTGCCGGACTGAAGCGCAGCCGGCGGTCGGGGCAGCAGGTACGGCCCTTGGTCGATCCCTTCTGTGCAGCTTGTTGGCGTCCGCTCGGCCGAGACTGCTGCGCTGGGTTCTTCCCCGGGAGCCCGCGCCCACGGGCGGGACACGCGCGTTCCATCAGCGGCTCGTGAGACTTTGTGCGGTGGCCACAGCCGTCCGTCTCTCTGCTCTTCTGTCCGGACCGGTCGCTCTGGAAGCGAGAAGAGCATGAACTCACAGAACGCATCCACAACCGTAACAGGTTCCGAGCCGAGAACTCCGATCCTCTCAGGGCTTCATCGCATGTTTCGGCGGAGCATCCGGACAGCGAAGCCAGTGCTCCACCGGCGGCCGAACGAGACCAGTGGCGGCCCGGTTGCTCACACCTCGTAGAGGAACCCGTAGATCGCCGTGTGCCCGGATTGCTCCCACTCGGCCAGGCAATACCGGACTCTGCGGCCGCCGAAGTCGACATCGATCGTCTTCGGCGGCCGTCCTTCGACGGCGGTGATCGCCTGCGTCGAGCCCGACAGCGGCCCGTCTGTGAGTTTCGCGACGAGCGCTTCGGCCGGTTGGCCGACCGCCGGCTTCCCCCCCGTCCAGCTGCGAAGGCGTGACACACGCACCAGGCTACGGTAAGCGATGCGTCGTTCCAAGGCCGGGGTCAGGCCCGGGAATCCGCAGCAGCCACGGCCGAGAGCCGCGCGGCGGCGCCTGTCGAACGAGCCCGCGGGAGGGAACCGGTCGGTTACACTCAGCTTCGGACCCGGCGTTCGCTCGGCTGCGACTGCAGTGCCCGCGGGTTGTCCAATCGTTGCTGTCGACATCGCCCCTGGCTCGTGGCGGACAGTCGCATGTCGCCTCAGCCACAGCCTTGGGTCGAGAGGAGGTTGCCCCGGAGTTGGCCCGGAGATCGCGGCAGCCGTCCGGCTGCCCGCACAGACAATCTGAGTCTCTCGCTCGTCGCGGACGCGCTTGATGATTCCCCAGCAGAGGACGGCAAGATGGCATCAACCGGCAAGCCGAAGACGACGAGGGCAAAGCTGCAACGTGAGGCAACGCTTCGCGAGCGGCGCCTGGAGAAGGCAGTCAGGAAGCAGGTCAGGAAGCAGGCGGCGCTCGACCCGGACCAACCCGATGAGCTCGACGGCGCATTCGACCTCGAGGCGCCAGAGGGCATTGCGGACATATCCGCATCACTGTCGGAGTCCGGTACTAGCGTGTAACAGGCGGATCGAGCCGAGCACCAGACTCGTGACGTTCGCATAAGCACGGCGGGCCGTCGCCCGCGCAGATGTCGAAGCCGAGGATGGGACCGGCGCACCTCGCGGCCCAGGGAGCCATAAGCCAATGAAGACAGCCCGTGAACGCGCCGACGAGAAGCGCGAGGAGAAGCTGCAGATGATCAGTGAGCAGATCACCAGCGGCAGGCTGACCGTCCGCAAGATGACCGCGGAGGAACGTGTCAGATACCCGCCTCGTCCGGACGCTCCCGCAAAGAAACCTAAGCGATACTAGGATTTTGCCCGCGGTGCGCTACGCTGCCCTCAGGTCGGGCGCCGCCCGATTGTCAAAGTCGTGCTCGCGTCACCCCAGTTCGTTGCTCGTCAGCGCCTCCGTGTTTCGCCAAGCACACAATTGGAGGTACAACACATGCCCACAGGCACCGTGAAATGGTTCAGCGACGAGAAGGGGTTTGGTTTCATCACCCCGGACGATGCAGGCAAGGACCTGTTCGTCCATCACTCGGCGATCCAGGGCGACGGTTACAAGTCGCTTCCTGAAGGCTCGAAGGTCAGCTACGAGGCCGAGCAGGGACCCAAGGGTCCCGCCGCGGCGTTCGTGGTTCAGATCTAGCACCGCTAGCACCGGCCATCGGGGTCACAACCCCGATGGCCTCACGTGCCGGCTCTCACAACTTCGAGGCGGCAGTCAAGGACGGCTCCTGACAGGCGTGTCAGGCGGATGCAGTCTCGATCCTGAGCTGATCGATTTCGGTGGCTAGGAGCTGCATCATGTCCAGGAGCGCCTGGATGTTGGCTGTCTGGACATTGTTGGTCAGCCCTACTGCGCCGAGCGCAGCGCTCTCCTCGGCTTGGCGGAGCTCGATGACCTCCTGGTTGAGCCGCTCCAGTCGTTGGCTAACGAGTTCGCTGACTAAAGGCCGTGGTGTCGTCATGGGGAGAACGCTAATGCGTTCGGCGGCGCAACAGGGCCCGGTGCGCCCATATGCGTCGGCGCCGAGGCCCAGCGCTCAGCTGGAGCCGATGCCGAGCTGTGCCTTCAGCTGCAGCACACGATCGGAAGCGGCCTGCACACGGGCCCGGTTGAGGGCGCCGGCACGCGCATCTACCAGGAGCTTCGTGTACGCACTCAGCGCGACAGATTCGTATTCGGAATACATGACCATGTCCACGCCGGCGTTGATCGCGGTCTTCGCCGGACCTTCGCTGGCGACGGCGTTGATGGCGCCCGATTCGAAACTGTCGCTGATCGGCAGCGCTGTAACACCGTCCTGTGGCAGGACCTGTGAATAGATCGTGGGATCCAGCACCGCCGGCACCGAGCCCGTCATGTGGGGGTAGCTGGCGCTGCTGATCATCACCAGCGCCAACGGCCCGTGGCCGCAACGCCGGTATGCCGCGTCATCGGCGTGCAGCCCCGAGGCCGACTCCTTGACGCTCACCGCCTGCGTATCGGTCGTCGCAATCGCATCTCCCAACCCGGGAAAGTGCTTGAGGGTGTAAGCCACGCCGACACCGGCAAGCCCCGCGGCGAACTTACAGGCCGCAGTGGATACCACGGCCGGGCTGGCTCCGAAGCTGCGCCGCTCCTGCTCGATGAACCCCCTGGCCCGGATCACGTCGGCGACGGGAGCGAGATCAACGTTGACTCCCACCGACTTGAGCAGCTCGCCGGTTGCCTGCCCCTGCGTGTAGGCGGTCGCGGCGTTGTGCATGTCGATGGCGGCGTAATCTGGCGGCCCCACAAGGCGCTTCACGGTGCCGCCCTCCTGATCGGTCATGATCAGCAAGCCTGGGTTGCCGCCTTCACCGGCGGCCGCCTGCATCTGTGCGGTCGCGGCTTTGGTCGCCCGGATCCCACCGGTGGTGTTGTCGCCCATGAGGATCACGGCACCGACATGCCCCAGCTGAATCGCGCCCAACAGGCTGGGCGGTGGGGTGCGCCCCTGGTAGGTGGCGATGATCAGCTGCCCCACCTGCTCGGCGAGGGGCAGCGTCGTTGTGCCCGGATTCGTGCCGGTGGTCCTCGGCACAGTCTGCTGGCTCGCGGCGCTCACGCCGCTGCCCCCACTGCCGCCGTGTCGTAGGACGGCGCCGGCCGGATAGGTGGCGATCAGCGCGATGGCTGCGAGAAGCAGCGCTGCGATCGTGGCTGTCCGCAGACGCTTCGCCTGTACAGCGATGAAGGCTCGACGGCTTCTGGACACTGCTTGACTCCACGATAGGACGTGCTCCACCAGCACCATCTTGGCTGCTCCTGCCGGCGGAGTCCAAGGCCCCGCCAGAGCCGAGCCCGCTCAGTCTTGAGCGATGACCTCGGCGGCACCTGCGCAAAGCACGTTTTGAATCTCCAGCCGGTCGTCCAGTATGACGATGTCTGCGGGCCCGCCTGGCTCGAGCACGCCGACGTCGTCGAGCCCCAGCAGGCGTGCGGGAACCTCTGTCGCCGCACCCACGGCGAGCTCGAAGGGGACGCCGAGCGCGTGGAGGTTGCGGACGGCGTCGATCATCGTCAGGACGCTACCGGCAATCGTCCCGTCCAAGAGCATCGGGACCGCCCCCTCCTCGACCTCGACCGCGACGTCGCCGAGGCGAAAGGTGCCGCCGGCCACGCTGGCGCCGGCGCCTGACATCGCGTCGGTGATAAGCGCGACCCGTCCAGCGGCGCAGGCCCAGACCAGCTGCACCGTTTCACGCGCAAGGTGGTGCCCGTCGACGATCATCTTCACGATCACATCCGGCCTCGTGAGCGCTGCGCCCGCCACACCGGGGTCCCGCGACCGCAGCGGCCGCATCGCGTTGAAGACGTGGGTCAGGCCGGCGATGCCCAGATCAAAACCCCGACCGGCCTCCTCCGCGGTGGCGTTCGTGTGGCCAGCTGAGACGACGACGCCCCGCTCGAGCAGCCGCCTGATGAGCGCGTCCGCCCCGGGCAACTCCGGGGCGATGGTCATCTCGGTCACATGCCCCGCGTCGAGCAGCCGGTCGAGCAACGCCAGGTCCGGCGCTCGCAGATGCTCAACTGGATGCATCCCGGGCCGCTCGGGGGAGAGGAACGGGCCCTCGAGGTGTACGCCGATCACGCGCGGTCCGACGCCTCCGGAGGGCAGCGCCCTCAGCCCCTCGACCGCTGCGGCCTCAGCGGACGTGATGAACGTCGGCTGGTAAGCCGTGACTCCGGTGAGCAGCAGCGCCTCGCCCGCGCTCCGGTAGTCCTCGGCTGCCGCGGTCAGAAAGTCGACGCCACCGTAGCCGTTCGCCTGGATGTCGACGAGCCCGGGAACCGCGATCAGTCCGTGCGCCCCACCACGGAGGCCCACGTCGACCACACGCCCGTCCTCGACGCTGACGTCACCCGGGACGAGCTCGCCGTGGACAAGCGCGGCCTCGACCCCGAGTCTCATGCCGACGCTGCTTCCCGTGACGACCCGGATCCGCCGGTCAGCGCAACGCTAACAGCCTCCCATACGAGCTCCCCATCCGGAGTGGCGAGGTGCGTCATGTGCCGGCATGCCTCGTAGCCCCAGGTCCAAAGATCCTCGACGCCCTCGTCGCGGGCAGCAACGATCGCCGCCTCGAGCTCCGGCACGTCGTGCCGATCGAGCCCGAAGCTCGGAAGCCAGAGCTGCGCACCGATCCCATGCCGGTCGGCGGTCTCGCGCAGGAGCCGCGCGAAGCGCCGCACGAACGGTCCAGCCGCGGCGTCCCAGTGCTTCCAGTACGGGTCGGTGACGATCAGCGAGAGCCCGGGCAACGCCGCGACGACGTCCCAGTCGGCCATGCCGACCACGCCCTCGGTAGCGGGCAGCAGGCAGATCGCATTGGAGCCGCCGCGCGCGGCGACATGAGAGACCACCTCGCGCAGGAAATCGACCACCGATGCCTGGCGGAAGGCTTCGACCTCAGTGGTTCGCTCCCTCGGGATCGGACCGCCGAAGCGCTCCTCACAGCGCGCGCAACAGCAGGTCCAGCGCTCCGGATCCTCGACGCCGACGTGTGCCGCTATCACCCATGCAGGCTCGTCCCAGAACACCATGTCCACGCCGCACTCGAGCACCCAGTCGGCCCACTCCTTGCAGAAGGTGCGGTAGGCGGAGCTGTTCAGGCAGGCGGCGGCGACGCGACGGCCATCGTCGGTCACCTGGCACTCCTCGGGGTGGAAGGCGACCCAGCGGCTCTCAGCCTCACCACCGAACGTGCGCCCGAGCCCCCACGGGCTGGCCTCGACGAAGAGGCCCTCGTCGTGCGAGATCTGGACGATCTGTGCCATCGTGTCCCGGTAATAGGCGAAGTCGTTCTCGGAGAAGGTGTGGAGCACCCCGCCGTAGCCGCGCTTGGCCAGGTCCGCCATGTCGGAGCGGACGTGCCGCGGGATCCGCACTCCGAAGTACGAGCATCCAGCTCTCGTTGTGTGCACAGCTCAGCCCTTTACTGCGCCGGCCGTGAGGCCGTACGCGATTCGACGTTGGACGAGGAGAAAGAAGATCACGACGGGGATCGAGATCATCGTCGAGGCGGCCATCACGGCACCCCAATCGATGGCGCGCTGACCACCTGTCAGGTCGGACAGCCAGAGTGTGATCGTGTAGGTGTGTCCGGTACGCAGGAGCGTGTTGGCGAAGAGGTACTCGTTCCAGCTCGTGATGAACGTGAATACGGAGGTCGCCACGAGCCCCGGAGCAATCAGCGGCAGCAGGATGCGAACGAATGCGCCGAGCCGGCTGCAGCCATCCACCATCGCCGCCTCCTCGAGCTCCTTCGGGATGGCGATCATGAATCCGCGTAGCGTCCAGACGCAGAACGGCAGCGCGAAGGTCAGATAGACGAGCACGAGGCCACTGAGCTTGTTCACCTCGTGGTAGCGCGCGAGCAGCACGAACAGCGGGATCAGCAATCCGGTCTGGGGCAGCATCTGAATGCCGATGACGAGCACGATCACCAGCTTGCGCCCGCCAAAGCGGTACCGCGCGAGCGCGACCGCCGCGAAAAACGACAGCAGCACCGCGATCACGACGGTTGCGAGCACCACGACCAGGCTATTCAGCACATCCGACCAGAAACCCGGCGTGTCGAACACGTTGTGAAAGTGTTGGAGCGTCGCCTGGGTCGGGAACCAGGAAGGGGTGTAGCTGTTGAGCTGGCTGTCGCCCTTGAAGGCCGTCGCGATCATCCAGTAGACCGGGAAGGCCATCACGACGAACACGCCGAGCCCGACGATGTTCCAGCCCGTGCGGGCGGAGCGCTTGCGCCTCATTCGTCACCCACCCGGACCATGGCCCGCACATAGAAGATGCTGAGCACAGCGACGATCACCAGCATCACGATTGAGATCGCGGCGCCGAGGCCGAAGTTCGTATTCCCGTAGCCCTCTTCATAGAGATAGACACTCATCAGGTAGTTGCCCGGGTTCTGTTGGCTGGGGCCGATCAGGAGGAACGGCTGCGTGAAGACGCCAAAGTCCCAGATGATCGAGAGGCTGATCAGGATCAGCAGCACGGGGCGGATGACGGGCAGCGTCACCGCCACGAAGGCGCGCCAGACGTTTGCGCCGTCGAGCTGGGCAGCCTCGACCAGTTCATCCGGCACCTGCGAGAGCGCGGCAAAGAGCGTGATAGCGACGAATGGCAGGGCACCCCAGACGAGCAGGCTGGTCACCATCCCGTACTGGGAGAGGGTGGACGTGTACCAGTCGTGCTGCAGGAAGTTGCCGACGTGCAGTTGTGTGAGCGCGTAGTTCAGAACGCCGTTCTGAACATTGGTCATCCACTGCCAGATCTCGACCCCGACAACCGGCGGCGTTGACCAGACGAGCACCAGCGCCACCGTGATCAGTAGCCGGACCCAGGTTGAGACTCGCCCGAGCAGCAGCGCGATCAGCATTCCGAGCCCGATCGTCAGCCCCACGTTCACGGCCGTGAAGAGGACCGTCCGGATCAGCACATGCCAGAAGAGCGAACTGCTGAAGATGCTCGAGAAATTGGCCAGCCCGATGTAGATGCCGTGGTGCTGGATGAGCTCGAACAGCCCGTACCGCTGGAGCGAGAGCTCGACAAGGTTGACGATCGGATAGCCGAGGACGGCGGCGACCGCGACCAGCATCGGGAGCAGGAGCAGGTACGGCGTTGCGCCGTGTCCCGCGCGTCGACGACCTGCCCGCTGTCGCCACGACCCTGAGGTCGCGGCGACAGCGGCGTACGTCGTGGGCTCGTCTCTGGTCAGGAGGCGGGCTGGTTGAGGGTTGCTGCGATCTGCTCGCTAGCCACCGTCGTAGCCTGCTTGACCGTGAGCTGACCGCTGAGGATCGCGCGCAGCATGGTCGGGAGCACGTTCGCGTTTTCGACCTCGACCCAGTTCACTGCCTGCGGAACGAACCAGCTGCGCGCGGCAGCGCGGTCGTTGACGCTGTTTGTGAGCAGGTTGGTCGCGTTCGGGATGTTCCCGAGAGCGCCCAGTGCCTTCTCGCTGGTGGTGCCGGTGTAGTCGGCGATCCACTGGACCGCCTGGGTCTCGTTGGCGCTCCCCGCCGGAACGACGAGGTCAGAGCCACCGAGGAAGCCCGGCATGGACTTGCCCTTGGTGTGGCCCGGCATCACGAACTGCTTGGTCACCTTCGTGTAGTTCTTGCCGGTGCAGCAGCTGTACCAGGCCGGACCGTAGTTCGCGGCGGTCTTGCCCTGCGCGAACACCGAGTACGGAGTCGGTGTGGTGCCGTTCGCCGTGATGCTCGACTTCGCCTGGGTCGCGTCGAAGAACTGCTGGAACGCGGTCAGGCCCTTGATCGAATTGGGCGAGTCGAGTGTGCCGACCCACTTACCGTGGACGTGCTTGGCGATCGACCCGTTGTAGTCAAAGACGAAGCCGAGCGCGGTGTACCAATCCTCGCCACCGACGTACAGCGGCGCGAAGGCCTTGACCGACTTCTCCTTGGTGGCGACCTTGGTGAGATCGGCCTGGAACGTCGTGAGACTCGTCGGCAGGCCCTTGATTCCGGCCTTTGCGAAGAGATCACTCCGGTAGGTGATCACGCGCGAGCCCGCGTAGTACGGAACTCCGTAGAGCTTGCCGTTGTACGTCGAGGACGCGGTCAGACCGCCGAGCCAGTGGCTCGAGTTCGCGAACTGTGACTTGTCCCCGCTGAGGTTCGCGAACGCGCCCTCCGCCATGTACTTCGTCATCTCGGTGTTGCCCATCTCAACGACGTCTGGCAGGTTGCTGCCGCCGGCGGCGATCGCCGTGTCCAGGGTCTGCAGGTGGGTTCCCCACGGCAGGTACTGATGGGAGACCGTCCAACCCGGATTCTGCGCCTCGAAGGCACTGTCAGTGCTGGCGATGTCCGCCATCCACGCTGGGTTCTGCTGTGGGTCAACCTGCATCCATACGGTCAGCGTGTGAGTCGAACTGGCAAACGCGGAGCCCGCGGTGGCCACCCCGAAGGCGATAGTGAGCGCTGCGGTCAGCAACGCCAATCCCCGAAACTTCATGCAAAACCTCCTCGATCAATCACCGCGCAAAGGGCCCAGCCGTCCGCTGTGTCGGCTGTGCGTGCCCCCTCCCACGGCATAGCGTGCAGACCTTTATTGGTCTACACCTAAACGACCAGTGGTCTACACCACTTAGGCGAAGCCACCTTCCCATACCGGATCTCCCCTGTCAAGGAACTCTGGGAGAATTGGTCAAGACCTTTTGGCCGCACGCACGAATCGGGTTGGCCCGTTGTATAGGTCAACAGCCATAAGTGAGTCGCTCGAGCCGCACGGCGTGCGGGTGTCGGTCTCCGGCGAGCTCGATGTGGCGGTGATCGAGCGTCTTCAGGACCGGCTCGCCTCGCTCGCTCGTGCAGGTGAAACGGTGGTGCTGGACCTCTCCGAGCTCTCGTTCATCGACAGCTCGGGCGTGAATGTGATCGTCACCGCGTTCAAGCACTCAAGGCGCGACGGCTGGGAGCTGCGCGCGAGCCGAACGTGAGCCGGCCGGTGCAGCGCGTGGTGAAGTTGATGGGCCTGGACGCCGTCTTTGGGGTTAGCGCCGGTCCCGTCGCGGTCCGCTGGGTGATTCCCAACACGAGCGGCAAGATCGTCTGCGCCGAGATCCCTCGGTGGCGCTGACCAGCGCCTCGTGAGAGTGAAATCAGGCCGCCTGAGGCCTCTCGGCATCCGCCTAAGGCCCAAGCCCTCGTAAGCCGCTCCGTTCTCCCGATGTCAGCGGGCGGCTCTTAGCCGACCATGAAGACACGGCAGGGCAAGGCCCGCCGTCAATCTTCGAACCGGAGGCTTTCAGATGACCGCCATCGCCACCACCCACCGCCGCCGCAGCCGCCGGGCGCACCTGCTGGTCGTCCCGGCCGCCACGCAGGTCCCTGCCGGGTCTCACTCTGGGCCGCGCTGGTCAGCGCTGGTGATCCGCCTTGCGGTGACCGCCGACGAGGCGCAACTTCGCCGCTTGGCACACATGGACAGCGCCCGGTCTCTCTCCGGCCAGGCGCTGCTCGCCGAGCAGAGCGGATCGGTGATCGCCGCGCTGTCGCTTGACGACGGAACAGCGATCGCAGATCCGTTCCGGCCCAGTGCCGACGCCGTGGCGATGCTGCGCGTCAGGGCAGCACAGCTGAGCAGGAGCGCAGCCGCCGCCTGAGCGCAGAGACGCCGTGCCCCTCACAGCGCCCCGCCGCCCGGGATGGCCGGCGGGGCGCTGGCTACTGGAGCTACTGGAGCGCCTCGACGAGCAGCGTCGCCACGTCGACCACGCGCAGCTGATCACCGGTGCTCTGGACGCCGTCGTCGAGCATCACCGTGCAGTAGGGGCAGGCGACCGCAAGCGTGTCAGCACCGGTCGCGGCGGCTTCGCGCACGCGCTCGACGTTGATCGGGTTGGCCCGCTCCTCCATCCACATGTGTGCGCCGCCGGCGCCACAGCAGAACGTCTGCTTGCCGGAGCGGGCCATCGGCAGCGCCGTGCCGACCGCGCCGACCAGCTCGCGCGGCGCGTCGAGCACATCGTTATGCCGTGCCAGATAGCAGGAGTCGTGATAGGTGACCATCAGCTGCTCGTCACGCGCCGGCCGCAGCCGACCCTCGCTCACAAGCCGCGCGAGCAGCTCCGAGTGGTGCACGACCTCGTAGCTTCCGCCGAAGTCCGGGTACTCGTTGGCGAGCGTGTTGAAGCAATGCGGGCAGTTGGCGATGATCTTGCGCACGCCGGCCTGATTCAGCGTGGCAACGTTCTGCTCGGCCAGCGCCTGGAAGACATATTCGTTGCCCATGCGGCGTGCCGGGTCTCCGGTGCAGCTCTCACGCGGGCCCAGGATCGCGAAATCAACCCCCGCCGCCTGCAGGAGCTTGGCGGTCGCCTCGGCGGTGCGGCGTGCGCGCTCGTCGAACGACGACGCGCACCCGACCCAGTACAGATACTCGGGCGGCATCTCCCCCGGCTCGAGCACGCGCACCCCGAGCTCGGCCGCCCAATCAGCCCGCTGGGCCTGCGGATGGCCCCAGGGGTTGGAGCTGCGCTCGATGTCACGCAGCATCGGCTCGGCCTCGGCGGGGAAGCTCGACTCGACCATCACCAGGTGGCGGCGCAGGTCGACGATGTGATCGATGTGCTCGATCGAGACCGGGCACGCCTCGATGCAGGCGCCACAGGTGACGCAGTCCCAGATCGATTCCGCGGGCACCGCCGAGGGAACCAGCGGCGCCTCGCGGTCGCCCGAGAAGAGCTGGTCGCGCAGCCCCATGATCACCAGCTTCGGCGACAGCAGCTTGCCCGTCTGGTTGGCTGGACAGACATCCTGGCAGCGGCCGCACTCGGTGCATGAGAAGGTGTCGAGCACCTGCTTCCATGTGAGGTCCGCGGCGGTTCCGGCGCCGAAGCGCAGATCGTCTTCGCTCTCGCCCTCGTCGGGCTCGAAGCGCAACGGCTCGAGCCGCCCCCGCGCAGCTGTCCGCCCGAACCACACGTTCACCGCGGCGGCGCCGATGTGCAGGTGCTTGGAGTAGGGCAGGTAGGCGAGGAACGCGAGGATCGTCGCCACATGGACCCACACGAACACCCGCTCCAGCACCCGCGTCCCGCCGCCGTGCCCGAACAGATGCGAGAGCACGCGCGAGACCGGCGACCAGGACTTCGGCCACTCGTTGTACCCGAGCGCGATCCGCGAGGAGTGCCACAGCAGCAGCGAGATCACAACCGTCGCGATCAGAGCCAGAATCAGATCAGCCTCGCCGAGGTGGCTGCCCGCGAAGCGGCGCGGGCGCACAACCTTGCGCACGTACAGCGCCGAGACCACACCGACCAGCACGAGCACGCAGAAGATGTCGGCGAGCAGCGCGTACCAGCCCTGCGCCGCCAGCCATGGCAGCGTCTGGTCACGATCGACGATCGCGATCATCGCGATCAGGATCGTCGGCGCGAGGACGAGGAACCCCCAGAAGATGAAGGCGTGCATCAACCCCGGCCCGAAGCGCTGCAGCAGCTTGCGCTGCCCGAGCACGATCGTCACCTCGTTACGCACGCGCGCGGCTACATCGCCCGAGCGCCGCGTCGGCTTCGCCGCCTGGACCAACGCTCTCAGCCGCGCGAGCCGGCGCGCGAACAGAGTGCCGCTGGCGCCAAGCGCCACGGCCAGCGCCACCGCCTCAAACGGCGAGACTATGCGCCCCTCGCCTTCCGGATCTCGGCGGCGATCGCCGGCACGATCTCATGCAGGTCGCCGAGCACGCCGTAATCGGCGTGCGCGAAGATCGACGCCTCGCCGTCCGCGTTGATCGCAAGCAGCTTCTTGGCGCCCTTGCAGCCGGCCATGTGTTGGGTGGCGCCGCTGATCCCGCAGGCGATGTAGATATCGGGTGAGACCTTGGTCCCGGTCTGGCCGACCTGGTCGGTGTGCGGACGCCAGCCCGCACTGGTGACGGCACGCGAGCAACCAACGGCTCCGCCGAGCAGCTCGGCAAGCTGCTCGATGATCGCGAAGCCCTCGGCCGAGCCGACACCCCGACCCCCCGCGACGACGACCTTGGCCTCCTCGAGTGAGACGCCGCCACTCGTCGCGCCGACCCGCTTGGTCGGCGCGACGGCCAGAGCGTGCTGGGAGGATGCGACGAGCTCAGCCTCAACGGTGGCGCCATCATCGGCGGCGACCGCATGCGGTGCGACGGTGAGCAGCAGCGTGGAGCCGTGCAGCAGCGCCTGCTCGAGCAGGCTCCCGCCCCAGCGCACGCGCGTCACCGTGGGCGGCGAGCCGGGGGCGAAGGAGATCGTGTTGGCCGACAGCGGCAGATCGAGGATCGCCGCGGCGTGGGCGAGCACCTCGTTGCCGCGCTCGGTGCCGGCGGCGAGAACGGCCCGCGGCGAGCGCGCGCCCACAAGATCGGCGAGTGTCTGTCCCCATGCAGCCGGCGCGTAGTCGCCGCTGATCGTGAACGCCGTGACGTCGCCGTCCATACCGCGAGCGAACGTGAGCGCCTGCGCCGCCAGCTCGTCGGCCGGATCCTCGACAAAGACCAGGACGCTCATCACAGCACCCCCAGCTCGGCGAGCACGGCAACCACAGCGGGCGCGGCCTCGGCGCCTGTGCCGAGCACCTGCACCTCTTTGCCGGAGTCTGGCGGCAGCACCAGCCTGACCATCTCCAGCTGCGCAGCGGGACGCTCGGGACTCGATGCCTGAAGCGGCTTGCGCTTGGCGCGCAGGCGCCCCGGCACCGACGGGTAGCGCGGCAGGTTGATCCCCTCCTTGACGGAGACGACCGCAGGCAGCGACACCTCGTAGACGTCGCTGCCGCCGGCCACTTCCTGCTCGCAGATGGCGCTGCCCGACTCGAAGGAGATCTTTTTCACACCCGTGACAGAGGGCATCCCGAGCGCGTGCGCGACACGGATCGCCACCTGGTAGTTGCCGGCATCGGCCGACTCGTTGCCGAACAGGATCAGGTCGGGCGCCTGCTCGTCGGCCCGCATCGCGGCGACGATCGCCGCGGCGGTGGCCTGCGGATCCCACTCTTCGCCGTCGGTCACGAGGTGGGTCGCGCGATCGGCGCCGATCGCCATCATGTCGCGCAGCTGCTCCTCGGACTCGGCAGGCCCGAGCGTCAATACGGTGACGGAGCCGCCCTCGCGCTCGACGATCTGCACGGCCTCCTCGACGCCGCACTCCTCATGCGGGCTGACGGTGAAGCCGAGGTGCTTGGTCGACAGCGCGCGCTGGTCGTCGGTGAGCGTGATCCTGCCCCCGGTCAGCGGCACCCGCTTGACGCATACACATATGTGCATATGTGGAAGTCTCCTACTGCCGGATGCGGCTGTTCGCGGGATCGAACAGGGACGCTGCGTCGGTCGACTGGACGGTCACCGGATAGCGCTCGCCCATGTACTGGACCAGCAACTGCTCGCCGACCCGGGCGTGCTCCGGCGGCAGGTACGTCATCAGGATGTACTTGCCCAGAGATGGCCCCGAGCCGGCGCTGGTCACGTACGAGCGCCGCCCCCTACTGTCGGTGATCGGCTGGCCGTCGAGCGTCATGATCGGCTCCTTGCCGAGCATGTAGCGCTTGACGCCGGAGGAGGAGGTGTGGTCCTCGACCGTCAGCGTGCACATGCTCGCCGCCGGCTGCTGCTCGCGGTGCGCGACGTGCGCCTGCTTGCCGATGAAGTCCTGGTCCTTGACCTTGCCCCAGGCCATGCCGGCCTCGACCACGTTGTACTCGCCGTCGAGCTCGGCGCCGTAGGCGCGGTAACCCTTCTCGAGCCGGCCGGTGCTGCCGTAGACGCCGCTGCCGGCGGCGATCATGCCGTGCGGCTCGCCGGCCTCGGCGAGGACGTCCCAGAGCCGCGCGCCCTGCTCGATCGGCACGTACAGCTCCCAGCCGAGGTCGCCGACGTAGGAGATGCGAGAGGCGAGCACCTCGACCGGACCGACCTCGATGTTGCGCCACTGTGCGAAGGGGAAGCCCTCGTGCGAGACGTCCCCGCGTGCGACCGAGGAGAGGATGTCCCGCGCCCGCGGTCCCCACAGTCCGAGCGTCGTCCAGGCGCTCGTCTGGTCGTGAATCTGGGCGGACCCGTCTGCCGGGAGGTGATCCCTGAACCACTTGAGGTCCGACATCCCGTAGGCGCCTCCGGTGACGACACGGAAGCGGTCATCGGCCATGCGCATGATCGTCAGGTCCTGTTTGAAGGTCCCGCTCGGTGTCAGCAGCGGCGTGTAGACGACGCGGCCGGCCGGGACGTCCATCTGGCGCATCGCCAGGCGCTGGACCACGTCGAGCGCGCCAGGGCCGCAGACATCGAAGATCGCAAAGGTGGTGAGGTCGACGATCGCGGCGCGGTCGCGCATCGCCAGGTGCTCGGCATTGATGATCGGCGACCACCAGCGCGCCTCCCACTCGGACTCGCGGCGCGGCACACGCTCGCCGTACTCGTCGAGCAAGCCGGCGTTTGACTCATACCAGACAGGCCGCTCCCAGCCCGCGGCCTCGTAGAAGACGGCCCCGAGTTCGCGCTCGCGCGCATAGAAGGGCGGCACGCGCACACCCCGATCGGACTCCCACTGCTCGCTCGGGTGGACGATCCCGTACATCTTGTTGAAGCCCTCGCCGGCACGGGCGACGACGTGCGTGCGCGTCTTCTGCGAGGGGTACGAGCGCGCGATGTTGGACTCGAAGACGTCGATCTCGGACTCGCCGTGCACCATCAGCTCGGCCACGGTCTTGCCGGCTCCCGGCCCTTCCTTGATCCAGATCGCGGCCGCCGACCACAGGCCTCTCACCTCCGGCGTTTCGCCGAGCAGCGGCAACCCGTCGTATGTCACCGAGAGCAGGCCGTTGATCGCATACTTCACGCCGACTGACTCGTCGCCGACGATCTCCGGCATCAGCTCGAGCGCGATCTCCATCTGCGGGTCGAAGTCGTCCTGGGTGAAGGGCAGCTCGGTCGGGCTCAGCGCCGACTGCTCGATCGAGGGGATCTCGTCGGCATCCATCATGATCGGCCGGTGCGCGTAGGAGCCGATCTCGAGGCCCGTGCCCTCCTGGCGCTCGTACATGTTGGTGTCGACGTCACGCACGATCGGGTACTCGATCATCCCCTTGGCGTTGGCGAAGCGCGGCACCGGGCCGATGTCGATCATCTGATGCACCGACGGAGCGATCGGAATCGACGCCCCGGCCATCCTCGCGAGCTTCGGGCTCCAGCAGCCGCAGGCGATCACGACACGATCAGCCTCGATGTCACCCTTCGTCGTGCGCACCCTGCGGACGCGGCCGCCCTCGACATCGAAGCCCAGCACCTCGGTGTTGGCCGACACGGTCACGCCCTCTTGCTGCGCGCGCTCGCGCATGATCGTCGCCGCACGCAGCGAGTCGACGACGCCGGCGCCGGGGGTGTAGAAGCCGCCGACGATCAGCTGCTCGTTGATGAACGGGACCAGCTCCCTGACCTCCCGCGGCGTGATGATCGAGACCGGCTCGATCCCCCATGAGATCGCCGATGACACGCGGCGCTGCAGCTCCTGCATGCGCTCCTCAGTGCGCGCCACCTCGATGCCGCCGCTCTCGACGAAGACGCCGAGGTCCTTGTACTGACGCATGCTGTCGAGCGTCAGCTGCGTCATCTCCTTGGAGTGATCGACCGGGAAGATGAAATTGGACGCGTGACCGGTCGAGCCGCCGGGATTCGGCAGCGGGCCCTTGTCGATCAGGGTGATGTCGTGCTCGCCGAGCCGGGTGAGGTGATACGCAAGACTGTTTCCGACGATCCCGGCACCGACGATGACGATGCTCTGAGATGCAGGCAGGAAGGCACCGGAGCTGCTCATACAACTTATATATCAGAGCGATATGGCTGGCTGCAACAAGGCTCGACGGCCCCGGGCGACGAGTCAGACCGCGTAGGCCGAGAGCTGGGTTTCGGGGGCCTGATGGCCCGCCATACGAGGCACGATCTGTGCGATCAGCGCAACTGCTCGCTCGAGCTCGGCGGACCTGGCCGTGAACGGCAGCCGGATGTAGCGTTCGAGCAGGCCGTCGGTGGCAAAGCGCGGGCCGGGCGTGAGCGCAAGCCCGTGCTCGCGCGCCTGCACCATCAGGCTGGTGCCGATCGGCTGCGGCATCTCGACCCAGAGCACCAGCCCGCCGCCGGGCGGATCGTGGCGCCAGTCGGGCAGGTGTCGTTGCAGGGCGTCACGCAGAGCGGATCGCCGCGCCCGGGCCAGCGCGCGGCGCTCAGCGAGGATCGAGTCGAACTCGGCCAGCGCTTCGACGGCGATCAGCTGCTCGAGCACCGGACTGGAGAGGTCCACGCCGGAGCGCGATGCGGCCAGCCGCCGTATGAGTCCGGGCTCGGCGCGCGCCCAACCGACCCGCAGGCCACCCCAGAGGGCCTTGCTGAGCGAGCCGACCGTGACCACCCGCTCGCTGCGCCCAACGGCGGCCAGGGGCGGCTGCTCGGGCACACCGTCGAGGTTCAGCTCAGCGAACGTCTCGTCCACCAGCAGGTAGCCCTCGGCGCGCCCGAGCGCGGCGAGCGTCCGGCGGCGTCCGGTGTGATCCATCAGCGCGCCGGTGGGGTTGTGGAAATCCGGGATCAGGTAGGAGAGCGCAGGGGCGTGCCGTGCGGCAGCCGCCTCCAACTGCTCGTGGTCCCAGCCCAGCGCGGAGACCGGCACCGAGCGCAGCCGTGCTCCGGCGCGGCGGATCGCGTCGAGCGCAGCCGGATAGCTCGGAACCTCGACAAGCGCGTTACGACCACGGGGAAGCAGTGCGCGGATCGTGAGATCGATCGCCTGCATCGCACCCGCGGTGACAAGGATCTGGTCGGCGCTCGTCGGGAGCCCGCGCTCTGTGTAACGCGCGGCGATCGCCTCGCGCAGCGCCACCAGCCCCAGCGGGGAATACCCGTGATGGTCGAGCCAAGCCGGGAGCTTCGTGACGGCCGCCTGCGCCAGTTCGAGAATGCGCGCGGGCGCGGGCAGCGACGCGACGGTGAGATCCAGATCGGCAACCCGCGCGTCGTCGAGAGCCTGACCGCGAACCGCGGGGATCGTGACCCAGCTGCCTGCTCCGAGCGTGCTCGCGAGGTAGCCCTCGACCCGCAGGCGGTCGTAGGCGGAGGTCACGGTGGCTCTGCTCACTCCCAGACCTCCCGCGAGCGTACGCTCGGCCGGCAGCCGCGTGCCGGCCGGAACCCGTCCGTCGAGGACCAGCGTGCGCAGGGTCGCCGCGAGCCGCTCGGCGGCGGGCCCGCCACGGCGCCAATCGCCCAGCAGTTCAACTATCCGGTGGAGGCCTAGTTCGGGCACGGCCAGACCAATACTGCCAGATTGGCCTGTTCTCAAACGAGCCAATTTCGCGCAAGATGGTTGTCGTGAAGATCGCGACCCTGATCCCGCGACCCCGCGGCCGGCGGCTGGCGCGGCTCTACTCCGGGCTGGTGCTCTATGGGGTCAGCGACGCGATGCTGTTGCTCGCCGGACTCGGGGTCGATCCGTGGGACGTCCTGCACCAGGGACTCTCCCGACGCCTGGGGCTCGGCGTCGGAACCTGGTCGATCATCGTCGGCGCAGCCGTGCTGCTGCTCTGGATGCCGCTGCGCCAGCGCCCCGGCTTCGGAACGGCCAGCAACGTGTTCGTCGTCGGCGCCGTGATCGATCTCGTGCTGGCACTCGTTCCCGACCCGCACGGCCTCGGTCTGCGCAGCCTCGTGGTGGTCGCCGGCGTGGTACTGAACGGCGTCGCGACGGGCGCCTACATCGGCGCCGGGCTCGGACCCGGACCGCGCGACGGGCTGATGACCGGTCTGGCCAAGCGCGGGCTCTCGATCCGCGTCGTGCGCACCTGCATCGAGCTCACGGTGCTGCTGATCGGCTGGCTGCTCGGCGGCTCGGTCGGCGTCGGAACCGTCGTGTACGCGCTCGGGATCGGCCCGCTCGCGCACTTCTTCATCCCCCGGCTCGCGATCGACCGGGCGCGCCCGCCCGATGCCCCCACCAACGGTGGCGCCGCGCCCACCGCACCGCGCCTGCAGGAGGAATACGCCCCGTGATCGTCTCGAGCACGGCGGCAGCCGGCATGGCGGCCACCGCGCTGGGGATGGTGCTGACCCCGGGCCCGAACATGATGTACCTCGTCTCCCGCAGCCTCAGCCAGGGCCGCGGCGCCGGGCTGATCTCGCTGGGCGGAACGGCGACCGGCTTCGTGGTCTACCTGGTGATGACGAACCTCGGGATGGCAACGGTGTTCGTGCTGGTCCCGGCGCTCTACATCGCCTTCAAGGCAGCGGGCACGATCTACATCGGCTACCTGGCCTACCAGGCACTGCGCCCCGGGGGCGCCGGGCTGTTCGAGCCGCGGGCGCTTGCCCGTGACTCCAACTGGCGGCTCTACCGCATGGGGCTGCTGACCAACCTGCTGAATCCCAAGGCGGCGATCATGTATCTCGCGCTGATCCCCGAGTTCATCCGCCCCGCCGCCGGACACGCGACGGCACAGGGCTTCGTCCTCGGTGGCATCCAGATCAGTGTCAGCCTCACGGTCAACGCCGTGCTGGTCCTGGCGGCCGGCTCGATCGCGGCCGCCCTGTCATCGCGCCCGGAGTGGACTCAGTGGCAGCGCCGCCTGACCGGCACGATGCTGGGCGTGATCGTGGTCCTACTCGCGCGCGAGGTGCCCACGCGCGCCCGCGTCTGACACCTTCGCCGCCCCACCTTCGCCGCCCCGCTCAGTACTCGACCACGTTGACGGCCAGGCACGTGTCACTCTCGAGCTCCGCCCCCCCGCCGTCGCGTGCGCTGAACGAGAGCGCGTTTGAGTACTCCGGCCGCGTGCGCCTTGCCCGTGAGCGCCAGCGGGCCGCCCGTGTGCGAACTCGAGGGCCCGATGCCAACGGAGAAGAGGTCGAAGACGCTGACTGTCATGGGGTCACCCGCGAGCCTCGCGGGCCGCCCGCCGAATCGGCCCCCGCCCACCCGAGCGGGCGGAGGCCAGAAGGACTAGGGGGCCAGCATCACTCTGCCGGTATCTCCCCGTAGACCATCCCGAGATCGATTCCCTGACGCTTGCGAACGATCTGGGAGATCACGTAGATCGCGATCGCCAGCACGTACATCCCGCCCATCAGGTAGAAGGAGTCCGTGTTGTTGACGCCGTAGGCGCCGTCCGAGAACCACTTGATCAGCGCCCAGATCAGGATCGCCGCGAACATCAGCGCGGCGGCCGTGATGATCGGCAGCCCCAGCACCCTGTACTTGGCGATCGGCGAGGCGTTGTAGATCTCCGGCTTGCGCCATGGCAGGATCGCCGCCGACACGGTGGTGCCAAGGAACGTAATCGCGATCACCAGCGTCGCGTCCAGGGTGTAGGACCTGAATGAATGGCTCCATGCGTAAAGCGCCGCGAGCGGGATTGAAGGCAGCAGCATCAGCGCCAGCGCCCAGTAGGGCACGCCGTTGCGCGACACGCTCGCGACCCTCTCAGGCAGGATGCGATCGAAGGATGCGGCGAACACGACGCGGGTCGAGGACAGGAACACTGACCCCACCCAGCCGAAGAACCACAGCGACATGACCGTGATCAGGATGAACTGCAGCACCGGGCTGCCGAAGATCATCGATGCGAGCAGCGCTGGGTATGGGAACACGCCGGTTGGCCCCGTTCCCAGGTAGAACGCGTTGTTGCCGCCCATGTAGAAGCTCCAGCCGAACGTCTTGGAGAACAGCAGGAAGAAGATGCCCGCGACGATCGTCGTCACGATCAGGGCACCGCCCATCGCGTAGATGTTCTTGCGGAAGTCCGACGCGCCCCGGACCTCGCCGTAGAGCGTCGCGCCCCAGTTCGACCAGAGGTTGAAGAACATCAGCATCGGGATCAGCAACAGCACGCCACTGAAGTTGAAGTGGCCCACGCCGGTCGGGACGTAGCCCGCCTTCACGGTGCCCGCCTTCACGGTCGCGGCATAGGCGTTGCCGGTAGTTCCGTAGAGCTTGTGCGCCTGGCTGTTGAAGTCGTTGATGAAGCCGCTGTGGGAGGTGACGAGCAGGATGATCGCCATCACCGCCAAGCCGAACAGGCCACCGTAGAAGCAGAACTTCTGGATGCGTCCGTAGGTCCGAATCCCCAATGCGATGAACAGCGATGCCAGCAGCGCCGTGATCACGGACGCCACGAAGATGCCGGCGTTGCCCGCCCAGAAGGTCACGCCGCTGTGCCAGCCGACGATCGCCGACAGCGGCCCGAGCACCTCGATGTTGAGGATGTTGGCGTAGATCGGGACCCAGTACCAGAGGATGAACCACCAGCCCGCGACGGCCAGCACGAAGCCGATGCCGCCACCGAGCACCCGACTCATCCAGACGTAATCACCGCCGGCGCGTGGCATCACCGAGATCAGCGACGCGTATGTGATCGCCTGAAAGATCAGGAATGCGCCAGAGACGATGACCGACCACATCAGGCCGCCATTGGGAATGAACGGCGCCGACGCGAAGATGAACCAACCGAGCGTCACCAGATTGATCGCGAATGTGGCGTAGACGAACGCATCACGCACGGACCAGCCGCGCACCAGCCCTGTGGCCTTGCGTACGAATACGGCGCGTTCCTCGAAGCCCGCGCCGCCACCACTTGCCGTAGCCGTCATATCCCAACCCCCGTATTGATGAACATGCCGCTTGCCTTCCTCTCCTGGTCAGACCTCAGGTTGTTCTCCTGCTCGGGCGTCCCTCACCTCCCACCGGAGGCTGCATCTCAGCCGCTCGTGAGCACGAACTTCTTGACCTGCTTGCCGTCCTCAATGTCGATCACGGCCCCCAACAGTTGGCCCTGCTCGTACGAGCTGCCGGGGTTCACGCACAGGGTCTTGCCGAGTCGTTTGGTTCCGCGCGACTCGTGGATGTGGCCGTGGACCGAGAGCGCCGGCTCGAAG
This sequence comes from Solirubrobacteraceae bacterium, assembly GCA_035552235.1. GTDB lineage: Bacteria > Actinomycetota > Thermoleophilia > Solirubrobacterales > Solirubrobacteraceae > Palsa-465. The sequence goes on from DASZLT010000019.1 coordinate 24,124, forward strand.
CGCTCGATCGCCTCACGCACGGCCGTCGAGCCGACAGGCTTGACGGCGTGGCCGGCGTCCTTGAGATCCATATCCGCGGTCAACTCGGGCGCATCGTCAAGCCCGGTGCCGTAGGGCGGGCAATGGAGGCTGAAGATTGTGCGTTCGGGAGGGGTCGTGACCTGGTCGACCATCTTCGCGATGCGCTCCGCCAGTTGCGGCTCGTCCTCCTCGCGGTAGGTGTCCCAGGGAGTGCGGTTGGCCCAGCCGCTCGACACCATCTGATATCCGCCGAACTCGAGCACGCGACCCTCGCCGAGCTCAACCGTGTTGGCCGCGAGGATGACCTCGTCGACCTCGAGCTGGTCGTCGTTGCCGGGGCAGACGACGCAGCGGATGCCCGTGTCGGCCAGGCGCTCGTCGGCGAGTTCCATCCACTCGCGCACGGTTGCGAGCATGTGCTGATCGAACAGCGCGTGCCAGCGGACCTCGTCCTGGCTGAGCTCGGCGAGCTCGTCCGGATCGACGCGGAACGGGTAGTAGCCACGGCGCTTGACGGCGTGCTCGAACTCGGTGACCTGCTCCTCGCCGACGAGCGTCTCGCGGTTCTCGAGCAGGGTCGAGTGCCACGCGTCGCCGCCGTCGCTGATGATCGGCACCAGTGCCTTGCCGGTCATGTCACCGCCGAGGATCACCACGTCGGCCTTGTAGTGCCTGCCGGAGTTCAGGAACTTGCGCCAGCACGTCTCTGAGCCGTGCACGTCGGTCGCGAAGAAGATCCTCACCGCTCCACCTCCTCAGGCAGGTCGTACCAGCGCTTGCGCTCCCCGATCCTGTCCCGCAACTTCCAGGCGCGGTTCTTGGGGGCCGCCTCGATGCGAGAGATCAACTGGGTCAGCCGCTCCTTGATCTGCGAAGCCTTTTCGTGTGGCAGCGCGTAGTCGTCCACGTGCTGGCCGGTGCGCTCGAGGTTCCTGGTGATGGTCCGCCAGAGGCCCCAGTCCTCGGCGCAGAGCGCGCCGATGCGCGCGCCGTTGACCGCGTCGTCGTCGTGATCGGCGACCTCGTGGCCGTGCAGCAACAGCACGGTGTCGCGGATGTCCTTCTCGTTGAGCTCGATGATCTGCAGCTTCGTCAGCAGCAGCTCAGCCAGCGGCACAGTCGTCTCGCGCGGCTGCAGCCGCTCGGACAGCGGGATCGCGTGACACATGCGGAATGAACCCACGAAGACGTCGACCTGACGGCCGTTCACCGTGTCGTGAAACAGCAGTCGCTCCTTGCCGTTCATCGCGTTGAACACGATCTGGGGCTCGTATCCGGCGCCGCCCAGGAGCTTGCCGGCAGTGCCGCTGCCGCCCTTGGGGACGGCGAAGTCGAGGTCCTTGTACTCGCGGTCCAGCGACGCCGGAACCTCGGGGGCGTGCAGCCTGACGGCGACGCCGCCGAGCAGTGCGAAGGTGGCGTTCTGATCGTGCGCGAGCGCCAGCAGCCGCTCTCCCTCCTCCACGAGGTCAGGGAGGATTGCACTCAAGCAACCACCGCTTTGCAGCTTCCCGTCATGCGGCCCTCTTTGGTTAACAACACCTAACGGCGCTGTTATTAGACTTATATATCACCGTGCGGGCCAGAGAATCAACCAAGCTCTTCATTGGCGGTGAGTGGCGCGCCGCCGAGGGCGGCGCTGTGTCCGAGGCGTCCAGTCCGGCCACCGGAGAGCGGCTCTGCGAGGTGGCTGAGGCGACTCGCGCCGACGCCGGTGCGGCAGTGGCGGCCGCTGTCGCGAGCTTTGGCGGCTGGGCGGCCGAGACGGCGTTCGCCCGGGCCCGCGCGCTGCACCGCGTCGCCGATTCCTGCGCCGCTCGGCGCGATCAGCTTGCACGGGCGGCGACGCTCGACCAGGGCAAGCCGCTGAGCGAGTCCTTCGACGAGGTCGATGAACTCGTCGCGATGTGGCGCGGCGCGGCCGAGGACGGCGTGCGCCTGGAGGGATCGATCCCCGCGAGCTCGTCGCCGGGCAAACGTGTGCTGGTGTTGCGCCGGCCGGTCGGGCCGGTCGCGATCGTGACGCCGTGGAACTGGCCCTATACGATGCCCGCGGAGATCGTCGCTCCGGCGCTCGCCGCCGGGAACACCGTGGTCTGGACGCCCGCGCCGAGCACCGCGTACTGCTCGGCGTTGCTGGCCGAATGCATCGCCGAGGCCGACCTACCCCCGGGGGTCTTCAATTTCGTTACCGGGCCTGGGCCCGTCGTCGGCGACGAGCTGGTCGGACACCCCGACGTGGCCGCCGTTGGCTTCATCGGCTCGACCGCGACCGGGCTGCGGATCGCTGCGCGCGCGGCCGGCAAGCGGCTGCTGCTCGAGATGGGCGGCAACGGACCGCTGGTGGTGCTCGAGGACGCCGACCTCAAGGCTGCCGCCGATGCGGCCGTCGTCGGCTGCTTCCTGTGCGCCGGGCAGAGCTGCACCGCGGGCGAGCGGATCCTCGTACACGAGCGCGTCCGTGCGGAGTTCGTGGGGCTGCTGGCAGAACGAACGGCCGCCCAGGCCCAGCTCGGCGATCCGCTGCTGGCCGAGACGACGCTCGGACCGCTCAACAACGAGGGTGTCGCGGCGAAGATGGACGCCCACGTGAGCGACGCGGTCGCGCGCGGCGCAAGGGTGGTCGCCGGCGGCCAGCGGGCCGCCGGCTTCCCTACCGAGCTCTACTGGCCCGCGACAGTGCTCGACGGTGTGCCGGCCGATGCTCTGGCTGCGACCGAGGAGACCTTCGGGCCGATTGCCCCGGTGATCGACATCACCTCGCTGGAGCAGGCGATCGAGCTGACCAACGCCTCTCCCTACGGTCTGCTGGCGGCGATCTTCACCGCGGATCTCTCGCGAGGGCTGCGCTTCGCCGACGAGGCGCGCACCGGTCTCGTCAACATCAACGAGACGACCAACTACTGGGAGAACCACCTGCCCTTCGGCGGGCGGGCGGGGAGCCTCAGCGGCGTCGGCCGCGTCGGCGGGCGCTACCCGTTCGACGCGCTCACCGATCTGCAGACCGTGGTGATCGGCTGAGTCACCGCGAGGCGCCTCGCCGGTACGGCGTGGGTGGCCCTGCGCAAAAGCCGTTTTGGCGTTATAACGGCGCTGTTATAACGCCAAAAGGCAAATCGTGATGTGCCGACCAAATCCGAGCTACGGGCCGTGAGGCGGAGTCAGCCGGTTGCCGCGCCGGCGCCGTGGCGGTAGAAGGGCACGTCGCTGAGCGGCTCGAGCGGCGTGGCGCCGCGGATCAGGTCGGCAGCCTTCTCGGCGAGCATCACGACGGGGGCGTAGATGTTGGCGTTGGTCACGTAGGGCATCGAGGAGGCGTCGACGACGCGCAGACCCTCGGTGCCGCGCACGCGCATGGTCGCGGGATCGAGCACGTCCAGCTCGCCGGTGCCCATCCGGCACGTGCACGATGGATGCAGCGCGGTCTCGGCGTCGCGCGCGACCCAGTCGAGGATCTCCTCGTCGGACTGCACCCCGGCGCCGGGCGAGAGCTCGCCGTCGCTGAAGGGCTCGAACGCGGGCTGCGTGAGGATCCGGCGCGCGCAGGCGATCGCTTCGAGCCACTCGCGCCGGTCCTGCTCGGTCGAGAGGTAGTTGAAGCGCAGCTGCGGATGCTTGCGCGGGTTGACGGAGATGATCTTCACCGAGCCGCGCGCGTCGGAGTACATCGGTCCGACGTGCACCTGGTAGCCGTGACCCTGCGGTGCAGTGCCGTCGTAGCGGATCGCCAGCGGCAGGAAGTGGAACATCAGGTTGGGGTAGGCGACCTGATCGTCACCTCGCACGAAGCCGCCGGCCTCGAAGTGGTTAGTCGCGCCGGGCCCGCTGCGCAACAGCAGCCACTGCAGCCCCACCTTGGGACGGTTGCGGTACTTCATCGCGGGCGCCACCGAGACCGGCTGCTTGGACGCGTACTGGACATAGACCTCGAGGTGGTCCTGCAGGTTCTCGCCGACTCCCGGCACGTCGGCGACGGCCCTGATGCCGAGACGACCCAGCTCGTCGGCGTTGCCCACCCCGGAGAGCTGCAGCAGCTGTGGTGAGTTGATCGCGCCGCCGCAGAGGATCACCTCGCCTGCGGTCACACGTTCAGCGCCGCCACGTCGCAGTCCGCCGGTCGAGTACTCGACGCCGACCGCACGCGTGCCCTCGAACAGCACGCTCGAGACAAACATGCGGCACTGAACGTCGAGGTTCGGGCGTGACATCGCCGGGTGTAGATAGGCGCGCGCCGAGCTCAGGCGGCGGCCGCGATAGATCGTGCGGTCGAAGGCGGCAAAGCCCTCCTGGCGGTAGCCGTTTACGTCACTGGTCAACCCGTAACCGGCCTGCTGCGCCGCCTCGAAGAAGGCGCCGAACAACGGGTTGGTCGCCGGCCCACGCTCGAGCTTCAGCGGGCCGCTGCCGCCGCGCCAGTCATCGGCACCGGCCAGGCAGGTCTCCATGCGCTTGAAGTACGGCAGGCAGTGGGCGTAGTCCCACTGCCCAAGGCCCGGGTCGGCACCCCAGCGCTCATAGTCGAGCGCGTTCCCTCGCTGGAAGATCATGCCGTTGATCGCGCTCGAGCCACCGAGCACCTTGCCGCGCGCGTGATATACGCGGCGCCCGTGCATCTGCGGTTCCGGCTCGGACTCGTACTTCCAGTCATAGAGACGGTTGCCGATCGGGAACGAGAGCGCCGCCGGCATGTGGATGTAGAGGTCCCAGAGGTAGTCGGGACGGCCGGCCTCGAGCAGCAACACCTTCGTCGAGGGGTCCTCGGAGAGGCGCGCGGCGAGCACGCACCCGGCGGCACCACCGCCGACGATCACATAGTCGTAGCGAGCGCTGAGCCGGCCGCTCAAAGCACGCTCCGGATCTCGCTCTCGAACGTGTCGACGTGGCCGGCGGCGACCGCGTAGGCGAGCTCGGGCTTGCGATCGGCGATCGCCTGCAGCATCGCCTCGTGCTCGTGCACCCGCTGGAAGAGGTGCGGCAACCGGTCGATCACCAGATACCAGATGCGCAGCGAGAGGTTGAAGTAGCGGTACAGCGTCTCCTCGAGGAACGGGTTGTCGCTGGCGCGGTAGATGAAGCGGTGGATGCGCGTGTCGAGCTCCATCAGCGCCTGCATGTCGTCACCACCGCGCTGCGCGCGCAGTTCCTCGATCAGCGCCGTCAGCTCCTCTCGGCCTGCCTCGGTCAGGCGCTCGGCGGCGAGTGCGGCAGCGCGGGCCTCGAGCACGGCACGCACCTCAGTGATCTGTGCCAGGTCCTTGATGTTGATCTCGGAGGCGAACGTGCCGCGGCGCGGGAAGACCGTGACCAGGTTCTCGAGCGCAAGGCGCTTGATCGCCTCGCGGATCGGTGTGCGACCCATCTCGAGCTCATTACCGAGACGGTCCTCGTCGATCGGTTCCCCCGGCTTGATCTGGAGCGTGACCAGCCGATCGCGCAGCTCCTCGTAGGCGCGATCGGCGAGCAGCGCCGGCGGACTGTGGTGAGCCTGCTCGAGCGCTGATATATCACTCATAGATCTTGAGATTATCCCGAACGTCAATCCCCGGGCTGGGGAGGTGTCAGTCCCCGAGCTCGATGCGGCGGCGGTCGACGAACTCTATGAGCTCGTCGCGGATGCCGCCATCGAGCGGCGGGGCCTCGTAGGCATCGAGCTTCTCGCGCCAGATCTCCGACGCGCGCGCGGTCGTGTCCTTGGCGCCGCGGCGGGTCCAGCGGTCGAAGTTGTCGGTCGAGGACAGCATTGGCCGGTAGAAGCACTCGCGGAAGCGCTCGAGCGTGTGCATCGCGCCGAGGAAATGGCCGCCCGGACCGACCTCGGTGTGTGCGCCGAATGCCAGCGCCTCATCGTCGAACACAACCGGTGTGAACTCGTGCTTGAGCTCACGCAGCAGCTCGATGTCGACGATGAACTTCTCGTAGCAGGAGACCAGCCCGCCCTCGAGCCAGCCGGCCGAGTGCATCACGAAGTTCGCGCCGGCGAGGAAGGTCGGCAGGAACGTCATCAGCGACTCATAAGCCGCCTGCGCGTCGACGACCGTCGATGAGTTGAGCGCGCCGCCGCCGCGCCACGGCAGGTTGAAGTGGCGGGCGATCTGACCGGTGCAGAGCACGCCGATGCCCGATTCCGGCGTACCGAACGACGGCGAGCCCGACTGCATGTCGGTGTTCGAGAGGAACGAGCCGAAGACCACCGGGCAACCCGGGCGGATCAGCTGTGCCAGCGCGATGCCGGCGAGCGCCTCGGCCATCTGCTGCACGAGCGCGGACGGCAGCGACACCGGCGACATCGCGCCCATCAGCAGGAACGGGGTGATGACGACGGCCTGGCCGGCCTTCACGTACTCGAACATCGCCGAGAGCATGCGGTCGTCGTAGCGCAAAGGCGAGTTGACGTTGATCAGCGAGATCGAGACAGGCGCCCTCTCTATGTTTTCACGCCCGCCGAAGAGGATCTCGCCCATACGGATCGTGTCGGCGGCGTTGGGTCCGCTGGTGACCGAGCCCATGTAAGGCTTGTCGGCCAGCGTCTGCAGCGCAAACACCATGTCGAGGTGGCGCGAGTCGAGCGGCCGATCCTCGGGCTCGCAGATCGTGCCGCCCGGCGAATCGAGCTCGTCGAAGATCTGGCTGAGCTTCACGAGGTTCTCGAAGTCGGCCATCTTGGCGTCGCGGCGCACGTCGCCCTCACGGATGAACGGGCAGCCGTAGACCGGCGCGAACGCCATGTTGTTGCCGCCGATCGTCAGCGACTTGGCGGGGTTGCGCGCCTGCAGCTCGAACTCAGCGGGAGCCTTGGCGACCTGCTCGAGGATGAACTCGGGGTCGAAGCGGACGCGGTTCTCATCCTCAACGATCTGGCCGGCTGCGCGAAACAGCTCGACGGCCTCGGGAAGCAGGAACTCGATTCCGATCTCGGAGACGATCCGGCGCCAGCCGCGGTCGAGCACATCGAGCGCGTCCTCGCTGAGGATCTCATAGCGGGGCATTGAGTTGACGAACATGATTGGCGGCGTATCCTAACGCCCGTGGAACAGGAGTTTCAAGTTTCTTCCGACGGTCCCGCGAACGCCAGTGGCACGACCGCGATCGACCGCGGCGCCGACCTGCTCGTGCGCGTGCTGGAGTCCGAGGAGCCGATGGCGGTGACCGAGCTTGCGAGCGCCGCCGGCCTGCCGAAGAGCACCGCCTCGCGGCTGCTCTCCGCACTCGAGCGGCGCGGCCTGGTCGAGCAGGTCGGCGAGCGCGGCCGGCTGCGGCCCGGTCCGGCGATCCTGCGCCTGGCCGAGCGCGGGATGCTCGAGCGCAATGTGGTCGAGATGGCCCGTCCGGCGCTGTCCGCTCTGTCTGAGCGCAGTGGCGAGACGATCAACCTCGCCGTTCCCGGTGCGGTCGGCGTCGAGCACCTGCTGCAGGCCGACAGCCGCCACTTCCTCGGCGCCGGCCAGTGGGTCGGGCGCACCGTCGACTACCACTGCAGCGCCAACGGCAAGATATTCCTCGCGTTTGGGCGCGCGCTCTCGCCCGCTGGCGCGAGCGCGCTAACTGCACACGCACCCGGGACGATCACCGACCCCGCCGTGCTGCGAGCCGAGCTCGAGCGCGTGCGCATCGATGGGTTCGCTGTCGCGGTGGATGAACTGGAGACGGGACTCGCGGCGATCGCGGTGCCCGTTCGCGGCGCGAGCGGTGAGGTCGTGGCGGCGCTGAGCGTCACCGGGCCGACCATGCGGATGGGTCCGGCACGGATCAGAGAGCTGTGCCAGACACTGGTCGAGGAGTCGGAGCGCTTGAGTGCCCGGCTTGGATATATCGAGCGCATCGAGGGAGGTGCACACGCGGCATGACCGATCAAGAGATTCTGCAACTGCTGTACGAAGAGACGCTCACCGGTAACGCACCGGCAGTGGCGAACGGCGTCAACGAGGGGCTCGCGCAGGGCATGTCGCCGGAGTCCATGCTGTTCGACGCGCTGATCCCGTCGCTCGAGGAGGTCGGCGCGCGCTTCGAGCGCGGCGATTACTTCGTGCCCGAGATGCTGATCGCGGCGCGGGCCATGCAGGGCGCGCTGGACATCCTGCGGCCATTGCTGGCCGACAACGAGTCCGCCCAGATCGGGACGTTCCTGATGGGGACCGTCAAGGGCGACGTGCATGACATCGGCAAGAACCTCTGCAACATCATGCTCGAGGGTGCCGGGTTCAACGTGATCGACCTGGGCGTCAACGTCGCACCGGAGACCTTCATCCAGCAGATCGAGGAGCACCAGCCCGACGTCGTCGGCTTCTCCGCGTTCCTGACGACGACGATGCCGATGTTCAAGGCCAACATCAATGCGCTCCAGAAGGCCGGCCTACGTGACCGCGTGATCGTGATGGTCGGCGGCGCCCCCGTCACACAGGAATACGCCGACGCTGTCGGCGCCGACGGTTTCGCGGCCGACGCCTCAACAGCGGTCAGGAAGGCCAAGGAACTGATCCAGCTGCGCAAGGAAAAGGTGCCTGCCTAATGGACACCGTTCTGCGATCGCGCTCGAAGACCGTGGTGATCGGCGCCGACAAGCCCTTCTGCATCATCGGCGAGCGGATCAACCCGACCGGCCGCAAGGTCTTCGCGCAGGAGTTGCGCGACGGGGACCTGTCGACGGTCGAGCTGGACGCGCTGGCTCAGGTGGCCGCCGGAGCAGACATGCTCGACGTCAACGCCGGCATCCCGATGGTCGACGAGGCCGAACTGCTGGCGCAGATGCTGCACCGGGTCCAGGACGCCGTCGACGTTCCGATCTGCATCGACTCATCGGTGGTCGAGGCGCTGGAGGTGGGACTGTCGGCGTACGAGGGACGGGCGCTCGTCAACTCGGTCACGGCCGAGGACGAGCGGCTCGAGGCCGTGCTGCCGCTGGTCGCAAAGTACGACGCAGCGGTGATCGGCCTGACCAACGACGAGACCGGCATTCCCACAACCGCCGAGGAACGGCTGCGTCATGCGCGCAAGATCGTCAGCGTCGCCCAGGACTATGGGATCAAGCCCGCTGACGTCGTGATCGACCCGCTGGCGATGCCGGTCGGCGCCGACACCGAGCTGGCCCTGGCGACGTTCGCGGCGATGCGGATGATCCGTGACGAGCTCGGCGTGAACATGTGCGTCGGCGCCTCCAACGTCTCCTTCGGGCTGCCCGACCGCCATACCCTGAACGCCGCCTTCCTGCCGATGGCGATGGCCGCCGGCCTGACCTCGGCGATCATGTCGACGGCCGATGTCTGCGTGCGCAGCGCGCGCGCCTCCGATCTGCTGCTCGGTCACGACGAGTGGGGCGCGAGCTGGATCGCCGCCCACCGTGCACGGCTCGCGACCGCCGCTGCCGAAGCGGCCGCGGCTACCGAGGGGGCTGCCGCTTCGTGAGTGGCGCGGCCCCGCAGCGAGCAGCGCGCCTGCGGGAGGCTGCGCGCGACGCCGAGTCAGACGTTCAGCCCGGCGACGGCTCAGAGCGCGTGCGGCTGAAGTTCCTGCCCGACGGCGCCGAGGTGCGCGTGCCGAGTGGCACACCCGTATTCGACGCCGCCAGCTGGAACGGGATCGCGATCGACTCGACCTGCGGCGGCTACGGCACCTGCAAGAAGTGCAAGGTGCGGGTCGTCTCGGGCGAGCTGCCCGTGGGCGCGATCGATCCACGGGCGTTCACGGCGACCGAGCTCGACGACGGCTGGCGGCTGGCCTGCCGGGCGATCGCACGTGAGGACCTGGTCGTCGAGGTACCGCCGCTGCAGACGCGGCCCAAGGCGGCTCTTGCGGGGGTCGGCCGCCACGTGATCCTGCGCCCGTCGGTGCAGAAGCGCCACGTGGTGATGGAGGAGCCGACGCTCGAGGATCAGCGCCCCGATCTGCGACGGGTCCTCGATGGGATCGACGATCTGGAGCCGACCGCGTCGGTCGAGGTCCTACGCGTGCTCGGCGGCGTGCTCCGGTCCTCCGGGTTCGACGTGACCGCCGTTGTCGTCGGCGAGGAGCTGATCGGCGTCGAGCCCGGTGACACCACCGCACGGCGGTTTGCGATCGCCTTCGACCTCGGCACGACGACAGTGGTGGCGACGCTGCTGGACCTGGATTCGGGGCAGCCGCTGGCGGTCCGCTCGATGCTCAACCGCCAGCAGCCGTTCGGCGCCGACGTGATCACGCGGGTATCGGCGACGATGATGGACCCCGAGGCGCTCGGCAGGTTGCAGGAGCTGGCGCACAGCACGTTTGCCGAGCTGACCGACGAGGTCTGCACCGACGCCGGTGTTGAGCCGGGCGAGGTCTACGAGATCACAGTCTGCGGCAACCAGACGATGATGCAGATCGCGCTGGGGATCGATCCCGAGCCGCTGTCGATGGCGCCGTTCGTGGTCTCGACCAACAGCTTCCCTGAGACGCGCGCCTCAGACTTCGGCGTGCCGGTGCACCCGCGCGCGCACGCGTACGTGTTCCCGTCGCTGGGTGCTTATGTCGGCGGCGACATCGTCGCCGGCATGCTCGCCACGGGCATGACGCGCGACCAGCGGCTGCGGCTGTTCATCGACGTCGGCACCAACTCCGAGATCGCGCTCGGCTCGGGCGAGCGCGTGCTGGCCACCGCGGCTCCGGCGGGGCCCGCCTTCGAGGCGGCGCAGATCCGCTGTGGCATGCGCGCCGCGGACGGTGCGATCGAGGGCGTGAAGATCGACGGCGAGGAGCTGCGGCTGCAGGTGATCGGCGACGTCGAGCCGGTCGGGCTCTGCGGCTCGGGTGTGGTCGACGTCGTCGCCGAGCTGGTGCACAACGGGCTGCTCGACCATTCGGGCCGCTTTGCCGATGCGGACGCGGTGGCGGCCGAGCGGCCGGCGCTGGCGGAGCGCTTCGCGATGATCGGCAAGGAGCGGGTGTTCGTGCTGTACCCGTGCGGGACCTCGGCCGAGGAATCGGTGTTCATCTCGCAGCGGGACGTGCGCGAGTTGCAGTTCGCGAAGGCCTCGATCGCGACCGGCTGGCAGATCCTGATGCGTGACCTGGGAGTGCAAGCATCGGAGATTCAGCAGGTGCTGTTGGCAGGGAGCTTCGGCGCCTACCTGACGCCGCTGAGTGCCGTGCGCATCGGCCTGGTGCCGGATCTCGCCCTGCCGCGGATCGTGTCCGCCGGCAATGTCGCCGGTGAGGGTGCGAAGATCGCTGCCCTGTCGGCGCGCGAGCGGGCAGAGGCGGACGCGATCCTGAGAGAGGTCGAGTACGTCGAGCTCTCGGGACGCTCTGACTTCAACGACCTGTTCATAGACCAACTGGCATTTCCAGGATGAGCTGCTTTTCGGGATTGGGACTTGTTTTAGGTTCGGTGCGCTTCGCGGAGACGATCTCGCTGCGATGAAGCGCGTGGCCGTGATCGCCTGCGGAGCGCTCGCGCTGGATGTGCGCGCGATCGCGCGGCGACGCGGCTGGGAGGTCGACCTCTATCCCGTCCCGGCACCCCTGCACAACCGCCCGGAGCAGATCCCGGACGCGGTGGCCGCCGAGGTCGCTCGACTCGACGGCGACTACGAGCGGGTGGCCGTCGCCTACGGCGACTGCGGCACCTACGGAAGCCTCGACGCACTGCTCGCGGAGCGTGGCATCTCACGGCTCGAGGGGGAGAACTGTTACGACGTGCTGGCCGGTGACGCGGTCCGCGATGCGCTGGCGGAGCAGCCCGGCACCTACCTGCTCACCGACTTCCTGGCGCGCACGTTCGAGCACACCGTGATCCGCGAGCTCGGACTGGACCGCCACCCCGAACTGCTGAGCGACTACTTCCGCAACTACACCCGTGTGCTGTGGCTGGCACAGCGGCCTACGCCTGATAACCGGGCGGCCGCCGAGCTTGCTGCAGCCTGGCTCCGGCTGCCGCTCGAGGTGCGCGTGGTCGGAAACGCGGGACTGGAGCGAGCGCTGGAGCGGTTGGTGGAGCCGGTCGCGCCGGTCGAAGCGACGATGCCGGCCGACGCGATGGTGCCGACGGCACCGGCCGCCGAGCCGGTGCGGCCGAAGGCGGCCTGATTAGTTCAGTTCCGCGCGCGTCGGAGCAAAACAGACATGGCGGTATTGAGCCCTCGGCCTCCATATCCATACATCGCCCAAACTTCGTGTTAGCGTTCACATTCCGCCCCGGTGGCCGACGGATTCGGCGTCACCGTGGTTGCAGCTTCCAACCTCAGCGTTGGCAGTCGCGACAAGGAGACAGGAGGAGAGATGGATGGACGTCGGCACCAATGAGCTCGAATGCTGGTTTCTGACCGGGAGCCAGCACCTGTACGGGGAGGAGGCGCTCGCCCAGGTCGCGCGGCAGAGCGCCGCCGTGGTGCGCGAGCTGGACGCCGGGCCCGAGCTATCGGTGAAGGTCGTCCCGAAGCCGGTCCTGACCGCGTCGGATGAGATCCGGGAGGTGTGCCTGGCGGCGAACGCTGATCCCAGGTGTGTCGGTGTGATCGCGTGGATGCACACGTTCTCCCCGGCGAAGGCGTGGATCGCCGGCCTGGAGGCGTTGCAGCAGCCGCTGCTTCACCTCCACACCCAGGCGAACAGGTCGCTGCCGTGGGGCACGATCGACATGGACTTCATGAACCTCAACCAGTCCGCCCACGGCGATCGCGAGTTTGGCTACATCTGCACCCGCCTCGGTATTGCACGCAAGGTCATCGCCGGACACGTGAGCGACCCCGCGACGCGCACCCGGATCGGCTCATGGCTCACGGCCGCCGCCGGCTGGCATACCTCCCGCAGCCTGCGCGTCGCCCGCTTCGGCGACAACATGCGCGACGTCGCCGTGACCGACGGCGACCGTGTCGAGGCGCAGCGCACGTTCGGCTGGTCGATCCAGGCACACAGCATCGACGAACTCACGGACGCCGTCCGTGACGCACCCGCCGACAGCGTCGATGCGATCGTCGCCGAGTATGAGCAGCGCTACGACGTCGCGCCCGCGCTGTGCTCGGGCGGTGAGCGTCACGCATCGCTGCGCGACGCCGCACAGATCGAGGCCGGTCTCCGCAGCTTCCTTTCCGATGGTGGATTCTCGGCCTTCACCACCAACTTCCAGGACCTCGGCGCGCTCAGACAGCTGCCCGGCATCGCCCCTCAGCGGCTGATGGCAGACGGTTACGGGTTTGGTGCCGAGGGTGACTGGAAGACCTCGGCGCTGCTGCGCGTGATGAAGGTGATGGCCGGCGAGCGCCGCGGCGGCACCTCGTTCATGGAGGACTACACCTATCACCTCGGCCCCGGCGACCCGCTGATCCTCGGCGCCCACATGCTCGAGATCTGCCCCTCGATCAGTACCCAGCGACCACGCGCCGAGATCCACGCGCTCGGCATCGGCGGCCGCGAGGACCCCGTGCGGCTCGTATTCGACGCCGACCCGGCACCGGGCTTCGTCGTCGGGATCCTCGACCTCGGCGACCGCTTCCGCCTGGTCGCAAACACGATCGAGATCGTGGCGCCGACGGAGCCGCTGCCACGACTGCCCGTCGCCCGCGCCGCGTGGAAGCCCGCGCCCAGCCTCGCGACATCTGCGGAGTGCTGGATCACCGCGGGCGGCCCACACCACACCGTGCTGAGCACACAGATCGAGCGCGAGGGGCTCGAGGACCTCGCCACGATCGCCGGTGTCGAGCTCGCCTGGATCGACGAGTCGAGCACCATCAGGGACTTCGCTCATGAGCTCAACTGGAACGCCGCCTATCAGCGGATGCTCCAGCGATGAGCAGCCCCAACGGTCCGCTTTCGATCGGGATCGACTACGGCACGCTTTCGGGGCGCGTGCTGGTCCTCGACCTCCTCACCGGCGCCGAGCTCGCCGGCGTCGACGTGCCCTACGACCACGGTGCGATCGAGGAAACGCTCCCCGGAAGCGACGAGCGGCTCGGGTCTGACTGGTCGCTGCAGCACCCGCTCGACTACGTCGATGTGATCGAGCGCGGCATCCCCGCGGCGCTCGCGCAGGCCGGGGCTGACCCCGCACGTGTCATCGGTCTCGGCGTCGACTTCACCTCGTGCACCGTGCTGCCCGCGACGGCCGACGGGACGCCGCTGTGCCTCCAGGCTGAATGGCGGGCGCGACCCCACGCCTGGCCGAAGCTCTGGAAGCACCATGCCGCGCAGCCTCAAGCCGACCGCCTTACCGAGCTCGCGCAGGAGCGCGACGAGGCGTTCCTCGAACGCTACGGCGGACGGATCTCATCCGAGTGGTATTTCCCCAAGCTGCTGCAGATCTACGAGCAGGACCGCGAGATCTACGAGGCTGCGGCCAAGTTCATCGAGGCCACCGACTGGATCGTCTGGCACCTGACCGGGGTTGAGCGCCGCTGCAGCTGCGCCGCGAGCTACAAGGCGTTCTGGTCTCCGGATGCCGGTCTGCCGGCGGCTGAGTTCTTCGACGCGGCGGCCGCAGGGTTCTCAGGCTCGCTGGAAAGGCTCGGGACGGACTTCCACCCGCTCGGCAGCTGCGCGGGGACCGTCCGCCCGGACCTCGCCGAGCGGCTTGGACTCCCAGCCGACGTCGCGGTGGCGGTCGGCAACGTGGATTCGTTCGTGTCCGTGCCGGGCGCCGGTGTCGAGCGACCGGGGACGCTCGTGACCGTGATCGGAACCTCGATCTGCGACATGGTCGTCCACCACGACGCGATCCTGGTCCCCGGCATCACCGGCGTGGTCCGCGATGGCATCCTGCCGGGCCTCTACGGATACGAGGCCGGCCAGCCGGCGGTGGGCGACATGCTCGGCTGGTACGTCGGCAACCTGCTCGGAGGCGACCGCGGCGAGAGCTACGACGCACTCGAGGCCGCGGCCGGCGAGCTTGCCCCCGGCGCGACCGGCCTGGTCGCGCTCAACTGGTGGAACGGCAACCGCTCGATCCTCGCCGACGCCGACCTCTCCGGCGTGATTGCCGGCCTGACGCTGTCAACCACCGCCGCCGAGATCTACCGCGCGCTGCTCGAGTCGGTCGCCTTCGCGGCGCGGCGGATCATCGACAACTTCGTCGATCACGGTCTGACCATCGACCAGCTGGTCGCGTGCGGAGGCATCGCCGAGAAGAGCCCCGTGCTGATGCAGCTGCTCGCCGACATCACCGGGCGGCCTGTTCAGGTGCCGAGCTCGCGACAGATTCCCGCGCGCGGAGCCGCGATGTTCGGCGCCGTAGCCGCCGGTACGAACGGAACGCAGCGCGGCGGATTCCGGGACATCGCCGACGCGGTGAAGCGCCTGCGACCGGAGATCGCCCGCTCCTACACCCCGGACGCAGCGGCAACGCAGGCACATGACCGCGTGTACGAGATCTACCGCGGGCTGCACGACACGCTCGGGGCTCAGCACGTCGAGTGGCTGCACGGCCTCAAGCACCTGCGACGGGTCGCGTTCGCAGGCGCCGGTGAGGTGCCGGCTACAGCCCCGGTGGGACGCGTCGCGGAACATCGGTCGCGCGCATAAGATTGCGGCGTGACGGAGATGCAGCCGGACGCCGCCGAGCGCCCACCCGCGATGACCGACGTCGCCAAGGCGGCAGCGGTCTCTCACCAGACGGTCTCGCGCGTGCTGAACGGCCATCCGAACGTGCGACCGGCCACCCGCGATCGCGTGCTCGCCGCGATCGAGCAGCTCGGCTACCGGCCAAATCTCGCCGCGCGAGCCCTGGCCAGCGGCCGCTCCACCCAGCTTGGCCTGATCACGTTGAACACGATGTTGCTCGGCCCGGTCGCGACCCTCTACGCCGTCGAGCGGGCGGCCCGCAGCTCAGGCTACTCGGTGTCTGTTACGAGCGTGGGCTCGATTGACAGGCAATCGCTGAGTGAGTCGATCTCCCACCTCGTCCAGCAGTCGGTGGCCGGTTTGATCATCATCGCGCCGGTGGACAGCCGGGATTCGGCGCTCACCGTGCTTCCCCCAGAGCTGCCCGCCGTGTCCGTCGAGGCGGATCCCGAGTCAGCCGTCTCCGGCGTCACAGTCGACCAGGAGCTGGGCGGGTACATGGCGACCCGACACCTCCTGGATCTCGGGCACCGCACGATCGTGCACATTTGCGGACCGACGGACTTCATCGAGGCCGGGCAGCGCGTGGTCGGCTGGCGCCGCGCGCTCACCGAGGCGGGTGCCCCGCTGCCCGAGGTGATCGTGGGAGACTGGTCCGCGCAATCCGGCTATGACGCCGGCCGGCTGCTGGCATCCGCGCCGGACGTGACGGCGGTGTTCGCCGCCAACGACAACATGGCCCTCGGGCTGCTGCGAGCTTTCAGCGAACAGGGACGCTCGGTCCCGCATGACGTCAGCATCGTCGGTTTTGATGACATCGCCGAAGCCGGCTTCTTCACACCGCCGCTGACCTCGATCCGGCAGGACTTCGCCGAGATGGGCAGGCGTAGCGTTGAGCTGCTGCTGCGCCAGATCGGCAGCGGCGTACGCAGCGTCGAGCACATCACGCTCGCGCCCGAGCTTGTGCTGCGCGAAAGCACCGCGCCCGTGGGCGCACCCGCGGGCTGAGCCAGCTCGCATCCGCGTGTTCGAACTGAGCAGATACCTGGACCGCGTCGGCCTCAGGAGAACGCTGCTCGAGCCGCACCAGACTCAGCGACTTCGGCGGCGGGATCCTGCTGAGCTTCCAGACGCCGACCGACTGCAAGCGCGAGACGGTCACGCGCGAGATGGTCACGCGCGAGATGGTCCCGGAGTTGCTTGAGCGGCGCTTCGAGCTGAGCGAGCCGGAGCTCGACGAATAGCCGTCGGGGTCGAGCGGGCGCTTCGAGCCGGGGGTCCAGCGGGACCCCCGGCCCTTCAAGGACTACTTGGCGGCGGTACGCCAGCCCTCGGCGTACTCGGTGCGCGCGGTGACGGCGTATGGCACCGGTGAGACGATCACGCGCACCTGCTTCTGGATGTGCGGCTCGACGTTGGTCTTCCTGCTCGGCGTGGGTTCGCCCCAGACGACCCGCAGCTCGGTGCCGACGGGGATCTCCGGGGAGATCGTCGCCAGCGACAGCCCACGGCGCTCGTTGGCGCTGTAGCCCGTAAACATCGACACGCCAACGACATTGCCGTCCTCATCGATCACCGAGTCGAAGTTCGACGAGCCGTAGTTCGCGTTCGGCAGGTCGAATACCTGGTAGCCCGGGCCCTCGACATCGAGCAGCGAGGCGAACACGTCGGCCAGGTCCTCGGCGTCCCATGCCAGCGTGACCTTCTTGCGTTGCTCGTCGGGATTGAGGCCCTCGAGCGCGGCGCGCCCGATGAAGTCGTGGTCGTACTTGATGATGTGGCCGTAGCCGAGGTCATACGGGTTGGTGTAGTAGTCGTCGATCTCGTTGGAGGCGAAGCTGCCCGACAGCACCTGGATCGCCTCGTAGCTGTTGGCCGGGAGCCATTCGCGGTAGCCGCGCTCGGCCTCGCCTGAGTAGATCGCCGGCAGCGGCGAGGGGATCCAACCCGACTCGAGCGTGTTCGACGAATAGGCGCGCGAGCCGACGGGCAGCAGCCCGAACTCCTGGCCCGCCTCGAGGATCGCGTCGCGCACGCGCTCGTAGCTCTCGTACGGACCCCAGATCTCGAGGCCCGGTGCCCCGGCCATGCCGTGGCGCAGGGTCGGGAACGTCTCGCCGCCGATCTTCATGCTCGCCATGTGGAAGAACTTCAGCTGATCGACCGGGCCGCCGTTGAGCTTCTCGATCACCGGCCATGCGTTCGGCCCCTGGATCTCGAAGCGCCAGAGCCGCCGCGTGACCTCGTGGCCGTAGGGGCGCGAGGGCGACCGGTCGTCGTAGGTGACCTCGACGTTGTCGAAGCCGCCCGTCTCGGCGTGGTATTTCAGCCAGTTGGAGGCCGGTGCACGCCCGACGAAGATGTAGCTGTCCTCGGCGTCGTGGAAGAGGATGCCGTCGCCGATCACGCCGCCGTTCGAGGCGGTGGGGATGTACTGCTTGGCGCGGCCGACGGGGAAGTTCTCGACCGAGTTGATCGCGGTCCGCTCGATCAGCTTGATCGCGTCCCGGCCTCTCAGGAACACGTTGACCATGTGGTGCGACTGGTCGTAGAGGACGGCGGTCTCGCGCCAGGCCTTCTGCTCACGACGCCAGTTGCTGAACTCAGCAGGAACCACGGGATAGATGTAGGTGCCCAGCTGCGAGTTGCGCAGGTGCTCGACGGGATTGCCGGCGGCGTCCAAGGCTTCCTGGAGATTGGAAGGTGCCAACTCTCTCTCCTTCTCTTCTACTAGATGCATGCAGGTGTCGCCATTGTATGCAACAACACCCTGGCCGTGGTCAAGAAGTTGTGAGGGCCAGCCACTGGCCGGCCACCTGGTCAGCCCGCTCAGGCCGCCCACGCGGGCTCGCCCATGTCGAAGCCCTGGAGCTCGGCGGCGCGCAGCGTGTTGCGCATCAGCATCGCGATCGTCATCGGGCCGACGCCCCCGGGGACACCACTAGAACACGATCGTACGGTGGCCCTGCAGCAGGATCCGGTCCTGCAGGTGCCAGGAGACCGCGCGCGCGAGCACCAGTCGCTCGACGTCGGCGCCGATGCGTTCGAGCTCGGCGGAGCCCTCGCGGTGCGTGACGCGGATCACGTCCTGTTCGATGATCGGGCCCTCGTCGAGGTCCTCGGTCGCGTAGTGGGCGGTCGCGCCGATCAGCTTCACGCCGCGGTGGTGCGCGCGCTGGTAGGGGCCGGCGCCTGCGAAGGCCGGCAGGAACGAGTGGTGGATATTGATCACCGGGCAGCCGATGCGCTTGAGGAAGTCGTCGGAGAGGATCTGCATGTAGCGCGCCATCACCACCAGCTCGACCTCGCTTGAGAGCAGGTCGATCTGCACCTGCTCGGCCTCGGCCTTGGCCTCCTTGGTCACCGGGATGTGGTGGTAGGGCACCCCGAAGCGTGCGACCTCCTCCATCAGGTCGGGATGGTTTGAGACGACCGCGACGACGTCCATCGGCAGCTCGCCGCGGCGCCAGCGCCACAGCAGATCAAGCAGGCAGTGGTCATAGCGCGAGACGAACAGCGCGACGCGCTTGCGGCGCTTGGCGTCGACCAGCCGCCAGTCGAGCTCATACTCGCTGCCGATCTCGGCCAGCCGCTCGTCGAGCTTCGAGAGGCGCTGGTCGGGATCCGGTACGTAGAACTCCATCCGCAACGAGAAGCTCCCGCCATACGGGTCGCTCGAGAACTGATCGGAGGTGATGATGTTGGCTCCTACATCGCGCAGCGCCTCAGAGAGCGAGGCGATTATCCCCTCGCGGTCACGGCATGACACCAGCAGCCGTGCGACGTTCGATCGGCTCATTCAGCGGTCCTTCTTCTCGTTGTGGTCGCTCGTCGCGTTGTGGTCGCGCGTCGCGTTGTGGTCGCTCGTCGCGTTGTGGTCGCGGCGCAGGAAGTTGTTGGCCCAGGCGCTCGATCCGCGCAGCGCGTTGTTCTTGACCACGACCGGGCCCTTGACGAGATCCTCCTCCTCGCCGTAGGCCTTCAACCGCTCATACGCCTGCGACCAGATGCACTCCGTGTCATAGACCTCACACAACCCGTCGCGGGTGCCGCCACACGGTCCGTTGCGCTGGTTCTTCGCGCAGGGCCCCTCAGGGCAGACGTAGGCGATGTCAGGTAGCGAGCAATCGCCGCAGTCCTTGCAGTCGAACATCGGCACCTTGGCCGCCTGCTCGAGCAGGTGCGCGGCACGCTGCACCGACTTCGGCGAGTCCTCTAGCTTCGAGTAGACCTTCGTCCCGAGTGGAAACAGCGGGGCGTCCTGCGCGAACACCGTGTTGTGCATCACGCGGCTGACTTTGTAACGGGCCGGAACCTTCAGATCTGTGCTGCGCTTGCGCTTCGACTCCAGATACTCCTCGCGCGGCCGACCGTCCGACATGCCCGTCTCCGGGTCACGGCCGTACAGGTAGAACTCGCCCGGCCGGTCGTAGCGGAGCTCGCTCGCGGCCTGTGGCCACTGGTCGCCGATCGCCTCGGCGCGATCGAGGATCTCGTCGTAGGCAGCGATCGGCATGTGCCCACCGATGTAGACGCCGCGATACCCGAGGCCGCGGGCGACGGAGACCTGCTTGGCAGCCAAATCGACGAAGAACTCGCGGCCCTTGTCCCCACCGCCGCCGTACCTCTCGGCCTGCGCGAGCAGCTCATCGGTGACCACACAGCCCGGGATCCGGCCTGCGTGGAACACGCGCGCGACACCCCTGCTCAGCAGATACACGTTGGCGATCATCTGCACCGGCAGCTCGCGCTGACCGACCCACCGCAACAGCTCGCTGTCCTTGCGCGCATTCCAACCGAGCTGGTTGATCACGAACCCGGCACCCGCGCGCACCTTCTTCTCGAGCTTGAAGTACTGCGGCATCACCTCGCGCTCATGCAGCTTGTGGTTGGTTACCACGCAGCCGAGGAAGAAGTTGGTTCCGAGCAGCCGGCCGTCAGGCGCCCTGAGCTCCTCGACCCCCGCGTTCATCTCACTCAACAGTTGCAGCAGCGCAACCGAATCGATGTCGAACACCGGTGCCGCCGTCCCCGACTGGCCCGCGATCGGATAATCGCCCGTGAGCGCCAGAATGTTGTCAAGGCCAGCCGAGGCGGCCTTCCAGGCGCGGCTCTCGATGCCGTTGCGGTTCATGTCCTTGCACGCGATGTGCAGGATCACCTCCTGCCCGACCTCGCGCATGCGGTTGGCGAGCATGTCCGGCGCGATCATCGGATTGCCGCCCGGGTTATCGGTCAGCGAAAGGAAATCGATCCGCGGGTTCTCCGCCAGCTGATGCGCGAGCTCCACCAACGCCTGGCCGCCGTGCTGCTCAAGCACGCCGCGGCTCGTGACGAGCTCGCTCCCGATCACGAACGCATCGGGCGCGCTCAGCTTTTCACGCAAAGTAGCCATGGCAATCCTCTCTGGGTGGTCCTGGCTGGCAGCTTACCTTTCCACACGGAAGGGTGCATGCAACGCCGGCGGCTGCATGCAGCCACGCCCACCACTGCGAGCCGTTAAAGCGCTTCAGTTCAACAGTTCTGCTCAATTGGGGCCTTCCTCCGTCGGCCCCGCCCCGCTGGGCGGGGCCAGCCGCCGCGGCGGGTCAGGCGACCCGAATGTGGCACGCAGACTGCGCATGACCCCGCTACCATCGGCTTTCTGCGCTGGCGGGAAGCGAGCCGTCGTCGTTGGGGCGCCGCACCAAGGAGCGCAGGGAGACAGAGCTTTGTAACTGAAGGCACGGGCGAGGGCCGTCGGCGCGCGGCAGCAGCCGCGAAGCACGGCCCAAGCCGCAAAAGGAGACTTGATGGACCGCAAGCAGCACAATGTCGGGCGGGGTGGTTCCCTGTGACGGCCGCAGCCGAAGGCGCGATGACGCTGGAGCAGGAGATCCTCGCGCGCCCCGTTGAGGAGCGCGAGCCCGCACGGGCATTCTTTGCCGCCAACCCAGCCGGTGAGGGCGCGCCGATCGCCGTCGTGATCCCGGCCTACAACGAGGAACCGACGGTCGCGGCCGTCGTGCGTGGGATCCCGCGCGAGATCGGCGGTAAGGCGGTCGAGGTGATCGTCGTCGTCGACGGCTCCAACGACCGCACCGCCGAGGAGGCACGCTCGGCCGGAGCGCTCGTCTGCGACGTGCCCGTCAACCGCGGGCAGGGCCTGATCTTCATGCTCGGCTACTGGCTGGCCTTCAAGCGCGGCTCCGAGATCATCGCCACCACCGACGCCGACGGGCAGTACGACGAGACCGAGTTCGGCCACGTGCTCGAGCCGATCCTGTCCGGCCGTGCCGATTTCGTGAACGGCTCGCGCCGTCTCGGCACGGAGCTGACCACCGACCCGGTGCGGCACCTGGGGGTGATCTTCTTCGGGCTCTTCGTCAGCGCATTGCTGCGCCAGCGCGTCACAGACCCGGCCTCGGGCATCCGTGCATTCCGCACGGTCATACCGCGCACGGTGAAGCTCGAGCAGACCCAGTACCAGACCTCCGAGCTCCTGATCGCAACCGCGATGAACGACTTCCGCATCACCGAGGTGGCGACCACGATGCGCGACCGCCCCGAGGGCGCGACGCTCACCAAGAAGGGTCCCAACCTGCTCTACGGCCTGCGCTTCGGCCGCGCAATCACGATGACGTTCCTGCGCGAGCTCAAGCGCAAGCGCCGTCAGGGCAGCTAGCAAGTGCGGGCGGTAACGCCCACCCAGTCAGATCCAACCGGCCGCGCTGACCAGTGCGGCCGGTTGCGTCTAAGCGCGATCCGGCGCCTGGCTAAGCGGCTGAGCCCGAGGTGAGCGCCGGCTCGCGTCCGAGCTCGACCTGCGGCTCGTCCGTCAGCACTGGCGCGACTTCCTCTTGCAGTTGCGGCTTGCCGCGGCCGCGGCGTTCGCCAGGGAAGATCAGGAACTCGTAGACCGCGAACTTCACGAAGAACAGGACCACCGTGATCAGCACGAACGAGCCGGTCACGATCAGCAGGCGCAGGCCCTGGTGATTGGCGATGTGAGCGTCGTGCTTGACCCAGTAGTTGGTGCGCCCGGTCGCGAATGAGGTCACCAGCAGCACGACTGCCGATACAGACGCATAGGAGATCATCTGCTTCTTCGGTGCGCGGCCGGTCTGCTGCCAGGCCCAGCGGCGGTTCATGATCCAGTTCGGGATCGCAGCGGCGAAAAAGGCAATCACCGAGCTCACGGTGGTTTGCCCACCGGACAGGGCGTAGCAGGCGGCAAAGGCGATGTCCGAGAGCACGAACGCGATCACGGAGCTGAGCGCGTACTTGGTCATCTTCGCCGAGAACGGCGTGCGCGTCAGCCACTGCCACCACGGATGCTTGCGGATGAACTCCGCAAGGTTCTCCATCGATGGTTGGTAGCGAGTCGGTATCACTGGATCAGAAAGTCGTTGCCCGGCGGCGGGTAGGGCCACATCCTGCGTTCCGGGGTCCCTACCGAGCTTCAACAAAAGCTAAACCAAACGCCGCTGGATTTGTTGCGATGCGCTCCCAATCCTGGTTCGCACGCGACCACCACCTGCAGCCAGAGCGATTGTAGCCGTCACTTAAGCGTGGCTTCAGGCTACAAGTGGCGATGTCAACTCCGTGTAAGAGCGACCGCCGCGGGCTCCCGCGTGCGAGCATCAGGACATGACCAACATCGAGACACGCCCGCTCGGGCACAGCGGCATCCAGGTATCGGTCGTCGGCCTCGGCTGCAACCAGTTCGGAGGCCGGCTCGACCTCGCGGGCACCCGCGACGTCATCGACGCAGCGATCTCCCACGGCATCACCTTCCTCGACACCGCCGATCGCTACGGCAACACGAAGAGCGAGGAGTTCATCGGTGAGGTGCTCAAGGGTCGGCGCGATGAGGTCGTCCTCGCGACCAAGTTCGGATTGGACCTCGGCGACGGCTGGACTGGACCGCGTGGGGCGCCCGACTACATCCGCCACGCCGTCGAGAACTCCCTGCGGCGCCTGCGGACCGACGTGATCGATCTCTACTGGTACCACCGTCCGGACGGTGTGACGCCGATCGGTGACACGCTCGCGGGGCTCGACGAGCTCGTCAAGGCCGGCAAGCTGCGCGCGATCGGCGCCTCGAACTTCAGCGCCGCGCAGATTCACGAGGGCGAGCGGGCCGCGGCCGAGCGCGGGCTAACACGCTTTACCGCGATCCAGAACGAGTACAGCCTGCTGCATCGCGAACCGGAGCGGGACGTGTTGGCGCTGTGCGAGGAGCTGGGGCTTGCCTTCATCCCCTACTACCCGCTCGCCTCCGGCCTCTTGACCGGCAAGTACCACCGTGACCAGGCGGCGCCAGAGGGAGCACGGTTGTCCAAGAGCCAGGAGATCGCGAGCGACGAGCAGTGGCGGGTAGTGGAGGCGCTGACCGGCTATGCGCAGCAGCGGGGCGTGGCGCTCACCGATGTGGCGATCGGCGCACTGCTGACACACCAGGCCGTGTCGAGCGTGATCACCGGCGCGACCAGGCCCTCGCAGGTCGAGAGCAACGCCTCGGCCGCGAATTGGAAGCCGAGCCCCGGCGACCTGCAGGCGCTCAGGTCACTGCTCGCCTAGGAAGGCGCGGACAGGTGGGTGCAGCGCTGGGTGGGCCCGCCCACCCAGCGCCACAAGCTTCAGGCTGCGTGGGAGATCGCGGCAGACAGGTCGAGCGGTAGCTCGGGACCGCAGGCGCGCAGGTCGTCGATCAGCTGATCTGCGGTGATGCGCTCCCAGCGCCCGCTCTGGACCAGCACCTCGAACAGCAGCTCGGTGTCCTCGAGACTGTCGCGGGCCGGGTCATCCCCGAGCAGGTCGGCACACAGGACAAGGCTGTCCGCTGTGTAACGGACGCGCTCCTGCTCGGCCGGCTGCAGCTTCGCCGGACCCAGCTCGGTGAGCGTATGAATGACACGACGGTACGCGTTTGCGCGTTCTGGACTCATTCCTGCCTCCCCGTTTGTTGCCCGAGGTTTGTACAGATGGAATCGGTCAACCCGGCAGATGCCTTTAGCCAGCCGTCCAGACTTTTTGACCTGTGATTCGCCCCGGCCGACGCCTGCCTGCCGTCGGCCCACGCTTCCACCCTAGCCGCACGGCCGCACCTGGCCCGATGGAGCGCCAATTTGCTCCTTTTGGAGGAAAAGAAGTACCGCAATTCGGTCGATGTGGAAGCCTATGATCGTGACGATGCCCGACGGCCTGCTGGACGGCCTGCGCGACCTTGCCTCAGCGACCACGCGCCCGGACTGCATGGCTCGCATCCAGGCGCACCTTGAACGCCTCTTCGGTTCGCTCAACCCGACGCTGGTGCTCGAGCCACGGGCGCTCCACGCGAGCGCCGGTGTTGCTGCTGCGGCGCGGGGCGACGACTCCCGCGTGTGCCTGGAGGCGCGCGGCCGCCATCTTGGCCATGTGCAAATCAGCCGCACCCCCGCCGCGGACGATCCGGCCCGAGAACTGATGGAGGCATTCGCCGACCATGCCGCGCTGGCTCTCGACAATGCCCGCATG
The DNA here is from genome assembly GCA_035552235.1 of Solirubrobacteraceae bacterium. Lineage (GTDB taxonomy): Bacteria > Actinomycetota > Thermoleophilia > Solirubrobacterales > Solirubrobacteraceae > Palsa-465. The sequence continues at coordinate 49,147 of DASZLT010000019.1, forward strand.
CTCGAGGAAAACGAGTGCCGGGCGCGCCGGGATCCGCTGACAGGGCTGCTCAATCGCGGCGAGTTTCACGACATGCTCGCCACGGCCGTCGCAGCCGTGAGCCGCCAACCAGCGGAGGTCCTGAGCTTGGCGGTGTTCGATCTGGATCGTTTCAAGGACGTCAACGACGCCGGCGGCCACGGCGCAGGGGATCGGCTGCTGCGCGCGGCCGCCGCGGCACTGACTGCGGTCTGCCGCGCGAGCGACGCCGCCTTCCGGATCGGCGGTGACGAGTTCGCGCTGCTGCTTCCCGGTTGCGGTGCGCAGGACTCCGCAATGATCGCGGCCCGCGCGGCCGAGGCGATCGCGCGGCTCGACGGCTCGGCCGGAGCCTCCTGGGGAGTGGCGACGATTCCATCCGATGCGACCACGCGCGAAGGGCTAGTGGCGATCGCCGACGCGACCATGTACGAGCGCAAGGGGCACCGCAGTCAGGCGACATCTCTGTTGCGGCGGGATGCACGAAGCCGGCTGGAGGTCGCGAGCAACCTCGCAACCCGGCTTACGCAGCTGCACGAACCACGCGAGATCGCGCAAACGGTCGTCGATGAGTTGCATTCCGCCTTCGGCTACTACCTGGCAGCGATCCACCGCCTCGATCACGACGACGTGCTGCGAATCGTCGCGGCCACCGGCCGGCTGACCGAGGAGGGGGTGCACTGGCTGGCCCGGGAGCAGCCGTTGGCTCGCGGGGTGAATGGCCGCGTGGCCCGCACGGGGGAGCGCTCACTCGTCGATGACACCCGGCTTGACCACGACTACGTCGGCAGCGGCCCCTCGCTCGATCCCGGTTCCGAGCTATCGCTGCCGATCCAGGTGGGGGGCCGGGTCTGGGGCGTGCTCAACCTCGAGCAGATGGCCACACACAGCTTCGACGAGTACGACGTGCTGCTCGCCGAGGCGGTGGTCGCACAGGCGGGCGCGGCTTTGCATCGCTGTCTGCTTGTGGATGAGATGGAGCGCTCGTTTTCGAACACCCTCGGCGTGCTCTGCGACGCGCTCGAGAGCAAGGACGCCTACACGGCAGACCACGCCGAGCAGGTCGCCGAGCTGGCCGATGCGGTCGGCGAGCGCTTTGACCTGACCTCATCGCAGCAGCGGAGCTTGCGCTACTGCGCCCTGCTTCACGACATCGGCAAGATCGGCGTGCGCAGCGAGCTGCTGGCAAAGCCGGCACGGCTGACGCCGGAGGAGTACCTCGAGATCCAGCAGCATTCAGAGATCGGATTTGCACTGCTCGCGAGGATCCCACTGCTCGAGCAGATCGCGCCACTCGTGCGGGCCGTCCACGAGCGCTGGGATGGCCGCGGCTACCCGGATGGGCTGACCGGCGAGCGGATTCCGCTCCAGGCACGAATCGTCGCGGTCTGCGATGCGTGGCACGCGATGCGCTACGACAGGCCCTACCGCCAGGCGCTCAGTCGTGCCGACGCGCTGCGGGAGCTGGCCGATGGCGCCGGCTCTCAGTTCGATCCCGGCGTCGTGAGCGCGTTTATCAACGCAGTGGAGGCATAGACCTCGTTGGTCTCTGGATCGGTGATCCAGCGACGGCCCCCACCGGCGAGGATCAGCATCGGGCCGGGCTGGGCGGGCGTGCGGAACTCGAGCTCGGCGTCGACCAGCGCCAGCTCCCCCGGCACCCCAAGCAGCTCATCCTCGAGCGGCTCCCAGTAGGCGGCGTTGTTGACGTGATCGGCGATGTCGGCGTCGGTGCGGTGAAAGCGCCAGCGCCACTCATTCTGCACCCGCTCGGGACGTGGGTGACGCAGCCGTGCGACCACCTTGCGGTCGCCGGCCGAGGAGCCGTAGACCTCGAGCTCGGCCTCCGTCACCGGGCTGGGCAGCCTGCGCTCGGGGTCGAGGTGCACCCACAGCGCAAGCGCCTCGACCAGCTCCTCGCCAGCGCTGCCGTCGGTGTTGGCGAGCGACACGCTCGTGCGCCGCTCGGCCCACATGCGCCCGATGCCACTGCAGAACGTCTGCACCGCGCAGCGCTCGCCGAAGCGCGGGAAGCGTGTGACGCTGATGCGGTGGCGGCGCAGCACCCAGATCGCGACGCGCTCGAGCCCGGCGTCCTCGACGTCTGCGAACGCGACGTCCTGCATCCAGCGGGCGAGCGCGTCGAGGCGGACCCGCCCGGAGGGGGCACAGTCGGCCAGCAGCGGGCGTCGCACGATGGCGAAGACCCTGCCTTGAGGGACCGCTGCGACCATCGGGTCGGGTTGATGTGCTTCCGTTACGAGGTCCACGTCCACCGGATTTAGATTCGCCGGGGAATTATCCGCGCCGCGCCGGGCGGATCAGTAGGCGCCGTGCACCACGTTCAGCAGCTGCTCGCCGCTCCCGTAGCGGCCGATCTGCTCGCGCACGAGCGCGTAGGCGCGGGGTTGGTAGCCGCTGACCGTGCCGGCCACGTGCGGGGTCAGCAGCAGGTTGGGCGCGCGCCACAGTGGATGGTCCGGGGGCAACGGCTCGGGATCGGTGACGTCGAGCACAGCGTGCAGGCGGCGTGACTCGAGCTCGGCGAGCAACGCCTCGGTGATGACCACCTGGCCGCGAGCGGCGTTGACCAGCAGCGCGCCGTCCCGCATCCTGGCGAGGAACTCGGCGTCGACCATGTGCCGGGTCTCGTCGGTGATCGGGACCACCAGCACGACGACATCCGCCGACGGCAGCAGCGCCGGCAGCTCATCGCTCCCGTGCACGCCCTCACGCGCCTTGCGGCCGACCAGCACCGGCTCCGCGTCGAAGGCACGCGCTCGGCGGGCGGTCTGCCGGCCCAGGTCGCCGGCGCCGACGATCAACACCCGTTTGCCGGCCAGCTCGCCGGTGCCATGTTCAGTCCACTCCGCCCGCTCCTGCGCCCGCAGGAAGCCCGGGAGCTCCCGCACGCTGGCGAGAATCCCGGCGAGGATCCACTCCGAGACGGGACCGCCGTGGATCCCCCGGCCGTCACAGAGCGTGACGCCGGCCGGGATCAATCCGAGCAGGTACTCGATCCCAGCGCTGGTCGCCTGGACGACCTTGAGCTGCGGCGTCGCCGCCATGATCTCGGCGTAGGGCGACCCGTGGCTGAGGACCAGGAACTCGGTGCGCTCGATGCCCTGTGGGGCCGGTGTCGAGCCGTTCCACGTCAGCACCTCCGCGCCGGGCATCGGGCCGGCCAGGCTCGCAGCCTTGGACGTCGGGAGGCAGACCGTGACCATCAGCTCGATGCTAGCCCCCACATTCCGACGCACGTACGAGAGTGATTCGGGCCAACCGCGGGCAGTTATTTCTGGGCATGCACGCGACGCACGTGGCAGAGCCTGCTTTCGAGGCACGCCTCGCGCGCGCCGAGTACCTCGACGACGTCGACATCGATGCCGTCGGGGTCAGCGAGGCGCGCGACGGGAGCGGCCGTCAGCTGATTCTGCAGAGAGCCCGCAGCCTCTCACCGCAGGATCGTGCACACGGCCATGGAGGCGTCTGCGTCAAAGACGCCTCCGGCGCGGTCGCCTATGGGGCGGTCACCACCTACACGATGACTGACGCGGAGTTGGCGCTCGAGCTCACGGCCGAGGGCGCTCAGGCCCTCGGACTTCCCCCGGTCGCCCGGATCGGCCTGGAGCTCAATGACGGTGACCTGGCGGAGCTCAAGGCGGGTCTGCTGCTGGTTTTCGGCGACGCTGTCTGAGCTCCAGGGCCGGGCGCCTGGCGCTCACCGCGCTGTCGGTTGCGGGCGCGTGGCCGGGGCACGGTGACCGCGCAGGGCATCACCCGAACTCGGGTGCATGCGCATCGCCTCGACCGTGGCCAACAGCGCCACGCAGGCGACGAACACGAAAGCGACGGTGTAAGCGGTGTGGCTCCCGGAGGCGGCGCCGAAGAGCGTGGCGACCGGGTTGCCGAGACGCAACGCGATCGCGCCCGCTGCCACACCCCAGCTCGCGCCCAGGGTCTGGACGGTGATCACGAGCGTGTTGGCATGGCGCATCTCCGGCTGAGGGACGTCGCCGAAGATCACCGTCGAGTAGCCGGTCGCGCCGACGGAGCGGCCGGCGCCGCTGAGCAGCAGGATCAGCGCGAGCACGACGATCGGCGTCGAGGTTCCCGCGACTCCAAGCAAGATCAGCGAGAGCGCGAGCGCGGCGGTCGAGGCGATCAGCACGGGCCTGAAGCCGAACCGTGAGTAGAGGTAGGTGGTGACCGTCTTGGAAGCGACGTTGCCGAGGAAGATGAACAGCACGACCGCACCCGCCTTGACGGCGCTCCAGTGGAAGACCTCCTCGAACAGCAGCGGGGCGAGAAACGGCGCGGCACTGAGCGCCGTCCAGTGGAAGATCGAGCCCGTGAGCGCGGAGCGGAAGGTATGGATGCGGGTCAGCCGCAGCTCGACCAGCGGAGACCTGGCGCGCATCAGATGAACCAGCGCCGCGAGCATCAGCAGGAGTGCCGGCACTCCGATGGTGGCGGTCAGCACCCAGTCCGTGCTCGACTCAGCGAGCAGATCTGCGGTGAACGTCAGGCCGCCGAGCCCCAGACTGGTGAGCAGCAGCCCGGCGACGTCGAGCGGACCCGGCTCAGGAAGCGCCGGCGGATGCACGATCCGCAGCGCGACCAGCAGCGCCGCGACCCCCAGCGGCAGGTTGATCAAGAACAACCAGTGCCAGTTGGCATAAGTCGTGATCAGGCCGCCGAGCAGCGGCGCGAGCACCGGTGAGATCAGCCCCGGCCACACCAGCAGGCTGTTCAGCCTCATGAGGTTGGAGACATCCGCGCGGGAGAGCACGAGCAGCCGGCCGACGGGCACCATCATCGCGCCGCCGACGGCCTGGAGCACGCGCATTACTACCAGCTCGGGAAAGTTGACCGCGGCGGCGCAGCCCAGCGAGGCGAGCGTGAAGATCGTGATGGCCGCCAGGAACGTCGTGCGCCCGCCGAAGCGTGCCGCCATCCAGCCGCTCAGCGGGATCAGCACCGCCAGCGTCACCAGGTAGGCGGTGATCACGAGCGCGATGCTGCCGACCGAGACGTGCAGCGCATGCGCGATCTTCGGCGCCGAGGTCGTGACGATCGTGCCGTCGAGCATCTCCATGAAGAAGACGCCGGCCACCAGCAGGGCGACGTTGCGCTGCGCGCGGTCGATCGTCTGATCGGGCATGCCCGGTACAGAACCAGATCGGAGCAGCCGCCGAGTTCAGAAAGCTACGCCGCAGCCGCAGCCGCAGCCGCCGTCGCCGGGGCGACGGGGTTGTGCTGCTCGAGCGCGCGGTTCAGCTCTGCCGCGGCCTCGGCCGGAAACCTGGGGTCGATCGGCGTCGACGCGGTGCCGTGGACCTTGATCCGCTCACCATTGCTGGTCACGGCGGCAACCACGCTGAACATCGGTGCGCGCACCGCGATCGCCTCCTGGTTGATCGCGCTCATCGAGAGTCCGACCTCGGGTCCTGCCGGATTGTGCGTCACATAGTCGAGTGAAGTTCTGAGCACAGGGCGACGCGGACCGGCAAAGCCGACAACGATGAAGGCGTCCGTGTCCGACCAGCTCAGGCGCCTGGTGCGCAGCAGTCCCCGCACCGTGAAGCCATCGTCGGTGACCTCGATCACGGAGCGCAGGGTAAGCGCCACCCAGGCCACACCGACCGCGCCGAACACGATGGCCACGCCCGGTGAGTTCCAGATCACGATGATCACCGCGCTGATGATCAGCACGGCCACCAGGTTCACGTACGCGACTTGCGAGCGGAACGAGTTCTGCCCCTCGTGGATCACAACATGTGCTCCTGGCGCATCAGCGCTTTATACCAAGCCGAGCGAGTGGCAATGATGATCTGATCCGGAGTTGACGGAGTCTCGGTCGACCAGGTCAGTTCACTTCGGCTTGGTGTCGGCAGCCATCGCCCGGATTGTTGTGGTATCGCGGCGTGCGACGGCAGCCTGTCAGCCGCTGGAGGATGGGCAAGCCCAGCCGGCGGTCAGGTCATGCGTCCGCCCGGCAGGGGTTGATCTGCGCGTCAAGCAGCGCCGGTCCGAGTGCGGCCCAGGCATCGCCGTAGTAGGTCGGCGAGCGTTGCGCGAGCGCCTCGGCGCGCGCACGGAGATCCCGGGCTCTGGCGAAGTCGCCGGCTGCGGTCGCGGCCGCGGCGGCGGCGAGCGCTGTCAGCGGCGAACTTCCGGGGGTAACCGTTGCCCCCGTGAGGCTCAGTGCGGTCGCGCTCGTGCCACCGTCTGTGTGGAGGACATTGCGCCACCAGTTCGCGGCGAGAGCCCGTGCGCCCTGGTCGCAGGCAGTCGCGAACCAGATCGGAATGCGGGCCGCGTCCGGGCCAAACTGCACGCCCGCGCCCCCGTTGGGCTGGGCCACCGGCACGAGTCTGGAGCCCGAGAGCTGCGCCCAGTCAGGCGGAAGGCGCCGGCCGTCACCGGTCAACCCTCGAATGAGGACGATGGCCGTGTCGGCAGCCCTCCTCCAGCGCTGGTCGCCGGTCAGCCGAGCCAGAGCGTCGAAGACCCCCGGCATCAAGTATGACGGGTCCACCGTCGCCCGAGGCGCGGTCGATCTCGCCCATGGTCCGGCAACCAGTATTGGGCCTCCACTCGGTCCGCGGACGGCCTCGTTGGCGAGCACGGCTCTAGCGACGGCCCGCCCGGCACTGTGGAGTGCCGACTGGTCGGCGCCCTTGTAGCTGAGCAGCGCATATGCGATCAGAACGTCCGCGTCGGTGGCCGACGCCGGGTCCTCGACCTGCCCCGCCCCACTCGCGTGCCATGCGAACAGGCCGTCGGAGCGGCGCAGCCGGGCGTCCGTCCAGGACCAGATCGTGCGCACGAGCTCCGGCTTGCCGGCCGCCTCGGCGATCAGCATTCCGTAAGCCTGGCCCTCGCTGACGATGTCCCCGCCCTGGTCGTGTCGGATGACGCGACCGTCGGCGGTCACATAGCGCGCGAGGAATCGTTTGGCTGGGGAGGCAGGTGAGGACGAGGCGGCGGTTTGGGGGTTCGCTGCTCCGCAAGCGGCTGCACCGAGCGACAGCCCCAGACCGATCATCACTGACAGCACGACCCGCACGACCTAGGACGCGGTGGTCGATGTGGTCGCGGTGGTAGCCGGCCCTGCTAGTGCGCTCGACGTGGTAGTGCCGGTCGTTGTCGTGGTGCTGCTCGTTGCTGAAGTCGCTGTGGTGCTGGTGGTCGTCGCGGTGCTCGTCGGTGAAGTCGCCGTGGTCCTAGTCGTCGGTGTGCTGCGCCTCGTGGTGCGAGTGATCGGCGCGGTGCTGCCTGAGCGGCGTCGGTGGGTGCTCGGGTTACCCAGCGTCTTGAACCGCTTCGACTTGACGTGGCGAGTTGCCTTACGGTTCCCGCTTGGCGATCTGCCTTGCGTCGATGCTGGGGTGTAATCGACGGGGTGGCCGCGCGCTGGCCCCAAGATCTGCGGAAGCACGACCTGCGCCGGACCCGGGATCAGCAGCGCCATCGCCACGCCCGCCGTGCCCCCCGCGAGGCCGAGGCTGCCCAGCGCATAGGTGAGTCGGCGGTGACCGTAGCGGAGGTGCTCGGTGCGGCGGCGCTCGCTCAACTCAGGAGACAGCGCCGTTCGCTGGGAGCTGAGGCTGTTGTACGGCGCTGCGAGAAAGCTCACCGTCGGCCATAGCAGCAACGCGGCGAGCAGCGGCCCGCCGTAGCTTGATGCATGTGAGAGCGCTCCGGCGATCCCGGCGAGACCCAGCAGCCCCAGGAGGCATTCGGCCCAGTTCGCCTTCAGTGCGTCGCTCCATCGCGGCTCGCCGCGCGTTTTCGGGGTCCGGAGAAATGCCGCCTCCTTGGCATAGAGCGCCTGCACCGCGGCACGCGCGACCGTGAGGGCGGTCGCCTGCCAGATGAAGAACGCCCCGAATGCGTCGCGCCATGATGCGCCGGTCCCGCGCCGCAGCAACGCCACGGCACGCAAGAGGCCGAGCGTGACGAGCAGCGGGATCGCCGCCAGTAGGAAGGCCGTGAGCTTGCGATACAGCAGGCCTGCGCTGAATTCGACGTTGCCGGCGCCGACGAGCAGGAACACGAAGAACACGATCGCGAGCAGGTCGCCATACCACTGGATCGCGCCGGTCAGGTAGGCCCAGCGCTGGGGCGTACGGAGTTGGTTCGCCTCGGTCTTGCGACCTGGCAGCATCCACCGCCAATGCTGACGAAGGATCTGGATGCCTCCGAAACACCAACGGAAGCGCTGGCCCTTCAACGCCTCGAAGGTGAGCGGCATGATCCCCTTGCCGAACGAGCGGTCGACGTGCAGACCAGACCAGCCGGCGCGCAGCAGTCGCAGCGACAGTTCGGCGTCCTCGGTGATGCACCACTCATCCCATCCGCCAACCGCGTCGAGCGCGCGTCGCCGGATCAGTCCCATGGTGCCAGCGAAGATTGCGCCGTCGCGCTCGTTGCGCGACGGTTGGGAGATCGCAAAGAAGTACTTGTAGGAGTAGTAGAGACGTCGCAGGTAGGGGGCGCTCTCCCAGTCGCGGTAGTCCTGGGGAGCCTGGATGAACCCGACGCGCGGGTCGATGAAAAGTGGAGCGCACTCCCGCAGGAACTCGGGGTCGATCTGATAGTCGGAGTCGACCACCCCGATCAGCTCACAGCGATCATCGACCATGTGCTGCAGCGCGTAGTTGAGCGCGCCTGACTTATATCCCGGCCAATCCTGGAGATGTACGAACTTCACACCGTGGGTGTCGCACCAGTCTTTGACGGGGTGCCAGAGTTTCTCGTCGTCGGTGTTGTCGTCGATCACCTGGATCTCGTAGTCCGGGTAATCGAGCGACCTCAGCGACTCGAGCGTCTCGATCACCATTTCGGGCGGCTCGTTGTAACAGGGAACCTGCAGGCAGGCGAACGGGTAGGGCCCATCGGGCAACTCATAAAGCTGCGTGTCCCCGATGCGACGCACCCAAGTCGCTCGGCCCAACGTGTCGCAGAGCTCCCACAGGTAGGCACAGCCGAGTATCGCGGCGACAACCTCCAACAGCCACAGGAACAGCCCGCCCACGGTGCCGGCAGGGCCGAGATGGCTGACGAGGGTCCACCAGATCATGAACGCGAGGTACGTGGCGAACATGAATGTGGTCGCCGCCCAGCACAGGTGGGCACGAGCGCCCCAGCGCCGCGTGAATGGCAGCCATAGCACGCTGAAAGCTGCCAGTCCGATGGCCGCCGCCTCGATGTTGCCGCCCGTGGCGCCGATCAGCCCGAGGATCCCGGCCACGACGGCGATCAGGACGAGCGTGGAAGCCAACGCAAGCGCCGTTCTGCCGACGAACCGCCACGCGTCGTCACTGTGCCCGCCACGATCTGCGGCGGGCAGGAACAGGATCAGAGTGGCGATCGGAGCAGCGAGAAGCGCCGCGAGAAGCAGAGAGGAGAGCATGGCGGGTCGATTGCGAGCGCCAACCGGCACCTCACCGGTCAGCGAACCCCTCCAATGACATACCCGTCAGTCCTGGGGCTACACCCGCTGCGTTGCGCAGCGACGACCCGAAGGTGGTAGCCAAACTCCAAGACGGAGGACGGCTTGCGCTCGCCGATGCAGTAACTGCCTGATTACAAGTATTTCTTTATTTCGTGAATGGGCGGTGAGGGGCTCGAACCCCCGACATCCTGCGTGTAAAGAGTGGGCGACTGCTACTAGCTGAAGGTCAGGTTCTGACGAGGCCAACAACTACAGGCTGTCCTCTGTAATTACCGACATCCTGGCGACGCGATGGCGGTGCTCGGCGCTTCCATGGGGCTTCCATGGTCGTGTTTGCTGGCGGCGGGCCCGCGGCCGACCTTAACGCGCCGCGGCATGACGATGCAGGGGGGTCGCGCCTGTAGGGTATCCGCGTGCTGGTGCGGTTCAAACGCGACTATCTGCGGAGGGCGCCTAATGGCTCACGAAGGATGGAGCGTCGCTCGTCGGTGTCGTGGTCATGAGCGTCTCATCGGCCGTTTCGCCTGGTCCCCGGATTCGCTAGAGGTGGCTACACCGGGCGGGGACGGCAGGTTGGTTATTTGGAACGTAGCTTCGGGCCAGCCGCGCTTCTCGGCGCAGGTGGCTCGAGGGCTACACGCCGCAGCGTGGTCACCAACCAATGATTTTCTTGCAGTGGTGGCGTCCGCTGACGCGCCAGCATCGGAGGATTCCGAGTACCTGGAAATCGAATACCCGGAGATGGCCTATGTGGACAGTCTGCTGGAAGCGTTCGGTAGCTCCGGTGTTCGGGAGGGATATGTTGCTCCGCCCGACTCAGACGGGCCGATTTTCCTCAGACTGCTAGACGCACAGAGCGGCCTCCAGATCGGGACCCTGTCGTCTCCAGAGGTCACGGATATGCCATGGGATCTGCTGTGGGGACCCGACGGGGAACACCTAGTAAGCGCGTCGA
>DASZLT010000020.1:0-6922 GCA_035552235.1 Solirubrobacteraceae bacterium
CGCGGACGCCGTCGCCCGGCATACCGGCACCTACTCGAGGCTCTACCCGTTTATCAGGCCCGCACTCGTCAACGGCGCCGCCGGCGCCGTCGTGGCGCCACACGGCCACGTGTTCTCGGTGATGGCCTTCACCGTCGCGAACGGGATGATCGTCCAGATCGATGCTCTTCTCGATCCCGAGCGACTCGAGCGACTCGAGCTCACCATCCCAGCGATGACAGACAAAACCGCCTGAGCGCGTGCGAGCCTTCCGCGCTTAGAGGGTCACGGGCGAACCCGCAGGCTCAGACCTGCTCCCAGAATTTGCGGGTCTCCGAATATGTCCGGCACTTGCCTATGGCGCGTGCCCTGGTTTCACGAAAACGCGCTACTCCAGGTCGACGGTCGCGACGACGACCTGGCCGATGACGGCTCCGGTTGCGCAGTGGCGACGAGCAGGTCGATTGCGGCCACCCGGCGAGACACCCGCTTTCACGATGTCGCGCAACTCTCGGCCGCTAACGGCGGAGCTGCTCACCTGCGTTCTGTCGGGCGCAGGGGAAAGGGCGGGGGCTCGCGCAGGTCGGATGGCAGAGGCGCCCTCGTCGGCGCCGTAGGCCCCAGTGCCGTTAGCCGCTGTACGGGCAGCAGGGAGTTAGGAGTAAGAACCTACGGCCGACCGCAGGCTTTCGCGTCAGCCTAGTGCCGATCGGAGGCAGGAACGCGACTGATGCACGCGCATGAGCATCGTAATGGTCGCGATCCAGCTCGAGCCCGCGAGCTGACGAATCTAGCTCCGCTCGCGCCGCAGCGCGCGCAGGTCGGCCACCGGCCCCAGGTGCCGCAGCTTGTCCGGGTTGAGGATCGTGCTCACCGCCTGGATCTGGCCGTCGGCAACGTCGAGGATCATCACGCCGCCCAGCCTGCCCTCGCGGTCGAGGAACAGCGCGCCCGGCTGCCCGTTCACCTCGTCGCGGCGCAAGGTGAAGCCGCCGAAGCGGGCGCCGGCGCGCAGGCCCGCGATCAGCGTGCGCGCCACCCTGGCGCGGCCATGGATCGCACGTGCGATGGCGGGCGCCTTGCCGCCGCCGTCGCCGCGGAGCACCACGTCGTGGGCCAGCAGCTCCTCCAGCCCTTGCAGATCGCCGTCCTCGGCGGCCGCGAAGAAGCGCGCCGCGAGCTGGTCGCGCTGCGCGCGCGAGGCCTCGAACCGGGGCCGCCGCTCCTCCACGTGGCGGCGGGCCCGCGCGGCGAGTTGGCGGGCGTTCTGCTCGCTCGTGCCGATGATCTCCGCGATCCGGTCGTAGGGCTCGTCGAACGCCTCGTGCAGCAGGAACGCGGCGCGCTGCTCGGGCGACAGGCTCTCGAGCAGGACGAGGAAGGCGAGCGACAGCGAGTCCGCCATCTCCGCCTTGCGGGCGGGATCGTCGTCGGCGCTCGCGACGAGCGGCTCCGGCAGCCACTCGCCCACGTAGGTCTCGCGCCGGGCCCGCGCCGAGCGGAGCTGGTCGAGCGCCAGCCGCGAGACCACCGTCGACAGGTAGGCGCGCGGCGACTCGATCCGTTCGCCGCCCGCGCGCGCCCGGTGGAGGCGCAGCAACCCCTCCTGCACCACGTCCTCGGCCTCGCTCACGCTGCCGAGCATCCGGTATGCGATCGCGAACGCCGACGGGCGGAGCTCGTCGAACTCCTCCTCGGTCATCGCTTTAGCCGAGTCCCTGCGCGAAGCCCTGCCGCCAGATCGCATAGCGCGGCTGCCAGCCGAGCTCGCGCTTGGCCTTCTCGTTCGAGGCACCCCTCACGTCGGTCATCATGACGGTCGCCATCTCACCGGCCATCAGCCGACCGAGCCAGCGCGGCACGCGCCGCGGCGGCTTGGCGCCCAGCACGCGAGCCAGCTCGGGGATCCAGTCCCGCGCCGGGGCGGGGTCGTCGTCGACGACGTTGTAGATGCCGCGCTCGCCGCGCTCGACCGCAACCGCGGTCGCCGCCGCGGCGTCGTCGATGTGGACGTGCGACCAGACGCCACCACCGTCGCCGACGATCGGGAACCGACGCTTGCGGACCGGCGCCGCCATCTGCGCATCCGGAGCCAGGCTGATCGCGGTTCCCGGACCGTAGAAGCTGCCGTAGCGCAACACGAGACCCTCGCCCCACTCGATCGTCGTCACCGCCCGCTCCAGATAGAGGTTCGCCGCCAGCCCCGCCCGCAGCGCCGCCGCCGGGTCGGGATCGAGGGGATCGGCCTCGGTCTGCACCGGCCCGCCTGTGCGGGCGAATCGCCAAGCCCCAAAGCTCTGCGCCACGAAGCGCCGTGCCGCCACGGCGCGGCCGGCGGCCAGGAGATGGTGCGTCGCCTCGGTACGCAGCCGGTTGGTCATGGTCATCGCGAAGGAGCGCTCGAGGTGCCGCGCTTCCCGGACGCTCATCTCCCCGGACAGCGCCGTGAGCTGATGCACGATCACCTCCGGCTCAGCGGACGCCACCGCCTGGGCGACCGCGTCGGGGTCAAGAGCGTCGGCCACGACCGGGCGCGCTCCCAGGCTGCGCATCAGGTCCTGCTTCGAGGCGCTCCTGGTCATCCCGACCACCTCGTGGCCTCCCGCCACGAGCTGCGGGACGAGCTGTGTGCCGATGGCGCCTGCGGCGCCGGCTACGAAGACCTTCATGACTGCTCCTCTCTTCTCATTTTGCCCTTGTGAGGTGTGAGACGAGATAGAGGCGTCGCGTGTGACAGTGCAGGGTTACCGCGCAAGTGTGCGGCCTCCCCCAGGGTCAAAGCAAGGGCCTCGCCGGACCGCGGAAGGCCCTGCTTTCGATCCACCGCACAGCGCTCGCTGATAACGACCGCAGGCCCGCAACGCGCGGCAGGCAGGGAACCCGGCGCCGGCCAAGGCGAACATGGATCGTCGGTCGCGTCCCTGGCGAGAACCAGGGGCGCGATCAACTTCAGCCGAAGACCTGCTCTGCTAATCGCGCGGTACTCCCGCTACACCGCGGCGGAGCAGGAAGACATCGCAGCTACTCATCGCTCCGGCACATGGCCTAGATGCGCTGGTGATCGCGCGATAGCGGGACTTCGAACTGGGGCCGGTGGTTGTCGATCAGTGCGAGCGTTGAGCCATATGCGAGCTGGAAGCCCCCGAAGCCGTGTGGGAAGCCAAGTTCGATCGCGCTCACTGTGTCGAGGTGGGCGAGCTCGTCGGCTGTCAGCTCGATCTCGAGCGCACCGAGGTTGTCAGCCAGCTGTGCCGGCGTGCGGACGCCGACGATCGGGATGATCTCGGCCCGGTACTGCTGGGCTGTGATCCACGCGATCGCGACCTGAGCCGAGCTAACGCCGCGGTCCTTGGCGACCGTGTTGACGGCGTCGGCGATGCGGAGATTGCGCTCGCTGAGTCGATGGGCGGCAACTCCGGCGATGCGCGAGTCGGATGGCTGCGCGCGGTCTGAGCCGTAGCGGCCGCTGAGCAGCCCGTCGCCGAGCGGGGACCATGCGGTGACGGCGAGGTCGAGTCCGCGTGCCATCGGCAGCAGCTCGCGCTCGACGCTGCGCTCGATCAGGCTGTACGGAACCTGGAGGGCGACGAATGGCGACCAGCCACGCACCTCGGCGAGGGTCACTGCCTTGGCAACAACCCAGGCGGGAGTGTCGGAGACACCGACGTAGAGTGCTTTACCTGCCCGGACGACGTCATCGAGCGCGCGCACGACCTCTTCGATCGGTGTCAGCGCGTCCCAGATGTGCACCCAGAGGACGTCGACGTAGTCGACCTTCAGGCGGCGCAGGCTTGTTTCCAGGGACTGGACGAGGCTTTTCTTGTGGTTGCCACCGGCGTTCGGGTCCTCAGGGCGAGAGCTGCAGGTGTATTTGGTCGCTAGTACCCACCGGTCGCGGTCGGGTGCAACGAGCTCGCCGACTATCTCTTCGCTTGCCCCGCGCGCGTAGTTGCTGGCGGTGTCGATGAAGTTGCCACCGGCTTCGGTGAAGCGCGAAAGGATCTCTCGCGCGTCCTCGCGCGTCGCGCCCCACGACCCGCGAGTGTCGCCGAAGACCATCGCTCCAAGACAGAGCTCTGAGACGCGCAGCCCGCTGCGGCCAAGCAGCCGGTAGCGCATTTCAGGAGAACACCCGGGCGGCAGCGGCCACGACCTCGTCGTGCGGCACGTCCCGCAGATGCTGGCTGACGTTCCAGCGGTGCCCGAAAGGGTCGTCAAGCTGGCCGTGTAGGTCGCCCCAGAACATGTCTTGCAATGGCTGGCGGACGGTGGCGCCTGCGGCAACTGCTTGTGCGAACACGGCCTCTGCGTCCGCGACATCCAGGGAGAGGACGACCGGGGTGCCGCCGATCGTCGGCGGGGCGAGCACGCCCATCTCGCGGAACTCGTCGGCAAGCTGCAGGAGCCCGTCACCGATGCGCAGCTGAACCGACATCAGCCGCCCGTCGGGGACAGGGATCCGGCCGAGCTCCTCGGCAGCGAACGCCTCACGATAGAAGGCCGCCGCTCGCTCGGCGCCCTGAACGACGATGTGCGGTGTGATTGGCATCCGGCGACCGTACCGACGCGCCGCGCCGGGCGTCTTGAACGTTCTTGCTGCCGGTAGGCTGGCGAGATGGCGACCGAGCGGGTGCGGATGTGGAGACCGGCCGACGAGGACCGCGTCCTGCTGATGGCGGGCCAGACCACGCACTACGCGATCGAGCCGCGCGGCGAATACGTCTTTGGAATCGTCGCCGGGCGGCCGATGCGCTCGCGACGGGGGCGCGAGCGCCGTCTCGTCAGGCCGGGCGAGCTCGTGGCCTGGGACCCGTCGAACCCGCACGCAGGCACCGCGGTCGACGGGCAGCCGTGGTCAGCTCGCCTGATGGTCATCGCGGTCGCCGAGCTTGCCGCGCTTGCCGGTGACCAGGAGTCGATCCTTCCCGCCGACGTTGCGTTTCCCGAGCCCGTGCTTCGCGACCCCGAGCTCACCGCTTCCTTCAAGCAACTGCACACGGCGCTCGAAGCGCCGGTGACGCGGCTCGAGCGCGATGAGCGGCTCACCGAGTGGCTCCGGGCGCTGATCGAACGCTTCTCGAACAAGCGGCCGCAGCGATCGACACCCAGCCCAGGCGATGAGCGGGCGCTGCGCTTGGCCCGCGACTACCTCGCCGACCGGCCCGAACGCAACGTCGGGCTAGACGAACTCGCCGCCGCCGCCGGCATCGGCAAATTCCGTCTCGTCCGCCTATTCCGCGAGCGAACCGGTCTGCCACCCCACGCCTTGCAGGTCGCCTACCGCGTCCGCGCCGCCCGGCGCTTACTCGAGGCCGGCGAGACGATCGCCGCGACCGCCGCCACCACCGGCTTCGCCGATCAAAGCCACCTGCACCGGCACTTCCAGCGCAGCCTCGGAGTCACCCCCGGCGAGTACCAAAAGCGCTTCACGGCCTAACACCGGTGCAGGCCGCTCACCGCACGAGCCACGCAGCAGAAGCGCTACGGCCTCCCGAGCAGCCTTCTCGCCGGTCTGGCCGAACACCTGCTTTCACGCCGTGGCGCCACTTGGCACCGCGAGGTGCCAGAGTCCTCGTTTGCGCGGTCTGCGGGGCGCCGCAGGCCGCCGGGGCTACGCCGGCAGCATCGAGGCTTCGGCGTGCGCGAGATCCGCGCTTTGCAGGCCTGGCAGCCCTGATGCCAAGATACGTGCGCGGCATCAAAGGCAGGTCTCGGCCGAGGTCGTGACCAAGACGGGCGCGACCTTTCAACGCCTTGACCGGGAGCGCGCAGGTAGTGACTGCTTTGGTCGACGAAAGAGCAGCGCCGACAACCGCCAAGGCCCGATCCACGGTCACGCGATACACGAGCCTCGAGCGACGGACGCGTCGGCATCCACCTGGGTAGGACGTCACGTACCGGCTTGGAGCCGCACCCCTGCGCGCCGTTCTTAGCACTCGTGGCATCGAGCTGGCGGTACGTCAACGTCTATACCTGTCTAACGCCTGGAGGCACATGAGCCAGCCCATCCTCAGAACCGCACGGGTCGAGCTGGTCCCGTTGGCAGACGGGCACCTAGAGTTCGAGTTCGAGCTCGATTCCGATCCTGAGGTGCTGCGCTACCTCGACCCCCGGGCACGTACCCGCGAGGAGGTTGAAGAAGCCCATCGGCGCCGGATCGCAGCGGCCAAGAAGATCCCGGGCCTCGGGTTCTGGGTCGGTTTCACCCGCGGCGAATTCGTCGGCTGGTGGATCCTGCAACCGCCACACGGACCCGATCAGCCACAGGTGCCGGGTCAGGCCGATCTTGGCTACCGCCTGCTGCGCCGTTACTGGCGGCAAGGGCTGGCCAGCGAGGGCTCACGGGAGCTGTTGCGCTACGGCTTTGAGGACATGGCCCTGCAGCGGATCTTCGCCCAGACGATGGCGGCCAACCAGCCTTCACGAGCAACAATGGCGTCGATTGGGATGACCTTCGTCCGTGCATTCCCCGGCGACTCCCTCGAACCGCTCCCCGGCAGCGAGCAAGGCGAGGTCGAATACGCCATCACATTCGAGCAATGGCAAGCAACCAACCACACCCCAGCACGAAAGCAGGTCCCGCCTCACTGACCGACGCCGGTTTCGCAAATCGCCATTTGCGCAACTCGGCGCGCCGTAGACCCGTCTGACGCGACGGCCGTCGGGCTGAAAGCCCTGCTTTCCATTCACCGCGTGTACGCGCTGCCGCTCGTGGCCGGAAGGACCCGTAGCCCCGCTTTGATTACGCGACCAGGTCTCCTCGCCGAGATCGGCTCAGACCTCCTGTTCGCCACAAGCAGGGCGGAGCCTGTTGTGTTCAAACGGAGGCCGGCTACCTCGGGGTGATCGCCAGGGACGAAACGCTCCGAGGGAATGATCCGTCGCCGGCGATGGCCCGCGCTGGCCTTGAGTTGACCCAGGTTTTGGGTGACCCGCACCGGTT
>DASZLT010000021.1:0-2935 GCA_035552235.1 Solirubrobacteraceae bacterium
TTGCAGCGCATTGGCGGCGATCAGCTGGCCCTCGGGCACGAGCGTCGGCACGGTCGCGCCGACGGCCGGCATCTCGAAGGTTGCGCAGGCCGCGCTCAGCGCGCAGCACGCGAGCGCCAGCACCACCGGCCCGTTCGTGAGTGCGACCACCGCCAGCCCGCACTGGAAGCCCAGGCAGCCGATGTTGGTGAAGAACAGCAGCCGGAAGCGGTCGGTGCGCTCGACGACGACGCCGCTGTAGGGGCTCAACAGCAGCGACGGCAGGAACCTCACGAAGCCGGCGGCACCGACCCAGCCGAGCGAGTGCGTCCGGTTGTAGACGAACGCCAGCAGCGCCGCGTTGTACGCCCAGCTACCGGTGGCCGAGATCGCGAGTCCGGTGAACAGCAACCGCACGTCGCGGATGGCCAGCACCGAGCCGTAGGAGGAGAACCACTTGCTGAGCTGTTTCTTCACGGCGGCTCCGGACTCATGAACGCCAGTCGTGTGCTGATGCCGGTCTCCGGTCGGAGCGTTGCAATGCGCCTGCCTGGCTGTGTTGCCTGCTTGATCGGGCCGAGCCTATCCCCTAGCTCCTCGGCCAGGGAGTCAATGCTGATCACGACAACCGCGAGCCCCCAGAAACGCGCCTCGTCGGACTCGAGGTCGTCACGCTGGACCACCTCGAGAATCGCCGGGCCGAGGCGGCGGAAGCCCATGCGCCCGCGCTCCGATTGCTGGGTCCGCGTGAGTTCGATGCCGGCACGGGCGAGCGCTGCCGCGGTGCGGTCGAGGCTCGAGCTGAGGATCACGATGTGATCGATACCGGTCGCGCCATTGGGGTGGGTCTTGAACGGCGGCGGGTACAGCACGCGCGGCACCGGGCTCGGAAGACCGTCGATCGAACCCATCGCATTCACCCGCATCAGCGACCAGGCTGTGATCCCGCCGCCTGCACCACTGAGCCGCAATCGCACGCCGCCGATGTCCAGGTACCCCTGCTCATCGACGTCGAAGCCCAGCTCCCGCCAGGCGTCGGGCGGGTCGGCGATCGCAAGTTCGGCCAGCTCGGGTTCGCGTGGTATGTACATCGATCGGCGCAGCTTAAGCTACGCGGTACAACAGCTGAGCTGCTGAGTCGCGCCGTCTACGACAGTGCCGAGGTGAGCAACGTCTCGACCGCTGCGCGCTGTGCCACAGGCACCTCTGGGTTGCGCTCGATCTTGGCGCTCTCGGCGCCACCGCTGTAGAGCAGCTGCAGCTGCCAGGCGATCAGATCGGGCTCGCTCGCCCCGGCCTCGACGCAGAGCTCGCGGAAGATATCCCGGACCTCGGCCCGGTAAGCGCGAGCGGCAGCATCGACCGGCCCGCCGGCCGGCTCCTCCGCCCTCGCTCCCGAGAACGCGCAGCCGTTGTAATCGGGGCGCTCGTAGTCACGCGCCAGGGAGTCGAAGACCGCGAGGATCGCCGCGACGGGGTCTGACTGAGACTCGGCGGCGGCGCGCCGTCGTCCGATCATCCGATCGTGGTACTCGTCGAGATACGCGCGGACCAGGCCCTCCTTGGACCCGAACGTCGAATACAGCGAAGCCTTTGCCACGCCCGCGCGCTCGATCACGCGGTCGATCCCGACGGTGTGCACGCCCTCTGCGTAGAACAGCTCGCGAGCGGCCTCGAGCAGCCGTTCCCTGGGCGGGCGGCGGAGTTCCTCCTCGACTGGCATTGCCACTCCAGTGTGACCGATGATGCGGTTGGGCTCGAGACCGCGCGCAGGCGGGTCAGACGGCTGGGCATACCGCATCTCGGCGCGCCTCCTTCCAGAGCGTCAACGCCAGACCGGCGGCTGTCAGCGTCGCCAGTGCGATCACCGCGGCGCCGAGTTCCTCGGCCACCTGCGACAGGCTCGAGTGCACGACCAGCGTTCCGGCCACGATCGCCGGTAGACCGAGCGACAGGTACGAGATCACGTAGACGAGCGAGATCACGCCCGCCAGCTGATGCGGTTGCGCCTTGGTGACCACCGTGCGCAGCCCACCCTGGAAGCCGGCCCCGAAGCCCGCTCCGGCCGGGAAGACCCCGACGGCAAACAGCAGCAGCGAGTGGTCGGCGACGCCGGCCAGCAGCAGGGCGGAGCCCGTAATGATCGCGAGCGCACCGAACAGGGCCAGCCGCCGTGCCTCGATGTGGTGGAAGCGGAGCACGGTCAGCGAGCCGCTGCCGGCAAGCAGGAACAGCGCAGCGCCGCCGAGGATCATCGAACGATCGCCCGCGACGAGCTGCGCCAGTGACGGACCGAGTGATGCGTAGAAGCCGCCGAGCGTCCATACAGCGATCAGGATCGGAGCCGCGACGAAAAGCGCGCCGCGAACCTCCCCGGGCAGCGCGAGCTTCGGCGCCAGCGCCCTGCGCGCCCCCGGCACACGCGCCGAGGTCTCGGTGATCATCACGACGCCGATCGCCTGCAGCAGGAAGACGCCCGACATGAATAGATACACCAGCTCGGTCGGGGCGGGCAGCAGCTGCACGAACAGGGCGGACAAGAGCGAGCCGCTCGCGGTGCCGGCCATCAGCGCCGCGGCGTTGGCGACCGGGCCGCGCGTCGGATGCAGGTCGACCAGCCCCGCGCCGACCGCACCGAGCGCGGAGCCGGTGGCAAGACCCTGCAGCACCCGTGCGGCGAGCAGCACGTCGAGGTCGCCGGCGAACGCGAAAAGAACCATCACCGGTACCTGCATGCCCAGCCCGGCGATCAGCAGCGGGCGCCGTCCGACGTGGTCGGAGAGGGATCCGAAGACGAGCAATGCGGCCAGCACCGCAACGGCGTACACGCCGAAGATCACCGTGACCGTGAGGTCAGAGAAGCCCCACCTGGCCTGGTAGGTCGCGTACAGCGGGGTCGGGACGCTCGAGGAAGCGAGCAGCGTCAGGGCCGCAGACGCAAGCAGCGCGAAGGCTG
>DASZLT010000022.1:0-17626 GCA_035552235.1 Solirubrobacteraceae bacterium
AATTCCCTTCTGGGTCTTGAGCACGCTGCGTGCCTGCGAGTTGATCTCGGCGATCTTCACGCCCTGCGGGCAGACCTGGGAGCAGATCCCGCAGCCGGAGCAGTAGTCGACTGAAGGCTCGACACTCGGTTCACCGCTGACGCGGTAGCGCTCGGACTGCGGGCCCGCGTACTTGGGGCCGGGGAACAGCGGGCTGACGTTGGAGACGGGGCAGGCCGTCTCGCAGATCGTGCACTTGACGCAGTGATCGAGTGAGCCACGCAACAGCTCTACCTCCAGCAGATCGCTCACGCGACCACCTTCGCGCCGAGGGTCGCCGCCGCAAGCTGGGCGGCGCGATAGCCGCTTGCCAGCGCGATCCCCTCGCCTGAGCCCTCGCGCCACGAGACCGATCCGGCCAGCGCGGCGCCCGCGACGAAGACGTTTGCGGTGCCGGCGGCGCGCAGCTCGGAATCGACCGCGATACCGGCCCGTGCCAGTGGCTGCTCATCGAAGTACGAGGGCACGAAGCGCTGCTCACCCGGTGCGGGCACACCATGCAGCGGGAGGCCGAGCAACTGCTCGTTCGCCTGCCAGTGTGAGTCGAGCGTGAGCGCGCCGGAGTGGAAGCCGCCCGAGGCGAGCACGAAGGCGCCGGCCTCATAGGTCGTGTTGGAACCGGCGCTGGCGGTCTGCACCGAGACGACGCGCTCGCCCTCGCGAAGATGCGAGACGACTCCGGCGCCGAGCGCCACCCGGCCGCCGGCGGCCAGCAATGCGTGGCGCAGGATCTCGAACAGCCGCATGCCCGCGACCGACGGCGGGAGCGTCGGGATCTCGAAGACCCGCCGCCCCAGCCGAGCCTCCAGTTCGGCCAGCACGCCGTGGGGATCGCCCAGGCCGAGCATCGCAGGCAGTGCGACCTGATCGGCAGCCTTGATCAGCGGAGCCAGGCGGGCGCTGAAGGCGGCGCGCCACCCCGGATCGTCGAAGCGCCGAGCGAGGCCGAGCGTGCTGGCATCGACACGATCGAGCTCGGCGTCGATGCTGACCGCGGTCGCGTCGATGCCTGCGACACGTAGGTTCTCGGCGCAGAGCGAGGCGTGGAAGTCCCTCAGCAGCGGCGTGCCGATGACAGCCACGCGCCCGAGCTCGCGTGCGTCGCCGGCGGCGAAGGTGTCGGGTACGAGCGCCGACGGTTTCAGCGCCCCGACCGCAGTCGGCAGCAGCAGGTTGCGCTCGAGCGAGCCGACGTAGTTGTAGCCCGGCAGCGCGCCGCGGGCAGCCGTGGCGACGAACCAGTCGGCGGCCTCGGCGATGGTGGCCGAGCCGACCAGGGCGTAGGGATGCTCTGGACGCTGCGCAACGAGCGCCGCGATCGCGGCCGTGGGCGAGTCGACGCGCTCGGGCGCGTAGCCGAGCACGTCGATCGTGCCGGGCGCCAGGTGCGTCGAGCCGACCCCCTTTGCAACGACGCAGACTTCTGCGCCCGCCTCCGCCAGCCGCGTGCCGGCGACCAGCCCGGCGGTACCCGCGCCGATCACGACGACGTCGTAGCGGCGACGTCTCATGCTGCGGCCTCGCTCCGGCCGGCCAGCGGGCCGGCCGGAAGGTGATCGACATCGAGGACGCCGTGGAAGATCCACTCGTCGAGGCGGGTCTGGCGCAGCTGGTCGCCGTAGAGGATCGGCCAGATCCCCCTCCAGCGCTCCTCGAGGAAGGCGTGCAACGAGGCGCCGGCCTGCTCGGCGCTGAGCCCGCCGGCTTCGTGCATGATCCCGATGGCGCGGTAGATGCAGAAGCCGCCCTGACACGGTCCCATGCCCAGCCGCAGGCGGCGGCGGATGTCGTCGAGGTTGGTCGAGCCGGTCTGCTTGAGCGCGTGCTCGAGCTTGTCGCGCGGCACGAGCTCGCACTCGCAGATGATCTGCTCGTCGCGCAGTCGCTCTTCCTTGCGTGCGAGCCGCTCACCGAGCCGGTAGTTGACGCCCTGCTCGGAGCCGGGCATCGGCTGTGTGGAGGTCGTGCAGGGGGTCGGATTGCCGAGCATGTCGCAGACGGCATCGACGGTCTCCTGCGCCATCAGCCGGAAGGTGGTGACCTTGCCGCCGGTGATCGTCACGAAGCCGCCGACGCCGTCGCGCTCGCGGTGATCGAGCAGCGCGTGCGCGCGGGTGACGTCGCGCGTGTCCGTATCGGAGGCCTTGGCGTCCTCGAACAGCGGCCGCACGCCGGTCCAGACGCGCAGCGCCCGCGCCTGCCGGAAGCCCGGCACCAGCTTCTCGCCATCGTCGAGCATCTGGTCGACCTCCTGCTGCGCGACGGTGTGGTCGTCGGGGTCGTCGGTGTGCTGGTCGGTCGTGCCGATCACCGACACGGTTCGGATCGGCACGATGATGTCGCCGTCGGTCGGAAGCTGACAGCGGTTGATGACCGTGTTCACCAGCCGATGGTTCATCGCGATCATGATCCCCCGGCCGGGGAACACGCGGACGCCGTCGATCCCGGCCATCGAGGCGATCTGGCCGGCCCACGCGCCGGTGGCGTTGACGGTCACGCGCGCCTCGATCTCGAGCTCCTCGCCGGCACGGACATCGTGCACGCGCGCGCCGGTCACCTGGTCGCCATCGCGCCGGACCTGAGTCACCTGGTGGTAGGGCAGGATGCGCGCGCCGCGCTGCTCGGCACCGTGCGCCATCGCCCAGACCGTCTTCCAGATGTCCATGTTCGCGTCGGGGACGCGGAACGCTCGGCTGATCTTCGGGTTCAGCCGCGGCTCGTCGCGCAGCGCCCGTGTGACGCTGATCTCCTCGCAGTCGACGTCGCTCTCGGCACAGGCCGCGGCGAAGCGATCGGCGTAGTCCGGGTCATCCCACGGCGTGGTTACGAACATCCCGCCCGTGTCCTCGACGCAGTCGGCAGCGACACGGCGCAGGATCCGGTTCTCACCGATGCACTCGCGCGCGGCGGGCGCGTCCTTGACCACGTAGCGGCCGCCTGAATGAAGCAGTCCGTGGAAGCGCCCGCTGGTGCCCTCGGCCAGGTCGAAGCGGTCGACGAGGATCACGTCGAGCCCGCGCAGCGACGCGTCCCAGGCGACTCCGGCGCCGGTGGCGCCACCACCGATGACCAGCACCTCGGTGGTGAGACTAATCATTGGCGCAGGCTACCGCCGGCGCCAGGTGGGGGCGAGCAAGCGAGCCGTCCCCCAGGCACAAGGATGAAACCATTATTCGACCCAGTCGAAGGTGCGCGTGACCGCCTTCTTCCACATGTGCAAGTTGTGCTTGCGCGCCTCGTCGTCCATCTGCGGCTCCCAGCGCTTGTCCTCGGCCCAGTTCTCGCGCAGGTCCTCCTGGTTGTCCCAGAAGCCGGTCGCGAGGCCTGCCGCATAGGCGGCGCCGAGCGCCGTGGTCTCGGCGACCTCGGGGCGGATCACGGGGACGCCGAGGATGTCGGCCTGGAACTGCATGAGCGTGTCGTTGGCGACCATGCCGCCGTCGACCTTGAGCGAATCGAGTGTGACGCCCGAGTCGGTGCGCATCGCCTCGACGATCTCGGCCGACTGGTAGGCGGTGGCCTCGAGCGTGGCGCGGGCGATGTGGCCGGCGTTGACGTAACGCGTGAGGCCGGCGAACACGCCGCGAGCGTCGGACTTCCAGTAGGGCGCATAGAGGCCCGAGAAGGCGGGCACGATGTAGAGGCCGCCGTTGTCATCGACGGTCGCCGCCAGCTCCTCGACCTCGGGTGCGGCCTTGATCATCTTGAGGTTGTCGCGCAGCCACTGTACGAGCGCGCCGGTGATCGCGATCGAGCCCTCGAGCGCGTAGACCGGCTTCTGGTCGCCGATCCGGTAGCACGGGGTCGTCAGCAGGCCCGACTTGGAGTGCACGAGTTCCTCGCCCGTGTTGATCAGCATGAAGTTGCCGGTGCCGTAGGTGTTCTTGGCCTCGCCGACGGCGAAACAGGTCTGGCCGAAGGTCGCGGCCTGCTGGTCGCCGAGGTCGCCGGCGATCTGGATGCCGGTCAGCGGGCCGCTCTTGACCTCACCGTAGACCTCGCTCGAGGAGTGGATCTCGGGCAGCATCGAGGTTGGTACGCCGATCGTGCCGGCCGTCGCCTCGTCCCAGGAGAGCGAGCGCAGGTCCATCATCAGTGTGCGGCTGGCGTTGGTCACATCGGTGATGTGCAGGCCGCCGTCGGTGCCGCCGGTGAGGTTCCAGATCAGCCAGGAGTCGATGTTGCCGAAGACGAGATCACCGGCATCGGCCTTGTCCCTGGCGCCGTCGACGTGCTCGAGGATCCAGCGCACCTTCGGGCCGGAGAAGTAGGTCGCCAGCGGCAGGCCCGCCTTGTCGCGAAAGCGGTCCTGGCCGCCGGAACGGCTGAGTTCCTCGACGATCTTGTCGGTGCGTGTGTCCTGCCAGACGATCGCGTTGTAGACCGGTTCGCCGGTGTTGCGATCCCAGACGACGGCGGTCTCGCGCTGGTTGGTGATGCCGAGCGCGGCGATGTCGTCCTTGGAGGCATTGGCCTTGGAGATCGCCTCCTCGACCACCTCTTCGGTTCGCGCCCAGATCTCCTTGGGGTCGTGCTCGACCCAGCCGGGCTTGGGATAGATCTGCTCGTGCTCCTTCTGTGAGACCGAGACCACGCGCCCCGAGTGGTCGAAGATCATCGCCCGCGAGCTGGTTGTGCCTGAATCGATTGCGATCGCGTACTTGGGCATTTCAGTGTCCTTTCGTTTCGCTTCGAGCGATGTCAGTCTGCGAGCGCCTCGGCGGCGGTCTCGAACAGGTAGTTGGTCGAGGTGGCGCCGGGGTCCTGGTGACCGGCGCTGCGCTCGGCGAGGTAGCTGGCGCGTCCCCTGCGGGCCACCAGCGGTACGGTCGCGAACATCCCCTTGCGTGCCGCGTCCGCGGCAGCCCGCAATCCCGCGTCGAGCTCGCTCGCGCGCTCGAGCGCCTCGACGGCAGGAGTGAGCGCGTCGATCATCGTCTTGTCGCCCTGCTCGGCCTTGCCGCGTGCCTTGACGCCGTCGAGCGCCCGCCGCCAGGCTGCGGCATAGGCCTTGATGTCGCCCTCTGGGTGATCCGTGAGCCCGCCGCCGAGCTGCAGGAACAGGGTTCCGTAGAGCGGCCCGGCGGCGCCCCCGACGGTCGAGATCAGCGTCATCGCGACGGTCTTCAGCACCGCGCCGGGGTCGGGCTGCGGTTCGGCCCGCAGCTTCTCGACAGCGTTCTGCATGCCACGGTCCATGTTCGTGCCGTGGTCGCCGTCGCCGATCGCGGTGTCCAGCCTGACCAGCTCCTGGCGGTGGTCGGCCATCGCCTGTGCGAACAGTTCGATCCAGCGCTGCACGCTTGCCTGGTCGATCGCCACGCTCACGCTCCCCAGCGCAGCGCGGGCGTGTCGACCGGGGCGTCCCAGAACTGCAGCATTTCGTCGTCGAGCTTCAGCAGCGTGATCGAGCAGCCCTGCATCTCCAGCGAGGTGATGTAGTTGCCGATCAGGTTGCGCTCGATCTTGAGACCGTGCTCCTGCGCCAGCTTCGCCACCTCGGCGTAGGCGATGTAGAGCTCCAGCAGCGGAGTGCCGCCCATGCCGTTGACGAACGCCAGCACGCGATCGCCGCTTACGAACGGCAGGTCCTCGATGATCGGCGTCAGCAGCCGCTCGGCGATCTGCGAGGCAGGTCCGAGCCTCTCCTTGAAGCGGCCCGGCTCACCATGGATGCCGATTCCGATCTCAACCTCGTCCTCGCCCAGCTCGAAGCTGGGTTCGCCCGACGCGGGAGTGATGCATGGCCTCAGTGCCATGCCCATCGATCGGCCCTGTGCGTTCACGCGTCGCCCGACCTCGGTCACCTCCGCAAGGGTTCGTCCCCCCTCGGCCGCGGCGCCCGCGATCTTCTCGACCAGCACGGTGACGCCGACACCGCGGCGCCCGGCCGTGTAGAGCGAGTCCTCAACGGCGACGTCGTCGTTGGTGAGGACCGTCTCGACCTCGATGCCCTCGCCCTGGGCCAGCTCGGAGGCCATCTCGAAGTTGAGCACGTCGCCGGTGTAGTTCTTGACGATATGCACCACCCCTGCGCCACCGTCGACGGCCTTGGTAGCGGCCAGCATCTGGTCGGGCGTGGGGGAGGTGAAGACCTCGCCCGGGCAGGCGGCGTCGAGCATGCCGCGCCCGACGTAGCCGCCGTGCAGCGGCTCGTGACCGGAGCCGCCACCGGAGATCAGGCCGACCTTGCCCTTGGTGGGCGCGTCGGCGCGCACGACCATGTATGGAGCGAGGCTGACGCGCAGGCGGTCACCGTGCGCGGCCTGTACACCACGCAGTGCGTCGGCCACGACCTGATCCGGCGCATTGATCAGTTTCTTCATCTGAGGTTCCTCGTTGGCTCGGTCTTGAGGCGTTTTCCTGACGAGCGGCGGGAGGCGGGCTCGGTGAGCGCGCCTCCCGCCGCGTTCGGTGATCACTGCCGCTGCTGTCATTCCGCGGGCGGCCGGTCCTCCCAGACGGTCTCGCCCTCGCCCTTGACGCCAGGCTTGGGCTCGAAGCGCGCCCTGAGGAAGTCCCGGATACTGAAGTCGTAGACGACCGAGGCGAGCGCACCGCCGATCAGCGGCCCGACGATCGGTATCCAGAAGTAGTCGTTGACGTTGCCGTAATTCCCCGGGAAGGCGACCTTCCCCCAGCCGGCGATCAGGGCGAACATGCGCGGCCCGAAGTCACGGGCCGGGTTGATCGCATAACCGGCGTTTGCCCCGAACGAGATCCCGACGGCCATCACGACCATGCCGACCATGAACGGCGCCATGTTGTTGCCCACTGGCAGGTTGAACTCGTCGCTCACGGCCCAGACGAATAGCACCAGGAAGAAGGTGCCGACGATCTGGTCGACGAGCGGTCCGAGCACGTTGTGGAAGTACGGAGCTGGGAAGGTCGCGAACGTGCTGTAGGTCGCCACCGATCCGGCGGTTCCCTTGACGATGTGGTGGACCTGGTCGTAGTTGTTGATCGCGTTGTTGTAGACCAGGAACACGAGCCCGGCGCCGACGAAGGCGCCGAGCACCTGCGCCGCCCAATACTGCGGGACCTTGTTCCAGGGGAGCTGCTTGCGGATCGCCGCACCGAACGTGACGGCGGGGTTGATGTGGGCGCCGCTGATGCCGCCGCATACATAGACGGCGAACGTCACGGCCAGCGCCCAGCCCCATGTGATCAGTAGCCAGTCACCGGATGACTGCAGCGGCCCGGCGCTGCTGCGGCCCGACCCGGCGAGTGCCCAGAGCATCCCGACGACGCCGTCGCCAAACGAGATCAGGATGAAGCAGCCGAAGAACTCGGCCCAGAGTTCCCCGATGACGCCCTTCCGCCACGCGGGGATGGGCCGCCCGCCCGCTTCGCTTACCGTTGCCAACGCGACCTCCTTTGAACGGTGGATCGATTGGCGTGGCTCGCCGAGGGCTCCGGAACGACCGCTGGAGGACTCCGGAACGACCGCCGGTATTTCCCCCGCCGGTCACGCCCGGCTCCTACTACCCGGGGCGTGTGATTGTGAATCAGCGGCGAGCCGCCAGCGCGAGCATCGCCGGCGACGTGCGCTACTCCGAGTCCTCGTCGCTGCCGCGGCCGGTGATCCGGCGACGGTAGGGGGAGACCGACGGAGTGCCGGACTCGCCTGACTCGAAAAAGTCCTGGACGCGCTCGATCAGTGCCGCGGTGTCCGCCAGCGGCGGGATCGGCTCGCCAAAGGTGACGTCGACGCGATGGCGTCGCGTGAACAGCCGGCCGCGCAGGCGCTTTGGCCAGAAGGCGCCGGGTGGCATCGCCTCAGCCGTCCCGGTCACCCGGATCGGCACGATCGAGAGGTTGTGGTGGGAGGCCAGCACGGCAGCGCCGCGCTTTACGCGCCCGGGCTCGCCCGAGTGCTTGCGGCTGCCCTCCGGATAGAGCAGCAGGTTCCAGCCGTCGTCGAGCAGCTTGTCGAGGTGGCTCGTGCCCCTGGTTCCGCCGCTCCCGCCCTTGCGGTCGACCGGCACGGTGTTGAACAGCAGTGAGGCCAGCCAGGCGGTGATCCGGTAGCGGTAGAAGTAGTCGGCGGCAGCCGCCACGGCGGTGCGCTTGCGCAGCCTGCGCGGCAGTGCCGAGAGGATGATCGGCGTGTCCATGTGGCTGGCGTGGTTGGCCACCAGGATCACCGGCCCCTTGAGCTGCTGCAGCTTCTCGAAGCCGGTTGCGCGACGCGCCGCATAGTGATCGAGGATCGGGTTCATCACGAACTGCATGAAGCGCTCGCGGACCCATTGCGCCGGCACCGAGCGGGCCCAGCGCACGTCGAGCTGCGCCACGGCCTCGCGCAGCTGCTGTGCGCGCTCGGGTGCCTGCTCGGCGACTTCACGCGCCGCGTCGACGATCCTCTGCTGGCTCTCACGCGCCGCCTCGACGGCGGCGTCGCGAACGCGTTCCTTCAGCAGGGATTCAGTTGTCGTCTGGCGGCGAAACGACGGCACGTGCTTGGTTTACCCCCGTGAGTGACGCCCGTTACAGAGACGGGCTGCCGTTTGCGCTGACATTGACGCTGCCGGCCCGCCGGCCTCAAGCGGTGCTCTAGTGAAAGGCGCGCGGCACGCTGACCACCTCGGGGTCGCTCCCCTCGAGCGCCATCCAGGCGGCACGGAAGCCGTTGCCGGCGGCCGCCGCCATCGCGGTCGCGCGGTTTTCCATCTGGCCGATCATCGCTGAGCCCGCGGGAGGGCGGATCACGCCCAGCCTGGGGCTCGCGGCCGGGTCGCGCGACTGCCGCGCGAGCTCGCCGATCAGCGCGTCGTAGCGGGCGGAGCGAGTGCGACGCAGCTCGACGAGCGCCGGGTTGAACTTGGCCAGGTAGCGGTCGGTCAGGTTGGCGACGCCGCCCGACATCGGCGTGTGCGTGATCCCGTGTGGACGTGTCTGCAGCACGAGCATGTCGGTGCACGTCTCACGCGGGACGAGCACGGGCACCGACTCGGCCAGCGTCGCGTCGAACAGCATGCGCCCGCGGAACGGCACCGGCGACCCGGATAGCCACGGCAGGCGAGCCGACGCCAGCATCGCCGTGCGGATCTCGGTGTCGTCGCGCAGCTCGGTGAGATCGACGATCTGTGCCGTCTCCACGTCGGTGGCGGTGCAGTGCAGCTGGATCGCGCTCTCGAGGATGCGCTCGGTGCGCAGTGGCCGCTGCGTACGCCAGACCTCGTTGATCACGTAGTCCATGTTGAACAGCGACTGACCCCGCAGCACCCGCCGCACGCTCACGAAGTTCGGGTTGCCGAACCCGTGCTGGTAGAGCCCGGTGAGGTAGGAGGATTGGCCGGCGATCAGGAAGGCGGCGTTGAACGCCCCCGCGGACGCGCCATGCACCTCGTCGAAGGAGTTGGTGAAGCCGAGCTGCTCGATCGCCGCCGACATCCCGGCCGAGACGACGCCGCGCATGCCGCCGCCCTCGATCACGAGCGCGACGCGCCGGCCGTCGTCGCGGTTCCCCGGCAGCGAGCCGTGATCGCGACGACGCCGGATCAGCTCCACGACGGGGTGGTCGCGCTGGTCCTCGGTCATCGTTCCCGCGGCCTGCAGCAATGGATCGGCAGCGAAGCGCCGCAGCATCGAGAGCCGGATGTTCATGCGGCGGCGCACCTTATCTAGAACCGGAGCATCGACACACGATCACCCGTGCATGTCGACGGCGCGGATGTTGTGCGGCTCGATCGTCGCCACGACCCGCTCGTCGCCGGGTGCGTCATACGCGGCCAGGTCGGCCCCGTATTTCGCGCCGACCTTCTGCGCAAAGCTTCCGTCGGTGTCGTCTTCAAGCCTTGCGTTGCCGCGTACCTCGAGGTACTTCATCGGATCGTTCCAATCGATGATCAGCAGACTCACCTGCGGGCGCTTGCGCAGGTTCTTGGTCTTGAGCCTCGACTTGTTGAGGGAGATCTTCAGCTCGCCCTCGTCGTAGAGGAACCAGAGCAGGGTCGATTGCGGGAAGCCATCGTCGCCGATCGTCGTCAGCGACGCGACCGGAAAGTCGAGGAACTCTCGGTGTGAATCGGGGAATGTGGTCATGTCAGCATTCTTACGAGAGGATGTCCCCATGACGAGTTTTTCCACAGCAGATATTCCCGACATCCCCGACATGCGCGTGATCGTCACCGGCGCCAACAGCGGCATCGGCAGGGCCGCGGCCCAGGTCCTGGCGGCGGCAGGCGCGCAGGTGACACTGGCAGTGCGCAACCTGCAGAAGGGTCATGCGGCCGCGGCGGACATCACCGGCAAGACCGAGGTGCGCGAGCTCGACCTCGCGAGCCTCGCCTCCGTTCGCGAGTTCGCAGCGGGATGGGACGGTGACATCCACTTGCTGATCAACAACGCGGGGATCATGATTCCGCCGCTCAGCCGCACCGCCGATGGCTTTGAGCTGCAGCTCGGCACCAACCATCTGGGCCACTTTGCACTGACGAACCTGCTGCTTCCGCGCGTGACGGGTCGGGTTGTCACCGTCTCGTCGAGCGCGCACCGAATCGGCAGGATCGATTTCGACGACCTCAACTGGGAGCGCCGCAGCTACCGCCGCTGGCCGGCGTACGGGCAGTCGAAGCTCGCCAATCTCCTGTTCAGCAAGGAGTTGCAGCGACGTCTGGCCGCGGCCGGCTCACACGTGCTGTCGACGGCCGCCCATCCAGGCTATGCCGCCACCAACCTCCAATCGCACTCGGACAGCGGCTTCTGGGATGTCGTGATGGGCAGGTTCGGCAACCCGCTGTTCGCACAGAGTGAGAGCGCCGGCGCCCTACCGACGCTCTACGCCGCCTTTGCGGAGATCCCGGGCGACAGCTTCGCCGGCCCTGGTGGGATGCAGGGGATGCGCGGAGCCCCGCGGCTGGTCAAGCGCAGCAAGCGCGCCCAGGACGGCGCGGTGGCCACGCGTCTGTGGGAGGTGAGCGAGCAGCTGACCGGCACGTCGTTCCCGCTCTAGCGGATCGGCTCGGTGCGCGTGATCGTCACGCTCGCCTCGAGCGCGGAGTTGGCGCCACCACGGTAGACGCCCTTGATCGGCGGTACGTCCGCGTAGTGCCTGCCGTGCCCGATCTTCACGTGGCATTCGCCGGTCATGCCCCTGTTCGTGGGGTCGATGCTCACCCAGCGCGGCTCCGCGCCGGCGTGCGGCAGCAGCGCATCGATCCACGCGTGGGTTTCCACCTCGACCGAAGCGACCCCCTCGCCCAGGCCGCCGCCGGCGCCGTCACCGCTCGTGTACAGGTAGCCGGACACGTAGCGCGCGGCGATGCCCCGGCTGCGCAACAGGTTCAGACCCAGGTGCACGAAGTCCTGGCAGACGCCGGCGCGGACGTCGAGCACGTGCGCGAGTGTCGAGTCGACATAGGTGGCTCCCTTGCGGTACTCGAGGCGATCGGGGATCACCTCGGACATGCGCAGCACTGCGTCGAGCGGGTTGGCGGCAGCCGCGAGCTCGGCCTCCAGCTCGAGCAGCAGCGGATGCCCCGCGGCCTCATCGGTCTGCATCAGGAACTCGGCGCCGGCCTCGCGGTAGCTGGGAGCGGCAAGCTCAGACCAGTCGGCGATGGGCGGCTCGGGCTGAGGTTCGGTCGTCACGTGCGCCTGCGCATCGATCACCAGCTCGCGGTGCGGGCGCGTGATCTCGAACTCGATCACGTCGGTGCCGAAATAATCCTCGTGCCGATGCTGGCGCACCTCCGGGGTCAGCCGAACGGTGAAATCATCGACCTGCTGGCGGCTGCCCGAGGCGGGGCGGATGCGAAGCGCGTTGATGTTGTCGACCACGTCCGCGTCGTAGCGGTAGCGGGTCACGTAGCGGATCGCGAAGTGCATCTTTTCGGTCGTGCGGGCGGAGGTACTCATTTTCCAGTCCACACGCCGGTGTGGACGGCAGCCAATGCCGCCACAGCAAAGTAGCGCTCATCGATCTCGTGGTCGATCACCTCGAGCTCGTCCTGCACCCTCGCCAACTGCTCAACCAGCGGCTCCGATTCGTCCGCCGTCCGCTGGTGCAGCTCCAGGTCCGCGATCAGGCGCCCGAGCCGCAGCACTGGCGGCGCTGAGCGTGGCATCGGGTCGGCCGTCTCGAGTGCCTCGCGCAGCTCCTCGAGCGAGGCCAGCACCGACCCCGGGTACTGGCTCTCATAGAGCAGGAAGCGCCCGACGCTCGTGAGCGTCGGCACCTGGCGCAGGTGCCGGCGGAACGCCTGGAACCCACCGACCGCCTGAAGCAGCGCGAGCGCCTCCCCCTCATGGTCCTGGGGCGCCTGGCTCGAATCCTGGTGCTCGTGGGCGGGAGGGCTTGCCACGCGCAACATGCGCAGCACCATGTCGGCCTCCTCGAGTTGGCCTCCCGCATCCAGGAACGAGCGTGCCTCGTCGCGCAGCATGGTCTTGTCGAGCAGCCCCCAGAACAGCGCGCAGCGCTCCTTGACCTCCTGATAGACCGAGTACGGGCCGGTCGCCAGCGCCGCCTCGAGGTCATAGCGCCCGAGCGACAGGTAGAAGGAGTTGAGCGCCTCCCACATCTCCGCCGAGATCACGTCGCGCAGCGTCCGAGCCCGCTCCCGCGCGCGGTAGACGCACGAGACGACCGACGCGGGGCTGTCGGTGTCGAGCGTCAGCAGCGGCGCGATCTCATGGCGGCCGAGCACACCCGGAGGGGCGAAGCCGGCGGCTTCGGCGGCGGCGCGCTCGGCGGCCTCCTCGCCCGGGGCCGGCGGTTTGGCCCCGATCACGGCCAGCACCCCGTTCCAGCTCAGCGCGATGCCCGATTGGGCGGCGCTCCCCGCCGCCGCACCACCCGCGACGTCCGCATGGAAGGCGCCATCGCACATGCGCGCGGTGTGCTCGGCGCGCGTCAGGTCCCGCCCGAGCCAGAACAGCTCCTGGGCGATCCGGGCGAGCATCTAGGCGAGCGCCTGCTGCTGCTGCTGGGCCTGGCCGTGCCAGCCGCCGTAGCGGACATCCGGCAGCCGCGGCGGCTCACGCGCAGCGAGACGAGCCGGCAGGCCCTCGCCGACGTCGCCGTCATCCAGCACCCAGGTGTCCTTCGAGCCGCCGCCCTGCGACGAGTTGACGATCATCGACCCCTCACGCAGCGCGACTCGCGTGAGCCCTCCCGGCACGATCCGGATCTCCTCGCCGAACACGGCGAAGGGCCGCAGGTCGACGTGACGTGGAGCGAGCCGTCCGTCTTCGGTCTCGGTCGGGGCGGTGGAGAGGTGCACGAGCTCTTGGGCGATGAACTGCTCCGGATGGGCGTCGATCAGGGCGGCCTCGTCGGCGAGCTCCTCGCTGGTCGCCTGCGGCCCGATGAAGACGCCCTTGCCTCCGGACTCGGAGGTGGGCTTCACGACCACCTCGTGCAGGCGCCCGAGAATCCAGCGACGTACCTTCTCCTCGCTCAGCAGGTAGGTGGGGACGTTCTCGAGGATCGGCTCCTCGGTTAGGTAGAACCGCACCATCTCCGGGACGTAGTGGTAGATCGCCTTGTCGTCCGCCACGCCCGTGCCGATCGCGTTCGCGATCGCCACCGTGCCGGCCCTGTAGGCGCGGACCAGCCCGGGAACTCCCAGGGCCGAATCGGCACGGAACTCGAGCGGGTCGATGAAGTCGTCGTCGAGCCGCCGGTAGATCGTGTGCACCCGTCGCAGCCCGGCGGTCGTGCGCATGTAACAGATCGAGTCGCGGACCACCAGATCGGAGGCCTCCACCAGCTCGATGCCCATCGCGCGAGCCAGGAAGGCGTGCTCGAAGTAGGCGGCGTTGAGCGGGCCCGGGGTCCACACGACCACCGTCGGGTCGTTCTCCGGAGAGGGCGCAACGGCCTGCAGCGCCTCCAGCAGCAGCGACGGATAGTGCTCGACCGGACGCACCCGCTGGCCGGCGAACAGCTCGGGCACGAGCCGGGTCATCGCGAGTCTGTTCTCGAGCACGTAGGAGATGCCGGAGGGCGTGCGGACGTTGTCCTCGAGCACGCGCCAGCTGCCGTCGCCGCCACGCACCAGGTCACAGCCGGAGACGTGGGTGTAGACGCCGCCGGGCGCGCGGACGCCGTGAACCGGGCGCGCGAAGCTCGGCCGGCTGACGATCAGCGACCACGGCACGATGCCGGCGCGCACGATCTCACGCCCGTGGTAGACGTCGTCGACGAATGCGTTCAGCGCGCGGATCCGCTGCGCCAGGCCGCGCTTGATCACCGTCCATTCCGATGCCGTGAGCACGCGCGGTACGAGGTCGAGCGGGAACGGCCGGTCGCGGCGCTCGCCACCGGTCCCAGAGACCTCGAAGGTGATCCCCTGCTGCATGAAGATCGCGTCGCGCCGCCGCCCGGCGTCGGTCAGCGCCTCGGGCCCCAGCCGCCGCAGCGTCGCGACGAGCGACTCGACGTGCGGCTTCGGGCTGCCGTCGGACTCCAGCAGCTCGTCGCAGGAGCCCTCCGGGATCAGATAGCCGTTGATCAGTGCGTCGGTCGCCACAGCGCCAGCATATGCCCGAGAAATGGGCCATCGCCAGTTTCTTAGGGCTAATACCCGAGTGGCTCGCTTGTCCACCTGGATAGGAAGGGTTCGGCCGCTCGCGGGGGAAGGCTCCAGCTGCCCGCCTTCCCCCGGGCCTCCCACTGTCGCCCGCCCGCCAGTACCCTTCGCGGGCGATGAAGCTTCTGGTCACAGGCGCAGCCGGAATGCTTGGCACCGACGTGCAGCTGGCCGCGCGGGCCGCCGGCCATGATGCCGTTCCGCTCTCGCGGGCTGAGCTCGACATCAGCGACCGTGAGGCGGTCGCCGGGGCGCTCGCCGAGGCACAGCCGGATGCCGTGCTGAACTGCGCCGCCTTCACCGACGTCGACGGTGCCGAGGCCGATCCCGACGCGGCCGCGGCGGTCAACGCGACGGGGGCCGGCATCCTGGCCGAGGCCGCGGCGTCGGCCGGTGCCTGGGTCGTTCACGTCTCCACCGACTACCTCTTTGACGGCACCAAGACCTCGCCGTATGTCGAGTCCGATCCCACCGGTCCACGCTCGATCTACGGCTCGACCAAGCTGCTCGGTGAGCGGGCCGTCGCGCTCGCCGCGCCCGCCGCGCACACGATCGTGCGCTCGTCCTGGCTGTTCGGCACCGCCGGCTCGTGCTTCCCGGCGACGATGCTGAAGCTCGCCGCCGAGCGCGACACGCTGACCGTCGTCGAGGACCAGGTCGGCTGCCCGACCTTCACCGGCCACCTCGCCCCGGCGCTCGTGGATCTCGCGACCCGCACCAGGCTGCCGGGCGTCCTGCATCTTGCGGCCTCGGGCCAGTGCTCCTGGTATGAGTTTGCTGTGGAGATCATGCGCGTCACCGGCACAGCCGTCGAGGTGCTCCCCTGCAGCACCGATGAATTCCCGCGCCCGGCCAGGCGCCCGGCCTTCAGCGTGCTGCGCTCCGAGCGCCCCGAGGCGCCGACGCTTCCCGGCTGGCAGCAGGGGCTGAGCGACTATCTGAGTGAGAGGGTGGTGGCATGAAGCTGCTTGTCACAGGTGGCGCCGGTTTCATCGGCTCGAACTTCGTGCGCCACGTGCACCGCCAGCGCCCCGACTGGGAGATCGTGGTCTATGACCTGCTGACCTATGCGGGCGACCGCCACAACATCGAGGGCCTCGAGCGGGTGTCGGTGGTCCGGGCCGACATCTGCGACGAGCGGCGGATCGACGTCGCCGTGGCTCGCTGTGACGCGGTCGTGCACTTCGCCGCCGAATCCCATAACGACAACTCGCTGCAGTCGCCGTGGCCGTTCGTGCAGACGAACGTCGTCGGCACCTATCAGGTGCTCGAGGCCGTGCGCCGCCACGGCAAGCGGCTGCACCACATCTCCACCGACGAGGTCTACGGCGACCTCGAGCTCGACGATCCCGCCAAGTTCACGCCCGACACCCCGTACAACCCCTCGAGCCCGTATTCGAGCACCAAGGCCGGCTCGGACCTGCTCGTGCGCGCCTGGGTCCGCAGCTTCGGCGTGCGGGCGACGATCAGCAACTGCTCCAATAACTACGGCCCCTACCAGCACGTCGAGAAGTTCATCCCGCGCCAGATCACGGAGATCCTCGAGGGCCGCCGCCCGAAGCTCTACGGCGCCGGTGCGAACGTGCGCGACTGGATCCACACGGAGGACCATTCCTCGGGGGTGCTCGCGATCCTCGAACAGGGTCAGCTCGGCGAGACCTATCTGATCGGCGCCGACGGCGAGCTCTCGAACCGGCGCGTGGTCGAGCTGATCCTCGCCCTGATGGGACGTGACCCCGGCGACTACGACCACGTCAATGATCGCCCCGGTCACGATCTCCGCTATGCGATCGATGCGTCGAAGCTGCGCGACGAGCTCGGCTGGCGGCCGACGTTCCAGGACTTCGAGCAGGGGCTCGCGGCAACGATCGCCTGGTACGGCGACAACGCCGAGTGGTGGCGGCCACAGAAGCGGGAGACCGAGGCCAAGTACCAGATCCTCGGCCGCTGAAGTCCGCCGCCGTGAGTGACGCGCTCGAGCGGCTGGAGTGTGAGGTGACGCGCTGTCGGCGCTGCCCGCGACTGGTCACCTGGCGCGAGGAGGTCGCCACCGTGAAGCGGGCCGCGTTCCGCGACCAGGAGTACTGGGGCCGGCCCGTTCCCGGCTTCGGCGATCCGCAGGCACGGATCCTGATCCTGGGGTTGGCGCCCGCCGCCCACGGCGGCAACCGCACGGGCCGGATTTTCACCGGCGACCGCTCCGGCGACTGGCTGTTCGCCGCGCTGTGGCGCGCTGGGATCGCCAATCAGCCGGCGTCGGTCGCCCGCGACGACGGCCTGCGCTTGACCGACTGCTGGGTGACCGCGGCCGTGCGTTGCGCACCGCCTGGCAACAAGCCGCTGCCCGACGAGCGGGACAACTGCGCGGTGTGGCTCGAGTCAGAGTTGGCGCTGCTGCGCAACGTGCGCGTTGTCGTCTGCCTGGGCTCGTTCGCCTGGGACGCCGCCTGCCGGCTGCTCGATGCTCCCCGGCCGCGGCCCAGGTTCGGGCACGGTGCCGAGGCCCCGGTGGGCGACCTGACCCTGCTCGGCAGCTACCACGTCTCCCAGCAGAACACCTTCACCGGCCGGCTGACCGAGCCGATGCTCGACGCGGTCTTCACCCGCGCGCTTGCGCTGGCCAGCGCCTGAATCACCGCGCCTGGCGGGCTCCGCGCGCCCTACGTGCCCCGTGTGCCCTGCGTGCCCTGCGTGCCCTGCGTGCCCTGCATGCCCTGCGTGCCCTGCGTGCCCTACGTGCCCGGAGAGCGCAGTCCTTGAGGTCTAGACAGACCGGTCTGTCCGGTGCTACGCTCCCGGAACGCCAGACAGACCGTTCTGTTCAGGAGAGTCGCCAATGAACTACCCCACCGAACTCGTCACCCGCCCGCGCACCGGCCTCGCGATGCCGCGAATGGGCCACCGCACAGCCTTCGCGCTGCTTGCGTCTGCGGCCCTGACGCTGCTCGCTTCCTCGAGCGTCCCGACCCCGCTGTACGCGACCTACCAGGCCAGGTGGGGCTTCTCTGACCTCACGGTCACGGTGATCTTCGGCGTGTACGCCGTTG
>DASZLT010000023.1:0-2471 GCA_035552235.1 Solirubrobacteraceae bacterium
GTGGTGAGGCGCTCGACCATGCGGAGTGCGGTGGACGGGTTGACCTCCAGAGCTTCCGCGAGCCCGACGAGGTTGGACGGGCCGCGGGAGTCGAGCACGACCAGCAGCCGGTACTGCGGCAGGGTCAAGGCCTCCTCGACCGCGGCCAGCGATTTGGCGGCGATGGCGACCAGTAGGCGCGAGGCCGCGAGCAACGCCGCGACCAATCGCTCTGGATCGTCAGCGCGCTCGCGTGGGGTCGGCATTCGTCATTTGTACCGGGCATGGATGCTCTGAGCGAATCCTGCCAGGCTGCCGGTGTCTCTCGTAGGCTCGGCGGGCCCGGCCCCCATTTGAGTCCCCTAGTTAACTCCTCATGCCATCGGACGCGATGGTCAGGCGGGGCTCCAGGGCCGTCGCTGAGCACCGCGAGGCGAGCAAGATAGCTGTTATACGCGGTGAGTCCCGCGCCGCCGTCGCGGTCGGCGGCCCGGTCGGCGCGGCGGGACGCATCGTCGATCAAGGGTAGATGGCTGGGGTAAGAGCCTGTGATCAAACCGAACGTTTCGGCTGGTCAGCCATGCTTTCGAGTGATTCGTTGCCTGTCGGCGCATAGAGGTAGGGCCTCCCGTGTAGCTCATGGGTGTTGAGATCCAAGAGCAGCCAGGAGGCCCTGTTGCCATCGTCGTACCTTGCGCGCGTTGGTGCCGGTATTCGCGGCGGCGTGTCGTGCAACTGTCTGGCGCACCTGTACGGGAATGCGGCGGATCGTCGCGCGCGCTCGCGTGCGTATCCGACGGATCTGAACGACGCCGAGTGGGAGGCGATCAGGCCGCTGATCCCGCTGCCGGCCTGGATAGGGGGTACGGGCGGGCGTCCGGAGGGCTACTGTCACCGGGAGATGATCGACGCGGTGCTCTACCTGACCGACAACGGGATCAAGTGGCGGGCGATGCCGATCGACTTTCCCGCCTGGGACGCGGTCTACCGGTTCTTCCGGCGCTGGCGAGCGCAGGGACTGACCGGCGTCTTCCACGACCGGCTGCGCCGCGGGTGCCGCGTGGCGGCCGGACGCGAGCCGGAACCGAGCGCCGGAGTCATCGACTCCCAGTCGCTGCGCGCGGCCGAGACCGTCGCCGAGGCCGACCGCGGCTACGACGCCGGCAAACGCGTGAACGGCTCGAAAAGGCACATCGCGGTGGACACCATCGGGCTGCTGCTCGCAGTCGTGGTCACCGCCGCGGGCGTGCAGGACCGCGACGGGGCGATGCCGCTGCTGAACAAGCTGCGCGCCGCCTGCCTGCGGATCGCGTTGGTGTGGGCTGATTCCGCCTACGCCGGAGCCCTGGTCGGCTGGGCCCGCCGGGGGCTCGCGCTCACCCTCGAGATCGTCAAACGCACCGACGACATGGAAGGGTTCGTCGTCCTACCGCGCAGGTGGGTGGTCGAGAGAACGCTCGCGTGGATCACCCGGCGGCGCCGATGCGTGCGTGATTACGAGCGCCTGCACGTCAACCACGAGGCGATGACGCAGTGGGCGATGATCCTGGTCATGACCCGCCGGCTGGGCAGGTCAGGACGCTGAAACAGCCCGGGGCGTCCTCGCGCATCCAACCACGGGCCACCAGCCGCTTCAGCTTCGAACGCACCCCCTCGCGCTTCGCGGCGGTGTCCTCCAGCCCGGCCGCGCTCGTCAACTCCCGCACCCGCGGCGGCGTGCGCGCATCACGCACCAACTCCCACAGTTGCCGGTAACCGGCAGGCAGGTGCGCCGCGGTCAGATCCGCGCGCCACACCGGCACGATCGAACTCGCCAGCAGCTCAGCCACGCCGGCCGCCTCCACCGGCGTCAGCGGCGGCGAGCCCTCGCGCGCACGCAACGCGGCCAACACCTGCGCGACCGGCCCCTCGCCCGCCCTGCCCACCACCTCTGCCAGCGTCGCACGCGTGATCTCCATGCGCGACAAGGCGTTCTCGGCCTGCGCGAGCTGCTCACCGACCCGGACCAGTTCACCACGCAGCGACTCGACCCAGCCGCGGACCTCGACCTCGCTCGCATCCAACACGCCATCCGCCGTCGCCATGAAAGCCTCCCGCCCTCTCGAGACCGCCGACACCCCGAGACTGCCACCATCCACGACGTCTCACACACCCAGATCCGAACTATTTTCCCAGCTCAGGAGGCTAGTTCGGTTTGATCACAGGCTCTTAGGGTTGCTGCTCACGGAGAAGGGTGATGTGGAAGGAGCGCGTGAGGCTTATCAGTTTGCTATTGATTCGGGCCACAGCGGCTTCGCGCCTGCCGCAGCGCTGAGTTTGGGCGTGCTGCTCGGGGAGCAGGGTGACGTGGAGGGTGCGCGGCGAGTCCTCCGGGTGGTTATCGACTCCGGTCACAAAAGTGCCGCACCAAAGGCTGCGGTCAGCTTAGAGCCTGTGATCAAACCGAACGTTTCGGCTGGTCAGCCATGCTTTCGAGTGATTCGTTGCCTGTC
>DASZLT010000024.1:0-41952 GCA_035552235.1 Solirubrobacteraceae bacterium
AACATCCCGAACACGATCCGGCGACGGCGAACCACCCGCCGCCGCTGCTGCGCTCGCCGACGCCGCGCAATCAGATCACGACGCGAAAGCAACGGCCCTCCGGACGGCTCGACGCTCCGCGCCCGCCGGCCAGCTCTCCTATCTCGATCCGGGATCGCCACAATGACAGAACTCCAACCAATGGATACGGCGCACACATAAACCCGCCTGCAGACAACCGATGAGAATCCGCTCACATGAGGAGGCGCGCAATCCAGGTGCCGCCCGGATCTGTCAACGAGCTATTACCTGGGGACGGTTTCCTGCCCGGCGCCGCGAGTTTAAGACGCAGTTTGCGAAGTTTGGCCTTGACAGCTGCTACGGGAGCGCTAGCACCGGAGGCGGTCCAGAAATCTCCTGAGAGGAGGCTTCCAATGGAAGTCACGACCGAAGTGCCGCAGACCGGCACCCGTCTCATGATCGATGCCGACCGCGATTTCGATGCGCCAAGTGGCGACAGTGTGCTGCGCGTGCGCGGGGAGCGTCGCGATGGTGGGCAGGTTCTTGATGCAGCCTACGTCGAAGTCGACGCGCAGGAGGCGCAGGCCATTGCGCAAGCGCTACGCCAGATTCGTCAGCCGACTCCGGAGTTGCACGACGAGATCGCCCGTGAGGTGCAGGCCGCGTTCGGCGCGCGGATCGGGGCCCGTGACGCTTCTCAGATCGCGCAGATCGTGAGCCGCGCGTGGTGGCAATACCTCGGGGTCCATCTCGGTACCGAGCAGCAGCAGCGTGAACAGCGACTGCAACGGCTCGCCGAGCGCTTCGAGCGCGCGTCAGCCAAGCGCCATGGCGCCCCTTCCGCGGCCACTAAGGAGCCACAGTCGCGGGCCAAGGCCGGCGGCTAACCGGAGAGTTCATTCGGGCGATGCGGGATGCACAGCGTCCCGTCGCCGATGCACCGCAACAGCACGATGGCGGGCGCGATCGCAGCCCGCCATCTGGCTTCTTCAACATCCTCGCCAGCGTCTTGGAGGCTCACCTCCAGCACGCCCTGATCGAGCCGGATGACCGAGTGCATGATGCCGGCAGGCTAACAGCCCGATCGGCGTACGCGTGGGTGCCGGCCT
Source organism: Solirubrobacteraceae bacterium (assembly GCA_035552235.1). Taxonomy (GTDB): domain Bacteria; phylum Actinomycetota; class Thermoleophilia; order Solirubrobacterales; family Solirubrobacteraceae; genus Palsa-465. Next base: position 1,110 of record DASZLT010000024.1, read on the forward strand.
CGATACGTGAGCAGACCGAAGCTGAGGGAACATCCACTTCTGAGCTGACCGGCGAAGCTCCCCGTCGCAACCTTCGAGCACCGTAAACAGCGATCGTGGTGATTCCGCGCAAGAGGCCGCTGATCAACGCAGCCTCGAGCAGCCCAAGAACGGCGCGAAGTCGTCCAGCGCGCCGTCCCTGCAGGTGACGCGGGCGCCGCCGAGTTCGTGCGCGAGCTCCACCCGCGCCTGGGTGACGCGCAGCCCGGCTCGCCGGAGCTGAACGGCTTCACACCGACGCGCAGCTCGTTGTCGCCCGCCAGTTCGGGTTGCCGAGCTGGCCGAAGCTCAAGGCGCATCTGGAGCTGGTCGGGCGTTACGCGCGTTCCCCGCACGGGCAGCCCATTGGCGCGCCGCTCGCAGACGACCAGGCCGTGATCGACGCGTTCCTGAGGCTGGCGTGCCTGGACCACGGCGATGATGACCCGGGTCGGTTCCGGCGCGCGCAAGCACTGCAGCAGGAGCATGATCGGCTTGGGCGCGCGTGCATCCACACGATCGCCGCGACCGGCGAGCTCGACCCCGCTCGCGAGCTGCTGGACCGCGACCCGCCCCAGGCGTCGCGAGCTCCACCCCGCTCGCGAGCTGCTGGACCGCGACCCGCCCCAGGCGTCGCTGCTGGGCGGACCGCATGGCTGGGAGCCGCTGCTCGACCTGACCTACTCGTGCGTGCCGCTGGCGCCGGTCGCTGGGGGGTCGGCGTTGCGCGGCGCTGTTGGAGCACGGCGCGGACCCGAACGCCGGCTATCTGTGGGAGGGGCTGATCCCGCCGTTCACCGCGCTGACCGGCGCTCTGGGTGGCGGCGGAACGATCCCGAAACATCCGCAGGAGCTCGCGCTCGCGCGGCTGCTGCTGCGTGCGCCGACGCGAACGACGGGCACGCGCTCCACAACCAAGGCTTGGGCCAAAGCGCTGGTGAGGAATGGCTCGAGCTCTTGTGCGAGTTCGGGCTCGGCACCGGCGCGGCGGCTCGTGGCGCCGGCTGCTCGAGGGGCCGCGGCAGGCGCAGGCCGCGGCCCCTCGTGGCTCTCGGGCGCGACTCAGACGGAGCCTCCGCGCCGGCCGCCGGGGCAACAGCCACAGGCCACGAATAAAGTCCGCGTAAGCTCTCGCGCGAATACGTTGCCCTCGTATTACACGTGGGCGCTATGTTTGTCAGCTGATTTCGGTGGCTGGAGCGACGGTCGGCAGCGTGCGGCTGACCGTGACCCCGTGTGGGTTCGCAATCAAGACGGAACCGGCCCGTTTTTGACGACTCAAAAGGAGTTTCCTTGCGCATCTTGATTCTGGGTGGAGACGGCTTCTGTGGTTGGCCGACAACCCTTCATCTCTCGGCCCAGGGCCATGAGGTCGCGATCGTCGACAACCTGGCGCGTCGCGAGATGGACATCGAGCTCGAGGCTGAGTCGCTGACTCCGATCTCGCCGCTGGGCACGCGCCTGGCCGCCTGGCAGGAGGCGAGCGGCACGGAGATCCCGTTCCATCGCCTCGACGTCTCCCGCAACTACGCGCGGCTGCTCCAGCTCTACCGCGAATTCCGTCCGGACGCGGTCGTGCACTTCGCCGAGCAGCGCGCGGCGCCGTATTCGATGAAGGACGCCGACCACAAGCGCTACACCGTCGACAACAACGTCAACGCGACCCACAACGTGCTGACCGCCGCGGTCGAGGCCGACCTCGACATCCACGTCGTCCACCTCGGCACGATGGGCGTCTACGGCTACGGCACCGCCGGCATGCAGATCCCCGAGGGCTACCTCCCGATCAAGGTCGAGACCGATGACGGCACCCAGATCGACCAGGAGATCCTGTACCCGGCCAACCCGGGCAGCATCTACCACATGACCAAGACCCTGGACCAGCTGATGTTCGCGTACTACGCGAAGAACGATCAGGTGCGGATCACCGATCTGCACCAGGGCATCGTCTGGGGCACGCAGACCAAGGAGACGCGACTGGACTCGCGTCTGATCAACCGTTTCGACTACGACGGTGACTTCGGCACGGTCCTCAACCGCTTCCTGATGCAGGCCGCCGTCAACTACCCGCTGACCGTGCACGGCACCGGCGGCCAGACCCGCGCGTTCATCCACATCCAGGACACCGTCCGCTGCATCCAGCTGGCGATCGAGAACCCGCCCGCTCGCGGCGAGCGCGTTCAGGTCTTCAACCAGATGACCGAGACCCACCGCGTGCGCGACCTCGCCAAGCTCGTCGCCGAGCTGACCGGCGCCGAGATCGACTACGTCGACAACCCGCGCAAGGAGGACGCCGAGAACGAGCTGTTCGTCGCCAACGACAACTTCCTCGAGCTGGGCCTCAACCCGACGACACTGCGCGACGACCTGCTGGCCGAGGTGACTGAGATCGCCAAGGCCTACGCGAGCCGCTGCGACCTCGCCAAGATCCCATGCACGTCGAAGTGGATCCAGCAGCGCCAGGCTCTCGCCGGCGCCGAGCAGTAATCCGCTGACGCTTCACTGAAAGCCCGAAGACGATCGAGTACCACCTGCACCACGTCCTGAAGCGTGGGATCCACTCGCGCGAGGAGCTCGCGCGAGTGGAGGGCCTGGGTCAGGAGGCAGCCACGGAGAAAACCGGCGGCAGGCGGGTGGCGGCCGTGCCCCAGCTGGCGCCGGCATCGCCCGAGGCGAACACGTCGCCCGAGGTCGCGCCGAAATAGAGCTGCAGGGCCTCGCCCTGGCCCGCGCTCGTGAACGCCTGGCGCAGGACCGTGAGATACGCGTGCTTGGCGGGCAGGCCGTCGCCGCGAGGGGCCCAGCTCGAGCCCCCGTCGCGGGTCTCATATACACGCACTCGACCCTCGGGCATGACCCGATCCATGTCCGCGACCAGCGGGATCACGAAGGCGCTGTCAGGGTCGAGCGGGTCCAGCTTGAGCGGGAAGCCGAAGTCCGAGGGCAGCCCGGCGCCGATGTCACCCCAGCTCTCGCCGGCGTCGTCGGAGCGATAGACGCCGCCGTGGAACTGCATGAACATGCGCTCGGGGCGGCTGTGCGAACGCTCGACGTGGTGCACGCACAACGCGGTCGCTTCGGGGTCGATTTCCGCCTCGGGCAGGTAGCGCGGTGTCAGGCCGCGGTTGCCCCGGTGCCAGCTCGCGCCGCCATCCTCGGTCAGCCACATGCCCGCGGCCGAGATCGCGACTGCCAGGCGATTCGGGTCGCCGGGCCAGGTGCTGATCGAGTGCAGGCAGAGGCCCCCGCCGCCGGGCTGCCAGTCCGGGCGCGAGGCCTGGTTCCAGAGGCCGGCGTTGATCGCCCAGTTGGCGCCGCGATCGTGGCTCTCGAACAACACGCCCGGGTCGGCGCCCATGTAGAGCGTGTCCGGCTCCTCGCCGGCGGCGATCACCCAGATGCGCTCGAGCGCCTGGTCCCCGCCGTCGGGCAGCGTCACACCCTCGGCCTGTACCCAATCCGACTCGGAGCCGGGGTCGCCGTCGGTGAAGAACAGCTTCGGGCCGTAGAACGGCGAGGTCACGGCCGCGAACAGGCGGCCGCTGCGTTGGTCGCGCAGCGCGTAGTCGACGGGCTGCCCCGCGAACGCGCGCGCCGTGATCTCGAAGCTCCCGGCCGAGCCGCTCTGCGCCTCGCCCTCGAGCAGGAACACGCCCTTCTTGGTCCCGACCACCAGCTCCGTCACCTCAGCCTCCCGTAATCGCAGGTATGACATCGACGCGGTCACCGGCATTCACCGCCGTCTGCTCGGCTCCGCGCTCACCATTGACGAACACGTTGATGTGGCGGCGGATGAGGCCGCGCTCGTCAAGGATCCAGCCGGCCGCGTCAGGGTTGGCGGACTCGAAGCCGCGCATCAGCTCTATCACCGTCGCTCCCTCGAGTTCGTGCTCGCTGCGACCACTCGCGAGTGCTCGCAGCGGCGCCCGCACACAGACCACCGCCATCGCTCGATCCTAACCCCCCGCGGCGAGCCGTGCGCGGTACACGGGACGCATGAGATCGGCAGGCGGTTTTGGCCGGGCCGGCCGGGGAAGACTTGTACCCGATGCCGAGTACCGCTTCAGCCGGTTCGAGGGTGCAGCGTTGATTGCCGCGGAGAGTTCCGCCGCCCGTCAGCTCGCGCGGCGCCGTTTCCAGCATCCGCTCGTCAGCGCGTTCCTCGACCTCGACCCGACACGGTCCGCGACCGGCGCGGCGCGCGCGACCGAGATCAACTCGCTGCTCGACCAGGCCCAGCAACAGGTGCACGCGCGAGGGCTCGAGCATCACGACCGCGTGGCGCTCGAGCAGGACATCAAGCGCGTCGGCAGCTACCTGACCTCCGGGCTCGATCCATCGGGCGCCCACGGTGTGGCCGTCTACTGTTCGAGCCGCGAGTCGCTGTTCGAGGCGATCCGGCTACCGCAGCGGGTGCCGAGCGACATCGTGATCGAGCCGATCCCGAAGCTCGAGCCGCTGCTGCCGTCGCCCGAGCCGGCCTGCGTCTGCATCACGCTCGTCAACCGTCAGGACGCCCGATTCTTCATCCCCCGTGGTAGATCAGAGGCCGGCGAGCACCGCTTCGAGGAGCAGCTCCACGACCAGGTCCGCGGCCAGCACCGCCAGGGCGGCTGGTCCGAGGCCAACTACGAGCGCAGAATCGAAGCGGACGTCGACGCCCACCTGCGACGCTCCGCCGAGCGCCTCTACGGGCTCTGGCGCACGGAGAAGTTCGACCGGCTGGTGCTGGGCGGGCCGCACGAGGTGGTGACCCGCTTCACCCCCGAGTTGCACGCCGACCTCCGCGGCGTGCTCGACGAAGCCGAACTCGCGATGGACGTCAGCACGACCTCGGCGGCCGAGATCGATGAGGCGCTCGCGCCGCTGCGGCAGCGCTGGCGCGAGCTCACACGGTGGGAGGCACTGCAGCGGCTGCTGTCGACCATGGCCCCGCGCGAGGGCGCAGCCATCGGAGTGCCGGACACGCTCGCGGCGCTCGGGCGGCGCCAGGTGGGCTCGCTGCTGCTCGGACCGCGGGTGGACGAGGCGGGCTCAGAGTGCCCACAGTGCGAGCAGCTGTTCGTCACCGAAAACGGCGACCACTGCGAGGCCGACGGCACAGAGCTGCGGCGCCTACACAGCCTGCGCGCAGCGATGATCCGCAGCGCGCTGCTGCAGGATGCCGAGGTGATCGTGCTGGACGACTACGACGACCGGCCGGAGATCGCCGCCTTCAGCGGCGTCGGCGCGATCCTGCGCTACTGACGACCGCGCGCGACCGCGGGATGCGCTTCGCGCGGTCCCGATACCCGGATCCACGGGTTCGAATCGTGCTCGCCCGCGTCTCATTTGCCGAAAACTGGCCGCTAACAGTTGCGCAACAGATAAAGCGCAACTCCGTTCCAGATGAACTGTTTCTAAAGCAGCCGTCACGTAAGACGGATGTCAACTTTCACTTTTTCTGGGAGGGAGTTGTTAGACATGCAGTCGCACCGAAGGCCCGTGACCGGAGTAGGTCTCGCATTTCTCCTGGCGCTGATGGCGCTGGTCGCAGTCACGTTCATGGCGATGCCGTCGAAGGCAAACGCCGCTCCACGCCACAACCACGGCCTCACGATCGCGGCCACCCCGGACCCGATCAGCGCCGGCGATGGCGTCCTCATCTACGGCCAGCTGACCGGCCCGAACAACGCTTACAAGCGGGTCTGGCTGTTCCACAGGATCAACCCGGCGCAGCGCTTCACTCCAGTGAGCGTCACGCGCACGAACTCCTCGGGCTTCTACGACTTTGTCCGTGCCGACGGCGTCGTCAACTCGAACCGCAACTGGTTCGTGCTCGGCCCCGGCAACACGCACAGCCGCACGATCCACGAGTGGGTCGCCTCAGTGGTGACGCTGGGCTCAAGCACCGCCAGCGCCACCACGGCGCAGACGGTGAACTTCACGGGCACCGTCTCACCGACCCACAACAACCAGACCGTGCTGCTGCAGGAGCAGGACAGTAGCGCCCCCTCCGGCAACGGCTGGAAGACGATCGCTGCGGGCCAGACCAGCAGCAGCTCGGCGTTCGCGATCGCGCACCGGTTCCGGATGGCCGGCACGTACACGCTGCGTGCCCTCTTCCCGGCCGACGCGCGCAATATCGCGGGCGTGTCGCCCAGCATCAGCCTGGCGGTTCAGCAGGAGCAGAACCCGTCGTTCACGATCAATGCCTCGGCGCAGGCGATCACCAACGGGCAGACCGAGACGATCTCGGGCACGCTCTACGCGGACGGCTCCACCACCACGGTGCAGCCGACCGTGACTGTGACGCTCTACGGCAGGCAGGGCACCGGTCCGTTCAAGGCACTGCAATCCAAGCAGACTGACAACTCCGGCGACTACTCGTTCACCACCGTGCCGTCGTACAACACGGTGTACTACGCGACCGCCGGCCCCAAGGAGAAGACCGCGAAGCTGTATGTCGGAGTCCAGGATGTGGTGAACGCCGAGCTGGGCGCCTCGACGGTCACAGTCGGTGGCACAGTGAAGGTCACGGGCAACGTCACGCCTGACCACACCGGTCATGTTGTGTACCTGCAGCAGCAGAACGTTGCGGGGCAGTGGGTCGACGCCGGGACCAGTTACCTCAGCACCGGTTCCACGTTCGCCTTCAACTACACGCCCGGGATGGCCGGCACCGTCAACCTGCGTGTGCAGATCACCGGCGGCCCCTGGAGCATCGGCGGAATCTCCACGACGATGCCGCTGACGGTCAGCGGCGTGGCGCCCGTCAGTTCGCTGCCACCCGCCTCGTAGGGCCTCCTACTGAAAGCGCTGGCAGTAGCCGGATCCCGTCGGGTCGAAAGGCCCGGCGGGATCCGGCATTTTTGTCTTTATGGGCCTTGCGGCCCTTTTTTGTGGCCCCACGGCCCTCTTGCCGGGCCTGAGGGTCCCCGGCCCAGCTAAGGCCCCCTGAGGCCCAGCACGCTGCGAAGTGCCGATGTGGGGGTGCGTCTCTTAGTCGATTCTGATGACACGCCATGCAGATCGATGAGAGGACAGAGCAATGCACCCCGCCATCAGCTACCAGCTCAGCCAGGCCCGACTCACAGACCTCCGCAACGGGGCCGAGCGTCACCGCCGACTTCCTCGGCGCAGGCACAGGCAATACTTCGTCCGTGCGCGGAAGACTGACGAGCAGCCGCTTCGTGGGACGCCAGAGCCAGCTGGCGGAGCTCGAGCTTGCGTACCGCGAGGCGCGTGAGGGCAGCCCGAGGCTGCTGCTGATCGCCGGGGACTCCGGTGTGGGCAAGACGCGCCTGCTGTCCGAGGCCCGCTTCTCGCTCGAAGGAGCCCGCGTGCTGTTCGGCCAGTGTCTGGAGCAGGGCGAGCTCGAGCTGCCGTACGCGCCGCTGCTCGGCGCTCTGCGTCCGCTGGTGCGCGACCAGGACCCGGTGTTCGCCGAGCTCAGCCCCGGTACCCGCTCGCATCTCGCGGCGCTGCTGCCCAGCCTCGGGCCCGCGCCGCCCGGCGACGGGGCCGGCGCCGATGGCCAGATGCGGTTGTTCGAGAGCCTGCTCGAACTGCTGCACCTGATGAGCGTGCGCCAGCCGCTGGTGCTGGTGCTCGAGGACATGCACTGGGCCGACCGCTCGACGCGGGCCTTCGCCGCATTCCTGGCGCGCAGCCTGATCGGCGAGCGCGTGCTCGTGCTGCTCAGCTACCGCAGCGACGAGCTGCACCGCAAGCACCCGCTGCGGCCCCTGCTCGCGGAGCTCGTACGGCTGGAGTCGGCGCGGCTGATCGAACTGGAACCGTTCGACCGCGGCGAGCTGGCCGAAGCGCTCACCGACATCCTCGGCGAACAACCAGCGGAGGATCTGATCGACCGGCTGCTGATGCGCACGGACGGGAACGCGTTGTACGTCGAGGAGCTGCTGGCGGCGGCGCTCGACGGACGCGGCGCGACGCCGCAGAGCCTGCGCGACGCGTTCATGCTGCGGATCGAGCGGATGAGCGCCGACGCCGGACAGGCGGCGGGCGCGGTCTCGGTCGGGCGCGCGATGGACGAGTCGATGATCACGCGGCTCACCGGCATCGAGTCCGCTGCACTGCGCGACGCGCTGCGTGAGGCCGTCGCCGAGCATGTGCTCGTCGCCGACCCCGACGGCCGCTTCTGCTTCCGCCACGCACTGCTGCGCGAGGTCGTATACGACGACCTGCTCCCCGGTGAGCGCAACGCGATGCACCTCGGGCTGGCGCGCGAGCTCGAGGCCACCGGCGAGCTCGCGTGCGCAGAGGACGAGGCGGGGCGGGTGGCGGTGATCGCAACCCACTACGCGGCGGCCGGCGATCAGTCGGCGGCACTGCGGGCGACGATCCGCGCCGCCCGCGGGGCGGGTCGCGTGCACGCCTACGGCGAGATGGCCGACCTCTACGAGCGCGCACACGGACTGTGGGCGCGCGTCCCCGATGCCGAGGCCGTCGCCGGGATCGACGAGGTCGCCCTGCTCGAGGAGGCCGCCAACGCGCACGGGCTGAACGGCGACATGCGCCACAGCGAGATGCTCGCCGCGCACGGGCTGAAGCTGCTCGACCCCGAGCAGGATCCGGTGCGTTATGCGCGCCTGCTCGTGCGCCGGGGCCGCTCGCGCTGGCGGCTGAACCAGGCGCGGGCAGGCGCCGAGGACCTCGAGCGCGCATTGACGCTGCTGCCCGACGAACCGAGCCTCGAGCGAGCGCGACTGCTCTCCTTCATCGCGCGCACGCGCACGCTGCGCGGCCACTACCGCGAGGCGCTGCGCGAGGGCGAACGCGCCCGGGCTGTGGCCGAGGCAGTGGGGTTGCCGGTGGTCGTCGGCGAGGTGCTGAACACGCTCGGAATGGCGACCATCGCGCTCGGCGATGTCGAGGCGGGCGAAGCGCTGCTGCGCGAGGCGATCACGCTGGCACGCGAGCAGGAGGACCTCGACGATCTCGGCACCGCCTACAGCAACCTGGCCGACTTCCTCAATCTGGCCGGTCGCACCCGGGATGCCCTCGGTGTAATCGAGGAGGGCCAGCGAGAGGTGAGCACCCGCATGGGCCGTTACTTCGCCTGGATGACGATGACGCACTCGGTGCTCGCGTTCGAGGCCGGTGAGTGGGATGCGGCGCGCGCGAGCGTGGGTCCTCCGATCGGCACGATGCTCGGCGTGGCACTGATGTTCCGGCTGTTGCGCGACGCCGAGTTTGCGCTCGGAGAGGGTGATGAGGAGCTTGCCCGTACCCGGCTGCGGGAGGCGGAGCCGCTGGTGCGCGTCACCGGCGAGGCCCAATGGCATGGTCTTTACGGCTCGCTGCTCGGTGAGCTCTCGCGTCGCGGAGGCGAGCTCGAGCAGGCGCAAGAGGCGGTCGCCCGCGCGCTGGACGAGCTCGAGGTCTGCACCGACGACGTCATGCGGATCGCGCGCGTCACCGCGGTCGGCGTCGCCGTTGAGGCCGACCGCGCGCTGCGCGCCCGTGATTTGCGCGAACCGGAGACGGAGGCCGACGCCACGGCGCGAGCGCGCATCCACCTGGACCGGCTCGAGGCGGCGGCCGAGGATGGTGGCCCGGTCGAGCGCGCATGGCTGGCGGTCGGCCTTGCCGAGTCCTCTCGCGCGCGCGGCGAGGACGAGCCGGCGCTCTGGCAGCGGGCCGCCGAGAGCTGGGACGCGCTCGAGCGCCCCTACTGCGCCGCGACGATGCGCTGGCGGCAGGCCGAGGCGCTGGTGGGCGCGGAGGATCGGGCCGCCGCGGCGGAGGTGACCGCCGCGGCGCTCGAGGTCGCGCAGCGGCTCGGCGCAGGCTGGCTGAGAGGCGAGCTGCAGGGTCTGCGCGCGCGAGCGCGGCTCGAATCTGCGGCAGGCGGGACGACCAACGGCGCCGCCCCCGACGCACGCGAGGACGACGGCGCCGGCACGGAGGGGCTCCCCTTCGGCCTCACGCCACGCGAGCTACAGGTGCTGACATTGATCGCCGAGGGTGCGACCAACCGCCAGATCGGCGCCGCGCTGTTCATGGCGGAGAAGACCGCCAGCGTCCACGTCTCGCGCATCCTCACCAAGCTCAGCGTCCGCAGCCGCACGCAGGCCGCGGCCGTGGCGCACCGGATGCACATCACCTAGCCCGTCGGCGGAGCAGCGGCGAGCCGGCACCCCGTCCGCGAAGCAGCGGCGAGCGGACGGCGTCAAAGCAGGACCCACTACGGAAATTCGCCTTTTCGGGGGTAATATCACTGCATGAAGGAGTTTGGGAGGACTCCAGGATGCATCTGCAACGTTCTCGGCGTTCTCAGCGACGGCGAGGAGTCGATGCGGGCGACGTTCGCAGCTGCGATCGAACTGGCGGAAACCGCGAATGCGCGGCTGACGCTGGTGAAGACCTGCGACCAGGGTCGCGCCTATGTGTGGGTGGCTCCGTTCGCCGTGGGGGCCGCGTACCTGCCGCCCGAGCTCGAGTCTCCTGACGATGCTGCGCGCCTGCTTGCGCGGCTGGCAGAGCAGGTGCCGGGATCGATCCCGCTGACGACGCTCGTGCTCACCTGCGACTCCCAGGCCCTGATCCTGAAACTGCTGCATGAACGCCATTTCGGAGCGGTCGTCGCGGAGAAGGATCAACTCGCCCGCTGGCGTCGAGTGCGTCGTGAGCTGCAACGCGAACAGGTGCAGACCGTCCTCATAGGACACGCGTGCGTGATCGAGAACGCGGATGGCATCCCCGCTCATCTATCAAGCGGACTCACACGGGACACTGCAGTCGATGCTGACCAGGTTTCTGAAGGGCGGGGCCGCCGCCACGCTGGCTTGCGGCCTTGGAGTGCTCGCCGCCTCGCCAGCGCTGGCGGCGAGCACTAAGAAGCACGTCGACACCGGGATCGATGCTGCGCGTCTCGCAGCTCGAGCAGCAGGCGCAGAGCGGTTCACCGCGCCGTTTGACTCGGTGGGCGCATTCGCCTCCGAGTACGGACAGCCGAGCGAGAAGATCACGGCGCTCGAGTGCCTGCGTGCGGGCGAGCGGCCTGCCGGACGACTGCAACCTGCCGTCGAACTTCACGTCGGAATACGGCCTGAACTCGCTCTACGCACACATCTCCGGGACGAGCAACACAACCTGTACTGCACGGGCACGCCGGACACACTGTTCAACCCGGGAGCCGGACTGGGCATCCCGAACTTGAGCAAGCTCGAGGCCGACTACCGCTCAGCCGGGTAGCGGAAACCGAACGATCCGCAACGCCGAGGTCAACACCAGGGCGTCAGCAGCGAGGAGCCGGTCGAGATCGACCGGCTCCTCGTCGTATTGGAGGCGCGTGCGGCCGATGCCCGGCAGCGCGCGACCATCATCGGGCGGCGCGACGAGACGGCCGTGCTCCTCGATCAAGACGTTGGCCCAGGCGGCCTCGAGCACGGAGCCGTCTGCGTCGATCAGCAACGGCAGCGCCCTTGCTCCCGCCAACCCGCCGATCGCGTCAAGCAGCGCGCGGTCGAGCCATTTGTGCGATCCGAGGCCACCCGGGAGCACGAACGGCGCCAGCTCCGAATAGACCGGGTCTGGACCGAGGCTCCCCGCCGGCTCGCGAACGAGGCCGTGACCGGGCTCGAACGTCATCCGCATCCGGCCGGTCCAGAACCGTCGTGGCGACGGACCGGCCGGCGCCTCGACGACGCGCTCTACTCCGTAGAGCTCGCTCGCGCTCGCATTGATGCGCGCGTAGTGCAGGTCGCGCAGCGCCAGCACCCCATCGTGCACGAGCATTGTCTCGAAGATTCCCGTGGCCGGGTCGGGGCGCTCGCCGAAGTCCAGCGCCTGTCTGACCACTGCGATGTCCACCAGCGACCCGATGTCACGCGCTGATCACGGTGGTGCCGATCGCCGCGGCGACCGGCCGTGCCTTGACGAGCGTCTCCTCGAGCTCGGCCTGCGGGTCGGAGTCGGCGACGATGCCGCCGCCGACGCCCAGCCAGAGCCTGCCGCCCGAGAGCTCGAGGGTGCGAATCGCGACATTGAGCTCGAGGCCGGCCAGCGGACTGGCGTAGCCGATCGCACCGGTGTAGACCTCGCGCCCGGTCGGTTCCAGCTCGGCGATCACCTTGAGCGCCTGGACCTTGGGGGCACCGGTCACCGACCCGGGCGGGAACGCCGCCTGCAGGAGCTGAGCGTTGCCGACCTCGCGCCGCAGGCGGCCCTCGACGGTCGTGACCAGATGCCAGAGCCCCGGATGCGCCTCGGCTGTGGGACGGCGCGGCGCGTTGACGGTGCCGTACTCGCAGACGCGGCCGAGGTCGTTTCGCATCAGGTCGACGATCATCACGTGCTCGGCCGCATCCTTGGCCGAGGTCTGCAGCTGCCGCAACGACAGCACCGCGCGCTCGGGGTCGTTGGGGCGGTGCACGGTGCCCTTGATCGGTCCGCTGCGGACGTAGCGGCTCTGGCGGCGCAGGAATAGTTCGGGGGAAAGCGACACCACCCCGCCCGTCGGTGTGTCGAAGGCAGCGGTGTACTGGGGTACGCGGCCGCCGATCAGGGCGCTGCGCAGAAGTTCCGTGGCAGAGCCGTCGTACTCGCCCTCCAGGCGCTGGCAGATATTCGCCTGGAAGATCTCACCGGCGGCGATCCGCTCACGGCATTCGGCGACCGCTTGTAGGTGGTGCTCGGCCACCTCTGAACGCAGGCGCAGCGGCGACGGACCGCGGCTTGCGCTCGCCGCGCCGGCGAAGCGCTGATCGGCGACGCGGCGACGCAGGAACTCGAGCCGCTCCTCGAGCTCGGCGGAGCGCGCGGGTGTGGCGAGTGCCTCGAACCACCAGAAGCCGTACGCGTCCTGATGCAGGACGTGGTCGTAGTAGGCCAGATGGAAGTCTGGCAGCGGCACCGGGCGCTCGGTGACGAGCGGGATCTCTTCGACGCGCGCGGCAAGGCGGTAGCCGAGCCAGCCGAACCAGCCGCCCCCAACGGCGCCGAAGGCCTCGGCGCGTCCGGCGCCGACGCGCGGAAGCTCGTCGAGCAGTGCGAACGGATCCTCGCCGGCCTCGGCCACGCGCAGTGGCTCGGAGGCGATGATCGTGCCTCCCCCCGCCCAGACGCCGGACAGGCAGCAGAGGTAGGGCTCGTGCGCGAGCGCCGCGAGCACCAGCTCTGGCCCGCAGTTCCAGGGCAGGCGCACGCGCCACAGCTCGGCCGAGGGCGCGTCCGTGCGGTCCGCGAGCGCTGAACTCGTCACCGGCATCTCAGGGAATTATGGTTCCCAGCGTGCCGATTAGAAGACCCTCCGCGTGGATTGGCGTGCTCACGGCCATTTTGGCCGTGTCGCTGGCGACGCTCGCGATCTACCCGCTGAAGTCTGTTGCGGTCACAGCATCGCTGAGTGTCGTGTACCTGCCGGCGGTGTTGGTGATCGCAGCCTACTGGGGCCTGAGGCTCGGACTGCTCACCTCGATCGCCAGCGCTGCCGCATTCAACTTCTTCCACCTGCCTCCCACGGGTCACTTCACGATCGCCGACAGCCGCAACTGGGTGGCGCTGGTCGCCTTCATGCTGGTGGCGCTGGTGGTCAGCACGATGGCCGAGCTGGCCCGCGGCCGCGCAACCGAGGCAGAGCGCCGCCGGCGCGAGGCCGACCTGGCGGCGACGCTCGCGCGCGAGCTGCTCGCCGGTGAGCGCACGCAGGACGCGCTGCGGGCGACCGCACGTCGGCTGGCGGAGGCACTCGGCCTGAGCTCGGCGACGCTCGAGCTCGGCGAGGTGATTGGCAACGACCGCCATGTGGCGGTGCCGCTGGCGAGCACCCCGTCGCAGCCGATAGCGACGCTGCTCGTGCCGCGCGACATCCCCGCGGAGACGATGGCGCGGGTGCGCTCACAGGTGGCGCCGGCCCTGGCCGCACTGGTGGCGGTCGCGCTGCACCGTGACGCCGTGCAGGCCGAGGCCGTGGAGACGGCGGCGCTGCGACGCAGCGACGAACTGAAGACGGCGCTGCTGCGGGCCGTGTCACACGACCTGCGCACGCCGCTGACGTCGATCGTCACCGCCGGGCACGCACTCGGGTCGGGGTCGCTGACAGACGAGGAGCGCGAGCAGATGAGCGCCGCCGTCGTGCAGGAGGGCGAGCGGCTCTCGGCGCTGATCGACAAGCTCTTCGATCTCTCGCGCCTACAGGCCGGGCGGCTCGAGCCGCGACGCGAGTCGGTCTCGATCGAGGAGGTGCTGCTTGCCGCCGAGGACGCGCTGCCGTCGGGAAGCGGTCATGTGCAGTTCGCGGTGGATCCGCAGACGCCGCCGCTGATCGCCGACGCGGCACAGCTCGAGCGGGTGTTCGCGAACCTGATCGAGAATGCGCTGCGATACTCGGGCGATCAGCCCGTGCGGGTCAGCGTGAGGCGGGTTGGGGCGCGCGTCGTGGTGCGGGTCACCGACCGCGGTCCCGGGATCCCCGACGGTGAGCAGGAGCGCGTGTTCGAGCCCTTCTATCGCGGCAACGACCCGCATCGCAGTCCTGGCTCGGGACTCGGGCTGGCAATCGCCAAAGGCTTCGTCGAGGCCAACGGCGGCACGATCGCGGTGGAGTCGCTTCCCGGCCAGGGCACGAGCTTGGTCGTGACCTTCCCGGTGGCTGCCGAAGCAGCCGCGAGGCGGCCGGAGCATCTGCAATGAGCGAGAAGCCCGTGGTGCTCGTCTGCGATGACGAGTCACAGATCCTGCGCGCACTGCGCGTGATCCTGCGCGACGCGGGTTTCGAATCGCTGCCGGCTGATAGCGGCGAGCAGGCACTCGACCTCGCGGCCGTGCACACGCCCGATGCCGCGATCGTCGATCTGGTGCTGCCCGACATCGATGGCGTCGAGGTCTGCCGGCGCCTGCGCGAGTGGAGCAAGATGCCGATCATCGTGCTCTCCGCCGTCGGCGAGGAGGATGTCAAGGTCAAGGCGCTCGCCGCGGGCGCGGATGACTATGTGACCAAACCGTTCAGCCCGCGCGAGCTGATCGCGCGCCTGCAGGCGGTGCTGCGGCGTGCAACGTCAGAGCCCGAGGATGCGGTGATCCGGGCGGATGGCCTCGAGCTCGACCTCGCCGCGCGGGTCGTGCGCCGTGACGGCGAGGAGGTGCACCTGACACCGACCGAGTTCGACCTGCTGCGTGTGCTGGCCACCAACCGTGGGCGCCTGGTCACCTACCGCGAGCTTCTGACCTCTGTCTGGGGGCCCGGATACAGCGACGACATGCAGGTGCTGCGCGGGCATGTGGCCAACCTGCGACGCAAGATCGAGCCGGCCGACGGGCCGCCACGCTACGTGAAGACGGACCCCCGCGTCGGGTATCGGTTCGCCGCCTAGCGAGGCGACGTGCTCGAGGACGTTCAGAACGGCTTGAGGTAGGAAGAGGTCCGGGGCCTCGGGACCGCGTCAGGTTGGGCTGGTGGCCAGCGGGCCATCCAGCCCAGAGATCACCTACATAAAACCTGTATACAGAGCGACCCGTTCTGCACGGTTCCCTGACGGATCGGGCCCGAAGATGAATGGCATGGATGCAATCTCTATTGCCCTCGGGCTTGCGATGTTCGCGATCCTGTTCGGCCTCATCTACGCGATCGACCGCGTCTGAGATGGTCATCGCCGCCATCAGTGGCGCCGACCTCTTCGGCCTGATCGCCTCGGTAATCGTCTGTGGTTACCTGCTTTACGCGCTGCTGCGCGGGGAGAAGTTCTAGTGACCTTCTCCGGCTGGTTCACGATATTCGCCTTCGTCGCGATCCTCACGGCGCTGGCGCTTCCGCTCGGCCGCTACCTGGCCGCCGTCTACAGCGGCGAGCGCACGTTCCTCGAGCCGGTGATGCGCTACCCCGAGCGGCTCGCGTACCGACTGTCCCGTGTGGACCCGCAGCGCGGCCAGGACTGGAAGTCCTACGCCAAGAGCCTGATCGTCTTCTCGTTCGCCGGCTGGCTTTCGCTCTATCTGATCCTGCGCTCGCAGGGGCTCTGGAGCTTCGCGGGTCTGAACCCGCAGCACTTCGCCTCGGCGCCTTGGAACGTCACCTTCAACACGGCCTCGTCGTTCCTCACCAACACCAACTGGCAGTACTACGGCGGCGAGACGACGATGTCGTACTTCAGCCAGATGGCGGGTCTGACGGTGCAGAACTACGCCTCTGCCGCCGTCGGCATCGTCGTCGCCATCGCATTGATCCGTGGCATCGCCAAGCGCGTCGGCGACCACGGCGCGCCAGGTGCCAACAGCATCGGCAACTTCTGGCAGGACTTCGTGCGCACGATCCTTTACGTGCTGCTGCCGATCTCATTCATCGTCGCGATCGTGCTGATCTGGCAGGGCTCGATCCAGAGCTTCTCGCACTACCTGAGCTTCACCGGCCTCACCCACCTCGGGCAGACGATCGCGATGGGTCCGGTCGCCTCGCAGGAGGCGATCAAGCTGCTCGGCACCAACGGCGGCGGCTTCTTCAACACCAACTCGGCGCACCCGTTTGAGAATCCGACGGCGTTCACGAACTTCGTCGAGATGCTCGTGGTGCTGATGATCCCCGCGGCGCTGGTCTTTGCCTACGGCCGCATGGTCGGCAACCGCCGTCAGGGCTACGCGATCTACGGAACGATGATGGTGATGTTCCTGGGCGCGGTGATCGTTTGCTACGTCGCCGAGGCCCACGGGTCGCCCGCCCAGCACGCCGCGGGGCTCCATACAGGTGTCATCGCCGGCTCCGGCGGCGGCAACCTCGAGGGTAAGGAGCAGCGGTTCGGTATTGCCGGATCGGCCTTGTTCAACGTCATCACCACGGTTACGTCGTGCGGGGCGGTAAACAGCGCGATCGAATCCTTCACCGGTATCGGTGGCGCGGTGCCGTTCGCGAACCTGAGCGCCTCTGAGGTGATCTTCGGCGGCGTCGGCACCGGCCTCTACTCGATCCTGCTGTACGTGTTGCTGGCGGTCTTCCTCGGCGGCCTGATGGTCGGGCGCACGCCCGAGTACATCGGCAAGAAGATCGAGGCCCGGGAGATAAAGCTGGTCGCGCTGGGGATCCTGATAACGCCGCTGGCGGCGTTGTTCTCAACAGCGCTGGCGACCGCCTCGAGCGTCGGACGAGCGTCGATAGACACCACTGTCGCACATGGGCCACAGGCCTTCAGTGAGACGTTCTATGCCTATCTGAGCCAGGCGAACAACAACGGCTCGGCGTTCGCGGGTTACACCGGTTTCGTGCAGCCGGCCGCAGGCAACGTCGGCTCGCACGGGATCACGTTCGCCGATCTGCTCGGCGGCTTCACGATGCTGTTCGCCCGCTACGCGCCGATCCTGTTCGCGCTGGCGGTCGCGGGGGAACTCGTGAACAAGCGCGTGAGCCCGGCCGGCCTGGGGACGATGCGCACCGACAACGGCACCTTCGTGGCGTTGCTGATCGGCGTGATCATCCTGGTCGGCGCGCTCACGTTCTTCCCCGCCCTGCTGCTCGGACCGATCGTCCAGGGCCTTACCGGACACCTCTACTAGGAAATCTGAACATGAGTATTCGCAAGGAATTCGTGAGCTCCGTGCTCGGCGTCCTGACGCTGATCGTGGTCTGCGGTCTGCTCTACCCGCTGGTGATCACCGGGGTCGGCCAGGTGGCCTTCCCCGGCAACGCCAACGGCCAGCAGGTCCGTGTCCACGGCAAGCTGGTCGGCTCGAAGATCATCGGGCAGAGCTTCGCGTCGCCGGTGTACAAGAACGGCAAGGTGGAGCTGTCCAAGGGCCTGCCGGTGACGGCTCCGGACCCGCTCTACTTCCAGACTCGGCCCTCCGGCACAGCCCCGGCCGACAACGATGCGGCCACCTCATTCGCCAACTACGGGCCCAACAGCACCGTTACCGAACAGGCGATCGCTTCCAACATCGCCGCCTACGTCGCGCTGAACGGCAAGTATTACCCGGGCGGGTTGACCGCCGCCAGGGTGCCGGTCGACGCGGCTGACACCTCAGCTTCGGGGGTGGACCCCGACATCTCGGCTGCCAACGCCCGGATCCAGGCCTACCGGATCGCCGCCGTGCGGCACCTGCCGCTGGCAGAGGTCGACGCTCTGATCGCGAGTTACACAGCCGGGCGCGGTCTGGGCTTCTCGGGCGAGCCGGCTGTCGACGTGCTCGAGCTCAACCTGGCGCTCGACCGCCTCTGATTGAAGGGACTGAAAAGTCAAATGAGCACAACAACCCCTCCGGTTCCGTCTCCGGCCGCACCCGGCCAGGGTCGCCAGGCAGTCTCGCTGTTCCGAGGCGACATCGCCAAGCGGGCGGTGCTCGACAGCTTCGTCAAGCTGGATCCCCGCGTCCAGGTACGCAATCCGGTGATGTTCGTGGTCGAGATCGGTGCGGCGATCACGACCGTGACCTGGTTCGTGCAGCTCTTCGGTGGCAGGATCGGATCCCACCCACCCGGCAACGACCCCTCCTGGTACACGTTCACGATCTCCGTCTGGCTGTGGCTGACGGTCGTCTTCGCCAACCTGGCCGAAGCGTTCGCCGAAGGGCGCGGACGCGCACAGGCCGACACGCTGCGCTCGATGCGGCAGCAGACCGTCGCAACGATGCAGGACGGCTCGACGCGGAAGGCGGAAGAACTCAGTCGCGGCGACCGTGTGGTGGTCGTGGCCGGGGAGCTGATCCCCGGCGACGGCACCGTCATCGAGGGGATCGCCTCGGTCGACGAATCGGCGATCACCGGTGAGTCCGCACCCGTGATCCGCGAGTCCGGCGGTGACCGCAGCGCCGTGACCGGCGGCACACGCGTGCTCTCCGACCGTATCGTGGTCGAGATCACGCAGGAGCCCGGACACTCCTTCCTGGACCGCATGATCTCGCTGGTCGAGGGCGCCGAGCGCCGCAAGACGCCGAATGAGATCGCGCTCAACATCCTGCTCGCAGGCCTCACGTTGATCTTCATGATCGTCGTTGCAACGCTGCGCCCGTTCGGTCTATTCGCGGGTACCAACATCTCCGACACAACGCTGATCTCGCTACTGGTGGCGCTGATCCCGACGACCATCGGGGCGTTGCTGTCGGCGATCGGAATCGCCGGCATGGACCGTCTGGTGCGACGCAACGTGCTGGCGCTCTCCGGCCGCGCGGTGGAGGCATCCGGGGATGTGGACGTGCTGCTGCTGGACAAGACCGGGACGATCACGATCGGCAACCGCTTGGCGTCCGAGTTCGTGCCGATGCCGGGTGTCAGCGAGGCGGATCTGGCTGAAGTCGCGCAGCTTGCGTCGCTGGCAGATGAGACCCCCGAGGGACGCTCGATCGTCGTGCTTGCGAAGCAATACGGGATCCGGGAGCACGACATGGCCCAACTCCATGCCGAGTTCGTTCCGTTCACCGCGCAGACGAGGATGAGCGGGGTTGACCTCGACGGACAGCGGCTGCGCAAGGGCGCTGGCGACGCTGTGATCGCGATGGTCGAGGCCGAAGGCGGAAGGCCTCCGGCCGAGCTGCGGATCGCGCTCGATCGGATCTCCGGCGAGGGCGGCACGCCCCTGGCGGTTGCCCGCGACAACCAGATGCTGGGCGTGATCTACCTCAAGGACACGGTCAAGGAGGGTATGAGCCAGCGCTTCGACCAGCTGCGCGCGATGGGCATTCGCACGATCATGATCACCGGCGACAACCGCCTGACCGCCAAGAAGATCGCCGAGGAGGCCGGCGTCGACGACTTCCTCGCGGAGGCCACACCCGAGAAGAAGCTCGAGCTGATCAGGGAACAGCAGGCCGCCGGGCGGATGGTCGCAATGACCGGCGACGGCACCAACGACGCCCCGGCGCTCGCGCAGGCCGACGTCGGCGTCGCGATGAACACCGGCACCCAGGCAGCACGCGAGGCCGGCAACATGGTCGACCTCGACTCGAACCCGACGAAGCTCATTGAGATCGTCGAGGTCGGTAAGCAGCTGCTGATCACCCGCGGCGCGCTGACGAGCTTCAGCATCGCCAACGATGTCGCCAAGTACTTCGCGATCCTGCCGGCGATCTTCGTCGCGACCTACGCCGCCGCAAAGGGTGGCGAGGGACCGCTGCAGGTCCTCAACATCATGAAGCTCGGCGATCCTCACTCGGCCGTGATCTCGGCGATCATCTTCAACGCAATCGTGATCCCGATGCTGATCCCGATCTCACTGAAGGGGGTCTCCTACCGACCGATCGGTGCGAGTGCGCTACTGCGTCGCAACCTCTGGATCTATGGGCTCGGAGGGCTGATCGCGCCATTCATCGGAATCAAGCTGATCGACCTGATCGTCCATAACCTGTTGGGGGCGTGAGCCCCCCAGGGCCATGGCCGATCTGAACATCGATTCGACGCCGGGCGAGGGGCGGCCACCACGTGGCCGCCTCCGGGTCGTGATTGGGATGGCGGCGGGCGTCGGCAAGACCTACCGCATGCTCGCCGAGGGGCGAGTGGAGAAGGACGCCGGACGCGACGTCGTGATCGGGCTGCTCGAGACCCACGGTCGCGTCGACACCGCGCGCGTCGCCGAGGGCCTCGAGGCGGTCCCGCGTCGCCAGGTGACCTACCGCGGCACCGAGCTCGAGGAGATGGACCTGCCGGGGATCCTGGCGCGTGCACCCGAGCTGTGCCTGATCGACGAGCTGGCGCACACGAACGCTCCGGGCGTCGAGCACACCAAGCGCTACGAGGACGTCGAGGTCGTGCTCAGCGCCGGGATCGACGTGCTCACCACGCTCAACGTTCAGCACCTGGAGTCGCTGAACGATCAGGTGGCCGAGCTCAGCGGCATCCGCGTGCGCGAGACGATCCCGGACGCCCTGCTCGGACGTGCCGACGAGGTCGTGGTCGTCGACCTCACACCCGAGGATCTGCTCGAGCGGCTGCGCGCGGGCAAGGTCTACCCGGCCGAGCGGATCGACGCAGCCCTCAACAACTTCTTCCGGATAGAGAACCTCTCGGCGCTGCGCGAGGTCGCCCTGCGCCAGGTGGCCGAGGAGGTCGGCCAGCGCCGATTCGCCGCGGCGGTGAACATCGGTTCTCGTGGGGAGTCGATCGCGTCCGAGGCGCCGCAGGCCGTCAGCGAGCGGCTGCTGGCACTCGTCGAGCCCGACCCGCGAGCTCAGCGCCTGGTGCGTCGCGCCTGGCGCTCCGCGCAGCGACTCGGCGCCGATCTCGACCTGCTCTGGGTACGCGCACCGGGCACGCTGAGCGAGCAACAGGAGCGCTCGTTGACGGCGCTGCGCCAGCTCGCATCACTGCTGGGGGCACGTTTGATCGTCGAGGAGTCGGATGCGGTCGCACAGGCGGTCGCCGGTGTCGCGCGCCGTCAGCGCAGCACCTACATCCTGATGGGGCGCTCGCATCCGGCTCGAGGACTCACGCGGCTGCGGACACCGCTGCCGCTGCAATTGTTGGAACTGCTGCCCGGGGTCGACGTGCGAATCGTCGCCGACCGCGCGCAGCGACCTACGGAGGAACAGCCATGAAGACAGATCTCGCGCCACGATCCAGCGGCGCCCGCGCTGCGCGCGCCGGCGGCAGCATCCTGCTGCCGTTCACCAACCAGGCGATTTCGCGGCGCGCGTTCGAGGCGGCGATCCGCCTGGCTCAGGCGGAGCAGTCGACGCTGATGCCGGCGTTCCTCGCGCGCGTGCCGAGGAACCTGCCACTCGAGTCACCGGTGCCCGGGGCCTGTGCCGTCGGGATGCCGCTGCTCGAGGCGATCGAGCAGCGGGCAACCGCGGAGGGCATCCCCGTTGACGCTCGCGTCAGTCGGGGACGCACCTACCGCGATGCCCTTCAGCGCCTGCTCGAACAGGAGCGCTTTGACAGGGTGATCGTGTCGGCGATCGACAACCCTCGTCAGGGGCTAAGCGATGACGACCTCGCCTGGCTGCTCCGCACCGTCCCGGCCGAGGTCCTCATCCTCAGACCCGCGCCGGATGACGAGCGGCGCATCTCCGCCGCTGGGCTCGCCGGCCACTTCTGAGCCGGCGGCCACGGCCGCGACAGGGCGCTTCAGTGATCGCAACAGCGTGACCGCGACCACGACTCCGGTCAGCACGCTCCCGATCCCGATCGCGTACGCGAGGCGGTAGCCGCTCAACAGCGACGGGACGATTGCGTGATGGCTGGCCAGCAGCGAGCTGGTGTGGTTGGTCGCGAAGGTGCTGAGGATCGCCAGGCCGAGCGCTCCCGAGACCTGCTGGGAGACGTTGACAATGCCTGAGCCGAGGCCCGCGTCCGCGTGTGGGACGTCCTCCATCGCGATCTGCAGCATCGGCATGAACGCGTTGCCGACGCCGAGGCCCATCAGCAGGAAGCCGATCAGCAGTCGCGGGAAGTAATCCGTGTGCAGGCTGATGCCGTGCATCACGTAGAGCCCGAGTGCGACCAGCAAGAGACCGCCGACCATCGTGCGCATCGCGCCGAGGCGGACCACGAGCCGACGCGTGACACCCATCGAGAGCACGGCGACCGTGAGCGTCCAGGGCATGAACGCCAGCCCGGTCTGGATCGCGTCGTAGTGCAGCACGTGCTCGAGGTAGAGGCTGCCGATGAACCAGGTGCCGTACATGCCGGTCACGAGGAAACCGCGCGTGATGCAGGAGACGACCAGGCCGCGGAGCCGGAGGATGCGCAGCGGCATGATCGGGTTCGCGATCCGGGACTCCAGCGCCAGGAAGGCGGTCAGCATGGCGATCGCAATGGCGCCGCCGCCGATCGTCTGGGTCGAGCCCCAGCCATGGGTGGTCGCCTCGACGATCGCGTAGACGGCAATGCCGATCGCGAGCGTGACCAGCACCGAGCCGAGCCAATCGACGCCCTGCTTGATGCCGAGGCCGGTGTCGTTGGGGATCAGGGCGCGACCGGCGAGCACCGCGATCACCCCGATCGGGAGGTTGACGAAGAAGATCCAGTGCCAGTTGAGCAGCTGGGTCAGGGCGCCGCCTGCGAGTAGACCAAGCGAGCCACCCGCCACGGCGGTGAACACATAGGCGCTCATCGCGCGGGCGCGTTCGTTTGGCGTCGGGAACTCGATCACGATGATCGCGAGGATCACCGAGGCCTGAAGCGCGGCGCCGATGCCCTGCAGGAAGCGAGCGGCGATCAGGAGCGTGGAACTGTCCGCGGCACCGCACAGCAGCGACGCGAAGGTGAACAGCACCACGCCAAAGAGGAACACGCGTTTGCGGCCGAGCAGGTCACCGAGCCGGCCGGCGAGCAGCAGGAAGCTGCCGAAGGTGACGAGGAAAGCGTTGATGACCCAGGTGAGGTTGCCCTGGGTGAAATGGAGGTCGTGTTGGATGTAGGGGAGCGCTACGTTCACGATCGTGGTGTCGAGCACGATCATGAGCTGGGCCAGGCACACCACGACGAGTGCCAGCCATCTGCGTCTGTCAGTGGTCATTGAAGTCCTGTGGTTGAAGTTGAGGGCTGTGATGTGTCCATCCTTGGGTCTGAGAGAGGGTTGAGGCCGAATACATGAGAGAGATGAAGCTGGCGGTTCTTCTTTGGATGCTCTTGAAATGAGCGCTAAACTGGAGGGTGCCTCCAGAACCGTACGTGGAGGGACCCTCCGGTTACTATACGGAGGCCTCCTCCGGTTTGTCAAGGCATTGAGGGTGAAAAAGCCGTGAACACATCTGACACAGCCGCAAAGAGCCCATCGGGCTGGGCAGAGATCGATCCAGCGCTCAAGCCCGCCGTTACTGACGCGCAGGGCCCCGATGGCTCCGAGGTGGCGCCTGAACCCCAGGCCCGAGCGATGCGTGCGGACGCCAAGCGCAACTACGACAAGGTCGTAGCCGCTGCGAAGGAAGGGTTCGCCGAGAGCGGCGCGTCGACCTCACTCGAGGCAATCGCGCGCCGCGCGGGCGTCGGCATCGGCACGCTCTACCGCCACTTCCCGACCAGGCAGGCGCTGCTCGAGGCCGTCTACATCGGTGAGGTCCAGCAGCTGTGCTCCGCCACGCAGGCGCTGTTCGCCCTACCGCCGTGGGAGAGCTTCGAAGCGCTGTCGCACCGGCTCGTGAGCTATCTAGCAACCAAGAAGGCGCTCGCCCACGAACTGATGAACTACGTCGACCGCGAGGCCGCCTTCTTCAAGAGCTGCCGCGCCGACCTGTTCATCGCGGGCGAGCCGATCATGAAGCGCGCCCAGGACGCCGGCGTGGTCCGCACCGATACCGACTTCACAGAGCTGATCCAGCTGATCGGCGGGATCGCCAAGATCGAGGAGACGGCGCCCGGGCAGCGCGATCACATCCTCGACATCGCCCTCGACGGGCTGCGGGCCCGCGACTGATCAGATCGCCCCGCCGGGAGCGAGCTGGGCACGCTGCCGGCCCTCCCCACCGCCGCGTGCGAGCGCGAGCAGCGCGGTGAGGTCACGGTGGACGCCGGCCTTGTCACGCTTGAACCGGGAGTCCGTGACGCGCATGCAGCGCTGGCGGTGCAGCTGCAGCCAGGTGTCCTTGCGGCGGTCGCGCTCGATGTCCTCGATGACCGTGTGGTACGGGCGCCCATCCAGCTCGAGCACCAGCATGTGCTCAGGCCAGTAGCAGTCGATCTCCCAGGGTCCGAGGCGGATGTTGCGCTGGGGTGGCGGGATCTCCGGGTGCCCGCCGAGCCAGCGATCGAAGCTGCGCTCGAGGCCTGACTTGCGGTCGGCGTGCGGGAGGTACTCCTGGCAGGTGCGCCTGACGGGGCACGTGCCTGCGTGGCGGAGGTTGCGTTCAAGCGTGGCGGCCAGATCGGGGATGTCCAGCAGGTCCCGCCGCACAGCCTGCTCGATCAGCTTGTGAAGCTGCTCGGTGCTTGCTCCGCCTGCCGCTGCTTCGATCAGCAGCCGCGGGATCGAGCTGAGCCGCAGGCCGCTGCGAGTGCGCAGCTCGGAGGTGTGCGGCGCTGTGCGAACGCTGCGCACCAGCAGACCCGGCCGCTGCCGGGGTGTCGAACTTGCAACCAGCGTGACCTCGACGCGCGGGAGGCTCACGGGCTCGAGATTCCAGCCCATCGCCGCGGCTCGACCGGAAAGCCAGGCGCGCCTCCCTGCGAAAGCGAGCAACGGCGCTTTGAGATGGGCATGGTCGCTCAGAGGCGCGCGGCCGTCGGCATAAACGCCGCGGTGCAGGCGTCTGAGGTCACCGTGTCTGACCAGGCCCGTGATCTCAGTGCTCGTGAAGCCAATCCTGACCAGCTGGCGCCCTGTCACCAAGCCCTGGTTCTGGCGCAGGGAACGTGTCATCAGCTGGTCTCGCTCTCGACGCGGGAGCCGTTTTGGGTTCTGGGGACGCAAAACGCTTCCCGCGTTCGGTGCTGGCGTGCTCGTGTTCGGTGCAGGCGTGCTCGTGTCCGATGCAGGCGTGCTCGTGTTCGGTGCTGGCGTGCTCGTGTCCGGTGCAGGCGTGCTGATGGCAGGCGGGGACGCGGACGGCTCGCCCTCGCCGCCGTGCCTGCCATCTGCTTCACCCTTCGACGCCATCTGCTGATCGTCGCAAGCAGACCGCCCTCCGGACAGTCCAATCCGTCGCAACTCTGTGCCGAAACCGTGCCAATCACGACACAGTGCCCGCCGCTAGTCTGCGAGCCAGCCATGAGCCAGGCAGCGGAGCAACCCATCGGCATGCCGGTGGCCTTCGGCGGCGCGACTGCGCCGGTGCACTCGGTGCTCAGCGGGCGCCAGGTCGCGCTGCGGCCGATCGACCCCGCGAGTGACGCCGAGGCGCTGTACGCCGCCTCGCACGCACCAACGGGCGACCCCAGGATCTGGACGTACCTCTACGACGGGCCGTATCCCGACCCGGAGAGCTTCCGCGAATCGCTCGAGGAGCAGGCGGGGCGCCACGACTATGTGTTCCTCGCGGTCGCCGGCCCACACGACAACGTGCCGCGGGGGATCGTCTCGTACCTCTCGATCGTGCCAGAGCACGGCGTGATAGAGATCGGGAACATCTGGTTCAGTCGCGAGCTGCAGCGCACGCCCGCGGCGACCGAGGCGATCTTCCTGCTCGCACGCCACGCGTTCGACGAGCTCGGATACCGCCGGCTGGAGTGGAAGTGCAACGCGCTCAACGAGCCGTCGCGCAGCGCCGCCGCCCGCTTGGGCTTCCACTTCGAGGGCGTCTTCCTCAACCATCGGGTGGTCAAGGGCCACAACCGCGACACCGCCTGGTTCGCGATCACCGAGGAGCGCTGGCCTGACGTGCGCAGCGCATTCGAACAGTGGCTCAGCCCCGAGAATTTCGAGGCCAACGGCAGTCAGCGCTCGCGGTTACGTGACCTCACCGCGCGCATCTGAGCGCCATTCTCCGCGGAGCACGCGAGTAGTACGCAGACCGAAACAGACTGCCCCAACCGTGGAATCCCGGGGAATCTGCCGTTAGTCGGACAAATCGTCAGCATAGACTGCCGCCAACACGGTAAATTCCCTCAAGTTCCGGGGGAAGCAGTCGAATATCTGCGCAAGCAGGCGGCCAGCTCTCTGGCGCGTCACTTCGCTGCCGAATGTACGGTGTAGATGGACGCCAACCAGCATCAAACAGGGGTCGATTACCAGAAGATCGTCGAGGCTGTCCCGGCGATCCTCTTCGTTGCCGAAACCGGCCTCGACGGTGAGTGGCTCTATGTGAGCGAGTGGATCGAGCCGATCCTCGGGTTTGCGGTCGAGGAGTGGACCAGCAACGAGGTGTGGGCGCGCCAGATTCATCCCGACGATCGCGAATTCGTGGTCGCGGCCGAGGCCAAGGAGGTCGCGGCGGCACTCGCGTCCGACGGCCCCGAGAACGATCTCGCCTGGGGTACTTTCTTTCTCGATTACCGCATGCTCCACAAGGACGGGCACGTCGTCTGGATCCGCGACAACTCGCTGCTGCGCCGCGTCGCCGATGGCACGCTGATGTGGCACGGCGTGATGTTGGACATCACCGACCAGAAGCTCGGCGAGCAGCAACTCGAGCGCCAGTCAGCGGCCCAGGCCGCGGTCGCGGCGCTGGGCGAGCACGCACTCGGCGGCATGCCGATCGCCGAGCTGCTGACCGAGGCCTGTCGCACCGCCACGGTGGCCCTGGGCATCGATGCCTGCCTGGCCAGCCAGGCAGGTGAGGATGGTCAGACGATGACTCTGCGGGCCGAGCACGGATGGCTCGCCGACGAGAACATGCGGCAGGAGATCCGCATCGGACCAAGCAGCCCGGCCGCGCGGGCGCTGCTGACCGGGCGCCCCGTGGTGGTTGAGAACTGGGACGCCGAGGAGGAGCTCGAGCCCAGCGAGCCGCTGATCGAGGGTGGGATCAAGAGCAGCCTCACCCTGCGCATCGAAGGGCCCTCGCATCCGTGGGGGGTGTTCGGCGCCTTCGCGCGCACCCCCAAGGCGTTCACCGAGCACGACATCAACATCGTCGTGGCCGTCACCAACATCCTCGCCGACGCAATCGAACGCCAGGAGGCCGAGGACGCGATGCAGCACCGTGCGCTGCACGACGTGCTCACCGGTCTGCCCAACCGCAGCCTGTTCGCCGACCGCCTCGCGCAGTCGCTCGAGCGCGTGCGTCGGCACCCCGGCACGCTCGCGGCGATCCTGTTCATCGACGTCGATCACTTCAAGCAGGTGAACGACTCGCTCGGCCACCAGGCCGGCGACGAGCTGCTGATCGGGGTCGCCACGCGCCTGCGCGAGGCGGTGCGCCCGACCGACACCGTGGCGCGCTTCGGCGGCGACGAGTTCGGACTGCTGCTCGAGGAAATCGCCAGCGAGCGGGTTGCGATCGCCACCGCGGAGCGGATCGCGGCGAGCTTCTCGCGGCCGTTCATGCTCGACTCGGGCTCGCAGTTCGTCACCGCCTCGATCGGCATCGCCCTGGCGGACGGCCATCAGGAGTCCGAGGGCCTGGTGCGAGACGCGGACGCTGCGATGTACCGCGCCAAGCAGCGCGGCCGCGCGCGCTACGACGTCTTCGACGACGACCTGCGGATGCGCGCGGTCGCGCGAGGTCGCACCGAGAACGAGCTGCGGCGTGCACTCGACATGGGCGAGATGCGGCTCGTCTACCAGCCGGTGGTCGACCTCCGGGATGAGCACGTGAACGCGGTCGAGGCGCTCGTTCGCTGGGACCACCCGCTGCGTGGAGTGCTGCCGCCGTCCGAGTTCATCGAGGTCGCCGAGGAGAGCGGCATGATCGAGCGGATCGGCCAGTGGGTGATCGAGGAGGCATTGCGCCATGCCCATCGCTGGGAGCAGATGCGCCCCGATAAGCCGCCGATTCGGGTCGGCGTCAACGTTTCGATCCAGCAGCTGCAGAACCCACGCTTCCCCGACAACGTCAGTGACGCGATCCGCACAGCGGGAATCGAGCCGCAGACGCTCGCGCTAGAGCTCGATGAATCCGTGCTGCGGGATGAAGCAGAGCAGATACGCAGCACCCTGCGGCTGCTCAAGCGGGTCGGGGTGCGCCTCGCGATCCATGACTTCGGCACCGGCGACTCGTCGCTGCGCCAGCTCGCCGCCCTGCCGATCGACACGATCAAGGTGGAGCGCCGCTTCGTGGCCGCGCTGGGGACCGAGGACGCGGCCGGCCCGATCGCCCATGCGGTGATCGGTACGGGAGTCGCGCTCGGACTCAACGTGATCGGCCTTGGTGCGGAGTCGCTGGACCAGGTCGTGCTGCTGCGCAGGCTCGGCTGTCACGGGGCGCAGGGCTTCCTCTTCGCAGAGCCGATGATCGCCGAACGCATTGACGAACTGCTGGTCAAGGGCGGCACGCTGAGGAGAACCGTAGCCCCCTAACCAGGGCTCCGTCCGAGTCAGGCCGCGAGCTCGATCTGCGAGCTCCACGTCGCGTACATCTCGGCGTATCGCCCACCGCGGGCGACGAGCTCGTCGTGCGAGCCGGTTTCGATGATGCGGCCGTCGTCGACAACGACGATGCGGTCGGCCTTCATCGCGGTCGTCAGCCGGTGCGCGATCAGCACAGCGGTACGCGCCTCGAGCAGGACGTCGAGCGCCGCCTCGATCTTGGTCTCCGACAGCAGGTCGAGATTCGAGGTCGCCTCGTCGAGCACCAGCACGCGCGGCCGCGCGTGGAAGGCCCGAGCCAGAGCGATCAGCTGACGCTCTCCTGAGGAGAGCGACTGACCACGCTCGTGTACGACGGTGTCGAGTCCGTGGGGCATGCGCTCGACGACGTCGCGCAGGCCGACGGCGTCGACCGCCTCCCAGACCTCCGCATCAGAAGCATCCGGCCGCGCGAACGCGATGTTGTAGCGCAGCGATCCGGCGAACAGGAAGGGCTCCTGCGGCACCACTCCGAGCTGCCGTCGCAGCGAGTCGATCGTCACATCGCGCAGATCGTGCCCGTCCAACAGCACGCGTCCGGAGGTGGGGTCGTAAAAGCGTGTGATCAACTTGGCGGCCGTCGACTTGCCGGCACCCGTCTGACCGACGAAGGCGACGGTCTCACCGGGGGCGATGCGGAGGTTCACATCGCGCAGCACCGGTCGCTCGGGGAGGTAGCCGAAGCTCACCTGATCGAAGATGATCTCGCCCCTCATCCGCGAGAGCTCCACGGCATCCGGCTTCTGCGGGGTGCTCGGCTCGGTGCGGAACAGCGTCCGCAGCTTGATCACCGACGACTGCCCCTGCTGGAAGGTCGTGTACTGCTGCACGAGCAGCTGGATCGGGGCGAAGAAGCGGTTCAGGTACAGGAAGAACGCGATCAGCTCTCCGAATCTGAGCTGGTGGTGCAGGACCATGTCACCACCGATCGCCAGCAGCGCGCCCTGGCTGAGGTAGCCCAGCATCTGGGTCCCCGGCCCGTAGAGCGCGTTGATCTGGGCGGTGTGGTTGTTGGCGTCACGATAGGTGCCGACGACGTTGCGATGCTGGATCACGTTCCAGCGCTGGCGGTTGTAGGCCGCAACCGTGCGCACACCCTGGAGGCTCTCGGAGAGGTCTCCGAGCACGCCGGCGATGCCATCGCGCACCTGCTGGTAGCCGTCCTGCGACGCGCGCGTGAACCAGATCGTGGCGACCGTCAGGATCGGGATCACGAGTGCCAGCGTGATCAGCGTCAGCTTGACGCTCATCGAGAACAGGATCGCCGTGATCACGAGCATCGTCAGCACCTGCGCGACGAGCTGTGCGAGCCCGTCCTGCAGCAGCTGCTGGAGGTTCTCGATGTCGCTGGTCATGCGCGTCATGATCACCCCGGCCTTCTCCTCGGTGTAGTAGTCGAGGCCGAGGCGCTGCAGCTGCGTGAAGACCTTCACGCGCAGGTCGTTCATCACCCGTGCCGCCAGGCGCCCGGTGACACGCGCCTGCGAGCGCTGGGCGACAGCGCTGATCAGGATCGCCAGCGCGAAGAGCGCGGCGCAGATCGCAACGACGCCCATGTCGTGGTGCAACGGTGGCATGCCGTGGTCGATCGCGTAGGAGATCAGCGCGGGGCCGAGCTGGCTGGCGACGCTGACGATGCAGACCAGGATCACGGCCATCACGCCGAGGCGCCAGTGGCGGAAGATCAACTGCCGGAGGTTTAGGTGCTTGCTGCGCTCGTCTGTGTTGATGTAGCTGAACTCGGCGCTCGGCTCGAGATACTCGGGCTCCTGCGCGAGCAGCGCGTCGACGCCCTCCTGGAGCTCGGACGGGATCCCGGCAAACGGCAGGCCGCCCGGCGCGGCCGCCGAGCGCGAGCCGCCGCCACCGCCGAACATTGGCGCGCCGCCGCCAAATCCACCGAAGCTCAAGGGGCCTCGCTTTGTCCCACTGCTGGTGGTCCCGCTGGACCACCAGCAGTGCCGCGGGGCCCCGCTTGGCCCCCGGCATCCGAGCGCTCGCGCTCGTCGGCCTCGGCCTGGGCGAGCACCTCGACGTAGAGCTCCGAGCTCTCCATCAGCTCGGCGTGCGTGCCGTCGGCGACGATGCGGCCGCCATCTAGCAGCACGACGCGATCGGCCAGCCCGATCGTGGACAGGCGGTGCGCCACGATCAGCGTCGTGCGTCCCTGCATGAGCGTCTTGAGCGCCTCGTGGATCTCCAGCTCAACCTGCACGTCGACGGCGCTGGTGGCGTCGTCGAGCACCAGGATCGGCGGGTTGACCAGCAGCGTGCGGGCGATCGCGATGCGCTGGCGCTGACCGCCCGAAAGCGTGTAACCGCGCTCGCCGACGACCGTCTCGAAGCCGTCGGGGAGCTGCCCGATGAAGCGCTCGGCACCGGCCGCACGCGCGGCCGCGCGGACGTCCTCGAGCGGCGCGTCGGGCCGGCCGTAGGCGATGTTGTCGCGGATCGAGACCGAGAACAGGAACGGCTCATCGAGCACCACGCCGACGTGGTGGCGGAGGCTCTCGACCGTGACCTCGCGCACGTCGTGACCGTCGATCCTGAGCGCACCGCCGGTGACGTCGTAGAAGCGCGAGAGCAGTCGCGCGACGGTGCTCTTGCCGCTGGCGGTGCGCCCGACCATGGCCACGGTCTCACCGGGCTCCAGGCGTAGATCGAGGTCCTCGAGGATCAGCGGAGCGTCGGGCGCGTAGCTGAAGTCCACGTGCTCGAAGACGACCTCGCCGCGCGGATTCAGGAGGTCGACGGCCAGCGGGCCGTCGACGACGCTCGGCTGTTCATCGAGCACCTCGTAGATGCGGCCTGCCGAGGCGGCCGCGCGCTGACCGAGCATCACCAGCATGCCGAGCATCTGGAACGGCGCCTGGAGCATCACGATGTAGGCGCTGAAGGCGAGGATCGCGCCGACGCCGAGCTGGCCGTGGATCACCAGGTAGCCGCCCACCAGCAGGACCAGGGCAAGCCCAACCTGCGGCAGGTTCTGAACGACGGGGGTGAAGCGGGCGCGCACGTCGGCATCCTGGATGTAGGCCCACTGCAGCTTGTCGGCGGCGCGCTCCAGGGAATGCAGCTCGCGCGGCTCGGCCACGAACGACTTGACGACGCGGACGCCGTTGATGTTCTCGTCGACCGCCGTAGCAACCTCGGCCAGGCGCGCTTGGATCAGCCATGAGACCGGGAACAGGCTGTGGCGCATGCGCAGGCCCATCAGGAACACGATCGGCAGCGTGGACATCGCGACGAAGGCGAGCGGGACGTTGATCGTGAGCATGTAGACGAACGCGACGACCGCGATCGAGCATTGAACGATGATATTGGGACCGAAGGTGAGGTACATCTGCACGGAGCGGATGTCCGAGTTGGCGCGCGAGATCAGCTGGCCCGACTGCACCCGGTCGTAGAAGTCGAAGCTCATTCGCGTCAGGTGCGTGTAGATCATGTTGCGCAGGTCCGACTCGATCCCGTAGGCGGTGCGCATCAGCAGCAGTCGGGCGAGGTAGGAGGTGACGCCGGCCGCGACCGCAAGCACGAACACGATGCGGACGTAGTGCCCCAGTGGCGTCGTGTGGTGCTGCAGCGAATGGTTGACGGCACTGTTGAGCAGACTCGGGATCTGCACCTGCAGCATCAGCGACAGGAATGAGAGGCCGAGCGCCGAGAACAGCGTCTTTCTGCGCGCCAGCACGATCGGCAGCGCACGACGCAGCCAGCTCTTGGTCTGGTCGGGATCGATCCAGGCGCGGGGTGGGTTGTAGCGAGAGGTGTTGCCGCTCGGCACGAAGCGTTCCGCGACGGCGCTCATCGCGGCAGCTCCGAGAGCAGCTGCTCGATGCGCTCCAGGCGCTGCTCGACCGCGGCGTCGGCCGCGGACAGCAACCGGCGCCCGGCGTCGGTCAGGCCGACGTCGACGCGGCGGCGGTCATCGTCGGTGTGGTCGCGGCGCACGAGCCCGCGCGCGACGAGCCCGTCGACGACGCCGGTGATGCTGGGACGGCTGACGGCGAGCTTGTCGGCGAGGACGGAGGCCGCCTCGCAGCCGTCGCCAAGGATTGCCATCACGCGGTACTGGGCGAGCGTCAGGTTGACGGTGCTGACGGCGACTTCCACCTGCCGAGCCACGCGGGCGAGCGTGTGCCCGGGATGCGCCGGGGCGCACACGGCGTGTTTGGGCGGTAGTTCGTTTGCCACATAGTTAGGGTAGCGAACCATTTTAATGGGCGTGCGAGAGCCTCGCCCCTCCCCTCTACTCGGACAGATGTACCGATCGGCCTCAGGGGTCATTGGACGGACGTACTAGAAGCAGGGGCAATGGGTTCACCCACGCGCCGCAGCGACCGAGCAGAGGGAGTGCGACATGTCCGTCTCTCTCGCCGCCGATCAACTCCAAGCACCCCCGGTGCTCGTCTCGCGCCAGCCCGTGCTGGACGCACGTGACAGGGTCGTCGGCTACCGCATCTCCTACTCGGTTCTGAACGGCGGGGTGCCGGGCACGCCAACCCCGCTCGAGACCACTGAGGTCGTCGACGAGGTGCTCGCGGTGATCGACGACGATGAGCGCGTGCTCGGCAACATGGCGCACCTTCCGCTGACGCGGGAGATGCTCGAGCGTCGCGAGATCCCGCCGGTCCATCCCAAGGACGTGCTGCTGCGGGTCCGCTACGAGGATGCGGTCGCGCCGGCACTGCTGCCCGTCGTCGCCGACGCTCACAGCCGCGGCTACAAGCTCGAGCTCGACGAGCTCCCCGGACGCGCGTTCAACCTCGAACTGCTGCGGCTGTTCCACGCGGTCGCGATCGACCTCGAGCAGTGGAGCCTCGAGGACGCCACCGCCGTGCTGCCCCATTTCCGCTACCGCTCGACGCTCGCGGTTGCCACCGGCGTGAGCTCTCACGAGCAGCGCGAGGCCGCAAAGCTGGCCGGCTTCGAGTGGTTCACCGGTTCGTTCTTCTGCACGCCGAACATGCTCGGCGGCGAGCGGATGTCAGTCGGCGACCTTCGCACGATCGTCGAGTTGTGCCGGCTGCAGAGCGGCGAGGCGTCGCTCGAGGATCTGATCGCCGTGATCGAGCAGGACCTTGGGCTCGGGGTGCGGCTGCTCAAGTACATCAACTCGGCTTACTTCGGCTTCGACGGGCGCGTGCGCTCGATCACCCAGGCCGCGACCATGCTCGGCACCCGTGGGCTCTCGCGCTGGGCGCTGATGGCCGCCGCGCTGGGCGAGTCCAACCCGGTCTCGCGCGAGCTCGCGCTGACCGGACTGACCCGCGCCCGCGCCTGCGAACTGGTGGGCGCCGAGCGCAACCCTTCGCTCGACTCCGACGAGCTCTTCACGCTGGGTCTGCTGTCGACCGCCGACGCCGTCTTCCGCATGCCGATGCAGGAGGTCGTGACCGAGCTGCCGCTCGACGACACTCTGATCGCCGCGCTGCTCGACCGCACCGGTCCCGGCGGCGAGATCCTCAGGTCGGTCATCGCCTACGAGCAGGGCGAGTTCCTGGCGCCCAGCCTCAGCTCGCTGCTGATCGAGAATTCTGCGGCGTACCGTGAGAGCCTGGCCTGGGCTCGCCGCGCCGTCTACGGAATGGCCTGAGCGCGCTCAGCCGGCGTCGGCCAGGCGGTTCAGCAACCCGACCGCCTCGCGCAGGATCTCCTGCTCCTCCGAGGTGAGTTCCCCGATCTCCACGCCGAGCCAGCCCTCGCGGGCTGCGCGGGCGGCGTCGAGCGCCGCACGGCCGCGAGCCGTCAATGCGATCTGAGTGCGGCGGCCATCGCTCTCGTCGGGGCGACGTTCGATCAGTCCCTCGGTCTCCAGCTCGCAGATCGTCTGGCTCATCGACTGTGGCCGCACCGACTCGATCGAGGCCAGTTCACCGATGCTCCGCGGCCCATCGCGGTCAAGACGGCCGAGCACGGAGGCCTGCGTCAGCGGGAATCGATGCTCGCGACGCAAGCGACGCATCAGACGTCCGAGCACGACGCGCAGCTCGGTCGGGAGCGTGTTCAGGTCGAGCTGCCGAAGCAGATCCGCCTGCGCCAGGGGGGCGTCGGTTTCCACAGACGAAGCATAAGGCTCGAATGCCACACCGCAAGGAGATATGAAGGTAACCTGTGTAATACTTGCCTGGTGGCAGGCTTGCGGATCTCGATGAAGCGCAACGACGGCCCCCTGCCCGGCAACTACAAGTGGATCGCGCTCTCCAACACGACGCTCGCGGTTCTGCTGGCGACGCTCGACGGGTCGATCACGATCATCGCGATGCCGGCGATCTTCCGTGGCATCAAGCTGAACCCGCTGCAATCTGGCAACAGCTTCTACCTGCTGTGGATGGTGCTCGGCTACCTGATCGTCTCGAGCGTGCTGATCGTCAGCCTCGGGCGCCTCGGAGACATGTTCGGGCGGGTCCGGATCTACAACCTCGGATTCGTCATCTACACGGTGGCGTCGCTGCTGTTGACGATCGACTGGATGACGGGCGCCGCAGGCGCGACCTATCTCGTCGTGCTGCGACTCTTCCAGGGGGTTGGCGGCGCCTTCCTGTTGGCCAATTCGGCCGCGATCCTGACGGACTCATTCCCCGTCAACCAGCGCGGCATGGCGCTCGGCATCAACAACATCGTCGGTGTCAGCGGCATGTTCATCGGCCTCGTGCTCGGCGGCCTGCTCGCTCCCATCAACTGGCGCCTGGTGTTCCTGATCTCGGTCCCGGTGGGGTTGTTCGGGACGATCTGGGCCTACAGGAACCTGCGCGAACTGAGCGAGCCGCAGGCCGGCGCGAAGGTCGACTGGCCGGGCAACATCAGCTTCGCCCTGGGCCTGATCCTGATCATGGTCTCGATCACCTATGGGATCCGACCCTACGGCCACCACGCGATGGGCTGGCTCAGCCCGCGCGTACTCGGACTGGCCGGCAGCGGCGTGCTCGCCCTGCTCGCGTTCGCAGTGATCGAGTTGCGCTCCGAGGACCCGATGTTCCGGCTCCCGTTGCTGCGCATCCGTGCGTTCAGCGCCGGCACCCTCTCGACCTTCCTGGCGTCGGTATCACGAGGCGGCCTGATGTTCATGCTGATCATCTGGCTGCAGGGCATCTGGCTGCCCCAGCACGGCGTCAGCTTCACCGACACACCGCTGCGCGCCGGGATCCTGATGCTGCCGCTGACGGTCGGGATGCTCGTCGCCGGCCCCATATCCGGGATCCTCTCTGACCGTTACGGGGCCCGTGGCTTCGCCACCGGTGGCATGATCGCCACCGCCGCGACCTTTGTCTGGTTGTGGCTGCTGCCGATCGACTTCGGCTACGTCGAGTTCGCGGGCGTGCTGCTGGTGCTCGGGATCTCATTCGGGATGTTCGCCTCACCGAACCGTGCCGCGGTGATGAACAGCCTCCCGCCGCAGGACCGCGGCGCCGGCGGGGCGATGAATCAGACCTTCCAGAACAGCGCCCAGGTGCTGTCGGTCGGGATCTTCTTCTCGCTGATGATCGCCGGGCTGGCCACGAACCTTCCGCACACGCTGAGCGCCGGGCTGCACGCCCACGGCGTGCCGCTACACAGGGCGCTGGCGATCGCCAAGACACCGCCGGTGTCAGTCCTGTTTGCCGCCTTCCTCGGCTTCAACCCCATCAAGAGCCTGGTCGGCACGCACGTTCTCGGCACCCTCTCGGCTTCGGCGCAGGCGACGCTCACAGGCCGCTCGTTCTTCCCCCATCTGATCTCGTCGCCTTTCCGGGTGGGCCTGCACACGGCGTTCACTTTCGCGATCGTCGCCTGCCTGATCGCCGCCGTCGCCTCAGCACTGCGCGGGGGTGTGTACCACCACGTGGACGCGCTTGAGGAGCAGGACCCCGCGGATGCTGCGGACGGCGCTATCGTCGCCACCCGCCACGCCACGTAAGGGGACATAAGGCCGGAGGGACCCGTCGAGCCGGCTACCCGCGGCACTGCTGCGCGCTAAGAGGCCCTTGCCAGCGTGTTGCGAGTCGATTAGGTTCACGGCAACTAAAGGAAGTTGGCAATAGCATTTTGGCCAGCTCTCTAACCAATGGAGGAGGACGCCACAGTGCGTAACCATCTAAAGCGAACCACCTGGTCAGTGATCCTGGCTGCGGTCGGTATCGCAGCGATCGCTGCTGCGATCGCGGCCACCGCGACGGCGAGGGGCAAAGCCCACGCCGCCGCGGGAAGCACCGTAACCCTGCTGTCGGGCCCCGGCCCGCAGTCGCTCGATCCGGGTCTTGACTACACCACGCAGGGCTCTGAGATCAACTGGGTCGTCTACACCGGCCTCACCACCTACAAGCACGCCGGCGGAATTGCCAGCACCGAGCTGCAGCCGGGCCTGGCAACGGCCCTGCCGGTAATCTCCAACAAGGGCAAGACCTACACGGTCACCCTGCGCAAGGGCCTGAAGTACTCGAACGGCGATCCTGTACAGGCGAGCGACTTCGTTTACACCATGGAGCGTTCGCTGACGATTCCGTGGGGCGGCGCCTCGACCTTCGTGACCCCCTACCTCGTCGGCTCGGCGGCATATGCCAGCCACAAGGCCAAGGGCATCTCCGGCATCAGCGCCAATAACGCGACTGGCAAGATCGTCATGCATCTGAGCCAGGCCTACGGCCCGTTCGCCAACGTGCTTGCGTTCCCGGCTTTTGGCCTGGTCGACCCGAAGACCGCACCGATGCCGTTCAAGGTGCAGGCAAGCACTCCGCCCGCCGGCGCCGGTCCCTACATGGTCAACAACATCAGCATCGGCAAGTCGTTCGACGTCGCGCCGAACCCGAACTGGTCGGGTCTTCCGGGGATCCCCAAGGCCACCGTGTCCTTCACGGAGCAGATCGATTCGAACGTCAACGCCAACGCGTTGTCGGTTCTGAAGAACTCCAGCGAGGTCTTCGACTGGGCCGACACGATTCCGCCCGCCGACCTGTCGGCGGCGAAGAAGACCGGCCATGACAAGCTGGTCAACCTCGGCGGCTCGGTGTACTACTTCTTCCTGAACGCATCCAAGCCTCCGTTCAACAACGAGCAGGCGCGTCAGGCGGTTGTCACCGGCCTGAACCAGAGCGGCTTCTCCCGCCTCGGTTCGGGCACGCTGGCACCGGGCTGCTTCTTCCTGCCGCCGGGCATTCCGGGCCACGGGACCGGCAAGTGCCCGCTGACGAGCCCGGCCACCGGCAACCTGACCAAGGCCAAGGCGCTGCTCAAGCAGTCCGGCCAGGCCAATGTGCCGATCACGGTCTACGGCGAGGAGCGCTCACCGCGTCTCCAGTGGGAGCAGGCCTACGTCCAGGAGCTTCAGCAGATCGGTTTCAAGCACGTGACGCTGAAGGAGGTCGCCGACGCGAACTACTTCACCACCATCGGTGAGTCAAAGAAGGTCGATCCGCAGACCGGCTTCGCCGACTGGAACGAGGACTTCCCGAACCCGGTCGACTTCTACGGAGTTCTGCTCAACGGCGCGTCGATCACGCCGACGAACAATGAGAACTTCGGCCAGACCAACGACCCCTACGTCAACAAGCAGATCAAGTTGCTCGGCACCGTGCCGACGACCCAGATCAGCAAGGTCGCAGGCAAGTGGGATGCGCTCGAGAAGTACGTCGCCAAGCACGCGTACGCCGCCGTGTTCGGCTACCAGTCGTTCCCGTTCTTCACGTCCAAGAACATCACCGTGAAGTACACGAATGACATCTACGGATGGGACCTGCTGGGGATCCAGCCCCACTAACCCCCAGAACCCAGAACGATCGCAGTACCTAAGAGACGGGACAGGCAGTAGCCTGTCCCGTCTCTACTTTTCGCTATGTCTTTTTCCGGAAGTGAACTAAGGGCCGAGCTCGCCTTCGCCGCACAGGCAGCGGAAGGCGAAGAGCCCGCCAGCGGACCGCCCGGCATCGGACCCTACAAGCTCGCCTGGCGCCGCATGCGCCGCAACAAGGTGTCGCTGTTCTTCGGCGTCCTCTTCCTCCTGGTCGTGATCCTCTGCCTACTGGCACCGATCTATTCGCAGGACGTCGCCCACATCGGCCCGAACACCGGCAACCTCACCGGCCAGATCAAGGTCGGGGGCAAGCTCGAGTACATCCTCAGCCTCCAGGGCATCCCGATCGGTCCGACCTGGGACATCCACCATTACTTCCTGGGCGCCGATTCGAACGGACGTGATGTCGCAGTGCGCCTGCTCTACGGCGGACGCAGCTCGCTCTACATCGGTGTCGTAGCCATGCTGATCACGATGGTGTTCGGCACCATCCTGGGGATCATCGCCGGCTACTTCCGCGGCTGGATCGACGCAATCGTCAGCCGCATGAGCGATCTGGTGTGGTCGTATCCGGCGGTGCTGCTCGGCATCACGCTGGGCACAGTCCTCAACGTGCGCGGCCTGTGGATCTTCCACTCGACGACGCTGCTGACCACGGCGCTGGTGGTCGGCTTCGTCTACATCCCATATGTCGTCCGACCGATCCGCGCGCAGGTGCTGACGCTGCGCGAACGCGAGTTCGTCGACGCCGCCCGCCAGCAGGGTTTGGGTAGCCTGCGGATCATGTTCGGTGAGGTCCTGCCGAACGTCGCCTCCACGATCATCATCTTCGTTCCGTTGATGCTCGCCAACGCGATCCTGCTGGAGGCGGCGCTGAGCTTCCTCGGCGCCGGCGTGCAGGCCCCCAACTCATCGTGGGGCACGATGATCGAGGCCGGGCTTGTCGACTTCCCGGGGGCCTTCCACACCGTCCTGGCGCCGGGCATCATGCTGGTGCTTGCCGTGATGTCGGTGAACATCTTCGGTGACGGGCTGCGCGACGCGCTCGACCCGCGCTCAAAGGCGGCCATCTGATGGCTCGGTTCGTGACGCGCCGCCTGCTGACGATGGTGCTGATGCTGTTTGCGATCTCGCTTGTGACCTTCCTGCTGTTCATCGTGGCACTGCCAGGTGGCAACCCGGCTGCGATGATCGCCGGTCGCCTTGCAACGCCGGCCGAGGTGCACTTGATCGCCGTGCACTACGGCTTCGACAAGCCCATATACGTCCAGTACATCCACACGATGGCCAACATCTTCGATGGCAGCGCCTTTTCCTACCAGCAGGGCTTCAACGTGCTCTCGCAGATCGGCACGGACCTCCCTGCGACGCTATCGCTCGCCATCGGTGCCGGGATCCTGTGGCTGCTCTCCTCGATCGCCCTCGGAACGCTTGCGGCGATCCGTTCGGGCAAGTACACCGATCGTGTGCTCACGGTGCTGTCGATGGTCGGGGTGTCGCTGCCACCGTTTGTGCTCGGGAACGTGCTGATCATCTACGTCGGGTACAAAGCAAGTCTGATCCCGTTGGGCGGATACGTCTCACTGTCGCACCCTGCGCAATGGCTCTGGCATATGCTCGCGCCATGGTTCACGCTGTCGGTCCTGTTCGTGGGCTTCTATTCGCGCGTGCTGCGAGGTTCGATCCTCGATGCCATGGGCGAGGATTACGTGCGCACCGCCCGCGCGAAGGGCCTGTCTGAGCCCCAGGTGCTGGTCAAGCACGTCCTGCGCATGAGCCTTCTGCCGATCATCTCGTTGTGGGGCTTGGACATCGCGCAGGTGATCGGCGGCGGAGCGATCCTCACCGAGACGGTCTTCAATCTGCACGGGGTCGGGCAGCAGGCAGCGTTGTCGATCGGGAATTTCGACACGGTCACGTTGCTCACGATCGTGATGCTCACGGCACTATCGGTCGTGGTGGTCGGTGCGCTGATCGACATCCTCTACGCGGTCCTCGACCCAAGGATCAGGCTGTCATGAGCGATCGGCTGCTCTCGATCGATGACCTCAAGGTCGGCTTCGCCACGGACGAAGGATTGGTGCAGGCTGTCGACGGGGTGTCCTTCGAGGTCAACCGTGGTGAGGTTGTCGCGGTGGTGGGCGAATCGGGCTCCGGCAAGTCCGTCACCGGCATGACCCTGATGGGCCTCACCCGCGGACCTAATGCGCGCATCTCGGGCAGCGCGAAGCTGGACGGTCAGGAGCTGCTGACGGCG
>DASZLT010000025.1:0-1570 GCA_035552235.1 Solirubrobacteraceae bacterium
GGGGACTTCCTCGCGCTCGCCGTCGTGCAGGAGGAGATCGGACTCAAGGGAGCGCAGACGTCCGCCTTCCGCCACCGGCCTGACGTCGCGATCGCGATCGACGTGACCCACGCGACAGACACTCCCGGGATCGAGCTCGGACAGACAACCAATCACGATCTCGGCTCAGGTCCCGTGATCCAGCGCGCCTCGGCCCTGCACCCGCGGATCTTCGAGTTGCTCTACGAGGCCGCCGAAGCGGAATCGATTCCGTACACGATCAGTTCCGCCTCGCGCTCGACCGGCACGGACGCGGACGCGTTCACGACGAGCCGCGCCGGCATCCCGACGGGACTAGTCTCTGTGCCGCTGCGCTACATGCACTCCGCGGTCGAGATGGGCAGTGTCGAGGATCTCGAGAACACCGCGAAGCTGCTCGCGGCGTTCGCGAGGCGGCTCGAGCCGGGGGTGTCGTTCGCCCGATAGCAACGGCCATCCGCGGGCCGAAACCGCGACGCGAGCCTCATCGGGCGCGGCCGCCCTGGCAGCGCGGTACCTGTTCGTTGGTCTGATCAACCTGGGAGCGACGACACTCCTGGTGCGGCATCTCGGTCCTGCCAACTGGGCGAGTTACGGCGTCGCGCTGTTCCTGGCCAACTTCATGGACCAGTACCTCGGCTCGAAGCTGCTCGGCGCGGTCATCGCGTCGGCCGAGCCGTCACCGGGGCTACTGCGCTCGGGTGCCTATCTGATGCAGGTCGTAGGACGCCTTGGGCTGCTGATCGCGGTGATCGCGATGCTGCCGGTCGCGCGCCTGACCGCTTTGCACTCGCCGCTGCTGATGTGTGCCGCATCCGGGGCGTGCGGCTACGTGTACGTCTCGCGGGCGCTGCCCTCCGCGCTCATGGAGCGCCGTCTCGAGTATCGGCTGATAGGCGCCGGCGAGGTGCTCGACCAGGTCACGTTCACCGTGCTCGCGGTGGCGCTCGTGCTCGGCGGCCTCGGACTGCCGGGCGTGATGCTGGCGCTCGCGATCCAGGGCCTGCCGACGCTCGTGATGTGGCGGCGGCATACCCGCCCGACCCCGTTGCGCGGCGAACGCACATCAGAGCTCGGAGCGATCCTGCGCTTCGCGGTGCCAGGCTCGGGCGTGGCGCTCTGTGTGCTCACCGAAGGTGTCGTGCCGATGGTGGCATTCAGCTTCGCGCACGCGCGCCTGCTGGGGCTCGCGATCACCAGCTCGAGCATCCTGTCGTACCCGGGGGTCGCCGTGCTCGTGCTGCAGCGCATCGCGTTTCCAGCGTTCGCGAGGACGGACGGCCGGGAACGCCTGGGAGAGGCGGTCCACGAGGTTGCCCGAGCGGCTGCGGCCATCCTGATAGCGGCTGAGGGCTTCGTCGGCCTGACCTGCCCGTGGTGGCTGCCCTGGCTGTTCGGTGCGCGCTGGCATGGTGCTTGGCCGCTGACCGCCTGCTATGCGGCCTGCTACGTGTTCCTGGGTCAGATCAACGTGCTCGCGGG
This sequence comes from Solirubrobacteraceae bacterium, assembly GCA_035552235.1. Lineage (GTDB taxonomy): Bacteria > Actinomycetota > Thermoleophilia > Solirubrobacterales > Solirubrobacteraceae > Palsa-465. The sequence continues at coordinate 1,501 of DASZLT010000025.1, forward strand.
CGCGATGACGGCAGCCGGGCGCCCGCGTGGCGCCCTGCTGACATGGGCGTCGATGGCCGTCCCGTGGGTG
>DASZLT010000026.1:0-81531 GCA_035552235.1 Solirubrobacteraceae bacterium
GCGGTGGTCTTCACCGACGGCAAGATCGCCGGTGCCACGCTCGACCGCAACGGGCTGCGCCCGGGCCGCTGGGTCCAGGACACCGAGGGTTACGTGGTGCTCGCCTCCGAGGCCGGCGTGCTGACCGTCGCGCCCGAGCACATCCAGCGCAAGGGCCGCCTGGCCCCGGGCAGGATGTTCCTGCTCGACCTCGAGCAGGGCAAGATCATCGAGGACGCCGACGTCAAGCGTGACGTCGCTCGCCAGCAGCCGTACGGCGACTGGTACCAGCAGGCGGTCGTCCACATCGACGACCTGCCCGACCGCGCCCCGCAGACCCCGCGGATCGAGCCGCTGCGCTCCAAGCAGCTGGCCTTCGGGTACTCCCAGGAGGACCTCAAGCTCGTGATCGCGCCGATGGCGGCCAAGGCCGAGGAGCCGGTTGCATCGATGGGCAACGACGCCGCTCTGGCGGTGCTCTCTGACCGCCAGCCGCCGCTGTTCACCTACTTCAAGCAGCTGTTCGCGCAGGTCACCAACCCGCCGATCGACCCGATCCGCGAACAGGTCGTGATGAGCCTTCACCTCGGCGTCGGCCGCGAGCGCAACCTGCTGGCCGAGATCTCCGAGCAGGCGCACCAGTTGGTGATGGACCAGCCGATCCTCCGCAATCACGAGCTCGAGAAGCTGCGCCAGGTCTCCCACGAGATCTTTGATGCCGCGACGCTCGATATCACCTGGCCGATCGAGCGCGGTGCCGACGGCATGCCCGAGCGCCTCGACGCGCTCTGCGAGGAGGCCGCCCGCTACGTCGAAAACGGCGCCAACATCCTGATCCTGTCGGACCGCAACCTCGGTCCCGAGCGCGTTGCGATGCCCTCGCTGCTCGCTGTCGCCGCCGTCCACCAGCACCTGGTGCGCCGTGGGACGCGGCTCAGCACCGGGCTCGTGATCGAATCGGGCGAGCCGCGTCAGATCCACGACATGGCGACGCTGATCGGGTTCGGCGCATCGGCGATCAACCCCTACGTGATGTTCGAGTCGCTGGACGAGCTGGCGGACCGCTCGCTGCTGCCCGAGGACCTCGATCGCGACGAGGCCGAGAAGCGGATCGTCAAGGCGATCGGCAAGGGGCTCCTGAAGACGATCTCGAAGATGGGGATCTCGACTATCCAGTCCTACTGCGGTGCGCAGATCTTCGAGGCCGTCGGGCTCGACCATGAGTTGATCGACAAGCACTTCACCGGTACCGCCTCTCGCATCGGGGGCATCGGACTGCACGACCTCGCGGTCGAGGCGCTGGAGCGGCACTTCCGCGCCTATCCGCGCACCGACCGCGACCTGCTGCCGGTCGGCGGGGTGCTGCAGTGGCGCCGTGACGGTGAACTGCACAACTGGAACCCGGATACCGTCGCCAAGCTCCAGCACTCGGTCCGCGGTCAGAACGGCGACGGCTGGCAGACCTACGAGGAATTCGCGCGGCTCGCCAACGACGAGTCGGCCGCCCGCTCGAGCCTGCGCGGCCTGCTGAAGTTCAAGACCGTGGCGGAGCCGATCCCGCTCGATCAGGTCGAGCCGGCAGCGCAGCTCGTCAAGCGCTTCACGTCCGGCGCGATGTCGCTCGGCGCCCTCAGCCGTGAGGCCCACGAGACGCTGGCGATCGCGATGAACCGACTGGGTGGCAAGTCCAACACCGGTGAGGGCGGCGAGGATCCCGCACGCTTCACGCCGGACGCCAACGGCGACGATCGCCGCTCGAAGATCAAGCAGGTCGCGTCCGGGCGCTTCGGCGTCACCACGCACTATCTGGTCAACGCCGATCAGCTGCAGATCAAGATGGCGCAGGGCGCGAAGCCGGGTGAGGGCGGCCAGCTCCCCGGCCACAAGGTCGATGCATACATCGCCAAGATCCGCCACTCGACCGAAGGCGTGGGCCTGATCTCGCCGCCACCGCACCACGACATCTACTCGATCGAGGATCTCAAGCAGCTGATCTACGACCTGCGCTGCGCCAACCCGGGCGCCAGCGTCTCGGTCAAGCTGGTCAGCGAGGTTGGCGTCGGCACGGTCGCCGCCGGGGTGGCCAAGGCCAACGCCGACCACATCACGATCTCCGGCGGCGAGGGTGGCACCGGCGCCTCCCCGCAGTCCTCGATCCACGGCGCCGGCATCCCCTGGGAGATCGGCCTGGCCGAGACCCAGCAGACGCTGATGCTCAACGACCTGCGCAGCCGCGTGACCGTCGAAGTCGACGGTCAGATGAAGACCGGTCGCGACGTCGTCGTCGCCGCATTGCTCGGTGCGGACGAGTTCGGCTTCTCGACCGCGCCGCTGATCGCGCTGGGGTGCATCATGATGCGCGTCTGCCACCTGAACACGTGTCCGGTGGGGGTGGCGACGCAGGATCCGGCTCTGCGTGCACGCTTCCGCGGCACCCCGGACCATGTCGTCAACTACCTGATGAACGTCGCCGAGGAGGCGCGCGGTTTGATGGCGAAGCTCGGCATCCGGCGCTTCGACGAGCTGATCGGCCGCGCCGATCTGCTCGACATGGGCGACGCGATCGAGCACTGGAAGGCGCAGAAGGTCGACCTCTCGATGGTTCTGGCCACGCCTGACGTCCCCGCCGATGTCGCGCGGCGTCGCACGCGCGGGCCGGAGCCGGTGCTCGACGACGCACTCGACTGGGGGCTCGTGCGTCAGTGCTCGCCCGCGCTCGAGCAGCGCGAGCCCGTCAAGCTCGGCCCGATCGGCGTGCGCAACGTCAACCGCACCGTCGGCGGCATCCTCTCGGGCGAGATCGCCCGGCGCTTCGGCGCCGACGGGCTCCCTGACGGCACGATCGAGATCGCGTTAACGGGCTCGGCCGGGCAGAGCTTCGGCGCCTGGCTGGCGTCGGGCGTGACGCTCTCCCTGCGTGGCGAGACCAACGACTACGCCGGCAAGGGCATGTCCGGCGGCATCCTCGCCGTGCGCCCGCCGGAGGCGGCCCTGTTCCGTGCCGAGGAGAACATGATCGTCGGCAACACCGTGCTCTACGGCGCGACCTCCGGAAGGGCCTTCTTCCGTGGCCTCGCGGGCGAGCGTTTCGCCGTGCGGAACTCCGGCGTCGCTGCGGTTGTCGAGGGTGTGGGTGACCACGGCTGTGAGTACATGACCGGCGGCCGCGTCGTCGTGCTCGGCCCGACCGGGCGCAACTTCGCCGCCGGGATGAGCGGCGGGATCGCCTACGTGTACGACTCAGACCACCGCTTCGCGGGCCGCTGTAACACCGAACTGGTGGACCTCGATCCCGTCACCGACGCGGATGACGAGGAGTTGCGCGCGCTGATCGCAGAGCACGCGCAGCGCACGGGCTCGCTGGTGGCGAGAAACATCCTCGCGCAGTGGGAGCGCGCGCGTGAGCGCTTCGTCAAGGTGATGCCGCGCGACTACAAACAGGCGCTCGAACAGCAGGCCGAAGCGGCCGCGATCGCGGGGGTTACGCGCAATGGGTGAGCTTGGAGGCTTCCTCAAGATCCAGCGGGTCGGCTTCGACAAGCGCGAGCCCCGGGAACGCGTGGCCGACTACAAGCCCTACTTCGGGCTTCAGGAGGATGCCGAACTGCGTCGCCAGGGCGCCCGCTGCATGGACTGCGGCGTGCCGTTCTGTCACGAGGGCTGTCCGCTGGGCAATCTGATCCCGGACTGGAACGACCTCGTCTACCGCGACAAATGGCGTGAGGCGATCGATCAGCTGCACGCGACCAACAACTTTCCCGAGTTCACCGGCCGGATCTGCCCGGCGCCATGTGAGTCGGCGTGCGTGCTGGCCGTCAACGACGACGCGGTCGCGATCGAGCAGATCGAGATGGCGATCGCGGAGCGCGCCTTCGCCGAGGGCTGGGTCGTGGCCGAACCGCCGGCACGGCGCTCGGGCAAGACCGTGGGCGTCGTCGGCTCCGGTCCGGCGGGGCTGGCCGTGGCCGCCGAGCTCAACCGCATCGGCCACCTGGTGACCGTCTACGAGCGCGACGAGGGCCCGGGCGGCCTGATGCGCTTCGGTGTTCCGGACGCCAAGCTCGAGAAGTCGGTCATCGACCGGCGCGTCGGCGTGCTCGAGGAGGAGGGCATCACCTTCGTCTACAACGCCGATGTCGGCCGCGAGGTCTCGGTCGACGGGCTGCGGGAGCGCCACGACGCCGTGGTGATCGCGATCGGCTCGCGCGTCTCCCGTGACATTCACGCGCCGGGCCGTGAGAACGCCGGCATCCACCTGGCGATGGACTACCTCTACCAGCGCAACCGTTGGGTCGCGAAGCACGAGGGCCGCCCGTTCCGCGAGGTCGAGCCGGGTCAGGCGATCGCGGCCGCGGGCAAGCGAGTGATCGTGATCGGCGGCGGTGACACCGGCATGGACTGCATCTCCAACGCCCAGCGGGAGGGCGCCGAGAGCGCCACGATCCTCGATGTCTATGCCGAGCTGCTCGAATCCGACCCACGTCACCCATGGCCGCTCCCGCCCAAGCGAACTCTGTCGACCTACGCACTGGATGAGGGCGGGCGGCGGCGCTGGGGCACCGAGGTCACAGGCTTCGGTGGGAAGGACGGCAAGGTCACCGACGTCTACGCGCGCAAGGTCACGGGCACGTCCTCACGCGACCTCACACCGGTTCCCGGCACCGAGTTCGTGGTCGAGGCCGACCTGGTGCTGATCGCGATCGGCTTCGAGCATCCGGAGCACGAGGGCCTCGTCGAGGACCTCGATCTCGACCTCGATCGGCGCGGGAACATCCGCACCGAGCGGACCTACAAGACCTCGCACGCCGGCGTCTTCGCATGCGGTGACGCGCGCATCGGGCAGTCGCTGGTGGTGACGGCGATCGCCGAGGGACGCAAGTGCGCACGCGTGGTGAACAAGGCGCTGGGGGGCACGCCGATGGACCAGGATCGCGAGCTTTTGTCGATCGGCGCATGGAGCGGGGAGCCCGACAGCACGCTGCGTCATGAGGCCGAAGCGGCGGGCACGGTGAGGCCGGGTGAGCAATTCTTTACCGGACCGGGCACACGAATCGATTAGTAAGCGCTATTTTGCGATTGAGCGAGCGGAATTCTTCGCTCGGAAGGGGGCGAAAAAGACGCAAATTGCGGAGTAGGTTTAAGACTCCTGAACTTGGGTGGGACACACTCGCCCAGTCAGCCGGGGAACTGCGCCCCCACTTCCCCGGCTAGCTGGGAGGCCCGGATGGATCCGGGCCTCCCAGCAACCTTTTGGGCTGGGCCGCTCGTGCCGTCGGCCTCACTACCGTTTGTGCCGCGGCGTGTCAGGATGGGTGATGAAGCGCATGCCCACCTTCTGCCGACACAACCACCTCCTGCAGAACTGCACGATCTGCGCGCGCGAGCAGAACTTCGACGCGCGTCCGGTCGTGTCCTCGAGCGCGCCGAAGTCCTCGCTGCCGCGCGAGGAACGGGTCCCTGCCGAACAGCGGACCCCGCGCGCGGCCAAGCCCGGTGCGACGCGCTCGCGCACCGGTGTGCGCGTACGACGGCTGGCGCGTGGGGTGGAGGACGGCTATCGCTCACCGCTGCTCCCCGGCCTGAAGTCGTCCGAGGACGCCGAGCGCCTGGCCGAGGAGCTCGCCTTCTCCACCACCCGCCTCTCGCTCATGGAGCAGGTCGCGGCCGGCGAACAGCTGCCCGGCATCGACCCCTGCTGGAGCGAGATAGCTGCGCCGGGAGACCTCGACGCCCGCACCCTGCTCGCGTTTCTCCATGTACTGGACGGGCCCCGAGGCCTCAAATCCGGTAACCGCGACGACGCCATTGCCGGATTTGAGGCCTGGGGCGCCCGCACAGGCTCATACGAACAGGCATTCACGGGCGAGCAGGCATGGACCCCCGAACGCCGCTTCGAGCGGCTCTTCGAGCGACTCGGGGGCGTGCGCGGCCTCGACCGCGACACCCGTTATGGGCTGCTGACGCTGTTGGGTCGCCTTGGGGTCTACGAGTTGCGCGCGGGAAAGCTGTTCCCAGGCGGTGAGAACGAGGCCACCTGGGCCGCCAAGCGTGCGCTTGGCATCGGTGACCCGCTGCTGCTCGAGCGGCGTGCCGCCGACCTCGCACAGGCCTGCCAGGTGCCGATCGAGTCGCTCGATCTGGCACTGCACAACTGGGGCTCCGGGGCCCGCATCACGGACGGCCTGGCGGAGGAGTCAGGCCCCGACGAACTGCTGCTCGAACAGGCTCGCGACGCGCTCCGTCTCTGACCCCGCGCATTCGCTCGCGACAGGGGTTGTGCTGCAGCCGCTCCGTCCGGACGGCCGCATACAGTCCTGCACGTAAGTCCGTCCGTTTTCGGAGCCGAAATGTCACTTTGCTTCATCGAGCCGCAGGATGCCATCCGCGTCATCGCCGACTCAGTAGGTCGCGAGGCACGGCGTCAGATAGTCGGTGAGGTGGTCGCCGCCTGGGTCGACGAGATCCCGGAGCCGGACCTCCTGTCGCACTACTCGAAGGCCGTCGCCGACCTCGACGAGCACGATCTCTCGATGCTTGCCGCCTGGCATGCCTCGCTCGAGGTCGGGCATCCGGTCCCAAACAAGGAGTTCCTCGTCAACGTGTTCCCCTCGTTGGGTGAGAATCGTCGCGAGGCGTTGCGCATCGCCGCGGGCTTCCGCGGCGAGGAGGCGTTCGACGCGGGCGTCGGAGAGGACGAGGCGCTCGATGCTGTGCTCCCGTGGCTCTCGGACGAGCGCTGCGTGCAGCTTGCCGCAGAGTGCCTCGAGCTGTACTGCTGGGATCGGCTCGGCAACGAAAACTAGGCGCGCAGCACGAGGTAGATCCCGGCCCCGGGCTCGCCACGGCTGACGCACTCGAGCGCATGGGCGCTCAGTCCAGCGCTCGCGACCATCGATCCCGTCGAAGCGCCCGCGACGCGGCGTGGCCAGAGCTCGCCATCGGGATCATCGCCGAGCCACAGCTCGAGTCCGACCCGCCGCGGCGCGCCCGCCTCGTCGTAGGTCGTCGAGAGCCGTGGATCGATCACCAGCGGGTGCCCCTCGCCGCGCGCGACCACCTCGATGCTGTCTCGGTCGTGGCCCTTCGCCCCGCTGGGCCGGCTCGCGGCCATCGCAATCTCGTGGCCGGCGGGGAACCAGGCAGCGAACAGCCTCACGGAGTCCAGGCCGTCGACTGCGAGCGCGCCGCTGCGCACGCCGCCGATGTCGAACTCGCGCCGGTTGCCGTCGAGCTCCGCCGAGCCGCTGACGCGGCATGGATCGAGCTCGTGCTCGGCCTGCGCGGTCATGGTGGTCGCGTCGGCGCGCTCGACGCGCAGGTCGCAGCCTGCGCCGGTCAGCGTCCAGACGTCGTCGTCACTGGTGTCGAGCTCGGCCGGCCGCAGCTCCACGTCCGCATCGGTCAGCCGCGCGACCGCGGCACGTGGCTGCTCGCCACCCACGACGACGCCCCACAGGTCTCCATCAAGGTCACCGAATATCGCGAGCGGCGCCGGCTGCACAGCGCTCATGCTTCCAGTTGCGGCTCATCCACGTCGGCTGCCGTGCTCTCGGCGTCATAGCCGCGCGGGTCGGCGCCGGGACCGCGGAAGCGCGATGAGTTCCAGTTGACGAAGTTGACGGCGCGATTCAGCCAGGCGCTGCGTCGGTTGCGCAGCACCGCCCGCCGTGCGAGCCCGCGCGTCGGCAACAGCAGCAGTACCCCAAGCGTGTCGGTGATGAACCCGGGAACCAGCAGCAGGACGGCCCCGACCAGCACCAGCGCGCTGTCGACGACGGCTTTCGTGGGCGCCTGCCCGGCGATCAGCGCATCGCGCAGGCGGCGCAGCGCCAGGCGCCCCTCGTGGCGAATCAGGCGCCAGCCGATCGGCCAGCTGACGATCAGCAGCAGCAGCACCCAGAGGAAGCCGATCGCGTCGGAGAGCTCGACGATCACGAAGAGCTCGGCCAGCGGCCAGAGCACAAGCAGAACGAACCAGATCATGAGGGGCCTTAAGCGTAGTGCGCTGAGCGGGGTGCTCAGGCAACCGCCGGCTGCGGCGCGCCGTCGACGACCATCTCGACGCCCGGCAGACGGTGGAGGCCGACCACCTCGATCAGGTGCACGATCTGCGGCCGGGCGCCCTGTAGCAGCAGCCGACACTCGCGCCGCCGCAGACGGTTGGAGAGCATCGCCAGATCGACCATCAGCGTCGTGTCCGCGAAGACCAGATCACGGAGGTCCACGAGGACATCGCTCTGCGCGCGAAAGGCGAGTACAAGCGCGCGTCGGCGGAGACTCTGCGTACTCCGATCCTCGTCCCCGGCGCAAAGCAGCACCGGCGGGTTGTCCGCGAACTCGATGATGCTGCGGAAACCTACAAAATAGACCGGTGTCAACGCAAGCTTAATGTTTCATCAACATTCCGAAATCCTCGTAAAATCGAGCAAATGGTCACAATCGAAGAGGTTCACGACGCGCTGCGCGAGGTGATCGATCCGGAGCTCGGACTCGATTTTGTCGAGCTCGGGCTGATCTATGGGGTCGACATCGACGCCGCCGGCGCGATCAAGGTCACATACACGCTGACGACCCCGGGCTGCCCGATCGGCCCACAGGTCGAGGGTCAGATCGGCGAGTTCGTGAGCGAGATCGACGGTGTGAGCTCGGTCGAGTCCGAACTTGTGTTCACGCCGCCGTGGTCTCCGGACCTGATGAGCGAGGACGCCAAGTTCGCCCTCGGTTTCTGATCGGGCCGGCTGACTCAGACGGCCGCGGTCAGCCGCGTCCCGAGGTCACGGGCGGTCTGCACCAACTCGGGTGGCCCGAGCACCTCGATCCGCTCGTCGAGCAGCGCGGCCCACATCAGGAAGTGACGTGACCACGGTCCGCTGCTGCGGATGATGCATGCATTCGCGCCGTCGGGCTCGACCGTCGCGTACTGGCCCGGAACCCGGCCGCTGATCCTTGCGAGCGGCGCGAGCACCCGGATCTCGGCCGGCTCGGCGTCGACGTCGCTCCCGGCGGCGTAGCGACTCAGCTGTTGCTTGACGTAGACGGCCGGATCGCCGCCCGGGACGGTGCGCGGCTTGCCGCGCCCGCCGAGCCGCAGCGTGCTGTCGATGCGGTCGAGGCGGAACGTGCGCCAGTCGTCGCGGTCGAGGTCGAAGGCGACCAGATACCAGCGACGCCCGCTGAAGACGACGGCAGACGGGTCCACCGCGCGCATCGAGCTCGCCCCGTCACCGGCCACGTACGCGAAGTGCACGCGCAGCGCGTCGCGGCAGGCGGCCGCCAGCGTGGCGAGCGTCTCGGTGTCGGTCTGCGGGCCGTCGACCGTCAGCGCCGAGGTCACCAGGCTGAGCGCGTTGACGCGGCGGCGCAGATGTGTCGGCAGCACCTGCTCGAGCTTCGTCAACGCCCGTACCGAGATCTCCTCGATTCCCGCGATCGGCCCCGAGGCGCCGATCCGCAGGCCCACCGCGACGGCGACCGCCTCGGCGTCGTCGAGCAGCAGCGGCGGCAACTCGGCACCGGCGCCGAGCCGGTATCCGCCGGCAACGCCGGGGGCGGCCTGGACCGGATAGCCGAGCGAGCGGAGCTTGTCGACATCGCGGCGGATCGTGCGCGGACCGACCTCGAGCCGGTCGGCGAGTTCCTGCCCGGTCCACTCGCGGCGCACCTGTAGCAGCGAGAGGAGGGCCAGCAGTCGTGCGGAGGTCTCAATCATCCTGCGCGCAGCCTCTCATCAATTGCGGACAGGAGCTGACCTATGTCCGATCAATTGAGGACCGGAAGCGACCGGAATTGCCTGGGCCTGGAGCGCATTAGCAGCCCGGGGGCTCGTGAATCGGGTCACCGCAGGCGCATGAGGCCGAAAAAATAGGCGGCCCCGAATCATTCGGGGCCGCCTATTGGGGTCAACCACCCTTCGGTTCGTGGCTCAGGGGGGGCGGACTACGAACCGAACGAGACTGGGTGGTCGCTTACTGGAGCTGGGGTTGGGGGAAGCTCCATGTATGTGCCTGGTAGACGCTTCATACCCGCGAAAGTCAGGTCCAAACCAAAATATTTTTTCTGGCGTGGAATGGCGTGCCGTGCGCTGTGCAATGGCCGCCCTGGGCGGGGGTGGAATGGCCGCTGTCCAGCGGCTCAGGCGGCGTCGGGCCCGCGCTTGCCGCCGTGGCCCGAGCGCTGCGCAACGCGCTTTGCCCGCATGTCGGCAGCCGGCCCGCTGACCGGCCGCCGACGCGACGTCGGCAGCAGCGGCGCCGACGTCGCGCTGTGCGCTTCCGCCGAGGCTGCGTCGACCGTGGGCTCTGCGCGCTTGCTCTTGCGCCGCGGTGTGCCGGTGGCGGCCAGCAGCTCCGCCAGCGACTGATCGATCCCCTCGGCGATCATGTCGATGTCGGGCAGCGCGTCGAAGTCGCCGAGCAGCCCGTATTCGATCCGGCCGTTGTAGGACATGATCGCCACCGCGAGCGCGTGACCCTGCGGGAGGAAGGCGAGCGGGAACAGGTCCTGGAGCTCGCGGCGGAGGATGTAGAGCGGGACCTGCGGGCCGGGGATGTTGGTGACCAGCAGGTTGAAGAGGCGCGTGGAGAACTGCAGGCGGGAGGCCTGCGCGAGCACGGCCGGCGGGGCGATGTCGTTGACGGCGACCAGCGTGGAGGCGCCGACCGCCTGCTTGGAGCCCTTCAGGTCATCCATCGCGCGGCTGACGACGGGCAGTCGCGCGACCGAATCCAGAATGTAGACCGGCAGCGGTCCGCGCATCACCGTCAGGCGGTTGCCGAGCGTGCCGCGCTCGTCCTGGCTGCGCACCGAGACCGGCACCAGCGCGCGCATCTCGAGCCCGTCGGTGGTGATTCCGCGCGAGCGCAGCCAATCTCCGAGGGCGCCCGCGACGACCGTCAGCATGACGTCGTTGACGGTGCCGCCGAAGCTGTTCTTGATGGTCTTGTAGTCGGCCAGCTGCTGGCGCACCACGCTGTAGCGGCGGTGCGGTCCGATCGTGACGTTGAGCGGTGTCGCGGGCGCCGGGTTCAGTCCCGCCCAGACGAGCTCGCCGACGCCCTCGGCCGCGTCGCGCAGCACCTCGAGGCTGCGCGACGGCTGCGACGCGGCGCTCAGCGCCTGCACGGCGAGCCCGGCGGCGGCGCCGACGGCGTCGCGGGCGCCCGCCACCAGTAGATCGATCGCGGACGGCTCTCGCCGCGGCTGCCAGGCCTGCAGCAAGTCCGTGTCGAGCCGCCTCGGCGTCGGGCCGAAGTCGAGCAGCACCGTGGCCAGGTCGATCCCAGAGACGCCGTCGACCAGCGCATGGTGGTTCTTGGCGAGCATCGCGAAGCGCTCCGTCCTGGACCCCGCCGCCGGCGCGACGCCCTCGACCAGCCAGAACTCCCAGAGCGGCTTGGTACGGTCGAGCGGCTGCGAGGAGATGCGCGCGGTCATCTCGAGCAGCTGCAGCTCGCTGCCCGGAGCGGGCAGGGCGGAGTGACGCACGTGGTACTCGAGGTTGAAGCTCGAGTCGTCGACCCACAGCGGCCGGCCGCTGCCGGCGGGGGGGATCGCGAGCTTCTGGCGGTAGCGCGGGAGCAGGTGCAGCCGCCCGCGGATGTGGTCGAGGAAGTCCTCGAAGCGCGGCGCGGGTCCCTCGAACAGCAGCAGGCCGCCAACGTGCATATGCGCACTCGCGGTCTCCTGGTGCAGGAAGCCGGCGTCCGTCGATGTCAAGCGATCAAGGTGCTGCTGGGCCAATGAGGACTCCGAAGGGTGACTGCTCGAATCAGGCAAAGCCTAAAGTCCCGCGCAAAGCTACGGGCGCCGCCTCCCCGCCCGGGGGCTGGCAGGTTCTAAACTCCGACTTGTGCCCCTCACGCCCGAGAAGATCCTGCTCGCGTCGCCGCGTGGATACTGCGCCGGCGTCGACCGCGCGGTGCAGACCGTCGAGCACGCGCTCGACCTTTACGGCGCGCCCGTCTACGTGCGCAAGGAGATCGTGCACAACAAGCACGTCGTCGAGCAGTTGCGCGAGCGCGGGGCGATCTTCGTGGAGTCCGAGAGCGAGGTCCCGCACGGCGCGACCGCGGTCTTCTCGGCCCACGGCGTCGCGCCCAGCGTCCACGAGAACGCAGCCTCGCGCGAGCTCAGGGTGATCGACGCGACCTGCCCACTGGTCACCAAGGTCCACGTCGAGGCCAAGCGTTTCGCCGCGGATGACTACACGATCGTGATGATCGGGCATGAGGGCCACGAGGAGGTCGAGGGCACGATGGGTGAGGCCCCCAACAACATCATGCTCGTGCAGAGCGAGGAGGACGCCAGGAACCTCGAGGTTCCCGATCCAACGCGCCTCGCCTACATTTCCCAGACGACCCTCAGTGTCGACGAGACCCACTCGATCATCCTTGCGCTGCGCGAGAAGTTCCCGGAGATCGTGGGGCCGCGCACCGACGACATCTGTTACGCGACCACCAACCGCCAGGCGGCGGTCAAGGAGCTCGCCAAGGTCTGCGATCTCGTACTCGTGATCGGCAGCCGCAACTCCTCCAACTCCAACCGCCTCGTCGAGGTCGCGCGCGAATGCGGCGCCGCCTCCCACCTGATCGACAACGAGGACCAGGTCCAGGAGGAGTGGCTCGAGGGCATGCGCGTGGTCGGCATAAGCTCGGGCGCGAGCGCCCCCGAGGAGCTCGTCGAGCGCCTCGTGCAGTTCTTCCGTGCGCGCGGAACCAGTGACGTGCAAGAGCTGGAGGTCGTCAAGGAAGACACCCGCTTCATGCTCCCCAAGGCGATCCGGCAGGCACTCGCGAGCGCCTAGGTTGCGCACCCTGGTCATCTCTGACCTGCACATAGGTGCCGGTCACGGACGCGACGCGCTCGCGGACCCCCCAATCGTCGAAATACTGGCCGCTGCGATCGCGACGGCCGACCGCCTCGTGCTGCTCGGCGACGTGATCGAGCTCCGCCAGGGCCCACTCCAGGACGCGCTCGCCGCTGCTTCGCGAGTCCTGCCGCAGCTGGTCTCCGGTCTGGGCGAGGACCGCGAGGTGGTGATGGTCTTCGGCAACCACGACCACCAGCTGCAGCTGCACCACGACGCGCTCAGCGAGATCGAGTGGATGCTCTCCCAGCACGGCGCCAGGGTCAGCTTCGAGTATCCCGGCATCTGGCTGCGCGATGACGTGTACGCGCAGCACGGCCACTACCTCGACCGCCACACGACGACTCCTGCGTTCGAGCGGGTCGCTGCCGGGGCGATGGCCCGCTTCCTGAAGCTGCCGTTCTCGGAGATGTCGGAGGAGAACGACTATGAGCGCCTGCTGGCGCCGATCTACGCCTGGATGTTCGCGATCTCGCAGACGAGCAAGCGAGAGATCGACGCCGCCGACGGTGGCGGCTCGGCGCGCGCCCTCAAGCTGATCCGCGAGTCGCGCGGAGCCAAGGGCCTCAGCGTCCAGGCAGGGCTGCGGGGGTTGCTCGGTATCGCCGATCTCGCCCGGCTCGGTCCGTTCAGCCCCGACCTGTCGCCGGTGATGTTGCGCCGATCATCGCTGATCGCCTACGGCGAGGTGCTCTCCGTGCTGAAGCTGAAGCCGCACTACGCGCTGTTTGGCCACTCGCACCGCGCCGGCCCGCTTCGCGGTGACGACGGATCCGAATGGACCGTCAATGGCGGGACTCAGCTGCTCAACACCGGCTGCTGGGTGCATGAGTCCACCGCCTTCATGTCCGAGGAGCCGAGCGACAACCCCTACCGGCCGGGCTTTGCGGTCGAGCTCGACGATGACGGACCGCCGCGGCTCGTCAACCTGCTGGACTGAGCTCCGCTGCTGCACTGGACGCGGGGGCAAAACCGTTGCGGGGGCAACGCTTTTGCCCCCGCGTCACACTCGCGTGACGTGATGCAATAGATAGGCGATGAGCACTCACCGCGACGATCGACCGAACTGGGCAGACGCGGATCTGCTCGCGGCCGTTGCGCGGCGCGATGGCGCGGCCTTCTCGGGCTTCTATCGCCGCCATCTCGCCGAGGTGCTCGCCTATCTGATACGTGAGACCGGCGACTCAGAGCTGGCCGCCGACCTCTCGGCCGAGGTCTTTGCCGCGGTGCTGCTGTCGGCAGCGCGCTACGAGCCCAACGGCCCCTCGGCGCTGCCGTGGGTGATCGGGATCGCTCGCCACAAGCTCCTGATGAGCTGGCGCCGTGGTCGCGTCGAGGCGCGCGCGCGTCAGCGGCTCGGACTCGAGCCGGTCGAGCTCGACGACCTGGCGCTCGAGCGGATCGAACAGCTGGCGGACGCAGGCGTGGGCCGGCTCGAACAGATGCTCGAACAGCTGCCGCCGATGGAACGTGAGGCGGTGCGCTGGCATGTCGTAGACGAGGTCGGCTACGAGGAGATCGCAAAGCAGCTCAACTGCTCGGAGATGGTCGTGCGCAAGCGCGTCAGTCGCGGGCTCGGACGGCTGCGCAACCAACTTACAGAGACGGGGCCGGCATGAGCATGGACTTCCTTGAGGCAGTCGAGGAGCAGCTCGTGGCAGCCACCGAGCGTGGCGTCAGTCGCCGGCGCTGGCGCTGGCCGTGGCTGATGCGGCTGCGGCTGCCGTTACGCGCGCCGACCGTGGGGATCGCGGCGGGGGTGGGGGCGGCACTGGCGGCGAGCGCGATCGCCGCCACGCTGACGCTCCCGACCTCGAAGCCGAAGCCCGGCACAGTGACCACGGTGGCGTTGAGCCCCGTGCGCAGCTACACGACCGCAGGTGAGGTGCCGGCCGGCTTCGAGCCGCAGTCGTTCACCGCGATCAGCGAGTACACGTGGTGGCTGCTCGGGACGGCGCCGTGCGGTGGGCACACCTGTACGACGATCGTGCAGACGCTCGACGGTGGTCCGCACTTCACGCGGATCCCCGCACCGCCGACGACGCAGGTCTCGAACGTGCGTTTCGCCGACGAGCTCGACGGCTACGCGTTCGGCCAGCAGCTGTGGGGCACGCACGACGGCGGCAAGACCTGGACGCGGCAGCAGCTCGGGACATCCGTCGACGATCTGCAGATCTCAGACGGCTACGTCTATGCGCTGATCTACAACCACGGCCGCCCGCAGCTGATGACTTCATCGGTGACCTCCGACGGCTGGTCGACGCTCGGGGTCGGCACGGGCTACCTGTCCGGGCTCTGGGTGCAGGGCACCTACCTGTTCGTCGAGGCTGGAAGCCATCTGTACGTCTCGAACAATCGCGGCACCACGTTCAGCCGCGTCGGCGGTGTGCGACACGCCGGCAACTGCAGCTATGACGGCGGCCCGCAGGCGCTCTGGGCATTGTGCAGTACTGGGATGGCACCCGATGACATCCTGCTCTCGAGCGATTCCGGCAACACGTTTGCCACCGCCGCCCATGTGCCGAACGGCCCGATCGGCGCCTTCGCCGCCGCCACCGGCACCGTCGCAGTCGCCTCGGGGCAGGGGCCGCTCTACCGCACCGGCAACGGTGGCGCGAGCTGGACCCGCGTAACGGCGCCGCAGGCCAACTGGACCTACCTCGGCTTCACGGATGCGACCCACGGTGTCGCGCTCGGGGAGTTCGGGAGCGGAAACAACCAGAGCTACCGCCTCTACTACACGATTACCGGTGGCAAGAGCTACCACTTGGTCCCGATCGGCCCATGAGCCGGCTACATAGGGGTGTCGTCACGGCCATCGCCGCCGCACGGCCCGACGCCGATCCACCTGCATACGCTGCCGCTCGCCACCAGCGAGCGGGGGGTGGAGCGCTGGGATGCCGCCGATCTGGCGCAGATCGCGGAGTCGGCGCTGGCGGTCCGGGATCAGCTCGTGCAGGAGCTCGGACTGACCGTCGATGTCTCGCTTTCGCGGGCACCGGTGGCCGGCGACACCGCACTGCTTGAACTGGTGGTCGCCAACCTCGTCGACAACGCGCTGCGACACAACGTTGCCGAAGGCAGGGTCCACGTGCTCACGGCCAACGCATAGGGCACCACGATTCTGACTGTCAGCAACACCGGTCCGCTGGTGCCAGAGGCGGTCGTTCCCGAGCTCTTCGGATCATCGCGGACCGCGCGCGCCGATCGCACACGTCGGCGCGCGGATGGTCACGGACTGGGCCTCGCGATCGTTCGTGCAGCCGACGCGCACGGCGCGACGGTCGCCGCCAAGCCCCGCGCACAGGGAGGCCTGGAGGTGACCGTCAGCTTTCCCCAGGCGGCAGCGGAGGGCGTCTGGTTCAGCCGCCGGATCCGCTGTGAGAGCCCGATCCGTTCGGATTGGAGATCGCCTGGTTGATGTCGGCCTTGGTGATGATTCCGTGCGTCAATCCCACGCACGCATCGGCCGCGGGCTTGATCGCCGGCTGCTGCAGGTTGATCCCGGCGGCGCTCAGCATTACCGCATTCAGCCGGCCCTGGCTGTTCGGGTCCGGGAACTTGGGGAAGCCGTGCTGGCGCATGCACCTGGCGAACGCGACCAGCGCGGTGACACGCGCCTGTATCTGCGCCTGGGTGGGCGCACCGACCAGACCGGGCAGGATATGCGCGCAGGCGGACTGGGCCGACTTCCACGCGGGCGAGCTGGTCATCTGCGGGTCGACGTGGAAGCCGACGGACGACGAGTTCCCACTGATGTGCACGTGTGGGTCCTGGAAGGCGCTGACCCCGTGTGAGCGCATGCAGTCCGCG
The DNA here is from genome assembly GCA_035552235.1 of Solirubrobacteraceae bacterium. GTDB lineage: Bacteria > Actinomycetota > Thermoleophilia > Solirubrobacterales > Solirubrobacteraceae > Palsa-465. The sequence goes on from DASZLT010000026.1 coordinate 16,658, forward strand.
TAGTGGTACGCCGACCGGACGGCGCTCTCGTTGCTGGCTGACCCGCCCGAGCTTGACGCGGGCGGCTTCTTGGCCCCGCCGCCGCAGGCGGCGATCAGTATGGCGGTGAGAGTCGCGACGGCGAGCGCCTGGGCATATCGGATGAGGCGGCGAGTTTTCATGGCCTCGTTGTACGCCCGCGGGGGTGCCGGTCCCGTCACACCGGTTGTCACCACGCTGTGACCGCCACGCGACATGCTGTGGCCATGCGAGTGCTCGTCGTCGAAGATCACCAGCGCCTGGCGAATGCCATCGCCAACGGGCTGCGCCATGAGGGCATGGCCGTCGACCTCGTCTTCGACGGCGCCGACGCACTCACGCACACCACGATCAACGACTACGACGTCGTCGTGCTCGACCGCGACCTGCCGGGAGTGCACGGAGACCAGGTCTGCCGCTCGCTGGCGGACCGGCGCAGCCCCACGCGCGTGCTGATGCTGACCGCCTCCGACACGATCCGCGACCGCGTCAGCGGGCTCGAGCTGGGCGCCGACGACTACCTCGGCAAGCCGTTCGACTTCTCCGAGCTGGTCGCGCGCGTGCGGGCACTCGCTCGCCGCGCGAGCCCGCCGCTGCCGCCGGTCTACGTCCGCGATGACCTGAGCGTCGACCCGGCCCGCAGGATCGTCTCCCGCGGTGAGCGGCGGCTCGACCTGAGCCCCAAGGAGTTCGCCGTGCTCGAGCATCTGTTGGCCGCCGACGGACGTGCGGTCTCCGCAGAGGAGCTGCTCGGGCGCGTCTGGGACGAGGCCGCGAACCCGTTCACCACGACCGTCAAGACGACCATCGCCCGGCTGCGGGCGCGGCTAGGCGATCCGCCCCTGATCGAGACCGTGCGCGAAGGCGGGTACCGGATATGAGGTTGTTCGACGGCAGGCCGGCGCGTGTGCGCCTGGCGCTGGTCTACTCGGGTGTGTTCCTGGCGCTCGGCATCGCAGTGGTGCTGGTGATCCTGCTGGTGACCAAGTCTGGGTCGACCGTTGCGGTGGCCACCCCCAATGGCGGCGGTGCGGTACCGAACCTGCGAATCACACCCAACCAGATCGGGTCGCCTCCGCCCGTCGGCTCCTTCCTCGTGCAGCAACATGACAGGGACATCGCGCGGCTGCTCGCAGTGTGTCTGATCGTGCTGGCGCTCACGGCTCTCGCCGCGTTCCCGATCGGGTGGTTCGCATCGGGACGGATGCTGCGGCCGATTCGCCTGATCACGGCGCGGGCGCGCACGATCTCGGCCGGCAACCTGCACGAGCGGCTGGCACTCACGGGCGCGCGCGATGAGTTCACAGAGCTGGGTGAGACGCTCGACGATCTGCTCGGCCGGCTGGAGGCGTCGTTCGACGCCCAGCGGCGTTTCGTTGCCAACGCCTCGCATGAGTTGCGGACTCCGCTCACGCTCGAGCGGACGCTTCTACAGGTGGCACTCGCGGACCCCAACGCGAGCGCGGAGTCGTTGCGCGCGACCTGCGAGGAGCTGCTGGCAGCCGGCCGCGACCAGGAGCGGCTGATCGAGGCGCTGCTGACGCTCGCAAGCAGCGAGCGCGGCCTGGAGCGACGCGAGCGCACAGACATCGGTGCAATCGTCGCGCGCGTGCTGGAACGGTCGCTGCCGGAGCTCGAGGAACACCAGATCAGGCTCGACACCCAGCTCGAGCCGGCGGTCAGCGAGGGCGACCCCGCACTGATCGAGCGCCTGATCTCGAACCTGCTCGACAACGCCGTGCGGCACAACGTCGACGGTGGCCACGTCGAGATCAGCACGCGTCAGCGAGGTGACCGCGCGCTGCTGCGCGTCGAGAACAGCGGTCAGATGATCGCCGCCGAGGAGATCGAGACGATGTTCGAGCCCTTCCGCCGCCTCGGGCCCGCTCGCACCGGCCCTGACTCGGGCCAGCACGGGCTCGGCCTCTCGATCGTGCGTGCCATCGCCGAGGCCCACCACGCGGAGATCGAAACGCAGCCGCGTGCCGGTGGCGGCCTGACGATCACCGTGGCGTTCCCGGCTCCCGAGTAGCGGTCAGGCCGCCACCCGGATCCACGCGCTATCGCTGGTCTGAGCCTGCCAGTCCGGGCGTGAAGCAGACGGCGAGCACGCACAGCTCGTCGCTGACGCTGAGGTCGAGCACACCTTCTGTGTGGCGCTCGTGCACGATCAGCTGATGCGCGCCCGGGTGGGGGATCTGCAGCTCGGTGCCGTTCACAGTCGCCACGCCGCTGCCCTTGAAGACGCCCCAGACGCCGCCTGCCTCATACGGGCCGCTGTAGGGGCCGCTGACGTCATCGCTCTGGGCCACCAGCACGGCGCCGGGGACATCCTCGGGCCGGACCGGTGCGACGGTCTCCTCCTCGATCCCGAGCAGCTCCTGGATCGCGAGCTCGGTCTCTGCGTAACCGCCCTCGCCGTAGTGGAACTCGAACAGGAAGCCGTCCGAATTCCAGAGGTAGCGCGCGGGCCAGCCGAGATTCTCGTACTCCTGCCAGATCTGATGGCCGACATCGACCACGACCGGGTATTCGATCCCCAGGCGCTCGACTGCGGCCGCCACCGCCTCGGCGTCATCTGAGGGCTCAAAGCCAGCCGCGTGCACGCCGATCACGCGAAGTCCCCGACCGCCGTAGCGGGCGTGCCAGGCTTTCAGGTAGGGCAGCGTGCGGATCGAGTTGGGCCGGCAGAAATCCCAGAACTCGATCAGCACGGGCCGGCCTCGCTGCTGGTCCATCCTCAGCGAGGCGACGTTGATCCAGGGCACTCTCGCGGGAAAGGCCGGTGCCGGTATGTGGTCGACTGGAGCGCGGATGGGAGCAGGTTATATGCCTGCCTATACTTGCTTAACCCAGAAATCCCGACCGTGTTTGAGGAGTTTTCGATGAGTCCCTCTGGAGCAGAGGTTCTTCGCCAGATCAAGGACCGGATCGACGAGCTCGATCCGGCGGCCGTACGCGATCAGCTCCAGACCGGAGCGATCGTCATCGACGTCCGCCAGGACGAGGAATGGGCCGTCGGCCACGTCCCCGGCGCGCGCCACGTACCCAAGAGCCACCTCGAGTCTCGGATCGAGGGCACCGCGCCCGACAAGAGCCTTCCGGTGATCCTGTACTGCGCCTCCGGTCAGCGCTCGGCGTGGGCCACGCGCACGCTGGTCGAGGATCTCGGCTACGCGCACGTCTCGTCGATGACCGGCGGCTTCACGCTCTGGAAGGACCGCGGGTATGACGTCGAGGTCCCGCGCTTCATGAGCGCCGAGCAGCGCGACCGCTACTCGCGCCACCTGCTGCTCAACGAGGTCGGCATCGAGGGCCAGCAGAAGCTGCTCGACGCCAAGGTGCTGCTGCTCGGCGCCGGCGGCCTAGGGTCGCCCTCGGCGCTCTACCTGGCTGCCGCCGGGGTGGGGACGATCGGGATCGTCGACGATGACGTCGTCGACGTCTCCAACCTGCAGCGCCAGGTGATCCACAACAGCGAGCGCGTCGGCGTCTCGAAGGTTGACTCCGCGGAGGAGGCGATCAACGCGCTGAACCCGGACGTCAATGTCGTCAAGCACAAGCTGCGGCTCGGGCCCGACAACATCATGGACATCCTGCCGGGGTACGACATCGTGCTCGATGGGCTCGACAACTTCCCGAGCCGCTACCTGCTCAACGACGCCTCGGTGCGGCTGCGGATCCCGGTGGTCTCGGCCGCGATCCTCGGGTTCGACGGGCAGCTCTCGGTCTTCAAGCCCTACGAGGGCCCCTGCTACCGCTGCCTGTTCCCGGTTCCCCCGCCGGCCGAGCTCGCACCGTCGTGCGGCGCCAACGGCGTGCTGGGCGTGCTGCCGGGCACGATGGGCCTGCTACAGGCGACCGAGGTCATCAAGCTGATCCTGGACATCGGCAACCCCGCAATCGGGCGCCTGCTGATGTACGACGCGCTGGCCGCGACGACGACCGAGGTCAAGATCCGCCGCGACCCGGACTGCCCGATCTGCTCACGCGATCCCGACGACATCCGCGACGACGAGCTGGGCGTCTTCCCCGACTACGAAGCATTCTGCGCGGGCGCGCACTAGGAGTAGCGCCCGCCTCGCAGAGCAGAGCTTTCAACCGATATCGCGGCGATATCTCTCGCGATATCGGATCAGAACCGACCGAAAGAGACACAGGAACCGAATGGCCACCATCAAGATCCCACCGGTGCTGCGCCCCGCGGTGGGCGGGGAGCGCGAGATCAGTGCCGACGGCGAGAACGTCGGCGAGATCCTGCGCGCCGTCGTCGAGGAGCACCCGTCGACACAGGCGCAGCTGTTCGGCGCGGACGGCGACCTCAACCGTTACGTCAACGTCTACCTCAACGACGAGGACGTGCGTGTGCTTGACGGGCTGGATACCACCGTCGGCAACGGCGATACGCTCGTCATCCTCCCGGCCATGGCCGGCGGAGCGCGCTAGGCGGGTTCAGGTGTGGAAGCCTGTCGTCAGCGGACGACAGGCACCGGCGGGTGGGACTATACTTTCTGAAGCGATGGCGACAGATCTACGCAATAAGCCCTGTGGCGGGCGCTACGGCGACATCATCGAGGCGATCGGTCACACGCCGCTGATCGAGCTCAAGCGCCTCAGCCCCAAGCCGGGCGTGCGGCTCTGGGTCAAGCTCGAGTCGCGCAACCCGACCGGCTCGGTGAAGGACCGGGTGGCGCGTTCGCTGATCCTCGACGCCGAGGACAAGGGCCTGATCCGGCCGGGGCAGACGATCCTCGAGCCGACATCCGGCAACACCGGGATCTCGCTGGCGATGATCTGCGCGCGCAAGGGGTACCGGCTGAAGGTCGTGATGCCCGACAACGTAACGCCCGAGCGCACCGACCTACTGCGCATGTACGGTGCCGAGATCGTCTACTCGGAGGGCTCCAAGGGCTCCAACGGGGCCGTCGAGCTGGCGCTCGACATGGCCGCCAAGGACTCGGACTACTACATGCCCTACCAGTACGGCAACGCGGCCAACCCCAACGCGCACTACAACGGCACGGCGCTCGAGATCCTCGAGGAGCTCGACGAGGTCAGCGCCTTTGTGGCCGGGCTCGGCACCGGCGGCACGCTGATGGGCAACGGCCGCCGGCTCAAGGAGGAGCTCGGCGACAAGGTCAAGATCGTCGCCGCCGAGCCGATGCAGGGCGAGCCGGTTCAGGGTCTGCGCTCACTCGACGACGGCTTCATCCCGCCGATCATCGACATCAGCCTGCTCGACCGCAAGATCTTCGTGACCAACCGGGACGCGATCACGTGGACCCGCAAGCTGCTCGACGAGGAGCAGCTGTTCGTGGGCGTCTCCACCGGGGCGATCGCGCGTGTTGCCGTACGCATCGCGGGCGAGCTGGACGAGGGCAACGTCGTCTTCATCGCCGCCGACGACGGCAGCAAGTACTTCTCCTCGGGCATCTACACGCGCCCCATCGAAGAGATCGAGAACCTCGACTCCACCGTCTGGTGGTAGCCGGTCGCTAGGCGGCCGGCTGCTCGGACTGCATACGATGCGGATCGCTCGCGCGCTCCACGACGAGATCGTTGCGCACGCCCTGGCCGACGCGCCCGACGAGTGTTGTGGGATCGTCTCGAGCCGCGACGGCGAGGCGGTCGAGGTGTTCCGGATGGAGAACACGGCGCACACCTGGATGCGCTACGAGATGGACACCATGGAGCTCTACCGCGTCGTCACCGGCATCGAGGACGCCGGTGACGACGTCGGCATCATCTACCACTCGCACACGCGCACCGACCCGTATCCGTCGCAGACCGATATCAACCTCGCGTTCTATCCCGATTCGCTGTATGTGATCGTCGGGACCGCCACCGAGCAGCCGGTCGTGCGCGCCTTCACGATCCGCGATGGTCAGGTGACGGAGGCGCACCTCAGCGTGGTCTAAGACCGGAAGCTCGGGACGTTTACCGCCATTTGTGGCGGAAAAGTCCCCTAGCTTCGGCTGCACGGCTGCGATCAGGCGCCCGCCGAGCTGCTCAGGTCTTGGGCGGCAGCGACCGCGCGAACCCGACCCCGGCCTCGACCCAGCTCTTCAGTTCGGCGTCGTCGTCGACGGCGCCGGCGGCCACGCGCACCCAGCCGTTCATCGCGCGCCCGCGCATCACGAACGGCTCGACATAGGGGTGCGTGAGCAGCTCGGCGGTCTCGTGGGGCTCACTTCGCATCAGCAGGCCTCCGGTTCCGGACACGCCGACGGCCAGGTGTCCCCCGATCAGAAAGGAGAGCCCGCCGAACATCCTCTTCTCGACGATGTCGGGCTCGAATGTCAGCAGCTCGCGAACGCGCTGGGCAAGCTCTTCGTCGTAGGCCACGCCGCGATTATCCGCCCTCGCCAAGACGCCGCAGGCGCGATCGCCATTCGCTCTCGACGCTCGACAGACCATGGCCCGGAAATGCGTGCAGCAGTGCCGCCTCGGAACCGCCGGTGTGCAGCCGCCCGGCCAGCCGCGCGACGCCGCCCGGACCGTGCTGCTCTGCCAGCAGCTCGATCAGCGCCGGCGCCAGCAGCGGTGCGTCGCGCGGACCCGGCGGGAAGTGGGGTGGTCGGCGGCCCGAGCGCATGTATTGACCGACCACGGAACGTGCGTGCCCGCTCTCGCCGGAGAGCCAGCGTGAGGCGCCCTCGACCAGCCATGCCCAGCGCAGCTCAGCCCACGACCGCGCCGGCAGCCGCGCCGATTGCAGCTCGCGGTTGGAGCCGACGATCAAGCGCTTCGCGTACAGCGACGCCGGTGCCAGCGCCAGCATCTCGAACGAGCCCGAGGTGCTGGTCGCGCGCTCGCGCAGGGCGCGCGGGCTGAGGACGTGCAGCTCATGACGCCCGGCCCAGCCGGTCACGTAGCGGCGGGCGCGCCTGGAGCTGAGGGCCCACGCCAGCGGCATCAGGGGATTCGACAAGACCAGCGCGTGCGGGCTGTCGTGCAGCACGACCGTGATCTCCGTGTCGAGGTGCGGGAAGTGCTGGGATAGCCGCTCGCGCGTCAGCTCGAGCAGCCTCAGCACGCGGGCGGCATCGGCCGCGCGCTCCGATGAGTGCCGGCAGGCAAACGATGCCGATGTGGACTCAGTCCATGCCATGCCGCCAGAAGCAGCTTAGGGGCCCCAGGGGCCCGTCGGGCCGTTAAAGCGCGAGGGGTGGCACAGTGGCCACCCCTCGCGCGAAACGTCTGTTCTTGCGCGGTTCTAGACGAGAACCGGCTGGCGGTCTCCCGCGGCGATCGCCGCGATCTCCTCCGATGCACGCTCGAACTCCTCGTCGGAGAGCACAGGGGTGCCCTCGAACGGAAGGTCGCGCGTGATCTCCAGCCACGAGCGGCATCCGCCGTACTCGTCGCGCACCTTGACGGTCACCGGACGCGGGATCCGGTAAGTGCGGAGCACCACCACGTGCAGCGGGTGGCGGCGCTTCCAGTCGAGGCGCTTTTCTGCATAGTCGGTCGTCCACACATAGAACGGCGAGAGTGCGTCGACCGCCCGGCGATCCGTGATCGTGTAGTGAGCAGCCACCTCCGCCCACGCGCGGATCCGCACGCGGTCGGGCTGGCTGATCTCCACGCCGCGCAGCATCGCTGCTGCAGACGGCTCTCCGTCGCTCCAAACCCCCTCCTCCAATGCCCGGCCCAGTTCCGGGCGATGCGACTCACGCACCAGATCGGTGCGCTGATGGTCGAACGTGGGGTAGAGAAAGAAACGGTCATGCTCCAGCTCAAAGTGCTTGTCCGGCTCGCGGATGCCACCTTTGCGGAGCGTCAGCAGCTGCTCGCCCTCAGCGAGCGCGCGTACTGTGACCGCCCATTCTTTGAAAGCAATCGGCATTTTTACTCATTAGGGGTGATCAGGGTTTGCGAAACGCCCGGCGGGAAACAACATGCCAGGCGATGCTTGATTCTAGGTCTGTTTACAAAATTCACCAAATCTCCCTGCAAAAGGCAAGGAACCGTTGCGTCGCTGCGACGCTCAGGCGGCGGCGAGCTCGTCCAGCTGGTGCTCGTGGAAGTCCTCGGTCTCAGCGAGATGCTGATGTGACGGGCAGTAGCCGTTGTGCGGAAGCGGCGTGCGCTGACACTGCGTGCCCTTGCGCGTGCTGGCGCGGCACAGGATCGGGTTCCCGTAGATGTCGAAGCGGCTCAGCGGCTGACTGCTGAGGAACTCGTCGGCGAAGGTCATGTAGCGCTCGACGACACGCCAGACGCGCAGCTGGGCCGAGATCGGGAAGTAGACACGGATATCGGTGAAGAGTGTTCGTGCCGGCCGGGCGAAGTAGTGACGATCGGTAGCCAGGCGCTCAACCGCAGACTCGCACGCCCGCAGAACCCGCTCGTGGTTCAGGTAGGGCTGCTCACGCGCGTCCTCGCTGATCTCGGCGCAGAGCTCGCGGTAGATGGCTCGGCTGAAGCGGTACATGCAACTGCATCTCCTTTCGGCCCCTCCAGTCCGGTCCGTTCTGAACACTACTTCCAGCGCTCGAAAACCGACTCCTGGTCTGTAACAAGCGTCACGTGGCGTTCGTCGAGGGCGTGATCGATCTGCGGACAGTCTTCCCGCCAATGCGCTCCACGACTCTCATTTCTTGACAGAGCCGCGCTCGCGATCAGGCGCACCAGCGGATGTGGGTCGCGAAGCAGCTGGCTGAGGCCCTCGGCGCCCCGTTCGAGCCCGGCGTGGCGCCAGAGTTGCTCGCGCGATTCCTGGGCGGGGAGCGCGATCGCACTGCCGTCGCGGGGCGCGGCGCGCACCGAAAACTCGCGATCGGAGCGCAGCAGGCTCGGCTCGTCGAGGGCGGCGCGCGCTGCGCGTGCGCCGAACACGAAGCACTCGCTCAGCGAGTTGGACGCGAGGCGGTTGGCGCCGTGCAGCCCCGTGCAGGAGCACTCGCCCACGGCCAGCAGTCCCGGAAGCGTCGACCGTGCCTGCAGATCGGTCTCGATCCCGCCCATCATGTAGTGCGCCGCCGGCGCCACGGGGATCTCGCTGGTCTCCGGGTCGAGCCCGAGCCGGCGCAGTGCGGCGACGACGTTCGGGAACAGGGCCGGGTCGACCCTGCGCATATCGAGCGCCACCGCTGTCGTGCCGGGACGGCGCACCATCTCCGAATAGATCGCCCGCGCGACCTCATCACGCGGCGCGAGCTCGTCGACGAAGCGCTCGCCGTCGTGGTTGCGCAGCACCGCGCCCTCGCCGCGGATCGCCTCGGTGACGAGCAGGCCATCGCCGGATCCGTCAACGCCGGCGACCACGGCGGTCGGGTGAAACTGCATGAACTCGATGTCGGCGAGCGCGGCCCCGGCGGCGTAGGCGAGCATCAGCCCGGCGCCGACGGCACCCGCGGGGTTGGTGGTACGCGCCCAAAGTGCCGCGGCGCCGCCGGTGCTGAGCACGGTGGCCGGGGCGTACAGCTGTTCACCGTCCTGCAGCACGACGCCGGTGCAACGGCCCTCGTGCGTGAGCAGCGCCTGGACACGGCTGCCCTCGCGCACCTCGATGCGATCCTCACCCGCGACGACCGCGGACAGCTGGCGCACAATCCGCCGCCCGGTCGCCGCACCGCCCGCGTGAACGATCCGGCGGTGGCCGTGCCCGCCCTCGAGTCCCAGCGCCAGGCGGCCGTTGCGATCGGCGTCGAAGCTGACGCCGAGCCGGCCGAGGTCCTCGACCGCCGCCGGTGCCTCCTCGACCAGCACGCGCGCGGCCGAGGGGCGTACCGCCCCACGCCCGGCCGCCAGCGTGTCCGCGAGGTGCAGCTCGACGCTGTCCTCGGCGGCGAGCGCGGCGGCCAGCCCGCCCTGAGCCCAATAGCTCGAGGTCTCCGCCAGCTCGGTGGCCGAGATCAGCGTCACGTGCGCGCCCTCGCGCGCAGCGCGCAGCGCCGTATAGAGGCCGGCGGCACCGGCACCGACGACGACCAGTTGCCGTTGGCCGCGGCCGGACTGAGCGGGCATTGCCCGGTACGGTACTGGGGCGATGTCATCAGCGCCGGTCTTCCTCTCGCACCCGAGCTCGCTCGAGCACGACACGGGAGAGCACCCCGAGCGGATCCTCCGAATCGAGTCGATCAACCGTGAGCTGGGGGCGCGCGATTGGCTCGGGTATGAGCGCATCGAGTCTCCCGCTGCCGAGCTCGGTGCGATCGCGCGCGTGCACACGCCCGCGCATATCGAGCGGATCGAGCGCGCCTCGCGGGCCGGGGGCGCACAGCTGGATCCCGACACGGTCGTCAGCGCCGGCTCCTACAGCGCCGCGCTGCACGCGGCCGGAGGCGCGGTCGAGCTCACGCGGCGGCTGCTGGCCGGCGGTGCCGGCCAGGTCGGCTTCAGCGCCCACCGGCCGCCGGGTCACCATGCGCTCGTCGACCGAGCGATGGGCTTCTGCCTGTTCAACAACGTCGCCGTCGCCGCACGCCACGCGCTGGCCGAGCTCGGCGTCGAACGCGTGCTGATCCTCGACTGGGACGTGCACCACGGCAACGGCACGGCCGACATCTTCTGGGACAGCGACGAGGTCCTGTTCGTCTCCATCCATCAGCTGCCGCTGTGGCCGGGAAGTGGCCACGCGTCCGAGCTCGGCGGCGCGCGCGCCCGTGGCCGAACCGTGAACCTGCCGGTGCCGCCGCGCTCCGGCGACGACGTGTTCATCTCGCTGGTCCGTGATGTGGCGCTGCCACTGGCCCGCAGCTACCGGCCGCAGCTGCTGCTCGTCTCCGCCGGCTATGACGCCCACGAGGACGATCCGCTGGCCGATTGCATGCTCAGCGACGCCGGCTTCGTCGCGATGGCGGCGCTGGTGCGCGACCTCGGCGCCGAGCTCGAGGTGCCGGTCGGGTGCGTGCTCGAGGGCGGGTATGACGTCGATGCGCTCGCTCGTTGCGTCGCGCTGACGATGCAGACGCTGGCGGCCGCGCCCGGTGGTGGCGGTGGGACCGATACCGACGTGTTTCCGATCCATCAGCTCGCTCGTGAGGCGCTCGAGCGGCTGCAGCCGCTGTGGCCGGGACTCTGAGTGGAACCGGCAGAAGCTTTAATCTCGAGACGATGACTCAACGCAGCTACGGACGCGCCGCCGACGAGATGCGGCCGATCGCGATCGAGCCCGGGTTCGTGCGCACGGCCACCGGCTCGGCGCTGATCTCGGTGGGCGAGACCCGCGTGATCTGCACAGCCTCCGTTCAGGAGAGCGTGCCCCGCTGGATGACCGGCCGCGGCCGCGGCTGGGTGACCGCCGAGTACGGGATGCTGCCGGCCTCCACCGGCGATCGCAAGCAGCGCGACATCTCCAAGGGCAGGGCCGACGGCCGCTCGGTTGAGATTCAGCGCCTGATCGGCCGCTCACTGCGTGGCGTGGTCGACTTCGATGCCCTCGGCGAGCGCACGATCTACATCGACTGCGACGTGCTGCAGGCCGATGGCGGCACCCGCTGCGCCTCGATCACGGGCGGAATGGTCGCCCTCGAGCTGGCCGTCGCCAAGCTGATCAGCAAGGGCTCGATCGAACGCTCACCGCTCACCGGCAGCGTCGCCGCTGTCTCGTCGGGGATGGTCAAAGGGGTACCGCTGCTCGACCTCGACTACTCAGAGGACTCAGGCGCCGAGGTCGACGCCAACGTGGTCATGACCGGTGACGGCGGCCTCGTCGAGGTGCAGGCGACGGCGGAGCGGACGCCGCTGTCACGCGCCCACCTCGACCAGCTCCTGCTGCTGGCCGAGGCCGGGATCGGCGTGCTGCGCGCGGCGCAGCAGATGGCAGTCGCGACGGGCGCCTAGGCTCGACGGATGATGTCGATGCCGGAGCTCGTACTGGCCACGCGCAACGATCACAAGGTCGCCGAGGTCACCCGCTTGCTCGAGCCGTTTGGCCTGTCCGTGATCGGACTCCCGCCGGAGGTGATGCTCCCGCCCGAGGACGGTGAGAGCTACTCGGCCAACGCCCTGATAAAGGCCCGCGCCGGCTCACGGGCGCTCGGCAGGGCGGTGATCGCCGATGACTCCGGAGTCGAGGCCGACGCGCTCGAGGGCCGTCCAGGTGTGCTCTCCGCGCGCTACGCCGGTGAGCACGCGAGCGACACCCAGAACCTGCAGAAGTTCATCTCTGAGGTTCCCGCGGGCAGTGCCATGCGCTACGTCTGTGCGCTGGCCTTCGTGGACGGCGATCTCGAGCACGTGCTGCTCGGCGAGTGCAGCGGACGCATGGCGCCGGCAGCGCGCGGCGTGGGCGGCTTCGGCTACGACCCGATCTTCATGCCGGACGAGCACGAAGGCGTCACCATCGCCGAGCTCTCCGAGACGCAGAAGGACGCGCTCAGCCACCGTGGCAAGGCGCTGCGCGCCTTCGCCGAGTGGTATCTGTCGCAGCGCTGACGCAGCGCGCCGCGATGCCTCAGAAGAGGTTGATCGCGGCGGAAAGTGCCACGGCAAAGGCGACGGCGGCATAGCCGCGATCGCCCCTGACGAGCACGACCGCGGCGGCGACCAGGCACGCGATCGTCGTCAGGAGCCAGGCTAAACGGCCCAGTTGCATACCCCCAGAATGGCATCCGCGGCGGTCTGCAGCGAGGAAAACACCGGAAACTCTGGGCTGACGATCGCCCAAACACCCCCGAACTGTCCGCAAACCGTGTTAGCTTCGGCGCTTCCTACCACCTCGAAGGAGGAGTGAAGTGACGAAAGCTGAGTTCATCGACCAGGTCGCTGATCGCGCCGGTCTGAGCAAGAAGGACGCCTCAGAGGCGGTCGATGCGGTTCTGGAGACGATTGAGGACGCTCTCAAGCGAGGCAGCGACGTGGTGTTCTCCGGGTTCGGCAAGTTCAGCGTTTCGGCGCGTGCTGCGCGTGAGGGTCGTAATCCCGCCACAGGCGAGAAGATCAACATCGCTGCGTCGAACGTTCCGAAGTTCAGCGCTGGGGCCGCTCTCAAGAAGGCGGTCAACTAGGGCTCATGACCAAATGATCGACGGTTTGTGCGGCCACCCCGCGGCGCCATACGCCACCCGCTCGCTCGCAATAGCTCGCTATTGCTCCGCTCGCGTGCGACGTCTGGCATCCGCGGGTCGACCACCCAATTCCGTCGCTGATTTCGTCATGAACCCCACGTCGGCCGCGGTGCGGCTACGTTTTCGCATGTGATATCGCGGCTTACGGAGCTTTGCGGATGACGGCCGACGATGGTCAGCCGGACGCCGTCGAGCTTGACGGATCATCCGCAAGCCGTGGAGCTGTGGAGAGTTTTGGGGACCGCTTGGCCGAGCGCGTCATGCGTCGTGAGTCGCAGATCGTGCTCGGCCTCGATCCGGATCCCGCACTCCTCTGGTCGCATGCGCTCGAACTTGTGGGTGGGGTGGACGATCCGTCCGCCCCACCCGCCGTCCGGGCAGCGAGGGCAGTGGTGACGCACTGCACGCTCGTGATCGACGCGGTCGCCGAACACTGTGTGGCTGTCAAGCCGCAGGTCGCCTGCTTCGAGCGCCTCGGCGCTCCCGGATGGGAGGCGCTCACGCAGGTGATCGAGCAGGCGCGTGAGGCCGATCTGATCGTGATCGCGGATGCCAAGCGCGGCGACATCGACGTAAGTGCGCGTGCCTACGCGCAGGCTTTCCTCGGCACGACCCCGAGTCCGTTCGGATCTATCTCCGGTCTCGGCGCAGACGCGATGACGGTCAATCCATGGCTGGGCAGCGACTCGCTCGAGCCGTTCACGACGATCGCCCGCGAGGCTGGTGCCGGCCTGTTCGTGCTCGTACGCAATTCCAACCGTGGCGCCGTCGAGCTGCAGGACCGTGAGCTCGCTGACGGAAATCTCAGCGACGCCGTCGCGCGCATGGTCGATGCCCTCGGCGCAGACGGCACCGGCCGCTCCGGCCTGAGCGATGTTGGCGCCGTCGTCGGCGCCACCGCGCCCGATCATCTCGAGCGGCTGCGCGAGCTGATGCCGAGCGCCGTCTTTCTACTGCCCGGGGTCGGCGCCCAGGGAGGACGCGTCGATGCCCTGGGCCCGGTGTTCACCCGCGGGCCGGCGAGTGGCCTGATCGCCGTCTCTCGCGGCATCGTGCAGGCCTACCGGATGTCAGGCGGCGAACCTGCCGCCGCCGCTCGCCGAGAGGCCGCGCGCCTGCGCGAGCAGGCCTGGGCGCTCGCTTCCGGTCCGGGCCGCTAGCGCGGCCCGGACTTATCCCGGTCTGGTATCACCGTCCCCCAGCATGAAGAAGACGGCATCGAGCCTGGCCATCGCGGCGATGGCACTCTCCACCTGCATCGGATCCGCGGCAGCGAGCACTCCGCACAGGCGCACGCCGCACGCAACCGCTCAGGCGAAACTGACCTCACCGCCGCGGGCGAACCTGACGCCGCCGACGCTGCCGGTTACCGGCGCGAGCCTGCTGCTCGGGGGCGCCAAGACGCCGCTGTGGAGCAGCCACGGCAACGCCGAGCTGGCGATCGCGAGCACGACCAAGATGATGACGGCGCTGGTCGTGCTGCAGCACGTCACGAACCTGAACACGGTCTTCACGCAGACCGACTGGCGCGCCGACCCCGCGGACTCGCAGATCGGCCTGGTCCCGGGCGAGCGCATGACCGTCCACGACCTGCTCGTCGCGCTGCTCCTGCCGAGCGCCGATGACGCGGCCGAGGACCTCGCCTACAACGTCGGCGACGGTTCGGTCACCCGTTTCGTGGCGATGATGAACGCTGACGCGCGGATGCTCGGGCTCGACCACACTCACTACTCGACGCCGATCGGGCTCGACACGACCGGCAACTACTCGAGCCCCGACGACCTCGTGCGCCTCGCCGACTACATGATGCGCAACTCGCCGTTCTTCAGGGCGACCGTGGGCCTGTCGTCCGCGGTGCTCCGGAGTGGCCGCTATGTGCGCCACATCGTCAACACCGACGACCTCGTCGGCAAATACCGGTGGATCCACGGGGTCAAGACGGGTCACACGCTCGAGGCGGGATACGTGCTGGTGGCGCAGGGGCGGCGCGACGGCTTCGCGCTGCTGGCCTCCGTGCTCGGCACCGCCAGTGAGGATGCCCGCGACAGCAGTGCGCTGGCGCTGCTCGACTGGGGCTTTTCGGAGTTCCGGGCGGCGCGGCTGGTGCGCACCGGCGAGCGCTTCGCACGCAGGCCGGTGCCATACGAGGTGGCACCGGCGCTGATCGTCGCGGCCCACGGGTACCGCACGGTCGTGGCGCGCGGTACCCGGGTGCGCCTGCTCGTCGGCAGGCTTCGCAAGCTGCATGAACCGATGGCCAAGGGCACCGTCCTCGGGCGTCTCAGTGTCGTGATCGCCGGGCGGCGCGCGGCCCGGATCCCCCTGGTCCTCGCCCGCCGTCTGCCCGCTGTCTCGCTGCTGAAAAAACTGGGGCACTTCGTTAAGCAACCGTTTACGCTGCTGGTGCTCGCGCTGCTGCTCGTCGGCGCGGCCGCCGCTCTCCTCAGAAGGCGGCGTCGCCCCCGAGTCGTGGCATTACGCCGCGTGGAGGAACGATGATCGTCACCGTCACCCTCAACCCAGCCCTGGACAGGACCCTGGAGGTTCCGAGCTTCACACCCGGACGCCGGCATCGCAGCCTCGACCAGCGCACGATGCCCGGCGGCAAGGGCGTCAACGTCGCCCGCGCGCTGAAGCTGCTCGGCCAGCCCGTGATCGCGACCGGAATCATCGGCGGGGCGACGGGCACGCGCATCGTCGAGGGTCTCGGCGACGAGTCGATCCTCAGTGCCTTCGTTCGCATCCGCGAGGAGTCACGGACCAATATGGCGGTGCTCGACCCGACCACCGGCGTGCACACCGAGATCAACGAGCGCGGGCCCGCCGTCTCCGACAACGAACTCGAGCTGCTCGAGCAGAAGCTCATGTATCTGGCGCGCGGCGCGAGCATCTGTGTATTCGCGGGCAGCCTCCCGCGCGGTCTTGAGCCCGGGACCTACGCGAAGCTGATCCGCTCGGTCCGCAAGCTCGGCGTGCTGACCGTGGTGGACACCGATGGTGAACCGCTGAAGCTGGCGGTGCGCGCCGAGGCCGACGTGGTCTCACCCAACGAGCTCGAGGCCGAGGAGCTTGCCGGCCACGAGTTCGGCGGCATCGACGATCGTGCCCGCGCGGTTGTCGAGATCACCAGGCAGGGCCCCGAGGAGGCGATCATGACGGTCGCCGACGGCTGTTACGCCTACATACGCGAGGAGAGCATGCATACCCTCTACCGCGTCACGATCGAGCCGCTCGAGGCGCAGTCCCCGATCGGCTCCGGTGACGCCTTCCTGGCCGGTTACGTGGCGGCGCGCTACCAGGGCAGGGCCCCGGTCGAGTGTCTGCGCTTCGGCGTCGCCTGCGGCGCCGAGTCGACCCAGCACGTCGGCGCCGGCATCCTCGATCCCTCGACCGTCGAGCGGCTGCTCGACGGCGTCCTCGCCGAACCGGTGACACTCCCCGCCGAGGTCTCCTGAAAGCTCGGCCCGCGCACGGCTTCTGAGCGCAAATTGCGAGCTCCGGCTACCCCTTCGCAGACCGGCGCAAACCCCAAATCCGCCCGCTGCTAACGTGAGTTCGAGTCGATGGTTGCCGCCGTCGCGGACGTGCCTTGTGAGCGATTAAGTGGGGTTCTCCTTGTCATCTGTACGACCTTCTAGGATGCGCTGATGGAAGTCGAAATCGGCCGTGGAAAGAAGGCCCGCCGGGCCTATGGCTTTGACGACGTAGCGATCGTTCCGTCACGCCGGACGCGTGACCCCGATGACGTCGACATCAGCTGGACCGTGGGTCCTTACCGCTTCGAGCTCCCGCTGCTGGCCGCCGCTCTGGACGGTGTCGTATCGCCGACGACCGCAGGCCTGCTCGGCAGGCTCGGCGGACTCGCCGTGCTCAACCTCGAGGGCATCCAGTGTCGTTACGAGAATGCCGACGAGGAACTCGCCCGCATCGCGACCTTCTCCAAGGACATCGCCACCCGCGAGCTGCAGGACATCTATCGCGAGCCTGTGAAGCCCGAGCTGATCGCGCGGCGGATCAAGGAGATCAAGAGCGAGGGTGTCGTCGCCGCGGCGTCGCTGACTCCCCAGCAGGTGCGCAAGTACTACGAGGTGGCGCTTGACGCCGGCCTCGACATCCTCGTGATCCAGGGCACGGTCGTCTCCGCGGAACACGTCTCCAAGGACACGAGCCGCCCGCCGCTGAACCTCAAGGAGTTCATCCGTGAGCTCTCGCCGATCCCCGTGATCGTCGGCGGCTGCGCCTCCTACCACACGGGCCTGCACCTGATGCGCACCGGCGCCGCCGGTGTGCTTGTCGGCGTCGGCCCGGGCGCGATCTGCACCACCCGTGGCGTGCTCGGCCTCGGCGTCCCGCAGGCGACCGCGATCGCCGACGTGGCCGCCGCCCGCTCGCAGCACATGCTCGAGACCGGTGACTTCGTCCGTGTGATCGCCGACGGCGGCATGCGCAACGGCGGTGACATCGCCAAGGCGATCGCCTGCGGCGCCGACGCGGTGATGCTCGGTTCGGCCCTGGCCCGTTGCACCGAGGCACCGGGCCACGGCTTCAACTGGGGGATGGCCACCTTCCATCCGACGCTGCCCCGTGGCACCCGTGTGGCCACCACGCAGAACGGCACCCTCGAGGAGATCGTCAAGGGCCCCGCCCGCGAGAACGACGGCACCTTCAACCTGATGGGCGCGCTGCGCACCTCGATGGCGACGTGCGGATACCAGGACATCTCGGAGTTCAACCGCGCCGAGCTGATGGTCGCCCCGTCGCTGCAGACCGAGGGCAAGCACCTGCAGCGCGAGCAGGCCGTGGGCATGGGCGCCACGGGCAAGGCCACGGTCGGTGTCGCTGACTGAGGAGGACAGTGTCGCTGCAGTTCCCGTCGCCACTGGCCCGCTGGCCAGTGGCGTCGCTGCGGCCGCTCAGCAGGTCGTCGTCCTCGACTACGGCGGCCAGTACTCACAGCTGATCGCACGCCGGGTGCGGGAGTGCGGCGTCTTCTCGACGCTGTTGCCCCACCACGTGGGCCCCGAGGAGGTCGCCAAGCTGGCGCCGATCGGCCTGATCCTCTCCGGCGGCCCCGCATCGGTCTACGCCGACGGCGCGCCGAAGCTCGACCCCGGGCTGCTCGAGCTGGGGATCCCGGTGCTCGGCATCTGTTACGGCATGCAGCTGATCGCGCGTGAGCTCGGCGGCAACGTGGAGGGCGCCGAGGTCGGCGAGTACGGGCGTTCCCAGCTGACCGTGCACAGCCACGGGCGACTGCTCGCCGGCACGCCCGACGATCAGCCCTGCTGGATGTCCCATCGCGACACCGTCTTCTCGCCGCCGCCTGGCTTCGCGGCGCTCGCCTCCTCCACCGCGTCGCCGGTGGCCGCGATCGAGGCCTCCGAGCGCGGCATCTACGGCATCCAGTTCCACCCCGAGGTCGTGCACACGCCCTATGGGCAGCAGGTTCTGCGCAACTTCCTGATCGACATCTGCGGCGCCGGCGGCAGCTGGAGCCCGCGCTCGGTGATCGAGGAGCAGATCGAGCGCATCCGCGAACAGGTGGGGGACGGCCGCGCGCTGTGCGCGCTCTCCGGCGGAGTCGACTCGAGCGTCGCGGCGCTGCTCGTCCACCAGGCGATCGGCGACCAGCTCGTCTGCGTGTTCGTCGATCACGGCCTGATGCGCAAGAACGAGGGCGACCAGGTGATCGCCACCTTCCGCGACAACTTCCGGGTGCCGTTGATCGCTGTCGACGCCGAGGAGCGCTACCTCGCCAAGCTCAAGGGCGTCACCGATCCCGAGCAGAAGCGCAAGATCATCGGCACCGAGTTCATCCGCATTTTCGAGGAGGAGGCCGCCAAGCTCGACGGCATCAGGTTCCTCGTGCAGGGCACGCTCTACTCCGACGTGATCGAGTCCGGCGGGGGCACGGGCACCGCGACGATCAAGTCCCACCACAACGTCGGTGGCCTCCCCGAGGACCTCGAGTTCGAGCTGGTCGAACCGCTGCGCGCGCTCTTCAAGGACGAGGTCCGTGCCGTCGGCGCCGAGCTCGGCATGTCCGAGCGCCTCGTCTGGCGCCAGCCCTTCCCGGGCCCGGGCCTCGCGATCCGCGTCGTCGGCGGTGAGGTCACCAAGGAGAAGCTCGACGTGTTGCGGGAGGCCGACGCGATCCTCCAGGACGAGATCCGCAAGGCCGGCCTCTACCGCGAACTCTGGCAGTCCTTCTGCGTGCTGCCCGACGTGCGTGCCGTGGGCGTCCAGGGCGATGAGCGCACGTACGGGAACGTGGTCGCAATCCGCGCCGTCACCAGTGACGACGCGATGACTGCCGACTGGGCACGCCTGCCCTACGATCTGCTCGAGCAGATCGCCAGTAGGATGATCAACGAGATCCGGCCCGTCGGCCGCGTGGTGCTCGACATCACGTCTAAACCCCCCGGCACCATCGAGTGGGAGTAGCTGACGGCGTCTGGACGCGCCTGAGTGCGTCCGTCCCGCGGCAAGTGCTACCAGGTACGGGCCTTGCGGAACGGACTTCTCAGCCACGCCCAGCCACTCGTCAGCGGCATTCCCGTTGATGCTCTACCATCGTCAATCCCGCGCAGCCGCGCGCAATTAACTCTGCCATGAAGACATACGTAGCCAAACCCACTGATCGCGAGCGCAACTGGCTGATCGTCGACGCCACGGGCCTGACCCTTGGACGCCTGGCGACCCAGATCGCCGACGCGCTGCGCGGCAAGCGCAAGCCGACCTACACCCCGCATATCGACACCGGCGACTTCGTCGTCGTGATCAACGCGGAGAAGATTTCTGTCACGGGCAAGAAGCTCGCCGACAAGCGTTATTACCGCCACTCGGGTTATCCGGGCGGACTGAAGTCCCGCACCCTGAGCGAGATGCTGGAGCGCCGTCCGGAGGAAGTCATCCGGATCGCGGTGAAGGGGATGCTTCCCCGCAACCGTCTCGCGCGCAAGCAGATCACCAAGCTGAAGGTCTATGCAGGGCCCGATCATCCGCACGCCGCCCAGCAGCCGCAACCGATGGAGATCGAGTCGTGACCGACGAAACTGAAAATCCTGAGAACGAGCCGGCATCCGAAGTCTCTTCGGACGCCCCGGCTGGCGCGAGTGCGTCCGAAGATTCCTCGGAGGCCGTCTCGCAGGCTCCTGCCGAGGGCGCGACTGAGACCTCCACTGAGGAGGTTGCGGAGAGCGACGAGGCCGAAGAGGTGGCTCCGGCCGAGCCGGTTGCCGAAGAGGCTGCTCCGGTCACGCCGGCGACCAGCGGCGGCGAGCCGGTGGCGGTTGATCCGACGCAGATCGTCGAGGGTGACGTCGAGTACATCGAAGAGGACGTCGAGCCGCGAGTGAAGCCGGCGATCCCGGGTGCCGACCTGATCCCGGACATCGTTTCCGAGGGCAATGAGTTCCTCGACGCGGAGGCCCGTGCCGCCGCCGAGGCGGAGGCCGAGGAGGCAGCCGCTCGCGCAGCCGAGGAGGACGACGGCACGGCATCGGCACAGCCGATCGCAGAGGTGACCATCAACCTCGCCGCCGGCGCGCGCTACACCGCCACCGGCAAGCGCAAGACGGGCGTCGCCCGTGTGATCCTCAAGCCGGGCACCGGCACGTACACGATCAACGGCAAGACGCTCGAGGAGTTCTTCCCGCGTGAGACGCTGCAGCGGGTGATTCGTCAGCCGCTCGAGGCCGTCGGCTACGAGGCTCGCATGGACGTCGTTGCGCGCATGCACGGCGGCGGCGTGTCGTCCCAGGCCGGCGCGCTGCGTCACGGCATCTCACGGGCGCTGCTCGAGGCCGATCCGAACCTGCGTGGCGAGCTCAAGCGCCGCGGCTTCCTGACGCGTGATCCGCGCGTCAAGGAGCGCAAGAAGGCCGGCCTCAAGAAGGCCCGCAAGCGGCCACAGTTCTCCAAGCGCTAGCCGCCGCACCTCCAACCGGAGCGGCCCGCACCCATGTCGCGCCAGCTGTTCGGCACCGACGGTGTCCGTGGCCGCGCGGGGGAGTTTCTCACCGCGGAGCTCGCCCTCGCGCTCTCACGAGCGACGGTCGAGCTCTGCGATGACCCACATCCGCAGGTCCTGATCGTCCGCGACACACGCGAGTCGGGCGAGATGCTCGAGGCCGCGATCGCGGCCGGCGTCACCGCCGCCGGCGGCGACGTGCTGCTCGGGGGCGTGCTGCCGACTCCGGCGGCGCCGCTGCTCGTACGCCGTCACGGTCTGCACCTCGCGGCGGTCATCTCGGCGTCACACAACCCCTACGAGGACAACGGGATCAAGTTCTTCGCAGCCGACGGCTTCAAGCTCTCGGACCAGACCGAGGCGGAGATCGAGCTCCGGATCCAGAGCCCGGGAGGCCAGCACGGGCGCATCGGCCGCGTACGGCAGCTGCACGGAGCGCTCGAGGACTACGTACGCGAGCTGCACACGCGCTTCGCCGGCCTCGACCTGAGCGGCACGCGCGTGCTGCTCGATTGCGCCAACGGTGCCACCTTCCGGGTCGCACCGGAGATCTTCAGGCGGCTGGGTGCTGAGGTCGACGTGCTCGCAGACAGCCCCGACGGGCGCAATATCAACGCGGGTGTCGGCTCCACGCACATCGAGCTGCTCGCCGAGACGATGGCGCGCGGTGCGCACGCCGCCGGCTTCGCCTTCGACGGCGATGGTGACCGCGTGCTCGCGGTGGATCGCAGCGGCAACGTCGTCGACGGCGATGAGCTGATCGCGCTCGCGGCCGTTCATTACAAGCAGGTGGGGCTGCTCGACGGCGGCGGTGTCGCCGTCACCGTGATGACCAACTACGGCTTCCACACGGCGATGGACGATGCCGGCATCGATGTCACCACGACCGCCGTGGGCGACCGCTACGTCAACGAGGCGCTGCGCGCCCGCGGCTGGCGGCTCGGAGGCGAACAATCCGGCCACATCATCGATCTGGGATTCGGTCCCTCGGGCGACGGCATTGCCAGCGCGCTGCTGACACTCGAGGCACTGGCGGGCTCCGACCTCGCCGAACGTCACGCGATGCGGAAACTGCCGCAGCGCCTGGTCAACCTGCGGGCGGTGAGCCGCAACGCGCTGACCGCAGCGATGGAGGCGGCCGCGGTCACGCGGGCGATCGAGGCGGCCGCCGAGGCGCTCACCGGCCGTGGCCGCGTGTTGGTGCGCGCATCCGGGACCGAGCCGCTGATCCGCGTGATGGTCGAGGCGCCGAGCGAGGAGGAGACCGAGTCGATCGTCGCCGAGCTCTGCCGGGTGGTCGAGGAAGCACTCGCGGCTTGAACCGCTCGCTGCGGCTGGGGATGGATGGCGTCGAGCTGGTCGCGCTCGCTCACAAGCACGTCGACGAGCTGGCCCGGCTGCGGGTCGCCAATGCCGATGACATCCGCGTCAGCTCCGCCACGCGACAGCCGTACGAGTTCGGCTTCGACGACGTCGCGCGCTCGCTGGAGTACCGCATCGCGGCCGCGAGCCAGGAGCTGTACCCGTTCGTGATCTGCCGCGGCGGCGCCGTGGTCGGTGATCTCAACCTCACGCAGCTGACCCGCGGGCCGGAGGAAAGCGCCAACGTCGGCCTGCTCGTGGATCGCGCGATCCGCGGGCAGGGGATCGCCACCACCGCGATCGCGCTGGCCTGCCGGCTCGCCTTCGACGACCTCACACTGCATCGTCTGCAGGCCGGTATCCAGCCCACCAACCTCGCCTCGCAGAAGGCGTTCATCCGCAACGGCTTCGAGCGCATCGGCCTCGCCCGCGGCTTCCTGTTCGTCAACGGCGCCTGGCGCGATCACCTGCTGTTCCAGAAGCTGGCACCGGGTAACTGAAGGCGCCGTCGCGTAACCCGGAAGTAGACTCGGGCTGCCTATGTGCGGACTTGCGCGATGGATCTGCCCGACTGGCTGACACCCCTACCCGACGCCGCCCAGCAGCGGGCACTCGACACCTGGGCGATCGAGCAGCACCACATTCCCTCTGAGACGCTGATGGAGCGGGCCGGCAGCGCGCTCGCCCGTGTCTGCACCGAGCTCGTGGCTGAGGGGCGGATCGTGATCGCCTGCGGGCGCGGTAACAACGGTGGCGACGGACACGTTGCCGCCCGGGTCCTGCGGCAGCTGGGGCGCGAGGTGACCGTGGTCGACGTCGGCGCTGAGGACGCCCCCTCGCTGTCGGCGGCGCTCGACGGCGCCGCCGCCGTCGTAGACGCATTGCTGGGGACCGGCTTCTCCGGCGCTCCCCGGGAGCCGATCAGCGCTGCGATCACGGCGATCAACGCCGCCCGCCGGGCGGCTCCCGAGATGCGCGTCGTCGCCTGCGACATGCCCAGCGGCGTCGACGGCTCGAGCGGCGAGATCGGCGCGGAGGCGGTATGCGCCGACGCAACCGTGACTTTCCACGCCGCCAAGCCCGGCCTCTGGATCGCCCCCGGCAAGCAGCACTCGGGGGTTCTGCACGTCGTCGACATCGGCATCCCCGCCGACGGCCAGCCGGTCGCGCCCGGCGTCGGGCTGATCAGCGAGAGGGTCGGTGCCGAGGTCCCGCGACGCCACGCCGGCTCGACGAAGTTCAGCGTCGGCAGCGTGGTGGTCGTCGGCGGCTCGCGCGGGCTCACGGGCGCTCCCGTGCTGGCGGCGCTCGCCGCCGCGCGCGCGGGAGCCGGCTATGTCACGATCGCGGCGCCCGCGTCGGTCGTGCCGATGATCGCCGGCAAGCTGCTCGAGGTGATGACGGTCGAGCTGCCCGACGACCCCGAGACGGGACCGCGGCGCGGCAGCTCGCGGATGGCCGTGGAGCGCGCCGCCCGCGCTCAGGCGCTGGTGCTCGGACCCGGCATCGGACGCCTGGCCGCCGCACAGAAGTTCGCGCGTGACGTGGCCCTGCATGCCAGGCTTCCGCTGGTGCTCGACGCCGATGGGCTCAACGCTCATGCGGAGGAGGGCGGGCTCGAGCAACTGACGAAGCGCAGCGCCGCGACGGTGCTGACCCCACACGTCGGCGAGCTCGCGAGGTTGCTCGAGGTCGCGAGCGCAGATATCGAGTCCCACCGCCTCGAGCACGTCCGAGCCGCTGCCGAGCGGGCTCAGGCGATCGTCGTGCTCAAGGGCGATGACACGCTCGTCGCTGAGCCCGGAGGCAGGGTCGCGGTCAGCCCCGGTGGCGCCCCGGCGCTCGCCACGGCCGGCACCGGCGATGTGCTCGCGGGCGTGATCGGCGCATTTCTTGCCAAGGGCATCGATCCGTTCACGGCCGCCTGTGCCGCGGTCGCGACGCACCTGGCCGCGGGCGTCATTGCCGCCGAGCAGATCGGCGCCGAGGGCGTGATCGCAAGCGACGTGGTCGCCGCGCTCCCACGGGCGCGCGGGCGCCGGTTCGATCAAACCCCAGGGGAGCGCTGAGATGGCTCTGCGGGCGGTCGCCGAGATCAACCTCGCGGCGATCGAGCGCAACAC
Source organism: Solirubrobacteraceae bacterium (assembly GCA_035552235.1). Lineage (GTDB taxonomy): Bacteria > Actinomycetota > Thermoleophilia > Solirubrobacterales > Solirubrobacteraceae > Palsa-465. The sequence goes on from DASZLT010000026.1 coordinate 41,149, forward strand.
CGCGCGCCTGCGCGACCGGGTCGGCGCCCACACGCGCGTGTGCGCCGTCGTCAAGTCCGACGGCTACGGTCACGGGGCGACTGCGGCCGCGCGAGCGGCGCTGCAGGGTGGCGCGAGCGTGCTGGCCGTCGCGACCGCGGCTGAGGCGGCGGACCTCCGCCAGTCCAGGTGCAGCGCACCGATTCTGGTGCTCGGCGCGATCAGCGACGAGGAGTTGCCGCTCGCGATCGCCTCCGGCGCGGAGCTGACCGTCTGGGATCCCGCGTTCATCGCGCGCCTGCGCGCCGCCGCCGGCGATGCGCCCGCGCCGATCGGGCTCCACGTGAAGCTCGACACCGGGCTCGGGCGCCTGGGCACGCGCGAGCTCGACGAGGCGCTTGCCACAGTGCACGCGGTGCTCGCGGCAGCGCCTGCGCTGCACCTGACCGGTGTGATGACGCACTTCGCCACCGCCGACGGAGACCTCGGTTTCGTCGCCGGCCAGCTGGAGCAGTTCAAACCGTTCGTGGCCGAGGCGCGGGCACTGGCCACCAGCGAGATCACCGTTCACGCCGCCAACAGCGCCGCGATCCTGCGGGTCCCAGAGAGCCGCTTCGACATGGTCCGCGCCGGCATCGCGCTCTACGGAGGGGATCCGATGAACAACGACCCCGCCGACCATGGGCTCGAACCGGCGCTGGCGCTCCGCACCTACGTCTCGACCGTCAAGGCGATCGCTCCCGGCCAGAGCACCGGCTACGGCAGGCGCTTCATCGCCGAGCGCGCCGGCAACATCGCAACCCTGCCGATCGGCTACGGCGACGGCGTGGTGCGCGCTCTGGCCGACAACTGCGACGTGCTGATCGGCGGGCGCCGCTACCCGCTCTGCGGGATGGTCAGCATGGACAACATCACGGTCGACGTCGGCTCCGAGCCGAGCGTTTCCCGCGGCGAGCTCGCCACGCTGATCGGAACCGATGGCGGCGAGCGCCAGACCGCCGAGGACCTCGCGCGGCGGATCGGCACGATCAGCTACGAGGTGCTGTGCTGGATCTCCAGGCGGGTTCCGCGCGTCTACCACTACGACGGGAGACCGGCATGAGCGAGCGCGGCCCGCTGGCCGCGCTCGCCGAGATCAGCCCGCGACACGGGCACGCCTGGCTCGTCGGCGGCGCCGTGCGCGATGCGCTGCTCGGACGCGAGACGCCGGACTTCGACCTGGCCGTGCAGGGTGACGTGCGGGCGCTCGCGCACGAGTTCGGACGCGCGGCCGGCGGCCACGTGTTTCAGCTCTCCGATGAATTCGGTGCGTGGCGCGTGCGCTCGCACCAGCAGGACTGGCAGGTCGACCTGACGCCGCTCATGGGGGAGACGCTCGAGCAGGACCTGCGCCGGCGCGACCTCACGATCAACGCGATCGCGCGCGAGTTGGAACCCGTGGATGCAGAGCTGATCGATCCGTGCGGGGGTGTCGCCGACCTGCACGCACGCCGGCTGCGCAGCGTCAGTCCTGCGTCGTTCAGCTCCGATCCGCTGCGGGTCATGCGGCTCGCGCGGATGGCCGCCGAGCTCGGATTCGCCGCCGAGCAGGAGACGCTGCAGCTGGCCGCCGAGTCGGCGCCCGCGCTCGCCGCGGTCGCCGCCGAGCGCGTGTTCGCCGAGCTGAGGCTCACGCTCATCAGCGACCGTGCCGTCGACGGGCTCGAGCTCGCTCACAGCATCGGCGCGACCGCGACGGTGCTGCCTGAGCTCGACGCCCTGCGCGGGCTTGCGCAGAGCGACTACCACCACCTCGATGTCTACAACCACACGCTCTCGACCCTGGAAGCGGCGATCGCGCTGCAGCACGATCCCGCTGCCACGTTCGGTGAACTCGCACCGGCGCTCGTCGAGGTGCTCGACGAGCCGCTTGCGAACGAGCTGACGCGCGGGCAGGCACTGCGCTTCGGCGCCCTGCTGCACGACATCGCCAAGCCGCTCACCTACGCGCTCAGCTCGGAGGGGCGCCCAACCTTCTTCGAGCACGACATACGCGGAGCGGAGCTCGCCACGCAGATGCTCACGCGGCTGCGTGCGAGCGAGCGGCTCACGGTCCACGTCGCGGCGCTCACCCGAAACCACCTCCGGCTCGGCTTCCTCGTCCACCAGCGGCCGTTGCCGGCGCGCACCGTGTACCGCTACCTCGCCAGCTGCGAGCCCGTCGAGGTCGACGTCACCGTGCTCAGCGTCGCCGACCGGCTCGCGACGCTCGGGCGCAACTCCGAACGCGCCGTCGCGCGGCATCTCGAGCTGGCCCGGGAGATGCTCGCCGACGCGCTGCAGTGGCGCCGGAACCGCCCGCGCTCGCCGGTTGCCGGCGACGAACTCGCCCGCGCGCTCGGGATCGCCCCCGGCCCCCAGCTCGGGCGGCTGCTCGCGGAGCTGACCGAGGCCTCCTACGCGGGCGAGCTCGACACCGCCGAGTCCGCCCTGGCGCACGCACGCGCGTGGCTTGCCGGCGACTCGCTCGCAGCCCCTGCGCGGCGCAACGCCCCGGAACGGTAGGCTGCGCACCGATGGACGCCGACTGCATCTTCTGCAAGATCGTCGCAGGGGAGATCCCGGCGCAGATCATCGAGCAGGACGAGCGCACGCTCACATTCATGGATATCGCGCCCGCGACCCGGGGCCACACGCTGGTGATCCCCAAGCGCCACGCGACCGACCTCTGGGAGATCGATCCCGACGAGCTCGCCGCCGTCTCGGCGGCCGCGAAGCGCCAGGCACTGCGCGCTCGCGACCGGCTCGGAGCCGACGGCGTGAATCTGATCAACTCCTGCGGCGCGGTGGCCTGGCAGACGGTGTTTCACTTCCATATGCATGTGATCCCGCGCTACGTGGGAGACCCGTTGAAGTTGCCCTGGGTCCCGGCCTCCGGCGATATGCAGGAGATCACCGCGGTCGCCGCAGAGCTTCGCTGAAAGCCGTCAACCCAACATCCGTTTAGCCAAACGCGGCATCCTGATACGGTTTCCGGTGATCTGCCGGGGCCAGCGGGGCGTCCGGCACTATTGCCGGCAGCGCCGAAGGGGATTCATACATGGCAACTGGAACCGTCAAGTGGTTCAGCGACGACAAGGGTTTTGGCTTCATCACGCCGGACGATGGCGGCCGCGATCTGTTCGTTCATTACAGCGGCATCGTCAGTGACGGTTACAAGTCGCTTGCGGAGGGCGCCAAGGTGTCCTACGAGGAAGAGGCCGGGCCGAAGGGCCCCAAGGCCGTCAACGTCGCAAAGATCTAGCTCCGCGAATTCTCGCTTTGCCGCGGCTGCGGGAGTTGCAACGTTTCGCGCAACTTTGAAGTCGCCGTCCTGTTCAATGAGCGTATGAAGAGAGCTGTTTGCGCCGCGGTGGCCGCTGTGATGGCCACCGCGCTCCTGCCCACCGCAGCTTCAGCGGCGGAGCTTCAGATCGGTGTGACGACCAGTCCGCTGGTCGCGCCCACCTGTCCCGCCAACGCCCAGGGCACGGCCTGCACCATCATTCTTCCGCAGGTCACGGCCTACGAGACGCTTCGTGACGGTGTCGTGAACCCGGACACGGTCAAGCAGTCCGGGGTGGTCTCTTCATTCACGCTCGGGCTGGCGGGCACCAACCTGCTCACGCCGGCCATCTACGCGTCCATCAGCCAGAAGTACGGCGGGCCACCGGAGGCTCAGCTCACCGCACTGCTTCCGACCGGAACACCGACGAACCCGTCGTTCCGGGTCGCGGCGCAGACGGCGGTTGTCAAGCTGCGCTCGGAACTCGGCAAGGTGGCGGAGTTCCCGCTGCTCACGCCACTTCCGGTCGTGCGCGGCGAGATCCTCGCCCTGACCGTTCCCACCTGGGCGCCGGTACTCTCCATCGAGCAGAACACGACCAAGTTCGCCTATGTGCAGAGCCGCACCAAGACGATGATCACGGTCAAGGCCAAGACCGGAACCCAGCGGGTCTCGAGTTGCACCATCAACGCGACGAGCAACCTAGCTCAGATCGTCGTCGGCGAGCTGAGCGGCTACACCTGCACGTACCCGGGCACGCGGATCGAGTACTCGGCGCTCGAGATCACGACACCCAGCGGGTACACCGGGAACACCCGCAGGCACCGCTCGCGCTGATCGCCCTCGTTCGGGCTGAGCCCGAGCGCGTCCGTGTACTAGGAGCTAGGGTGCATGGCCATGAGGGGGATGGGGGCATGCTGCCGAGGCCGACCGGCGGCGTTGTTGGGTGTCCTGGCAACGGGAGTGCCGTGGCTTGCCCCAGCCGGTGCGAGTGCTGCATTGGTGTGGTCCGCTCCGGTGTCTCTCGACGCCGGTGTGAGCTCGCGTGTCATGCCCTGCCGCGTCGCAATGTGTTGCTGTTGACGGGCAAGGTGCCGCGATCACATTTGATCCAGAACAGCTCGATGTCGCGCCGCGGCGGTACATGATCGATCCGGGCCCCGTTGTGATGGATCCGGGTGACGCACTTGCCGCCGTGTCCTGCGCATCGACGAGCGTATGCATCGCGGTAGACCAGCAGGGCCGTGTGATCGGTTTTTCGCCCCTCGGCCCGTCCGATGCTGGGACGGCTCCCTTCAGCGCGGAACCGACATTCGGAGGTCAGCATCTGGTGGCATGCCCATCGAGCACGCAGTGCAGAGTCATCAGCTACGGTGGCACTGGAACCGGCTCGATAAACATCTTGGTTCAGGACGGGGATTCAACCTACCCCTAAACCGAGATTCGCTCGCGGGGTCACGAAGGCCAGGACGAGTGCAACGCCGCGGTCACTGTCCGTTATCGCGTACAAGCGTTCAGAGCGACCCTTCCGCGGAAGGATGCTTGCGCACGCAACCGACTGGCTCGCGCTTGCTCTCCGGACCATGGCATGCTGCGCAGCCATGGAGCGGGCGGTCTATCGAACGGCACGCTTCCGCGGAAGGCTGATTGACGGCGCAACGATCCTTCCGCGGAAGGATCGCCTGCAGCGACCGTCCCGTCAGGCGCTTGCGCTGACGGCCTGGTCGGCGGGCGCCGGCGTATCGCGCAGGTACCACTCCGCGTCGAGCGCGGCCTGGCAGCCCGAGCCGGCGGCGGTGATCGCCTGCCGGTAGGTGTGATCGACGAGGTCCCCGGCGGCGAACACGCCGGCGAGGTTGGTGCGGGTCGAGCGGCCCTCGGTGGCGACGTATCCGTTCTCATCGAGCTCGATTTGGCCGGCCACGAGCTGTGATTGCGGATCGTGGCCGACGGCGATGAAGGCGCCGGCGATATCGATCTCACGGGTCGAGCCGTCGACTGCGTGCAGCAGCCTTGCCGAGCCCAGCGACCCGTTCTCGCCGGCGACGAACTCGCCGATCGTGTAGGGCGTCAGGAACTCGATATTCGCGATCTGGCGGGCGCGCTCGAGCATGATGCTGGAGGCGCGGAACTCGTCGCGGCGGTTGACGATCACGACCTTCGACGCGAACTTGGAGAGGAACATCGCCTCCTCCATCGCGGAGTCGCCGCCGCCGACTATGACGGTCGGCACGTCGCGGAAGAACGCCGCATCGCAGGTGGCGCAGTAGCTGACGCCGCGACCGGAGAGCAGCTCCTCGCCGGGGACGCCGAGCTTGCGGTGCTGGGCGCCCATCGCGAGGATCACGCTGCGGGTCAGGTGGAGCTCGTCGCCGATGTAGACCTTGTGCAGGCCGCCGTCGCTGGAGAGCTCGACCGACGTGGCCTCGTCGGTCTCGAGCCGCGCCCCGAAGCGCTCGGCCTGATCGCGCATCTGCTGCATCAGCTCAGGGCCCATGATGCCCTGAGGAAAGCCGGGGAAGTTCTCGACGTCGGTGGTCTGCTGGAGCAGCCCGCCCCAGGCAAAGCCCTCGATCACAAGCGGGTTGAGGTTGGCCCGCGCGGTGTACAGCGCGGCGGCGTAACCTGCCGGCCCGCTGCCGACGATGACGACGTTCTCGTATGCGGTCTCAGTCACTTCACTAAGTATAGGTATGCGATCCACGGGCAGCCGTCAGGATGCCGCCACGGCCGCCGGAGGGCCTTCAGCGGAGTCCCAGGCACGCACCGTGCGGCGTAGCTGGAAGTAGGCAACGGCGCCCGGGAACGTCGGCAGCCAGAACGAGAAGGCGCGGTAGGCGAGCACCGCGACGACGGCGCCCTGAACACCGACGCCGAAGACGGTGAAGGCGCCGATCAGACCGCCCTCGACGCCGCCGATGCCGCCGGGCAGCGGCAGCGTGTTGCCGATCCAGCCGACGAAGTACGCCATCACGACCACGCCCGTGTGCGGCCTGTAGCCGAAGGCGTGGAAGCAAGCCCACAGCGTTGCGATGTCGAACCCCCACCAGGCGACGGCGCCCAGCAGTCCCGGATCACCGCTGCGCAGCAGCGCAAGCGCCGTGCGTACGCCTGTGGCAGCTGACGTCGGAGCCGTCGCGAGCCGCCGGGCGATGCCGCTGGTGAAGCCCCTTCCGGCCGCGCGCGCGCTCATCAGCCGATCGGCATCGCGCGGCAGCAGCGAGATCGCCAGGAACAGCATGATCACGCCCAGGCCGAAGAGCGCGGGGATGATCGTGATGGCGAACGGCCCGCCACCCGGCCACAGGCCGAGGTAGAGCCCAACGCCGTCGATCACCAGCACGCTCATGTAGACGCCGTAGAGCAGGGCCATGAAGGCGATCATGCGCGACGCGACCAGCCGGCGCTCCATGCCCGAGCGACGCAGGGCCCAGGCCGTGAGCGCGATACCGCCGGCGCCGGCGGCCGCGAACAGGCGCGTGGCCGCCAGCCCCGCCATCGTGATCTGGTAGCTGGCGTTCCAGCCGATGCGCGAGCTGCGGCGCACGAAAACGGCGCGGAACAGCGCGACGTACCCGCAGAACGAGAAGAGCTCGAGCACCGCTGCGCCGGCCAGCCACCAGGCGTTGCCTTCGCGCAGGCGCTTGATGCTCGCGCCGAAGCCGACCAGCTTCGGCAGGCCGAGGTAGAGGAAGGCGACGATGCCGACGATGAACACGACCGAGGCGATGATGCGCCCGCGGGTCACCACGACCCGTGGCGGGTCCTCCTGAGATGCAGCGGCCCGGGGAGGCGCTTCAGTGCCGCTGCCGGCAAGCGGGCCGGCAGCAGGCGAGACACGTTCGCTCTGTGACTGCTCGGCCATGACCGGCTTCAGTCGTCCTCGGCGAGTTCGCGCAGGCGCCGCAACGTGCGCGTCAGCAGGTGCACCGCCGGGGTGACCGGCTTGGCGCTGCGATGGACCGCCTCGGCCAGCGCGCCGCCCGCGATCACGTCGACCGCATAGTGCTCGCCGAGATATACCAGCGCCATCCCGAGGGTGGCGGCATAGGTCCAGCCGACAAGGCCAGCGACCGGGTCCACCTCGGCGAGCAGGCGGGCGGCCATCAGCGACGTGGCGAAGTGCAGGGACGGCATGGCGGCAAGCGGGTTCCCTCCGAGGACATCGTAAAGATCGTTCCAGCGGCGCCCCCAGAAGCGCTCGCCATACTCGAGCATCATCCGCCGCACGGGCAGCGGGACCCCGCTGCGGTCGTAGCGGTGGCCGAACTCGCCGACCTCGACGTGCCCGTCGAGCTCCTCGAGGTAGCCGTGCGCGCCGGCCCACCAGGGAGGCGCCGTGGGCAGCGTCCAGTAGACGACGGCGCCGAGGTCGTAGACCGCGTACATGCGCGCCGCCGCTGTGCCGAGCTCCTTGGGGCGGCGCAGGGCCACGTAGGCGACGGCCAGGTGGGGCACGGCAAACCAGGCCCAATGCGACCACACCAGCACGCGCTCGAAGCTGTTGATCTCGCCCTCGCGCGAGAAGAGCTTCTGCAACCGCTGCGTCGGGATCTTGCCGAGCCCCATGGCCCGGTCAATCTTGATCGGGTAGTGGATGTGCACGCGTTCGCGCAGTGCCTGCGGATCATCGTTGGGCATCTCGTAGGCGGCGAGGTACGCCCACATCTGCAGAGCGCAGGTGGCGACGTCACGTGTGCGGCCCTTGGGGGCCGCGACGCTGAGCGCCACAGGCGCCACAGCGGCGGCGGCGAGCACCGGCCTTTTGGGCAGATCGAACCTGCGTCGGAGTAGGGGCGCGGCGGCGCCCGCCGCCACGAGCGCCCACGCCGTCCCTCGGATGGCACTCGACAGTCGCAAGCGCCGGGAGTATAGAAAGCGCGATCGAGGTCGTGCCGGTGCGACCAAGTTGGGGCGCGGCTCTATAAGATGCGGCGCGCTGTGATTTTCGTTCGTTCTCTGCTCAGCGCCGCACGGCGGTCGGCCCTGCGCTCGGTGGCCATGGCAGCTCCGCTCGGCGCCGGGATCTATCTGGCACTTGCCCAGAGCGCCTCCGCCGCCTGCTGCACGCTCAAGACCGGCGCCTCGCCGAACGCGACGAGCATCGCAACGCTCTACGACATCATCTTCGGGCTCGCGGTTCTGGTTTTCGTGGCCGTGGTGGGCGTCATCCTGTACTCGCTCTGGAAGTTCCGGGCGGACAAGAACCCGGTCGCTCTGCAGATCCACGGCAACACGCGCCTCGAGATCAGCATGACGCTCTCGGCGGTCCTGGTCCTGGTGGTGATCGCTGTCGTCACGTTCGTCAAGCTGCCGGGGATCGTAAACCCGCCGAACTCCGATGCCGGGGCCAGCGCGGTGCTCTCGGCCTCGCTCACGGCACCGCAGCCGCCCAGCGGTCAGAAGCTGACGGTCTGCGTCACCGGCCGCCAGTTCATCTGGCGCTACACCTATGGCGCCGGCTGCAACAAGACGGCGTGGCAGGACAAGCTGCCCTACTCCTACCAGGAGATGGTCGTGCCGGCGGGAGTGACGGTCGACCTCCTGGTCCAGTCGAGCGATGTGATCCACGCTTGGTGGATCCCGGCGCTCGGCGGCAAGGTCGATGCGGTCCCCGGCTTCACCACCTACACGTGGTTCAAGGCCTTACACGCCAACGAGCTCTACCACGGTCAGTGCGCGCAGCTGTGCGGACGCGAGCACGCCTACATGACGGCGCTCGTCAAGGTGGTCACACCGAAGCAGTACACGGCGTGGCTCGCCCAGCAGCGCAACGCCATCGGGCAGCAGAATGACCAGGTCGCCCAGATTCGGGCATACCTGGCCAAGCAGGGCATCCTCTCATCAAGCGGCAACTTCTAACCAGCAAGCGGATTTCAGGCACATGAGTACTACCGATCACGCGCTCCGCCCGGTACCCCAGATCCTCGCTCACGAGGTCCAGCAGCCCAGGAAGACAAGGCAGTGGCTCGACTGGGTGTTGACGACCGACCACAAGAAGATCGGGATCATGTACCTGGTCCTGACGTTCGTTTTCTTCATCCTCGGCGGCGTCGAGGCGCTGTTGATGCGGTCGCAGCTCGCTGTGCCGAACAACACGCTGATCAGCGGCGAGCACTACAACGAGCTGCTCACGATGCACGGGACGACGATGATCTTCCTGTTCGTCGTGCCGGTCATGGCCGGCTTCGGCAACTACTTCGTGCCGCTGATGATCGGCGCCCGCGACATGGCGTTCCCGCGTCTCAACGCGCTGTCCTTCTGGCTGCTGCTGATGGGCGGCATCGTCTTCTACGCGTCGCTGTTCTGGCACCCGCCCGAAGCGGGCTGGTGGAGCTACCCGCCGCTCTCGAGCATCCAGTACTCGCCCAGTGGTGGGCAGGACGCCTGGATCTTCCTGATCCACCTCACCGGCATCTCCTCGATCGTGGGCGCGATCAACTTCTATGTGACGATCGCGAACATGCGCGCGCCCGGCATGACCTGGGGTCGCCTGCCGCTGTTCATCTGGTCGATCCTGATCTATGCGGTGCTGCTGATCATCGCGCTGCCGGTCGTCGCCGCCGCGGTGACGATGCTGCTGACCGACCGTCACTTCGGCACCCACTGGTTCGATCCGACCAATCACGGCTCGCCGGTGCTGTGGGAGAACCTCTTCTGGTTCTTCGGCCATCCCGAGGTCTACATCATGATCCTGCCGGGCTTCGGCATGATCTCCGAGGTCCTGCCCGTGTTTGCGCGCAAGCCGATCTTCGGCTACAAGGCGATCGCGGCCTCCACGATCGTGATCGCCTTCCTGTCGACGCTCGTCTGGGCCCACCACCTGTTCACGGCGCCGATGCCGCTCGTGGTGCTCGGTTTCTTCATGCTTAGCTCGTTCCTGATCGGGATCCCGACCGGCGTCAAGATCTTCAACTGGACGGCAACGCTGTGGCGCGGCTCGCTGGTGATGACGGCCTCGATGTACTACGCGATCGGCTTCCTGATCGTGTTCCTGATCGGCGGCATCACCGGCATCTTCCTGGCGGTCTTCCCGGTCGACTGGCAGCTCAACGACACCTACTTCGTGGTGGCCCACTTCCACTACGTGCTGATGGGTGGCGCCGTGTTCGCGATCCTGGCCGGCACCTACTACTGGTATCCGAAGATGACCGGGCGCTTGTGCAACGAACGCCTGGGCAAGGTCGCGTTCTGGGTGACGTTCATCGGCTTCAACATGACCTTCTTCGTGCAGCACGCGCTGGGCCTGTCGGGAATGCCGCGACGCATCTACACCTACCAGCCCGACATGGGCTGGTCGACGTACAACCTGATCTCGACGATCGGCTCCTACATCCTCGGGATTGGCATCCTGATGTCGATGTTCAACTTCGTGCGCAGCTACAAGCACGGCGCGATCGCTGGGCCCGATCCGTGGAAGGCCAACACGCTCGAGTGGTTCACGACCTCGCCGCCGCCGGTCAACAACTTCGACGCTGTGCCGCGGGTGCGCTCGGTCGAGCCGATGCGCGACATCCGCCTCGAGGTCGAGGCGCAGACCGGCAGATTGCAGAAGACCGGCGGGTCCGAGCAGTTTGCGCGCGTTTGAGTACGCCTGCCTTCAGCGCGGCTGAGCCGGTCGCGCGCCCGTCGCGTGTCCGGCAGCTGGTGTCGGACTACGTCGAGCTGACAAAACCGAAGGTCCAGTCGCTGCTGCTGTTCACCACCGTCACGACGATGGAGATCGCCGGCGACCCGAGCGTGGGCAAGATCGCGCTCGCGTGCGCCGGTGGCTACATGTCGGCCGGCGGCGCGGGCGCGGTGAACCACTGGTATGACCGCGACATCGACGCCCAGATGGCGCGCACGGCCTCGCGGCCGATCCCGGCGGGGCGCATCTCACCGCGGGCGGCGCTGATCTACGGCGTCGCCCTCGCGGCGGGCTCGTTCATCCTCATGTGGCTGACGTTGAATCTGCTGGCCGCCTCGCTGGCATTTGCCGGATTCGTCGGCTACGTCGGCGTCTACACGATCTGGCTCAAGCGCCGCACCTGGCACAACATCGTGATCGGCGGGGCTGCCGGAGCGATCCCTCCGATGGTCGGCTGGGCCGCGACCAGAGGTTCGCTTTCGTGGACCGCCGTCTACCTCTTCGCGATCGTGTTCTACTGGACACCGCCGCACTTCTGGGCCCTCGGCCTGCTGATGAAGGATGAGTACGAGAAGGTCGGAGTGCCGATGCTGCCCGTCGTAAGGGGGGAGGCGATGACCCGCCAGCAGATCCTCCTGTACTCGCTGCTGCTGTACGCCGTCACCCAGCTGCCGTTCTGCGCGGGAGCATTCGGGATCACCTACCTGGTCGCCTCGATGCTGCTCGGGGGTGCCTTCGTGGGGATGGCGGTGGTCCTCTACCGCCGCCAGGATCGCCGCAGTGCCGTGCGGCTCTATCTGTTCTCGCTCGCCTACCTGGCGCTGCTGTTCGGCGCGATGGTCGCCGACGTAAAGCTCTAGCAGCACCCGTCGCCGGAGCGGCGCGTCCCAGAGGCGCTCGCTGCCAGGCAAACAGGTAGGATGGTGAGCGATGGACAAGAAGCTTGCCCGCAAGAACCTTCGTGCTGGCCTCATTGCCGGCGCCATCTGTGCAGCGATGTTCGGCGCCACATTCGCGGTCGCGGCGATCTATCTGCACTCATGAGCGCAACTGAGCACGACCTGAGCGCCGTCGAGCCCACGGACGGGCCTCAGCCGGCCGAGGCCGCCACTCCGGTGCCGCCCGTCGGCGAGGAGATCCACCTCCCGGGTGGGTCGCCGCTGCCGCTGATCGTCGCCGTCGGCGTCACGCTGCTCGTGATCGGCACCACGATCTGGTGGGTGTGGTCTGCGCTCGGCGCGGCCATCACGATCGTCGCGGTCGGCATGTGGATTCGCGACGTGCGACGCGACGTCGACGCGCTGCCCGAGGAACACCACCACTGAAGCGGGGAAACTGAATGAGGACTTTTCAGAAATACCGCATGCGCACCCCGTCCACGGGTCGCGAGGTGGTCGTGCTGGCCGAGCCCGACAGGGTCTACGTGGACGCGGATACCGGCGAGCAGCTCCAGCCGGTCGCGCAGCTCCTGCCGCTGGCGCCGACTGCCTCAGAGCTCCCCTGGTCGATCGAGAACCTGCGCTTCTGCAGTCACTGCGACCAGCTCGCGCAGCGGGACCTGCTGGATTGCCCGTGGTGCGGACAGCGCATGGATTCGATCGCCGACTGAGCGAGACTCCCGGACAGGGCACATGCAGCTTCCGCTCTCCAACCGTCACTCTCGCGGCATCCTCGCCGGCGGCGCCGCGCTGCTCGCCGCGGTGGCGCTTGCAGCCTGTGGGGGCAGCGGCGTCGGCAACAACGACGCGGCCGGCGCGCCGACGCTGACCATCCCGACGACGAGCCCGGCGACGCTCTCGACGGGTACGACGTCGACCAACACCGGCTCCAAGAAGAACTCGACCTCGAGCACGACCTCGACCCCGAGCTTGAGCTCGAACACCGGCGCGACCTCGAGCTCGAGCTCGAACACCGGCGCGAACGCGAACTCGGGCGCCACCACCACGAGCTCGAACGGCGGCACGGGGCTCGGCAACACCACGTCCAATGGCGGCGTCGGGGTGAGCACCGCGACTACGACCACGAGCACCGCCAGCGACACCACGACCCAGGCCGGCACCACCACCAACGGAGGCGGCGGGCTCTAGAACCCTGAGCGTAGTCCTGGAGGCGCTTAGACTCGGAGGCATGGACGCCTTTGAGATCGGCGTACTTGCGATGGTCGCGCTGGCAGTGCTCGCCTGCGTGCTCGCGGCGCGCGCAAGCGCCGGTGCGATCCGTGAGTTCGGCGGCGACTGAGCGACGCGACTCAGGGGACGATCACGGCCGAGCCCTCGAAGCGGCCGGCCCGCAGATCGGCGAGCGCCTGCTCGGCCTGTTGCAGGGCATAGGCGGTGACCGTGGTCCTGACGGGCACCTGGGGCGCCAGTGCGAGAAACTCCTCGGCGTCGCGCCTGGTCAGGTTCGCGACCGAGCGGATGCTGCGCTCCTGCCAGAGGTCGTCGTAACTGAACGCTGGGATCTCGGACATGTGGATGCCGGCGCACACGACCGTGCCGCCGCGATCGAGGGCCCTCAGAGCCTGTGGGACAAGCCGGCCGTCCGAGGCGAAGATGATCGCCGCATCGAGCGGCTCGGGCGGCTGCTGCGTGCTCGCGCCGGCCCAGACGGCCCCGAGCGAGGTCGCGAACGCAGCCGTTCGCTCGTCCCCGGGCCGCACGAACGCGTACACCTCGCGGCCCTGATGTACGGCCACCTGACAGATCATGTGGGCGGCCGATCCGAAGCCGTACAGGCCGATGCGACGCGCGTCACCGGTGAAGCGCAGCGCCCGGTAGCCGATCAGGCCGCCGCACAGCAGCGGGGCGGCCTGCTCGTCGCTGAGGCCCGCGGGCAGGTCGAAGCAGTAGCGCTCGTCGGCGACCGTGCGCTGCGCAAATCCGCCATCGATGTCACGCCCCGTGAAGCGCGCCCGCAGGCAGAGGTTCTCGCGGCCGGAGCGGCAGAACGCGCACTCGCCGCAGGTCCAGCCGAGCCATGGCACGCCAAGCCGTCGCCCGTCTGCGCTCTCGCCCACGATCTGGTGACCGAGCACCACGGGCAGCCGCGGCGCGTCTATCTCCGCGTCGCGCAGGTGCAGATCGGTGCGGCAAACGGCGCAGGCGCGGACGGTCAGGGCTATCTGGCCGGGCGCCGGCTCAGGGTCGGGCAGATCGCGGACCTCGAGCGGCGAGCCTGGCTCCCTGAGGACGGCGGCGCGCACGGCGAACTCAGGCCGCTGAGGCTCCCGTGGCCTCGTCCGCGCTGGAACCGGTGAGCAATCCGTCGAGGCGGTCCAGCAGATCGGAGACGATGCGCGCTGTCGCACCCCAGATCATGTGGTCGTCCACCACGTAGGTGTCGGTGCGGATCGCCGCCCCGCGCCGCACGAGACGACGACGGCCATAGCCCGCGGCCACCGCCGGCAGTGGCAGGTCGATGACAGCGGCGACCTCGCGGTCGCTGGGGGTCCAGCGATAGTCGCCGGGAACGATGCCGACGAACGGGTGGATCGCGTAGCCGGTGACGACCGTCGGGATCGGCTCGAGCGCGCCGATCACCTGCACGGAGTCAGCTGGCAGCCCGACCTCCTCGTGGGTCTCACGCAGTGCGGTGGCGACCAGATCGGCGTCGCCGGCGTCGCGGCGGCCACCCGGGAAGGAGATCTCGCCCGCGTGGCGCGGCAGCTCGTGATGACGCCGGGTGAACACCGCGTGCAGCACCCCGCGCTTGATGTGCAGCGGCACGAGCACGGCCGCCTGGATGTTCGCGCGAACCTCGATGGCCGCGGCCTGGTCGGTCGGCAGCAACAGCTCGCTCAACGCGACGAGCGGGGGCTCGGTTCGGCTCATCGCCTGACTATATGGCCAGCTGTCAACAGTCCGGCCGCCGCAGGTCAGTCCGCGAGCGGGTTGAACACCAGCCCCGTGGGGACCTTCGGGAAGAAGTACGTCGACTTGGGGGGCATGCTCTCGCCAGAGCTCGCGACGTCCTGCACGCGCCGCACCGGTGTCGGCGCCATGAACAGCGCCGCGTCGTACTCGCCGTCGAGCACCAGCTCTATCGCCTGCTGGTCGTCGCGGGCATAGCCCAGGCCGTCGAGGTGATCGATCTGATCATCCGTCATGCCCAGCGCACCCTTGAGCAACAGCAGCTCGGTCACGGCCGTGTCCAGCCGCCGGTACGGCTCGGAGCGCTCGGGCATGGCGGCGTCGGCGATCGCCGGGTCGCGCAGCACGAGGCGGTAGGGACGCTTCTCGCGAACGTCTATGTAGCCCAGCTCGAGCTGCTCGTTCTCGGCCGGCGGCAGCTGCTCGAGGGCGTCGAGCGGTGTCATCGTGAAGTCGGCCTCGATCGCGCGGCGCAGGTCGTCCCAATTTGCTTCGGTGAGGTTGCGCACGAGCCGGTGAGTCGGGAAGACGGTGAGGCCAGGGTCCTCGAGCGCGACCAGGCACATGAGCACGTAGCGGTGCGGGCCGTCGCCGCCGATCTCCTCGGCGTAGACGCGTGCGGTCTCGTAGCGGTGGTGGCCATCGGCGATCAGCAGCTCTGCGTCCGAGGCGGCCTCCTGAACCGCGGCGATCACGGCGGGATCGTCGACGCGCCAGAGCCTGTTGACGGTGCCGTCGGGGTCCACCGTCTGACCCCAGGGCGGATTCTCGGTGCTCGGAGCCAGCGCTTGCCACGCCCGCTGCTCGGGGTCGGAGAACAGCGCGAAGATGGGGGAGAGATTGGCTCGGGTCGCGCGCGTCAGCCGCAGGCGATCCTCTTTGGGGCCGGGGTGCGTGCGCTCGTGCGGGCGGATGCGACCCGGCCCGTAATCATCGACGCGCACGCGTGCCAGGAATCCGCGGCGCGTGCGCGAGCGCCCGTCCGGCCCGACGTAGTCCTGCTCGAGCGGCCAGAGCGCCGGCTGCTCGTCCTGCACGACCGCGCCCTCGGCCCGCCACTGGGCCAGCGTCTCGGCCGCGTGCTCGTAGGGATCGCCCCCATCGGCGGCGAGTGGAAGGTCGATCGCGACCACGTTGTACGGCGACTGCTCGAGCAGCGCAGTGCGCCCCTCGTTGTAGATCACGTCGTAGGGCGGAGCGACCACAGGCTGCAGTCCCCCGGTCTTTTCGAGCGCGTAGTGCAGCGCGCGCAGCGGTTGAACGTCAGCCATGGGTCCCGCAGGCTAGCGAGTTCGGGCCGGGCGTCCCCGCCCGGCTCGCCATACCGGGCCCGGCTAGACTCTGCCTGCCAGCGGGGTGTAGCGAAGCCTGGTATCGCGCTCGGTTTGGGGCCGAGAGATCCCCGGTTCGAATCCGGGCACCCCGATAGTGAGTGGAGCAAGTTCCAAACGCCTGCGCGCTCTTGCGGTGGCGACCGCCGTCTGCATCGGCTGCTGGTGCAGCCAGGCGGCGGGAGCTGCCGCCGGCGTGCGCAGGGCCAGCACCGCGTCGTCTCAGGCGCTGAGTGTGACGGCATGGCTGCCCTACTGGGAGATGCCTGCCGCGCTGCGCTCGACGCTCGAGAACTCGGCCGTGATCGGCACCGCCAGCCCGTACTGGTATGAGATCTCGGGCGACTCGCACGTGCAGCAGCAGCAGGGGGCGGGCTCGCAATCGGTGATTCAGGAGCTGCTGGCATACCACCAGCAGATCCTGCCGATGGTCACCGAGGCGTCCGGGATCAAGCAGTTCGCGCGGATCCTCGCCAGCACCACAGAGCGCACCGCGCTCGTGCGGACGCTCGTCAAGCTCGCATCACACCCCGGCTATGCGGGACTCGACATCGACTTCGAGAGCTTCGCCTACGATCCCCGGCACCGGACAGCGCCCGCTGACAGCCTCGCGGTGCTCTACCCGCAGCTGATCGCGCAGACATGCGTTGCGCTGCATGCGATCGCGCGCAGTTGCCAGGTGACGGTCATGGCAAGAACGAGCGCTGCACACAGCTATGCCCACGGCGACATCCCCACCTGGGTCTACGACTACAAGGCGCTCGCGGCGGCAGCCGATCGCGTCCAGGTCATGGCCTACGACTACCACTCACCCGGCGGTCCCTCCGGGCCGATCGCGCCGCTTCCGTGGGTCAGGCAGGTGATCGCGTTTGCACGCACCCAGGCGTCGCCGAGTCGCTTCGAGCTGGGCGTCCCCGCGTATGGATACGACTGGTATGGACGCACCAGCGCGACCGCCGTCTACGCCGGTCAGGTATCAGCCCTGCTATCGCAGGTGCAGGCGCAGCCACGCTGGGACGCGACCGAGGGCGAGGAGACGTTCAGCTACCGGTCACACCACCACAGGCATACCGTCTGGGTCGTGAACGCACGGTCGGACGCCGAGCGGGCACAGCTGGCTGCGGCAGCTGGTTTCTCGGGCGTCGCGGTCTGGGCCGCGGGCTACGAGCAGCCCCAGCTCTGGTCAGGTTTGGATCTGAACAGGCCGCGGTAGGTCGTAGGTGTGATTACACGTAACGGCACACACTCAGGAGGCGTACACCTCCTCGACGCCATGCCCCAGACAATCGTGCATGGGGCGGAGGAGGGTGCCACGAAGCTCGCCGAGGTCGTCGAGGGCGCCGGCGCGCGAGTGGCCAAGGGCGCGGGCCAGGTTGCCAGGGGCGCTGGGCAGGCCGGCGACAGGGCGAGCGAGCTGTCGGGCCAGATCAAGGGCCGGATGGCCCACTCACCGCTCGATATCAAGGACGCCAAGCAGGGCATGAAGGGCGTGACGCTCGGCATGCGCGAGACCAGGCTGAACATCCGCGAGCGGATGATGCGCTCGATGGGCCGGCAGATGATGAGCCAGCGCACGAGGCTGCTGCCGAGCGGCGATGCGATGCTCAAGGCACAGCTCGTGAAGACGAGCCGCGAACTTGCGCATGAGTCCTCGGACTTGAACGCGGCGGTCGACTCGCTCAACAAGATCATCAAGAGCAACCGTCGCGCATCCGCCAAGGGCCGGACGCGTCTGCTCGGCGGTTTGACGCTCGGAGCCGCGCTCATGTATCACCTCGACGCCGAGCATGGTCGCGAGCGGCGTGCCGCCACCGGGCGGCTGATGACGAGCATGTGGCGCGGCCAGGGCGGGTCATCGCCGGCCGTTTGACCAGCAGGCCGACAGCTGTCTCACCGGGGCGTCAGCCCTCGGTGAGGCGCGCGCTGATCAGATCGACGCTGCGGGCCGGATCGTTGCCTGCCTCGACCCTCAGCGCTGATTCATCCGGGTCCGGCGGCTCGAGCGCCGCCAGCTGCGAGTCGAGCAGGCTCGCCGGCATGAAGTGACCGTGGCGCGTGGCCATTCGCCGCTCGAGCTCGCTTCGCGGGAGCGACAGGTAGACGAACAGGACCTCTGGCCGGCGCAGCCGATCGCGGTACGCGCGCTTGAGCGCCGAGCAGGTGATCACGCCGTGCCGGCCGTCCTCGATCTCTCCGTCGATCCAGCCTGCGATCTGCGCAAGCCACGGCAGGCGGTCGGCGTCCGTCAGCGGCTCGCCGGCAGCCATCTTGGCGACGTTTGCAGCAGGATGCAGATCGTCGCCCTCGGCGAAGTCCCATCCGAGCCGCCCGGCGAGGCCGCGCCCGATCGTCGTCTTGCCGGAGCCTGAGACGCCCATCACAACGACCGCGGCGACGGCCATCGGCTTACTGGTCGCTGCGCACGCGCTCGAGGCTCTGCTTGAGCGCCGCCATCAGATCCGGCGCGGCCTCCAGCTCCGCGGGCGCCTCGATCTGCGGAAGCTTCTTCGCGCGCTTGCTCTTGCGCTTGCTCTCGACCAGCCCGAGCAGCCGCTCGCGATAGTGGTCCTCGTAGCCGGCGGCGTCGAAGTTGCGGGTCATCGCCTCGATCAGCTTCGCGGCCTGCGCCACCTCGCCGCGCTTCGGCTCACCGGTGGCACCGGTCGGGACGGCATCGATCTCGTCGCTCGAGCGCAGCTCGTCTGCGAACAGCATGGTGCTCAGCGCGAGCAACTCGTCGTGTTCACGGACAGCCACCAGGTACTCGTTGGAGCGCAGGACCACCCGCCCGATCGCGGCCTGATTGGTGCTCGCCATCGCGTCACGCAGCAGCCGGTAGGCGCGCGTGGTGCCTTCGGACTCAGAGCTCGGTACGAGGTAGTAAGGGTGGTCGAACTGCGCCGGATCGATCTCGTCGAGGTTGACGAATTCCTCGATCTCGATCGTGTGCGTGCGCTCCGGCGCGGCGGCCTCGAGCTCCTCGTCTGTCAACGTCACGAGTTGCCCGTCGAGGTCGTAGCCGCGTCCTATGTCCTCCCAGGGGATCTCCTCACCGTCGGTCTCACAGATGCGGCGGATCTGGATCCGCTCGCCGGTCTCACCGTCGACCTGGTGGAAGCGGACGTCCAGGTCGCGGGTGGCGCTGACCATCCGGACGGGCACGGCAACGAGTCCGAAGCTGAGGGTTCCGTTCCAGATTCCCGCCGGCATCAGCGCCTGCTCGCCTTCGGCTTTGCGGGTGCGCGCAGGCGGCTGGGAGCGGCCGGCGCGGGCTGCCGGCGCCGTGGCCTGCCGGCCAGGCTCGCCTCGAGCGCGGCGATCAGATCCGGAGTCTCCTCGGGCTCGCGCAGCTCGGGCACGTGCAGCTCCTCGCCCGCGGCCTTCTGCTCGATCAGTGCCATAACCGCCTGGCGATGACGGTCCTCGTAGCGCGCCGGCTCCCAGCTCTGCGCGAGCGTCTCGACCAGGCGCTCGGCCATCTCCAGCTCGCGCTCGGTCGGCTTGCGGCTGAGCGTCGGTATGTCGAGGTCGCTGCTGGAGACGATCTGATCGGCAAAGCGCATCGTGTAGAGCCGCAGTGCCGGTCCGTGCGCGCCGAGCGCGACCAGCTGCTCACGGGTGCGCAGCATGAAGCGCCCGATGCCCACCGCTTTAGTCTTCTCGAGTGCGGCGTGCAGCACGCGGTAGGCGTGCTCGCCGCCGTCCTGGGCGCCGATCACGTAGGGACGGTCGTAGTAGAGCGGGTCGATCTGAGCGGCGGCCACGAAATGCTGGATCTCGATGACCTTCGTGTTCGCCCCGCGGGCGGAGGCGATCTCCTCGTCGTCGAGGATCACCTGGCTGCCCTCGCTGATCTCGTATGCCTTGCGGATCCGCTCGCTGGGGACCTCCTCGCCGGACTCCGAGCCGAAGCGCTTGTGCACGATGCGCCCGCCGTCGGCGAGATGCACCTCGCGGAAGCGCACGCGGCGCTCCTGCACGATCGAGTACAGCTTGACCGGGAACACGACCTCGCCGAAGGCGATCGTCCCATTCCACATCGAACGTGGTGCTGCCAATGCTCTCAGTCCTCCAACGCGGGCAAAGTCTGCTGCAAGGTCAATATCTTCCCGAATAGATCGCCGCCTCCTGCAATCCGGGTCAGCACATCGTCAGGCCCGAAACTCAGCAGTTCGGAGCGCTTTGCCTCGTGGCAGGAGGCGACCTCATCCCAGCTCACCGGTGTCGAGACGCGCGGATGCTCGGTGGCCCGCAGCGAATAGACGCACACCGTCGTCTTGTGCTCGTCGTTCTGGCTCCAGTCGATCAATACCTTGCCGGCTCGCTTGGCCTTGGCCATGCTCGAGACGATCAGCTGCGGGTGGCGCTCCTCGAGCAGCCCCGCGACCGCATGCGCGAACGGCTTGGTCTGCTCGTAGCTCACCGCGGGACCGTTGAGCGGCACATATACCTGCAGCCCCTTGGAGCCCGACGTCTTCGCGCATGCCTCGAGCCGCAGCTGCTCGCAGAGGTCGCGCAGCTCGAGCGCGACCTCACAGCACTCGACGATTCCCGCCGGCGGACCGGGATCGAGGTCGAAGGCGACCATCGTCGGGCAGCTGACGTCGCCGGCCAGCGCCAGCGACGGGTGCAGCTCGATGTCTGCCAGGTTGGCCAGCCACACCAGCGTCGGCAGGTCCTGGCAGAGGGTGTAGGGGATCTCCTTCTTGCCGCGGTCACTGGCGACCTGGGCCGTCTGGACCCAGTCGGGCCGGTGCGGCGGCGAGCGCTTCTCGTAGAAGTATTCGGCGTCGACCCCGTTCGGATACCGCTTCAGGGTCAGCGGCCGGTCGTGGAGGTGGGGGAGCAGCGTCGCTGCGACGCCCGCGTAGTACGCGACCAGCTCGGCCTTGGTGAACCCGGTCGCGGGATACAGCACCTTGTCGGCGTTGGTCAGCTTCAGCTTGCGCCCCGCGACCTCGACCTCGACACCGTCGCGCACCTTGCGCCCGCCGGCGAGCCACGCCTGCACGTCCGGGCGCTCGGCTGCGATCGGCGGGCCGGCTGATGCGGGCGCCGTGACCGGAGACCCGTCGGCGGGCGAGGTGTCGGCCGGCGGCGGGCCAGCGGGCCCGCCACCCGAGGAGACAGCCTCTCTCTCACGCACGACCTCCTGCGGCCGCTTGTCGTCGCGCAGGCCCTTGTAGGAGGGCTGGCGCAGCGTGCCGGCATGGGTCCACTCGCTGAACTCGACCTCGCAGACCAGCTGCGGCTCGACGAAGTGCGAGTCCTTGGGCGGCTGGCGGCCGGCAAACGGCGTCGTTGGTCGGGCGAGCGGTTTGAGCAGCCCGGCCAGGCGCTCGAGCTCGCGCGTATCGAAGCCGGTGCCGACGCGCCCCACGTAGCGCAGCTGCCCGTCGGCGTCATGCATCCCGAGCAGCAGCGCGCCGATCCTGCCGGTGCGCCCGCCCTGGCCGGCCCGCCAGCCGCCGATCACCGCCTCCTGGCGGCCCCAGTTCTTGATCTTGGTCCAGGCGCCGTGTCGCCCCGAGACATAGCGGGAATCGAGCCGCTTGCCGATCACGCCCTCGAGTCCCTGCTCCCGCGTCGCGGCCAGCAGCGCCGAGCCCTGGCCGGCGAACGACTCCGGGATGCGCCAGCGGGGAGCGTCGTCAAGCTCGAGTGCCTCCAGCCGCGTGCGCCGCTCGGCGTAGGGGAGCGCCATCAGGCTGTGCCCGTCGAGCCAGATCAGGTCGAAGATCATGTAGGTGACCGGAGCGCCCTCCGCCTGGCGGCGGGCGGCGGCCTCGCCGCGCAGGTGCATGCGTGTCTGCAGCAGCTGGAAGCTCGGCTTGCCGTCGCTGTCGCAGGCGACGATCTCACCGTCGAGGATCGCCCGGCGGGATCCGAGCGCGCGGTTCAGCGGCCGCAGCTCCGGATAGCCGTCGGTGATGTCGTTGCCGTTGCGGCTGAGGATTCGCAGGCGCCCCGGCTCCGAGTGCGCGACCGCGCGCACGCCGTCCCACTTGACCTCGAACGCCCAGCGCGACTCATCGGAGGGGAGCGTCTCGAGCTTCGCGAGCATCGGCGCGATGAAGTCGGGCATCGGCTCCGCGTCGGCGTCGACCGCCGGGTCCATGCGGTGGATCATCCAGTCGCGCTGCTCGCGCCCGGCGCGGAACAGGACGTAGCGGCCGGTCAGGCGCTGGCCCTTGAAGACGACCATCACCTCGTCCTTGCGCCACTTCTCCAGCGCGTAGGTGCCGTGGTCCCAGATGCTGACCTCGCCGGCGCCGTAGTTTCCGCTGGGGATCGTGCCGTGGAAGCCGATGTAGTCGAGCGGGTGGTCCTCGACGTGGATCGCCTTGCGGTTCTTCTTCGGGTCGTCCGGGATTCCGTTGGGGATCGCCCAGGATGCCAGCACGCCGTCGTGCTCCAGCCGCAGATCCCAGTGCAGGCGGCGGGCGTGATGCTCGTGCACGACGAAGCGCTGCCCGGTCTCTTCGGGCCGGCTCTCGCCGGAGGGCTCGGGCGTCGCGTCGAAGCGGCGCTTCGTCCGGTAGCCGGCGAGCTCCTCCGGCTGCTGTCGCTGGTTGCTCGCCATGTTTCGGACAGCTCTACCCGGTCCCGCGGCTCACGCCCGCGCCGCGCCCCCAGCGGTGGCCTCCACGGCGGTGGCGGCACGCTGCCAGCTCGCGAGGCCCTCGGGCGGGAACGCCTCGCGCGCCAGGATCAGGAACTCCGACACGGCCGGCGGCAGCCGGCGCCCCGATCGCCACGCGAGCGTGATGTCGCGCGCCAGCGAGGGCTCGATCAAGCGGGCGACCGCGATCGGGTCGTTTGTGCCGACGCCGATCGCGTGCGAGCGCGGGAGGATCGCGACGCCGAGCCCGCGTCCGACGAGCCGGCGGATGCGGCGGCTCTCATTTGACTCGAGGAAGATGCGCGGTGTGAAGCCGGCCTCATCGGCGGCGCCGATCAACAGCTCGCGCAGGCGGGCACCCTCGCGGTAGCTGATGAACTCCTCGCGCGCGAGGTCGGCCATGCGGATCTCCTCGCGGCCGGCGAGCGGGTGATTCTCGGGCAGCACCACGACCAGCTCCTCCATCAGGATCTGCTGCAGCGCCAGGCCGTGGCTCTCGACCCGCTCGGTCACGGACAGGAACGCGAGGTCCAGCACGTCGACGCGCAGCATCTCCGCGAGCGCGTCGCTGTTGTCCTCACGCACGGTCAGCTCGACCTGCGGGTGCAGCTCGTGGAAGCGCGCGAGCACCAGCGTGATGTCGACCGGTCCCATCGTGTTCATCGCGCCCACCGCGACGTGTCCGGTCTGGACGCCGCGCACGCGGTCGAGCTCCTGACGCGCGGACTCGAGCTCGGTCAGCACCCGGCGCGCACGCGCGACCAGCAGGTTGCCGGCATCGGTGATCGAGACCCGGCGCGTGGTGCGCTCGACCAGCGGCAGGCCGAGCTCCTGCTCGAGCTTCTGGATCTGCTGCGAGAGCGCTGGCTGGGCGATGTGCTCACGCTCTGCGGCGCGCGTGAAGCTCTGTTCATCGGCGAGCGCCACCAGGTAACGGAGCTGCCGCAGTTCCATAGCCAAAGCTTATATGTCTTTGTCCATTCTCGTCTTGGACTTCTGGGCGGGGGTGAGCGACTATTTGCAGCGCAGCACCCTCTCCTCCCTCAGAGCGCGCTCCGTCCCCGGCCCCATATCCCGCCGAACGGAGCGCTCTCACTTTAAGCGTCGGTTTCCGAGGGTGGCCCCGCTTGGCCACCCTCGGAGCCTTCGCCGCGCGGCAGGACGGACGGCCCGGTGTCGACGCCTACCTCCTGGTCTCGAGCCGCCAGTCGGCGTGCTCGGTTCCGTATCTGGTGCGAACCAGGAATCGCAGCGTCAGCGGCTCGCCGATCGACTGCTTCGGGAACACCAGCTGATCGCGGTAGACGCCGCGGGTGAACTTGAAGGCGCCGCGCGCCGGCTGGGTTCTGACCACCACTCCGGCGAACATGAACTGGTAGCGCACGTTGCCGCTGAGCCTCTGCCTGCCCCGCGTGATCGTCAGCTCGATCGGCCAGCGCCTGCCGGCGATCGGCGTGTGGTTGGCGATGTGCACCCTGATCGTGAAGCCGGTGGCCAGCGCGGTGGCCGGCAGTGCGAGGGCGCCGATGACGGCGAGCGCGGCAGGACCGACGAGCCGGCGCTGCCGCCTGGCGGGGAGTTTGCGGACCCGATACAGCATTGGAATTCCTCGTTGGTAACGTCCTATCGCGGCGCGACGATCGCCTGAGTCATCCGAACTATAGGTCTCGGTATGGCGTGACTAACGTCCGTCTAAAGCCTCGCAACCGCCGGCTAGACCTGACAGCATGGACGCGATGTCGGCAACCGAAACCGCAATCGAACACACCCTGCCGCGACGCATCGAAAAGCCCTGGGGTCACGAGATCTGGTGGGCTGCCACCGATCAGTACGTCGGCAAGATCCTGCACGTGAACAAGGGTCACCGCCTCTCGCTCCAGTATCACGAGAAGAAGGACGAGACCAGCTACGTGCTCTCCGGCCGCCTGATCCTCGTGCAGGGTGAGAACGAGCACAGCCTCGCCGAGCGCACAGTCAGCGTCGGCGACGTCTGGCGCAACACGCCGGGCACGGTCCACACGATCGAGGCGCTCGAGGACTCCGACGTGCTCGAGGCATCAACCCCGCACCTCGACGACGTCGTGCGCCTGCGCGACGACTACGGGCGCGAGGGCACCAGCGCCATCTGACCCCACGATCCAGCGGGCCTCGCGCGCGTCGGCCACAATTAGCCCGTGCACAGGCCCCTGTAGCTCAGTTGGATAGAGCGGCGGATTTCTAATCCGCAGGTCGCAGGTTCGAATCCTGCCGGGGGCACTTCAGAAAGCCTGTAAATGAACAGTTTCCGGCGAAGGCGAATGTGTGTCGTCTTTGCAAAATGTCTCCGAGCTGTCCCGAAACAGGCGTAGCATCGGCTGCATGAGCGTGTTGAAGGAGCCGTCGGGACACGTCTTGCGCGTCGATCGGGCGCGTGGGCCGGTCTTCTATGCGAAGTATCGACTACCGGATGGGCGCCAGGTCCAGAAGAAGATTGGCCCGGCATGGGCCGAGCGCGGACGCCCGCGGGAGGGTTACTTCACCAAGCGCACAGCCGAGGTCTGGCTTCAGGATGTGCTCGCGCAGGCGCGGCGCGGGGCGCTGCCGCGGATGCGCACGACTGGCGTGACCTTCGCCGAGGCGGCTGAGGAGTGGATCCGCTTCATCGAGCAGGACCGTGGGCGCAAGCCATCGACGTTGAGGGACTATCGGAACGTCCTGAAGTCTCGACTCCTCCCGGCTTTCTCCGATCGCTCGCTCGAGTCGATCACCGCACAGGACATCGAGCAGTGGCGCAAGTCGCTCGACGGGCTTTCGAATCGCAGCAAGAACAAGCTCCTGATCCAGTTGCATGGCATCTTCCGCCGCGCGCAGCAGGTATATGGGCTGGAGGCGAACCCGCTCTCGAGGGTCGAGAAGCATCCGCTGCGACCGAGCGGTGACATCGAGGTCTTCTCGCCCGAGGAGGTCTGGTCGCTGGTCCGAGCTGCTGTCTCAGAAGCGGATGCGGCGATCTTCCTCATCGCCGCCTTCACCGGCCTGCGGCTCGGCGAGCTGCTCGCGTTGCGTTGGCGCGACGTCAACTTCATGGGCGCGACGATTCGCGTGCGGGCAAGCTACGGGCTGGGGGCGCTCACCACACCGAAGTCCGGGAAGGTACGAGCGGTGCCGATGGCCCCCGACGTGGCCGAGGCTCTGTCCCGGCTCGGCGCGCGTCAGCACTGGGTGGGGGAGGACGACCTGGTCTTCTGCGGCGAGGCCGGCGGCTACCTCGACGGCTCGGCGCTGCGCCGCCGCTACAAGGCTGCGCTCGCGGCCGCAGGACTGCGCTCTCTGCGCTTCCACGACCTGCGCCACACGTTCGGCACGCGCATGATCGCGAAGGCCGACGTCCGGCGCGTCCAGGAGTGGATGGGGCATGCCGACATCCAGACAACGATGAAGTACCTCCACTACGCGCCGCGTGCGGACGACGCTCGCCTGGTTGCTGCGGCCTTTGCGACCGACGATTTGGGTGAAAGTGCCCGGGACGACTTGAGACGAGTTGAGGGACGTCTTGGGACGTCTGCAGGACGCTTGGGGACGTAAGCACGCTGTGCGTACAGCGTGGCCCTCTTTCGGAGCTCGGTTTCGATGACAGCTCACGCTCCTACGACTGTGGTCTGGACGGACCATGCTCTGGTCAAGGCGCAGCTGTGTCGGCATAGCCAGATCGGACGTCGAGGACGCGATTCTGGGCGGTCACGACAGGCGAGTCCGCAACGCTCGCGCTGCGGACTGGCTGGTTCAGTCCGGGCGATTGGTCGTTGCGTACAAGCACCCCGCAGGTGACGACATGACCGCGTTGGTGGTCACGCTCTGGAGGCGGGGCTAGCATGAAGACCGTGAAGATCGACGGTCATTACGACGCCAAGGCCGACATCGCCTGGCTCCGCTTCGAGGACTACGACCCCAACATCGTCGTCTCCGAGGAGACCGACTTCGGCCTCCGCGAGCTCGACCCCGCAGACCGTCACGTCGTCGGCCTCGAGTACTGGCAGGCAACTGAGCGACTGCCCAGCGACCTGCTGGGGATGCTTCCCGCGCCGCCGGTTGGCGTCGCCGGCTGATCGGGCTTCTACCCGGACCGCGACGGTTCGTCCGGCCTGGCCACACCCGCCGCGTCAACCTGATCGGGCGCCAGGGAGATCCTCAGCGGGAGCGCAGCGGTCTCCTCCGTGCGTCGACCGACCGGGCTGATCCTCCCGTGGCCATTCGAGGCAACCGATGTGTGAAGCTCCTGCGGCGCGAGGTGACGCTCAAACTGTTGGACCGCTACGCCCTGTTTGGATAGAGTGCCGCGCGTGTCCGCAACGGTGGTGGGGCCGGACCGATGGTTGGGGTTGGTTGCTCGTCTCGCCGGCGTCTGTGCCGTGGCGACTCTGGTGGCTGCCCTCGTTGGGGCGATCTCGTCGAGTTCTCCTTCCGCGTTGAGCGGGGCTGCGGCGCGGCGCGCTAACACGTGGGCGAACGTGCCTCTGGCGGCCCGCGAGGTCATCTCCCGGGACATTGGCCACGACCAAAGCCGGTTTGCGGTAACACGCGCCGGGGACCATCTGGTGGCTCGGGGTTTGGGGATCTCCACCACGTTCGGCCGGAACGGTGCCGTCGTACGAGCCGGTTCGGGCGTCTCTCTGCAACTTGGACTGGAAGCCTTCGGTCGCGGCCACTCGCTCGTTGGGGCGAAGCCTTCGAGCCCGGTCAGCAGAGCGAACTCGGTCGACTACCGCCATCCCGGGATCATGGAGTCGTACACGAACGGGCCGCTTGGACTTGAGCAGGGCTTCACGGTCGCCCGTCGACCGGCGGGTACTGGCGAGCTGACATTGATCGTCGGTCAGGTGCTGGGCGGTGCGCACATCACGGTAGCGCCGGGCGGGACGGAGCTGATCGTTCGTGGCTCCGGCGCAGCGGTCGGCTCTCTGCGTTACGCAGGCCTGAGCGTGATCGATTCGACGCGCCGGTTACCGGCCCAGATCATGGTCGCAGGGCGAGACATTCTTCTCCGTGTGAATGATGCCGGCGCAACGTATCCACTACGCATCGATCCCACAGTTGAGCCCACAGGTGCCGCGCTGAGCGAAACTGATTGGAATGAAAACGCGCAGAACTTTGGTCATGCGGTCGCCATCTCGGGAGACGGCCGTACGATCGCTGTCGGGGCTCCGTATCTCTACGGGCCGCCTGACCCTTCAAACCCGCAGGTCAACTACGGGATCGTGTATGTCTTCAGTGAGCCCGCGGCCGGCGGTTGGGCCAACGCGGCTCAAACAGCGGAGCTCACAGCGAGTGATGGGGCGGCCGGGGGTACGCTCGGAGTGTCCGTTGCGGTCTCAGGAGACGGAGGCACGATCGTCGCCGGTGCGCCGGACCATTCCTCAGACCAGGGCGCGGCATACGTGTTCACCAGGCCAAGCAGCGGCGCCTGGCAAGACGCCACGCAGACTGCGGAGCTGACAGAGACAGGCGGGTCGTCGACAGCATCCCTTGGAACTTCGGTCGCTGCGTCAACCGATGGCTCCACAATTGTCGCAGGCGCGCCGGGCAGTACAGATCCAGCGAGCGGCGGCGCTGCGTACGTATTCAGCGAGCCTGACGGTGGGTGGCAGAACGCGACTCAGACCGCGACGCTCACTGTTAGCGACGGAGTCGACGTCAACACGGGCGCCTCGGTTGCCATCTCGGGGGATGGCGACACGATCGCGGTAGGGCAGTACGGTCCGTCCAGCGGCGCAAACGCTGCGTTCGTGTACAGCGAACCAGTGAGCGGCGGCTGGCGAAATACGACTGAGACCGCTGACCTCACCGTTAGCGATCCGACAACCGAGTCGTTGGGTGCCAATCTGGCTATCGCGGCTGACGGCGACACGATAGTCGTTGGTGGTGGCTATGTGTTTACTAAGCCCGCAAATGGGGGCTGGCAAGACATGCCCCAGACCGCGGTTCTGAGCGCTAGCGGCCAGTACGGCGCACCCACACCGGTGGCGATATCGAGTAATGGCGACACGATCGCTTTGGGGGTGGGGACTGCCGGGACGTACGATGGAGGAGCGGCTGACATCTTCGATGAGCCTGCGGGCGGCGGCTGGCAGGACGAGTCTCCCACATCGCAGGTGGGTGAACTCGATTCGTCTTACCTCAACGCGACGCCTACACAGGCGGTGGCGGTGTCGGGTGATGGTGGCACTATCGTGACCGGTCTCGGTGGTGTTAATGGTGAGGGTGCAGCGATGGTCTTCCCACCTCTGCCGGCGGCCTCGTCCTCGCCTACTGGTTCCGGGAGCGCCGTCCAAGGTCAGACTCTGACCGAGACAAACGGCATCTGGTCAGGGAATCCGACTGGCTACGCGCACCAGTGGGAGGACTGCGACAGTTCAGGGCAGAACTGCTCTCCGATCGACGGTGCGACCCAGCAGTCCTACACATTGACTGACGGCGATGCTGGTTCGACGGTCGAGGTGCAGGAGACCGCTTCCAACGTCGGTGGTCCTGGAATCCCTGTGAGTTCTGCGCCGTCCCAGGTTGTGCAGCCGTTGTCGGCGACTTCGGTTCCGACGATCAGCGGTGAGGCGGTGCAGGGTAAGACGTTGATCGAGACGAATGCTTCGTGGAACACCACCGTTACGGGCTACGTGTATCAGTGGGAACGCTGCCACGGCCCGGATACCTGTTCTGAGATCGTTGGCGCCAACGACCAGTCGTACACACTCACCAACGCCGACGCGGGCTACACAATCGAGGTAGAGGAAGACGCCGTCAACGCCGGGGGCTTTGGCATACCGACGATCTCGGACCCCACCGCCGTGGTGATCCCGCTGGTACCTACGAGCACGCAGGTTCCGGTCATCTCCGGGACTGCGGTCGAAGCCAACGCCCTCAGCGCCTCGACTCTCCCGTGGACCAATACCCCAACCACTATTTCCTATCAGTGGGAGGACTGCGACTCGGCTGGTCAGAACTGCCAGGCGATCACGGGCGCAACCAGCAAGACGTATGCGCTCGCTGCGAGCGACATCGGCCGGAGGATGGTTGTGGCGGAAGCCGCGTCAAATGCTGGTGGCACAAGTTTGCCGGCGACATCCGCGGCTACCGGCGCGGTGCCCGAGTCTGGGCCGGTGGGCCTCCAGATAGCCAACGGCGACTACGCGACCGACAGTCCGAAAGTGACGATCGAGGCGGCTTGGCCTGCTGGCACGCAATCGATCTTGATCTCCAACAACGGCGGCTTCCGGACCGACACGCAGACAGTCGTACCAGCAGCAACCATCAACTGGACGCTTGAGCAGACCGGAAGCGACCGCTTGCCCAAGACGGTCTACGTGCGGTTCCTTGGCGTTGGGCAGGACGACATCAATTTCACCGACGACATCATCCTGGACGAGACAGCCCCGACCATCCAGAGTGCCACGCTCAACGGGCTAGGTGCTGCACCGGCGAGTGCCGCACGAGCTGAGCGCCTCAAGACCTACAAACTGCGCCTGAAAGCAAAGGACGAGCTTGTGGGTGTCTGCGAAGTTGCCACGAACGAGCGGCGCTCCAGCAACGGTCAGGATCTGATGCGGCTGACGTCCTGCAAAGCGCGAGGCATCCTGAAGCTGTCGCGGACCCTGAAACTGACCCTCCGGTCGAAGCCGAGTTACGTGCGTGTGCGGAACTCCGCCGGCGACTGGTCCCGCTGGGTCCCAGTCAAATAGCTGCCCTCGACGTTGCTTGCCGCCGCTACGGGGCGTTGCGCTCGTGTCCCAGGAAAATGTCCCGAACTAGTCAATTCTGACCTCAAAGGAGTGCACGGAGTTGCTCTGAATTACCAGCAATTACGGCAATTGAGCTGCAAACGAGCAACTTCCAAGCCGCAGGTCGCAGGTTCGAATCCTGCCGGGGGCACTTAGCCGCGCGAAGCACGACTCTTCGTGGTGCGGCCCCGATGCTCGCGGACTTGGGAACCGGGTCGCCGAAGGCGTGTACGCAATACGGTACACTCAGGTCATGTCAAAGACCGTGCCCGTCCGAGAGTTCAGAACAAACCTAAGTGAACTACTGAGCGATGTCGCCGACCGTCGCGACCACGTGCTCGTCACACGCAACGGCAAACCCGCTGCCGTACTCGTTCCGATCGACGAATACGAGGCACTAGAAGAAACCGCCGAGATCCTCTCTGACTCGGTCACGCTCACCCAGATCGAAACCGGCCTCAAAGAGCTCGCCCAAGGCGACAGCGTGACGCTCGAGCAGCTTCGCCTTGAGCTGGCCGAGCGTCGAGCCAGCCGGTAACCGTGACGGCCGTTGTTCTCGCGCGAAGCGCGCGACAGCACCTGCTTGAGCTCGACAGGCCGCTGATCGACGCCGTCGAGGACGCCATGGGCCTGCCCGAACGTGAACCCCACGCCGGACACGAATTGCGCGGACGCCTACGCGGGCTGCGCTCCCTACGGGTCGGCACGTATCGGATCATCTACCAGCTAGCCGACGACGATCGAACAGTCCGCATCGCCGCGATCCGACACCGCTCCATCGCGTATCGATCCGACCCACGCTAGGCAGGCTCCGAGCGATGCTTCCTCCCTGCCCGCTGGCGCTGCTCGTCAACATGGAGGCGGTGAGCTGGACTGGGATGGTGACGAGCATTCGTCTGTTTGCGGTTGCCCGGAGCTGGTTGTTATCTGCACGGTTGTCGGGTGGTCCAGATTCGGCCACCATGCGAAGTACCAGCCGTTCTGAACCGTCGCATCGACGGTCAGCCCGTCGGTGAAGTCAAACGTGACCGCGGAGACGTTGTTGCCTGCCATCCCGAATTGGTCGGTCTCCACGCCCCGTGCGAGCAGGCGCTGAAATCTCCGCTTAGTGGCGCGGCTCTCCTCGCGGTACTGCGGGAGCGGTTGATTCGGATTGCCTCCGGCGAACTCTGGGGCGGCGCCGGCACCTCCTCCGACATCGGTGATCTGATCGGCTCCGGCCTTCGGGATCCCGCGCTGGCCGAAGTTACCCATCTCAGTCGCGGTTCCACCGCGGCCGTTGGTGATGCAGGCAAACACCCGGCTGCCACTAGGGTGGTAGACAACGGCCGTGTATCGGCCGCGCGCCTCGCTTACTACGGCCTGTCCCGCAGTCAGCACTGGCCAAGCGTTTGGCGCCCTGGGGGCTGCCTTGTTGCACGCCGCGGCCAAGCTGTCGCGCGTCGCGCCCGATGCAGATGGCGATGATGGTCGGCTGGCTCGGCTGCCGGCGGGCGAGCCTGACCCGAGGAATAGGAGCAGGCCCGCTGCAGTTGCGCCCGAGATGACCACGGCGGCGAGGTTTCTCAGACGTCGACGGCGGGCGTGCTGCCGGACCTCCGGAATCAGAACCTGAGGAATCGGACTCTCGATCGGCTCGGGACCATTGAGGGCCGTGTCCGGCCTCTCCGGGTAGACGTCGGTCTTCATTGTCCGGTCACGTCGATGGAGGGCTTGGAGGCAATCTGCTCGATCAAGCGAGCCAGCTCATCGGGACGGACTCCCTGCGATCGCGCGAACGAAACCAACTCTCTTGCGCGTGCCAGAACGAGACCCCGCTCTGGGGCGCCCGCGACGGTTATGCCCTTGCCCCGCCGAAATTCGAGCAGCCCCTCATCGCGCAGCTGATGAAACGCGCGCAGGACAGTGTTCGAATTCACGCCGAGCACGGCGGCGAAATCCTTTGCAGGAGGCAGCCGGTCACCCGGCGCCGCCTCTCCTGCCGCGATCGCGCGGCGAATCTCGGAGGCGACCTGATCGTGAAGCATTGTCGGATCCGACTGATCGACCCTGACCGAGAGCATGGTCACAGCAATACTATGACCATTATGGTCACCCGAGTCAAACTGCCGGCTAGAGCCGGGCTCGAACCAGCACACCAGAGCGACTCGATGAGCCAGCCGTCCCATCGACAACCTCGTGGCAGATGCCACGACAGCACGGATGAATGCTGGCGGCGCCGGCCCGCCAGCCCACGGGCGTCTCTATCGGGCCTTTCTTGGTGCTTCGGTGAGGCCGAGCGATCGTCGCTGCTTCAGGCTGAGAGCGTTCGGCGCTACCACCAGGGTGGAGAAGTTGAGGTCGGGGCTGCCCATGATGGAGAACAGTCGGGTGTCGGCACCGTCGAAGTACATGGGGCGGGTGGCGAGCTCGTGCGCGTTGACGAGGTAGGTGGCGGAGATCGCGCCGGTGAGCAGTTGCCGGCCCGGGGGTAGCCAAAGGACCCAGGCAGCGTCCTCGGTGGTGATCATCTTCACCTTGGGGTCGAGCCGCAACGCTCCGGTTGCGGTGTTGATCAGAGCCAGCTCCGAGCGGGGAGTTGAAAATGAGTCACTTGGGTTGTCGGTGTTCACGAAGGTCGCGAGCTGAGTCCCGTCGGGTGAGAACGCGCCGCCGGTGAATCCGTAGCGGGTCGGGCTGCGAACCGTCACCGTCCGCCCGCTGGCGGTGTTGGCGATCGCGAGCGGGCAGCCCGATCCGAACGGGGCGTGGTGCTTGGCGCACTTGGGTGCCCAGGCGACGAGGCTGTAGCGCGCTGTGGGCGGGGTATAGGTGGCGAGTGCCGCGTCGGAGGCCGCGCCCAACGGCCGGACGTTGCCGCCGGGACGCCAGATCCCGAAGACAGTTCCTTTGCTGCTGTGCGTGAGGAGCAGCCCTCCGGCTACGGGGACGACCCACGGGTTTGCCTGCCAGCCTGCCGGTAGTGCCAGCCGACGTGTCACCCGCAGAGTGCGGGCGTTCAATTCCAGAAAGTCGTGGGTCGCCTGATCCACATAGAGCCGAGCGCCGTCCGGGCTGGCCGTGACCCCAATCCCCCGGGCGACGACGCTCACCCTGCCCGTCGCGATCTCGACACCTCGCACCCGGTCCTTCGCGTCGACCCATAGCAGCCGCTCGCCATCGACGGCCGCAGGATCCGTGGACACGTCCACCGCCGGGTGGGTGGCTATCCGCAACTGGCGTCGTGTCGCGAGGTCGCCAACGTGAAGCACCCCGGCATAGTCCGCCCACGCGACCACCACAGCGGGAGCTCGGTCTGACCCGCTTCGCGCACCTGCCCCGAGCGGGGAGCGGGATCGGCCAGGGATCGCCGGGCCGCTCCGCAGGCCAAAAACCGCCACCGCCACCACAGCGCCAGTGAGGCCGATTGCAGCGAGCGCCGAGCAAGCCCTCCGGCGACGACCCCTCCGGCGGGCTTCGGGGAATATGGCCTCCGGGGCCTCCAAGGGGCTTGTACGTTCCATCTCCGGAGGACCCTCGAGAACCGTCATCCCCTCTCCTAACCGGGGAAGCTCTCGAGCAGCGCGGCAAGGTCGGCGCGACGGAAGCCGTTACGCCGCCCGAGCTCGATCAGCTCTCTCATTGCCTCGACGACTTCGGTTCGTTCGGGCGTGCCGGCGACGCGGATCGCTCGGCCTCTCCCGACCTCGAGCAATCCCTGATCCCGCAGAAGCCGCAACGCTCTCAGCACCGTGTTGGTGTTGACCCCGAGCACTGCCGCGAGGTCCTTTGCCTGAGGGATGCGATCGCCCGGACGCGCCTCACCCTGCGCTATCGCCCTACGCAGCTCCATCGCGACCTGTTCATGCAGCAGCGTGGGATCGTTGCGGTCCACTGCGGCCAGCCTCAGGCGTGCTTGCTCAGTGCCGGCCGAACTACTTGTCCCATCCATAACGCTACTAACCTTAGCGTCAATCAGTTAGCAGCGCAAGCATCGCGAGCAGTCGTGCCGCCGGACCCGCTTTGATCTCAGAACGCGACTGCCCGGCGCAGCGATTCGCACTCGCGCTTTGCGCGGCAAGGCAGTTGCTTGACCGATGGGTCCTCGTGCGCCGCAATTGTGGCGTGACCACCGAGCCGCTTCGAGCCGTAAGGGACCATCTCTCAGAGATCGTCGACCGGGTCGAGCGCGAACACGATCGAGTCGTGATCACGCGTAACGGCCGTGACGCGGCTGTGCTGATCAGCGCTGCCGATCTGGCAGAGCTCGAAGAGACCCTGTCGGTTCTCAGCGACCCAGTAGCGCTCGCCGATATCCGCGAGGCAGACGCCGCCTATGCCCGTGGCGATGTTCTGCGTGGAATCGACGCGGTCCGCGCACTGCGGTCGTGAGCACCGACGACGAATACGAACTCGTCATCACACCCCCGGCGCAAGGGCCATCTCACAGCAGCTTCCCGAGCCCGTCGCGGCAGCCGTCATCGAGTTCCTGACGAGCCTGATCCGAGAGCCGCGCAGAGTAGGCAAGCAACTCCGGCGTGAGCTCGCGGGCATCTGGTCAGCGCGGCGTGGTACCTATCGCGTGCTTTACCGAATCAACGAGGAGCGACGCGAAGTCATCGTCCTGCGCATAGAGCAGCGCAGCGACGCGTGTACGACGACTCTAGCGGCGATCATGTAGGCATTCCGCCGCCAGAGTCGTGCCCCCCGCCGCCGTAGCTCGTTCTAATCAGCGCTGGCT
Organism: Solirubrobacteraceae bacterium; assembly: GCA_035552235.1. Classification (GTDB taxonomy): domain Bacteria; phylum Actinomycetota; class Thermoleophilia; order Solirubrobacterales; family Solirubrobacteraceae; genus Palsa-465. The sequence continues at coordinate 76,352 of DASZLT010000026.1, forward strand.
CGACGCAGCGACGCAGCCAAGACCGCCTCGCCGGCCTTTGGATTCGGTCCCTGCAACGCCGCGGATGCGACGCCAGCCTTCGGTGGCTGCTTCGACTTGACCGCATCCCAAGCGGCCACGTCGTCTGGCGGCTGCAGCAGCGGCAAAGGGCGATCTCATCTCGTCGGAGCTGACGCGAACATTCAGGCGCGCGAGAGCAGCTACCGGCGCTGGTGTCTTATTCACCGGCCGACGCCGGATCCAGATCAATGCCGATCACACCGGCCACGCGATTGAGGTCGGCATCGCGACAGAGCAGCGCGGCGCCCTCACGCCAGGCGACCGCGGCTATCATGCAGTCGATCATCCCGCGAGGGGTCACTCCGACTTGTCGGCAGCGGCGATAGATCCGGGTTGCGGCGTCGAAGTCCGTCGTCGCCTCAAACATCAGCCAGCCCATGCGCAGTAGCAGGCGACGCAGATCCTGTTCCTTTGAGGCGCTCCGCGCTCCGGCGAGGACCTCCACCATGACCGGCTCGGTGATCATTACAGGCCCGTCCTTGGCGATCAACTCTGAAATTCGGTCATCGACGCTGCTGCCGGTCGCGCGATCGTATTCAACCCAGGCCGATGTGTCAGCAAGGATCACGCAGCGGCGCGCGGCACCGAGTCAGTAGGTATCTGGCCGATCGCGTTGGCGATCAGCGGCGAGACCTGCTTCCCCCTCGCCACGAGCGTCTCGGCCCCACGAACGAGAGACGCGCTCGGCGCGGAGGGTGCGCATCGGGCCGCGAGTTTTGGCGCTGGTTGCGGAGTTGACGCTCGCCTCTGGTGGGGTGGCGGTGTTACGTTGGCGGGCGTGAGCGGCGGCAGACGGCGACGAGGATCGGGCGGTCACCCGGCGCGGGTGGCTGAGCGCCGTGAGCGCGAGCAGGGCCGGCACGGTTCTGGGTCGGAGGAGGTCGCTGTCGCGCGGGTGATCGCGCGGTCGGCGTCGGAGATTGACTCGGCGCTTGACGCCGAGGCGTGGGCGGCGCACTTGCTTGGGACGTTCCGGGAGCAGCGCCACGGGCTGCCGTTCCCCGATGCCGTTGGGGTTGATCCGGCGCTTTTGTTCGGCGAGCCGCTGGTCAGAGGGTTGGCGACCTTCAGCGACGCGGGCTCCGCGATCACGCTGGCGGCGTTAGCGGAGCTCGACGACGGTGAGCTGGGGGTCCTGGCAGGGGAGCTGCTCACCAGCTCACGGGCGATGGCCAGCGCGCCGGAATGGGTCAAGCAGATCGGCGAGTCGGAGATCGTGGGTGCCGCGGTGATCAGCGAGGCGGTGTTCGACGACGCCCGCACGGTGTTGCTTGAGAGTCGCCATCCTGATGGGGAGACGATGGCTGTCGGCGTGTTGATCGACCGCAACCTGGGCGGGCTGGCCAAAGACGTGCTGCTGGCCGAGTCGATCGAGCAGGTCGCCGGCGCGATGGGCCAGCACTCGACTGCCGAGGAGGCCGAACTGGAGCTGAAGCGCGTCGACCCGGGCGTCGCTGCCGGGCTGATCCGGGCGGCGATCGCGCGTACGGACATGACCTGGGATCCGCCCGTCACCGATGACTTCTGGCCCGGGCGGGCGCTGGCGCTGCTGCGCGCCGACCAGACCCCGGGCGTGGTCGAGCCTCCCGAACCCACGGAGCTGTCGGTAGAGGAGCGCGACAGGCTGCGCGACGAGTTCCTCGCCTCGCCCGAGGGATCCGGGTTCGCGTCCGACGGGGACGAGGCCTGGGTGGCGTCGCTGGCGATTGACTTCTGTGCTGGCTACACCGACTGTGACCCGTTGCGCTGGAGCCCGGTGGTTGTGGAGTTGTTCATGAGCGACTGGGTCCCGCGCAACGTTCTCGCGACTCCCGAGCTGCTCGCCTGCCTTCCCGGGGCGCTCGACGCCTGGGTGCGCTTCGCCGCGCGTCGGCGCGGGATCCCGGAGTGGGCGGCCAACGAGACCCGAGCGTCGATCGGCGCCTGGGAGCAGGAGATGGTCGAGGCCGCCCTCGACCCGGCTGTCGGTGGACCGTCCAAGCAGTTCCTGCTGGCGGCAAAGGCGGCCGGCGTTGACCTCGAGGATGAGCAGGCGGTGGGCACATTCGTCGAGGGCTGGAACGCGCGCAGCGAGCTGGACCTCGCCGAAGTGGAGGTGCCGCAGGCGATCGAGCCTGACGACGTGCTCCAGCTGAAGATCGCGCTGAGAGGGGTCAGCAAGCCACCGGTGTGGCGACGCGTCCAGGTCCGCGCCGACGCGACCTTCGCGACGCTCCATGAGGTGATCCAGGGGGCGTTCGGGTGGACCGACACGCATCTGCACAGCTTTGAGTACGAGGGCGTGCGGATCGGCGTTCCGGATCCCGAGTGGGAAGATGACTGCGCTGACGAGACCGAAACTGCGCTCGCAGGGGTGCTGCTCGGGCCAAAGGATCGCATTCGCTACACCTACGACTTCGGCGACGATTGGGAGCACGACATCGTCCTGGAACAGGTGATCGATCCGAACGCCGACGACCGGAGGCCGCTGCTCGTGACCGGCAAAGGCGCCTGCCCACCAGAGGACTGCGGCGGTCCCTGGGGCTACGCCGAGCTGAAGGACGCCGGCGGGTTCGATCCGGCGGCGTTCGACCTGGAGATCGCCCAGCGACGGGTTCGCGTAGTCGGCCGCTGACTCCAGTGTTCAACCGCGCAGACGTGCCGGGGCGACGGCATCGCGCCAACACCTGCATCGCTCGCGCGGCGAGCGTCTGCTCGACCGAGCTGAGGCCTCCCCGCGCGCAATCCGTGAGCATTGAAAGGCGCTCCCGCCTTGTTGCGCGTTAGCGTTGAGGATCGTGAGCGAGTTCCCGTCGATGAAGGCGTCTGCGTTGTTACGCGTGCTGAAGCGCGACCCGCTCGCCTACCAGGAGGTGCGTCCGGCGGGCTCACATCGGCGGCTGAAGGCGGCCGGCCGTCCACCGCTGACGTGGGCCTATCACGATCGGCGCACCCTTTCATCGGACGAGGTCCGCAGGGTGCTGGTGGCGCAGGTGGGTCTTGAAGAGGAAGAGGCGCTGGGGCTACTCTGAAGTCAGTTATGGAAGTCCGCATCCTCCACCATCACGAGCTGGGCTTCGGCTGGAGCTTCGACAGCCCGGACATTCCGGGTCTGGTCGGCGGCACTGACGAATATGACCCCGCTGAAGCTGAGCGCGCAGCGAGATTTGCGCTGGAGTGCGACGCTGACGACCGCGGCGAAAGGGCGCCTCCGTCGGTGACGTTCGAGCACTTCGTTCCAGCTGGCGTGGCAGCTGCGTAACCGAACGCCAGTTGAGCCAGGACGGATCCACGTCTGCGTGAACGCGGTCCGACGAAGTCGAGCGCGCGCGGCGCGGACACCCGCTTTTGCGTCCCGACGTGGCTTTGTCCCGCAGCTCCGTCTTCCCTCCCGTGTGCGGCGGCGAGCAGGGCGATGTGCGTCGGTGTAGCTGTCGGGGACCCCTCGGCTGGCATCAGATCGCCGGGATGATTCGTAGCTGCTTGTAACTATTCTCGAGGCCCATGCATCCACCGATTCAGACCTTTCGCGTCTGGTCTGCTGGCGGTCGGTGCGGACATGGAGATGTACTGGGAGACATCCGGCAACCCGTCTGGTCGGCCGGCGCTCTATCTGCACGGAGGGCCTGGTAGCGGTTTGGATCCCGGCGGGTACCGGCGCCGCTATGACCCGAGCGCTACCTAATCGTCGGGATCGACTGACGATCGGATTGACCGCATTCTTCGTCGACGGTGTGAAACGTCGCAGCTGGCCGGTTCAGGTTCCGACGGCGGCAACGGGTTGACACCATCGACGGCGATTACGTCACGCGGGGCCGTCACTCCCGCTCCAAAGAGTTTCGCGACAGCCCTTTCGAGGTTCTAGCGGCGGAGTTCGGCCCTTAGTCGGGCAGCGAGCCGCACGGAGGCCTCGATCTCGACTTTGCGTATCGAGACGCTTTCGACGTTCAGTCCGACGGGAACGCCGACGCGGCGGCAGAAGGCGATCAGTTCGATCGCCGTGGCGAGGGCTTGATCGTAGGAGGCGTCGAGGGTGTCGTCAGCGTGGCGCAGGTCGTTCGCGATCCAGCGCGGCACGTCGACGCCGAGCCACTGGAGGAACTCCAACGTCTTCATTGAGCCGCAGACTGAGAATGTGAAGACGATCGGCACCGGCTGCAGGTTTTGGGCGGCGCACTCGTAGCGATAGTCGGAGACCAAGTCCTTCGCAGCGTTGACGTCGTAGACGATCTGGGTGACGAAGAATGAGCAGCCTGCAGCCTGTTTTGTGATCAGCCGGTGGTGCTCCTTGCCCCCGCGCCGGTGCCGCTCGGGAATCGCGACTCCGCCTAGTGGCAGGTCCGGCCGGACTTCCGTCCGCAGCTCGTACGCTCGAGACAGCGAGGTTGCAACCACCCTCTCGCGGGATGAGGCCCCGACGAAGACCGACAGCGCTCGGGTCGGATCCTGGTCGCGGAGCCATAAACGGAGGCCGTCCTCCGCGTGCTTGCCGACCGCGCGGTAGACGATGGCGGGCACGTCCAAGCCGACGAGATCACGAGCGAGATACTCGGCCGGGTCGATCGTGGGCAGGAACGGGAACGGGCGTTCGTTGGGATTACGATCGCTCTCGTCATCGATGTCGTAGAGAACGAGGCCATCTATCTCCACCGTCCCCAGCCGCGCGAGTGTGACCTCAGCGATGTGCCTAATCTGCTCCGGTGTGGTCGCCAGCCGCGGCGGCGTCACCGCGAAGATCAAGAACTCACCGATCCGATCGGCGATGCGCTGCTGCAGCTCCACGCACGGAACGGTAACCAACCGTGGCGATCGCGCTGCCACGATCTGGATCAACGTCATCGGCGTTTGCTCTTCGCATGCGACGCGCCTCTCGCCGTCGTCTGTGAGAGACCTGGTTGCGCGGCAAGCGCGTAGGCACCCCACCGGGTGGCTATCGGTGGCGGCGTGTCGGTTGTGCCACCGGATCCTCTGGTCAACGGCAGCTGCCGGGAGCCGAAGTTAGATCTGATTCTCTATCGTCGGACGGGATGCCCTTGAACGACGAAGACCTGGTCGAGGTCGAACGCAACGGCCGCCGCTGCGGGGTCTGCCGATCTGGACGCAGGTGGCGTGGCTTTGAGGTTCTCCGCGAGCAAGGTCGC
>DASZLT010000027.1:0-118242 GCA_035552235.1 Solirubrobacteraceae bacterium
CAAAGTGCCTTTGTTCACCCGTGCTTTGATCAAAGCCAGCTCTGCTTCGGTGGCGTCCAGTAGCTCGGTGCGTTTGCGGGCGCGCTGAGCACCGACCAGCGGGTTGCGGCACACGATCAGCCGCTCACCCGGGAACTCCTCAACATCGGTGAGCTCGCCGAGGTTCTGCTGATCGAACAGCGACGGCTGGAACACCCCGTCGCGGACGAGTTTCTTGATCGTCGGGGCCTTCAAGGCGGTGATCCACGAGAGACCCTCGGTGCCGGCCAGGATCTCGATGTTCGCGCGGGTGACCATCCCGCGATCGGCGACGACCGTGATCTTGGCGAGACCGAAGCGGTCCTTCATCTTCTGAACCTGGGCGGGCAGTGTCTTGTCGTCGTGGGTCTCGCCACTGAACACCTCAACAGCGACCGGGCGGCCCTGCTTGTCACACAACAGCCCGTAGATGATCTGCGGCAGGTTCTTCTGCCCGTCCCGCGAGTAGCCCAGCCGCCCGAGCGGGCAGGCGCGTCCCTCGAAATAGCTGGAGGACACGTCATAGAGCACCATCTCCCCATCCCGAAGGTGGCGTTTGCCGAGCCGGTCCTCGATCTTCTGCTGGCGCTCGGCCAGCCAGTCCATCGCCTTGTATAGATCATCCTCATCCGCGCCCTCGACACCAAGCTCGCAGGCCAACGTCGACTGACCCAAAGTGCGGACCGTTGACAGCTTCGACCCGGGCGAGATCACCCTGGAGACGATCATCGCCATGCACAGATCCCGCTGCCGCGACGGCTTGGCGTCCAGCAGTCTGGGAAGCTCCAACCGCCGCGCCATGACCAGCGCCGCGTTCACGTGCCCCGCGGGCAGCGACCGCTCGATCACGAACGCGTCATCTGCGTCCACAAGCGTCCTGCCGGCCAGCACCGCCCGGATCGCATCTATCGCCTCCACAGGTAGATGCGAGAGGTTCGCGAGCGTCTCCTTCTTGACCTTCCCATCCTCGCGGTAGGAACGACGCAACAACGTCGAGGAGTACTCGCTCTCCCCATGCCGCACACGGTTTGTGACCACGTGCATCGCCCCAGAGTGCCTCGCTGGTCTTCCCATGCAGGGAAACCTATCACCACCACCGGACGACTACTAGTGACTACACGCGAAAGCCCATAAAAAGCCGGAATCCCCCACCAACACAGGGATCCCGGCCCCTACAACCACTGACTACGGGAGGAACTTCGGGCTAGCCAACCGCTTGACGTTTTTGCGTGCCTCAACAGTTGATGTCGAGGCCCACGAAATGTCGCGGGTTGGCTCCCTAAATGTCACAGGTGGCCCACGAACCTGTCGTGGGCAGTCGACGAAGATGTCTGTGACCACAGGCTGCGCTCTTACACGGCGATAGAAACTAACTAGGTTCTTGGTTGGTTGGTGTCAACGGTCACAACCCCTCCGCGAGCGAAGCTGTGAGAAGCGCGGCGGCTTCGCTGCCCTACCTCAGCGGGAGGCCGGTGGTTCGGTCGAAGAAGTGCATGCGCTCAAGCTCGATTCCGAGGTCGATGCGCTCGCCGGGTCGGACTGAGGTGTGTCCGGGGAAGGCCGCGACGAGGTTGGGTCGGGAGGCGACAACGCCCTCCGCGCCTTCGGCCAACTCGCCCTCATCGTCCTCTTGGCCTTCGCGCACGGCGCGGGCATTGATCTTGCAGTACACGATCGATTCGCCGCCGAGCGCCTCGACGAGTTCGACCTGGCCGGCGATCTGCGGCAGGTCGGGCCGGGCTGCCGCCGGATGCAAGCCCTGGCTGCGGATCCCGACCGTCACCACCTGGTCTCCGTAAAGGCGGAGCTTCGGGTAGTCGCGGAGCAGCACTTCGTTCGGGATCGGAAGCGTGGCGGATGCCAGCCGAATCGACACATCCTTGTCGACGACGACCGTGGCTTCGAGGAGGTTCATGGCCGGGGTTCCGATGAAGCCGGCAACAAAGACGTTGGCCGGGGCGTCGTAGAGCGTCTGGGGGTCAGCGACCTGCTGCAGTACGCCGCTGCGCATGACCGCGACACGGTCGCCCATCGTCATCGCCTCGACCTGGTCGTGGGTGACATACATGGTCGTGGTCTGGAGCTCGTTCTGGAGCTTCGCGATGTCGGTGCGCATCTGGACCCGCAGCTTGGCGTCCAGGTTCGAGAGCGGCTCGTCCATCAGGAACACCTGCGGGTGCCTGACGATCGCCCGTCCCATCGCGACGCGCTGGCGCTGGCCGCCGGAGAGTTCCTTGGGTTTGCGGTCGAGGTAGGGCTCGAGATCGAGCATGCGCGTCGCCCAAGCCACACGATCCTTGATCTTGGCCTTGGGGTCTTTGCGCAGCTTCATGCTGAACGCGATGTTGTCCCGAACGCTGAGGTGCGGATACAGCGCGTAGTTCTGGAAGATCATCGCGATGTCCCGTTCCTTCGGCGTCAGCTCGTTGACGACCTGATCACCGATCGACAGGTCGCCGGAGGAGATGTTTTCGAGGCCGGCGACCATCCGCAGCGCCGTGGTCTTTCCGCATCCTGACGGGCCGACGAGGACCAAGAACTCACCATCGCGGATCTCGAGCGAGAGGCTGTCGACGGCGCGGTAGCCGTTCGGGTAGACCTTCCCGACTCGCTCGAATACGACATCAGCCATTCCTAGTCCTCCGACAGTTCGTCTGGTGTAGTCAGCGTGAAGACGCGATCGACGGTCCGCGCCGCGGGTTCGCTGACGCCGTCCATGTAGATGAATCCATGCAGGAGCCCAGGCGCTTCGATGAGCTCGACCGAGCCTCCGGCAGCGGAGAGGCCGCGCGCAAAGTTGACACCGTCATCGCGAAGTGGGTCGCAGCCGGCGATGACGATCGTCGCCGGCGGGAAATCGTTCAGGTCTCTCGCGCGCAGCGGCGCCGCGAACGGGTCAACACCCTTGCCCGCCAGGTACATCTGCCAGAAGTCAGCAAGCAGATCCGAGCTGACCAGGAACTCGCCACCACCCCATCTCTGATGCGACTCCGTTGCAAAGTCGTCGCCGAGGACCGGGCAGATGAGAACCAGCGCAGCGATCGGTTGCGCCGTGCCGGCACGAGCGCGTAGGCACATTGCCGCGGCAAGGTTCGCTCCCGAGGACTCGCCGACAACGACCGGTGCGCTGCCATCCGACCCAATCAGGTCGTGCTCATGGTCGAGCCACGCCAAGGCGTCGACGCAGTCATCTAGCCCGGCAGGGTAAGGCTCCTCGGGTGCGAGCGCGTAGCCGACGCTGGCGATGAGACGCCCAGACTCCGAGCACAGGCGACGGCAGAGGCGATCCGCGAGCTCAATCGAGCCGACGCTCCACGCCCCGCCGTGTATGTACAGCGCTGGCGGGCGCGGCAAGCGGCCCGGGCGATAGACCCGGACCCGGAACGCGCGCTGCTCACCCTGAACCTCGTAGTCCTCGACGCTCTCAACCGAGACAGCGGGACGGCTCCACCGTAGGAACCGCTCAGGGCTGGCGCGCGCAGCAGCTACCGGGTCGGTCGTGATGACGGGCCAACTCGCGATGTCGTCGAGCACCGCGCGCATTCCTGAGTCGAGCCCCGCGGATTGCATGATGGTCGTGTGCGCGATCATTGCTTGACGGCTCCGACTGTCGCGCCGCGAGCGAGGAAACGCTGGGCGATGACGAAGATTACGAGCAACGGTGCGGTCTGCAGCACCGCAGCGAAGATCAGCTGCGGCATGTACAGCTGCACCGGTGAACCGGCGGCGCCCGAAGGGTCATAGAGCTGGCTGCCGGTGATGAGCTGCTGGAGCCCCACGGTGAGGGTCTGCTGGTTTCCAATCGGCAGCAACACGAGCGGCAGGAAGTAGTTGGTCCAGCTCGCCAAGAAGGAGAAGAAGCCGACGATCGCCACTGCCTGCTTGGACACGGGCAGGGCCACCCGTGTGAAGATCCCGAGCTCGCTCAGCCCGTCGACTCGCGCGGCTTCGATCAGCTCCTTCGGCAGCGCCGTCTCGAAGTGGATGTACGCCATGTAGGTTCCGAACGGGAAGAAGCCGAAGATCACCGCGACCGGCCAGAGCTGTCCAAGGGCGTGGATCTTTTCGACCTCGAGGAACAGCGGGATCACGAGTACCGTGTTCGGAGTGACCATCGTCAGGATGGTCACCAGCAGGACTGTGCGCCGAAACGGGAACTTCAGCTTCGCCAGCGCGTAGCCCGCCGGGATACCGGACAGCAGGCTGAGGACCGTGCCGCCCCCGCAGACGATCAGCGAGTTCCTATACCAGGTCGTGAAGAGGCCGCTGTCGAACCCGCGAATCTGCGTCCAGTCGTAGTTCAGGTTCGCCAAGGACAGTCCGCTCAGCGGGTTGGCGCTGGTCATCGACTGCCGGGTCCGGAAAGCGGCGAGGATGAACGTGATGAGCAGGAACAGGAAGATCGCCGCGACCGCGCAGAGCGTGCTGACGCGCCCGACTGCGCCGAGCTTGACCCGCCGGCGTGACCCCCGCGTCGCTGCCCGCGCGGTCTCGCCGCCAGGGAACGCGTCAGCGCTCGCGCTCATGACCGACCCTCGCCGAGCAGCTTCGAGCGGGAGATGACAACGACGCCAATCACCATCGTCACAGCGAGAAGGACGACCGACAGCGCGGCGGCGCCACCCGTGTCGAGCTGGCTGTAGGCGTACGTGTAGCTCAGCTCGTTTGGCGACCATGTCGGGGAGATGACGCCGTGGGTGACCTGGCTCATGACCGACGGTTCGAGGAAGAGCTGGAAGCCATACGCGATGTTGACGAGAGTCAGGTAGCCGATCCATGGCCGGATCAGGGGAAGCTTGACCTTCATTGCGATCTGCCAGCTTGAAGCGCCGTCGATCGTGGCCGCTTCGAGAACCTCGTCTGGGATGTTGTTAAGACCGCCGAAGACGATCACGATCCAGGTGCCCGTGCCCAGGAAGATGAGCATGGCGGCGAGGATGATCGGCAGGTGCGAGGGCTGGGCGACCTGATCGAGCGAGGTCTCGCCGAACCCGTGCGCGAGGAAGCGAATCGGACTGACGGTCGGGTCGAGAATGAACAGCCAGAGCACGAAGTTCGCAATGCCGGCAAGTGCTCCTGGCAGATAAAGGATGAACTGAACGGATCGGCTGAGCCGGCCGGGGCGCTGGTGCATCAGCAGCGCGAGGCCGACGACAATCACGATAAAGATCGGAAGCCAGACGATGAGGACCTCGCCGACGTGCAGGAAGGCGGAGTCGAAGCGGTAGTCGGTGAAGACGCGCTGATAGTTGGCGAAGAGGCCATGGCCTCCGACGATTCCGAGCCCAGACGATGGCTCGAAGCTCTCGACCACCGCATATCCCGCCGGGATCAGCCCCGCGACCGCAAGAAGAATGAGGTACGGGCTGGTGAGCAGGTACGCGCTAAGCGGCTCGCGCCCGCGGTTCATCCTGCGACGAAGACCGGAGCTCGGCCGCTGGCCGCGCGTGGCTGTTACGCCACGCGCGGCCGATGCGGTTTCCAGCGCCATCTACTTCTGGACCTTGTACCCGAACGACTGCGCCTGTTGGACAAGCTGCGTGCCGAAGGTGCTCCAGCCACTGCTCAACGACTGCCCCGACGACAGCGCCGCAGTCACCGTCTGGGACCAGATGTTCCCGGGGTTGTACTGCGTCCAGTTCGTGTCCGTCCGGATCTCAGACGCTGCGGTCTTCAGCGCATGCTTCAACTGGGGGAAGTCCGCGAAGTAGCCGGTCCTCCCGAGCCCGGCGAGCCACGCGTTCTGGGCCGGTCCATAGGCCGGGAACGTGACGTTGCTGGTCAGGAGCTTATGATTTGTCGTCAGGAACTGGACTGCCTTGATCGCGGCAGCCAGGTTCTTGCCGGTCGCGTGCCGCGAAACCATCCACAGACCGCCACCCTCGGCGCCCGTGCCGGCCTTCTCACCGGCCCAGTGCAGCGGCAGGCTGGCCGTGATCTGATGTGCTGGCACCTTGAAGTCGGCCTCGAAGATGAACTGTCCATACCAGGACGCTCCGGGCGTCATCACGAGCTTCGCGCCGACCTGCGTCGGAGCATCAGTGTCGAACAGCCCGATCGGCGAGACCACCTTCGCGTTCAGCAGCGTCTGGAGCATGTTCTCCACACGCGTGCAGGAAGGCGCGTTGACGTTGATCTTGACCGTCATCTTCGCCACCAAAGTGCTGACCGGGCAGCCGCTCGGCCACAGGTAGCGGTTTGGCGCATTCACATCGCCGGCGAGCCCGGTGAAGTATCCGGGGTGATCCTTCGCGATCTGGAGGCTCAGGGACTCGTACTGCTGCCAGGTCTTCGGCGGGCTGTAGCCCCACTGCTTGAACAGCGTGGCGTTGTACCAGAGCACGACCTGACCGAGGTCGTTGGGCAGGCACATTAGCTTCCCGCCAACCTCACAGACGGAAAGGTTGTTGCCGAATCCCTTCTGAATCGATTCGGGAACGCTCGAGCCGAGGTTCTCGGTGTAGTTGATCTTGCTGTTCGACGCCCAGGCAAGATCGTTGCCATTGCTGAAGAAGACATCCGGCCAGCCGCTGCCGGCCTGGTTGTAGAGCGCGAACTTCTGCTCAATGCCGTTGTTGCCGGTGTTCGCGTAGGTCTCGATCGTGACCTTGATCGACGGGTTGGCCTTCTCGAAGGCCTTGATCGCCGGCTCGCGGGTTGTGTCGGCGAGGATGGTGATGCTGCCACCCGACCCTGCCTTTACTGCTGGCTTCGCCGCGTTGGCTCCGCTCGCAGAAACGGCGGCTAGCACCGATGTCGCGGCGACTATTGCCGCGACCCAACGGGCGCGGCGGTGCTGTTCTCTCATTCCCTCTCTCCTTGTCCTACCGCCCTCAGGGGCAGCTCTGATTTAACTTGCCCGGGCAAAGACCCAGGCATCCGAAGCTTCTGTGGGGTATTGCGGGCCCGCGTCAGTGCGGCCCTGGTCCGCCCCGGTACGTCTCCCATCACGCCTCCACACTGGTCACGTACTCGGCCAGGGTGGGCGGATAGTCCGGGCCCGGAGGCAGCCCGATGCCGGGAGCGACCGGCGCTTCCAGATATCCGTCTTCGTTGACTTCCGGGGCACGACACGCGGGAATCGAGGTGACGAGTGATTCGTAGTAGGTCGTGTTCGAGATCGACATGCAGAGGTGTTGCGCGGGAAGGTCGCCGCCGAGGACCTCGGCGCGGAGCCTGAACGCGTCAGCGAGGTGCGCCGTCCTCAGCGACCCGGTGATTCCGGCGCGCATGGTCGCGCCGGCCCTGACGCCGAAGGTCGCCGCACCTCGCGCGATGAAATCGGCGGAGTTCATGTGCGCGCCGTCTGAGGTCTCGGCGACGAGGAGGGGGATCTTGACCGCGTTCGCGAGTCGCTCGTAAGCGGAGACGTTGAATTCCCGCATCGGCTCCTCGTACCAGAGGAAGCCGGCGTCATGGAGCGCTTCGCCGAGGTAGATGGCATCGGGAAGGTCGAACCCCGCCGAGCCGTCATACATCAGTGGGATGTCGTCGCCGACGTGCGCGCGAAGTGCCGAACCGAGCGCCGCATCGCGACGGGGGTTACCCCATGCGTGGATCTTGATGGCGGGGTACCCAAGCGCCAGGCACTGGTCGGCGACCTCGAGATATTCCTCGATAGTCGCGAACGTGACCGTTGAGGCGTAGGCCTGGATCCGGGTCCGGAACCCGCCGATGACCTGCCAGGTCGGCAGCCCGGACATGCGCCCTGCGAGATCCCATAGCGCGTTGTCGACGAGGCCTAGCGCCGGAAGCGGCAGCTCTTCTGTCCGGTCGATCTCCCAGATCCGATGCCACAGGAGCTCTCGCTGAAGCGGGTCGGCTCCTGTGAGCTGGTCTCGGAGGACGCGGTTGACGAGGTCCTCTACGACCGCGGCCATGCCCGGGCGTGTAGCGATCGCGACGCCAGCTACGCCTTCGTCGGTGCCCAACCGGAGCACTGCGGCTTCGCCATCGGCGGCTGACCCCAGCAGCCCGGCGCGCCAGATGAAGGACGGGTTGGCTCCCGGTTGGGGAACACGGATGCATTCGACGTGCGTGATCCGCATGGCTAGTGGGTGTCTTTCGTACTCATGGGCGCAAAGCTAATACCTAATACGTATGCTGTCAATATCTTTTTTCTGTATAGTTCCGATCCATGACCTTCACGACCGGAGAGACCACCGCAGACGTCCGTACCGATCGCTGGTCCAAGCGACCGGCACGAATGGCACTAGCGGTGACCGAGGACCTCGTCGATCGGATCGTGCGGGGCGAGTTCGAAGCCGGAACCGCACTCCCGAAGGAGGCCGAGCTCTGCGCGCACTACGAGGCGAGCCGCACCGTTATCCGCGAGGCGACCCAGTCCACCGAAGCGATGAAGCTGGTGCGTGCCCAGCAAGGCCTCGGCACGATCGTTCAGCCGTTCGACGAGTGGGATCTCGCGAACCCGGCTGTCCTGGCGGCAACGATCCGGCACGACGCCCAGCTCGCCATCCTCGAGGATCTGATCGACATGCGCCGCGCGCTGGAGTCACAGATGGCAGCGCACGCAGCGCTTCGCGCGGGCCCCGATGAACTGGGAGCCATTACCGAGGCATACGAGCGCGGCGTCGCATCTGCTCAGGACCCGACGGGCCACCTGGCGGCCGACCTCGCCTTCCACGATGCAGTGATGCGTGCCTCCGGCAACCGGCTTGGTCGCGTCGCGACAAACAAGCTGCTCGAGGAAGCACTCCGGAGCCTCCGCTATCTCGGCGAGACCACGGCTCAGGACTTCCGCCGCTCGAACAGCGGCCACCAGGCGATCGTTGAACGGATCACCGCTCGTGATGCCGAGGGCGCCGCAAGGGCGATGAACGACCACATCGTCGGGTCTTGGCTGCGACGCCGGCCCGGCCATGCAGCGGACCCGGCCCTTGACGCACTCCGGAAGCTGGGCGCGTAACCCCGCCCACTTCTTCGCAGTGAACAAACGCTAACGATTGGAAGCTGCATGTCTCTGAACGGTCTGAGCGCAGTCATCACCGGCGGCGCATCCGGCTTGGGCCTGGCAGTTGCGCAGCGGTTCCAAGCCGCGGGGATGGGAGTCGCCGTAATCGACCGGGACCCCGCCCCGCAAGAGCTGTTTTCAGCAAGGGCCGATCTGCGCGCGAACCATGAGGTCGTGCGAGCCATGCAGCTATGCGAGGAACACCTGGGCGGAATCGATGCACTCGTCAACTGCGCAGGCATCGGAGCCCAGGGCACGGTCGAGACCAACAGCGATGAGGAGTGGCACACCGTGCTCGACATCAACGTCGTCGGGATCGCCCGTGCCTCCAGAGCCGCACTGCCGGCGCTGAGGCGTTCCGGCTCCGGCGCAATCGTCAACGTCAGCTCGATCGCCGCCACCGCCGGGCTCCCCAACCGGGCCCTGTATTCAGCTTCAAAGGGCGCCGTCCTCGCTTTGACCCGAGCGATGGCGGCTGACCTGACCCGTGAGGGCATCCGCGTCAACGCCGTCAGCCCCGGAACCGCGGACACGCCGTGGATCGGCCGCCTCCTCGCGGCAGCCGACGATCCCGTCGCCGAGCGCGCGGCCCTTGAAGCCCGTCAACCGCACGGCCGCTTGGTCACCGCCGACGAGGTCGCGCACGCAGTCGCCTACCTGGTTTCGCCGGAAGCAGGCTCGACGACCGGGATCTCGCTGGCGGTCGATGGCGGTATGCAGGAACTCCGACTACGGCCGAGGGCGAGCTGACCATGACTAGGCATGCCGCGATGGTGAAGCTCCGCCCTGAGAAAGAGGATGAGTACCACAGGCTGCACGACATGGTTTGGCCGGAAGTTCTCCGGCGGCTGCGTGAGAGCAACGTCCACAACTTCTCGATCTTTCTCCGCGACGGCCTGCTCTTCTCATACTTCGAGCACACCGGCGCTGACTACGACGCCGATATAGCTTCCATAGCCGCACACCCGGGCACGCAACGCTGGTGGGAACTCACTTCTCCCTGCCAAGAGCCGGTGGCGAGCGCCGCCGCCGGGGAGCTCTGGGCGCCGATGGAAGAAGTCTTCCACGCTGACTGATGCTGATAGACGCCCATCATCACGTCTGGAGCCTCGCGGTCCGGCCACAGCCATGGACCGACCCGTTCCCGATCCTCGCGCGCTCCTATGATCTCGACGATCTCCGCCCGGCGCTCGCAGCGTGCAACATCGATGCGACCGTCGTCGTCCAAACCGTCACCGTCCCTGAGGAGACGCCGGAGCTGCTCTCCCTCGCCGAAGACGAGCCGATCATCGGCGGTGTCCTCGGTTGGGTTGACCTGACCACGACCGACATCTCGGACCGGATCAGTCGCCTGCGCTCCGGGCGTGGCGGTCACTACCTGGTCGGGATCCGCCATCAGGTCCAGGAGGAGCCGGGCTCGGGATGGTTCGAGCAGCCTGCTGTACGAGATGGGCTGCGCGTTCTGGCCGCCCACAATCTGACCTACGACCTCATCATCCGCAGCGACCAGCTGCAGGGTGCGGTCGGCCTCGTCGAAGCCATCCCCGAGTTGAGTTTTGTCCTCGACCACGGCGGCAACCCTGACATCGCGGGGGAGGAAATCGAGTCCTGGAGCCAGGGCATCTCAGAACTCGCCGCCTTGCCGAACGTCGCAGTCAAGCTCTCCGGGCTCGTAACCCGCGCCGGTCACGATTGGAATCTCGAGCAGCTCCGGCCCTACACGGATCATCTCCTCAGTGCGTTTGGCTGCTCGCGGGTGTTGTTCGGGTCGGACTGGCCAGTCAGCCTGCTGCGCTGTGGCTACGAGCAGGTCTTGGCGACAGCCGAGGAGCTAACGGGCGGTCTTTCGAGCCAGGAGCGTCAAGCGGTCTTCGGCTCCAACGCACTGAGCTGGTACCGCCTAGACGCGACGCGATGATCACCTCGGAGCCGATACGCGGAGGCGACGTCTCGGTCTCGAGGTTGGGGTTCGGTGCGGCACCACTCGGAAACCTCTACGTCGAAGTCTCAGACGACGAAGCCGACGCCGCGATCGCTACGGCGCTGCATTCGGGGATCCGTTATTTCGACACAGCGCCCCACTACGGGCTCGGCCTCTCAGAGCGGCGCCTCGGCCGCTACCTCGGCAGCCTCGATCGCGGTTCGTTCACAGTCTCGACGAAGGTCGGCCGGCTACTGCGGCCGAACCCCAAGCCGTCCGGGACCGACATGCCGAACCTCTTCGCGGTGCCGGACGACCACTACCGGGTCTCCGATTACACGCGTGACGGGGTTCGGACAAGCATCACCGAAAGCCTCGAGCGGCTGCAGCTCGACTACGTAGACATCGCGCTCGTTCACGACCCCGACGAGATCGTGACCCAAGCGGCTCAAGAGGCCATCCCGGCGCTACTCGAGTTACGGGACGAGGGGGTCGTTCGTCGTGTCGGCGTGGGGATGAACCAATGGCAGGCGCTGAAATTCTTCGTAGAGGAGACCAACGTCGACGTAGTCATGATCGCGGGGCGCTGGACGCTGCTTGACGGCTCCGCGCTTCCGCTCCTCGACACATGCCATGAGCGAGGGGTAGCGGTCCTCGCTGCCGCCCCATTCAACTCCGGCATCCTGATCAGCAACGACGTGCCCGACGACGCTCGCTTCAACTACAACGAGGCTGACCCGACACTGATCGACCGGGCGAGGCGGCTCGCCGCTATCTGCACTGGATACGGCGTTGAGCTCGCCACGGCCGCCCTGCAGTTCCCCCTGCGGCATCCCGCTGTTTTCTCAAGCGTCTGCGGGATGCGGTCCGCCCAAGAGGTGACCAGCAACACCTCGCTCTTCAGCGCCGCAATCCCAGACGCCTGCTGGGCGGAACTAGACGCCGTCCAATAGCTCTACTGGCGTGAGGCCTGCTCCATCGTCGCGCGAACATTGCGCAGATGGGTCACCATCGCTGATCGAGCAGCCTTTGGCGACCGCGACAGGATCGCCTCGATGATTGCGCGATGCTCGTCGGCGGCGCGAGACAGCGCGCCGCGCCGGCTCACCGTCATCTCACGGCTCTTGCGTCCGAGCGCGCTGAGGCTCCGAGCGATCGCCTCAAGCAGTTCGTTGTCGGCGGCTCGCACGACCTGCTCATGGAGCTCGACATCGAGCTCAAGGAACTGTGCCCGCGTGGGACGACGTCCCTCCCGCAGCAGCAGCTCCGAAAACGCCTCACGCTGGTCCTCGCTTGCACGTTCGGCAGCGAGCTCGGCCGCCAATGGCTCAAGCGCCAGCCGCACTTCAAAGAGACTCCTCATCGTCAGATTCGTGAGCTCCAGAGCGAACCCAAGCGGCTCAAAGAGCTCGGCAACGGCGAGCGATGACACATAGGTACCGGAGCCTCGCCTGGCCTCGAGAACGTTCATCGCCGACAGTGCCTGAACAGCCTCTCGCACAGTCGGCCTACTCAGACCGAGCGATTCGCTGAGGGCCCGTTCCGACGGCAACCGTCCTGCGGGCTTCAGCTCACCTCGTAGGATCTGGCCTTGGAGAGCTTTAATCGCTACCTGTGTTGCACCTCTCTCATCACCCGTCGAGTCCGACATGCGCGACAGCGTATCCAATCCTCGATCCCGCGTCGCGGACTTACGCCCAAAGTGGCCTGACCAGATCTTGACATTGGCCAGACCACTTGAAAGACTCACGTCGGTGGATATCGTGCGCCCGTCAAAGATTGTTTGCGTTGGTCTCAACTACGTCGACCACGCTACGGAGGTCAAGCTCGAGCTCCCCACGCGACCATTGCTCTTCGCAAAGTGGCCGAGCGCGGTCATTGGTGATAGCGACGAGATCGTTATTCCTGAAGGCATTGAGAACGTCGATTACGAGGCGGAGCTGGCCGTCATCATCGGTCGCAGCACACGTGACGTCTCCGTCGAAGACGCCCTTGAATCGGTTGCAGCCTACGCCTGCCTCAACGACGTCTCGGCGCGCCTCGAGCAGGTCTCAGACGGTCAATGGACACGGGCGAAATCGTTTGACACCTTCTGCCCGATCGGCGCCCGGGTCCCTGCCGACCAGATAACCGACCCCGGCTCATTGGCGATCCAATGCCGCGTCAATGGTGAGACCGTTCAGGACGCGACTACCGCCGATCTCATCTTCGGTGTTAGCGAACTCATCTCCTACATTTCGCGTGGCATCACGCTCGAGCCCGGCGACATTGTCGCCACGGGCACTCCCCCGGGGGTCGCGCTCGGCCGGGACGCGGGCCACTACCTCGCAGACGGCGACACGGTCGAAGTCGAGATCCAGCAGATCGGCGTCCTGCGCAACACGGTCCGGTGCGCGTAGGTCTGTTCGTCACCTGTCTCGGCGAGGCAGTCATTCCGGCCGCCGCCGTTGCGACGGTCCAAGTACTCGAGCGGCTCGGCCACACGGTTGAAGTCCCGCAAGCTCAGAGCTGTTGCGGCCAGATGCACACCAACAGCGGCTTTGAGGCGGACGGATCGAAGCTCTCGAGGGCACTCATTCGCGCCTTCGACGGCTGCGAAGTCGTCGTCGCGCCATCTTCGTCCTGCGTCGGTCACATGCGCGAGCTTGAGCCGGATCTCCCGTTCTACGAGCTGAGCGAGTTTCTGGTCAAGCGGCTTGGTCTCGAGGACGTCGGGGCAAGGTTCGCGCACCGCGTCGCTTACCACCCAAGCTGCCATTCGCTGCGCGTCGCGCATGTCGGCGACGCGCCGGAGCGGTTGTTGAGGAACGTCAGCGGCCTGGAGCTCGTGCCCTTCGGCGGTGAACGCGAATGCTGCGGCTTCGGCGGCACGTTCGCGATCAAGAACAGCGCGGTCTCGGGCGCGATGCTCGCCGACAAATGCGACGCCCTTGAACACACAGACGCGGAGTTCTGCACTGCCTTGGATGGCTCGTGCCTGCTGCACATCGGCGGCGGCCTCTCGCGTCGCAAGTCGAGAGTCCGCACGATCCACCTCGCCGAAATCCTGGCCTCCCAGTGACCCCGACGTTCAGCCAGCGAGCAGAGCACGAGCTGCAGAACACTGTCCAGCGCTCCAACCTCCGCCGTGCCGCCAAGACGATCGGAGCGCGTCGAGCCATGGTCGTCGCCAGCACACCCGATTGGGAGGAGCTGCGCGAAGCCGGCCGCGCAATAAAGACCGAAGCGCTCGGCCGCTTGGACGAATACCTCCTCCAGTTCGAAGCCTCAGCAACTGCCGCCGGCACGACCGTGCATTGGGCCAGCACAGGGACCGAGGCCGGGGAGATCGTCGCTCACATCTGCGCGACCGATGGCGCCCACAGCATCGTCAAAGCCAAGTCCCTGACGACGGATGAGATCCACCTCAACGAGCAGCTCGCTGCTCACGGGCTGGATGTGCTCGAGACCGACCTCGCCGAACTGATCCTGCAACTCGATCACGATTGGTCCTCGCACATCGTCGTCCCAGCGCTGCACCGAAACCGGAACGAGATCATGGAGATCTTCAAGCGCACCATCGCACCGGACCTGCGCACCGACGAGCCGGCGGACCTGGCCGAGGCCGCACGGTCCTACCTACGGATGCGCTTCCTCAACAGCGATGTGGGGATCAGCGGGGCGAACTTCGCAGTCGCCGAGACAGGCTCGTTATGCCTGGTCGAATCCGAAGGCAACGGGCGCATGTGCACCACACTCCCACGCGTCCTCATCTCGGTCGTCGGGATCGAAAAGGTCATTCCACGCTTCCAAGACCTGGAGGTTTTCCTGCAGTTGCTTCCCCGGTCTGCCACGGGCGAGCAGATGAATCCGTACACCTCCATCTGGACGGGAGTCACACCAGGCGACGGTCCTGAGGAGATGCACGTTGTGCTGCTCGATAACCGGCGGACCAACGTCCTGGCGGACCCGGTCGGACGAGACGCGCTCGGCTGCATCAGGTGCGGAGCCTGCTTGAACACATGCCCGGTCTACACGCGGAGCGGAGGGCACGCATACGGCTCGGTTTACCCAGGCCCTATCGGCGCGATCCTCACCCCTCAGCTCGATGGGCTCGAGAAACACGCCTCACTGCCGTATGCCTCGACACTGTGCGGCGCCTGCTACGAGGTCTGCCCGGTCAAGATCAACATTCCTCACATCCTCGTGCACCTGCGCAATCAGGTGCCGCATCGAAAATCCGAGCGGCTGGCGATGCGGCTAGCCGCATTGGTGCTCAGCAAGCCGAGACGCGTTGAGGTGCTGTCGCGACTGTTCCGGCCACTCGCAAGGTTCGCGAACGTCCCGGGGTGGTCGCGCAGCCGCGATCTACCGCCACCTCCGAAGCAAACCTTCAGCCAGTGGTGGCGCGGCCGATGACGGCTCGCGACGACATCCTCTCCAGGGTCCGTGCGCAGCGCGCACCAACGCCCTCTCCAGTTCGCGAGTACAGGGCCCGGGGCTCGCTAAGCCAAGCCGAGAGGGTTGACCTCTTCTGCGCACGAGTTGCCGAATATCGGGCGCGTGTCATCCGCATCGAGCCTCACGAAGCCCGTGACGCCATCGCCGACGTCGCCGCCGGACGCCATGTCGTTGTCGCGCCCGGCTTCCCAACCGAGCTGCGGCCTGAGCCGGTCATCGTCGATGACTCGCTGACTCGTTCGGAATTGGCGGCGATAGACGTGTCCCTGACCGGAGCGACGGCCGCGATCGCGGAGACGGGGACACTCATACTCACTGGAAGCCAACTCGAGGGACGGCGAGCCATGACTCTCATCCCCGATGCTCACATATGCCTCGTCTATGCAAACCAGATCGTGGAGACAGTGCCGGAAGGGCTCCAGGCCATCGGCGCCCATGCGACTTCCGGCAGGCCGCTTACTCTGATATCGGGGCCGTCGGCGACGTCGGATATCGAACTTCAACGAGTGGAGGGGGTGCACGGGCCTCGGGAGCTCACCGTGATCGTGTGCGACGGTCCCGTCGCGTCTTAGTCTTAGTTTAGTCGAGGCTGCTCACGGCGTCAGCGGCAATCGTGCCAGCGGCGGACGACCGAAGCGAACCCGCACGAACACGCAGCAGGCGAGCTCCTGATGGCGCGCCTCTTCGCGTCCTATCAGCGCACGGCGGGGGGAAGCTCACGCCACAACCGGTCGTCCAGGCGAGCGCTCAGCGCCGCCACATCCTGGGTGCACTCTTCTGCGCTGCGCATCCCGACGAGAATCGCACGGACCCCCGGATGCCGCAATGGGAACTGGAGGGCCGCCACGGGTAGGCTGGTGCCGTGCGCCTCACAGACGCGAGCGCAGGTCCGCGCTGCAGCCAGCACCTGGGCTGGAGCCCGACGGTAGTCAAAGCGGGCGTCGTCTGCTGGTTCCCCGGCTGACAACAGCCCCGAATTGAACACGCCGGCCGCAACCAGACCGACACCGTGTTCCGAGCAGTCATCCAGCAGCGGCGCGGCGGACTGGTCCACGAGCGTCCAGCGCCCGGCAATCAATACCAGGTCAACGTCGGTTTCCCGGACGAACCTCTGCAGCGGCGCCACGAGGTTCATACCGGCACCAACGGCACCGATCACCCCTTGCTCGCGCAACTCGATCAACGCTGGAACCGCGGCGCTCAGCGCCTCATCCATGTAGTCCTCGGGGTCGTGAACCAGGACGATGTCCACGTGGTCAAGCCCAAGCCGCTCGAGGCTCGCCTCCAGGCTTCGCAGCACGCCATCACGGCTGTAGTCGCGACAGCGCGTAAGCATGTCGGGAACGGCAAACCCGCCGCCTCGAAGATCAGAGCCGGTCGGCGCTGCATTCGGTACGAGCAGTCGCCCGACCTTGGTGGAGATCACGTACTGGTCGCGCGGTCGTCCGCGTAGAGCGCGCCCGATGCGCCGCTCAGACAAACCCAGTCCGTAGTGAGGCGCGGTGTCGAAGTATCGAATCCCCTCATCCCAAGCTGCATCGAGTGCCTGCTGCGCTGTCTCCTCGGCAACCTCGGAGTAGAGGTTGCCGAGCGAGGCGCCGCCGAACCCGAGCGCGGTCAGTGTGACTCCGCTGCGACCGACGCAGGCGCGGTTCATAGTCTGAGCCCGTAGGTCTCGACCGCAACGCCACCGAACATCGCGCGGCGCTCGGACTCATCGCAGTGCTGTGTGAGCGCTTCGGTCGCGGCGATTGTCACGTCGTAGCCGCCACCGAGGATGCACACCGGCCAATCGGAGCCGAACATGAGGCGCTTCGGTCCGAATCGTGAAAGCAGCGTGTCGGCGAACGGCCGCAACATCTCCAGCGTCCAACCGGACGGAGCTTCGCTGGTCAGACCTGAAAGCTTGACGACGACGTTGGGCAGCGCTGCCAGACTTTCGATCGCTCGCGTCCAGCCGTCGGTCGGGAGGCTGTCCACCTCGGGTTTGGCTGCGTGGTCCAGAACGAAGCGCAGTTCGGGCAGCGCACGCGTGACGTCAACCGCTGCATTAAGTTGGCGCTCTCGGACGAGCAGTTCATACACGAGCCCCGCCTCGGCGACGGCCCGTAGACCTCGGCGGACCTCGCGACGTTTGAGAAAGCTCGGATCCGGCTCCTCCTGAACCTGGTGGCGAATACCGACCAGCCGACCACCACCGGGGCCCGCCTTGAGCCGAGCCAGTGTTTCGCTCAGCGTCGGCGCCGACAATTCCACCCAGCCGACGACCCCGGCGACCTGGGGCTCGCGGGTCGCAAGTTCGAGCAACTCGATCGTCTCCTCCGGCACACAGACGGTCTGGACGAGAACGGTCGCATCGATCCTGTGAGCCGCCATAGAGGGGCGCAGGTCATCGAGCGAGAATGATCGTCGTAGCGCCGGCAGTCCAGCGGTCCATGCCTGGTCGCGAACTCCGAGGTCCCAGACGTGGTGGTGGGCGTCGATCCGCGCGGCTGCGGTCATTGGCGTGACGTCACTCAAATCAATCGAGGTGGAACAGCTCTTCAGGTGAAGCCCACCACTCGCCGTCGACGGCTGTTGCAAGTGGGAGCTGACACGGGTCGGTGAGCGTCCACCAGCGGCGCGTGGCCGCGTCGCCGGCAACCGCCCGCATGTCAGCGGCGAAATCAGAGCCGCTGTACTCCATGTAGCTGAACAGATATCCGTCGCGTAAGAAGATCGAATAGTTGCTGACGTGCGCTCGTCGTAGTGCGGCCAGCACGTCCGGCCAGACCTGGGCGTGCAGTTCTCGGTACTGTGGCTCTTTCTCCGGGCGCAGGCGGATGATCAAAGCGACTCGCTGCGTCGTCACGAGCGCGGCCGCAGGCGCAGGCCCGCCATCCCGCCATCGATCGCGAGTGCCGTTCCCGTAGTGGACCCCGACGCCGGAGAAGCCAGGAATGCGATTGCGGCCGCGACCTCCTCGGCGCTGACGAGCCTGCCATGCGGTTGTCGCTCCTCGAGCGCTGCCCGTTCGGCGGCCGGATCGGCTGCCTTGGCGAGCAAGCGCGCGATCCACGGCGTGTCAGCTGTGCCTGGGTTGACCGCGTTGACGCGGATCCCTTCGCGGATCAGGTCGGCCGCCGTCGAGAGCGTCATCGAGAGGACCGCGCCCTTCGTTGCCGAGTAGAGCGCACGCGCAGGCAAGCCGGCCGTGGCCGCAATCGAGCAGGTGTTGACGATCGCCGCGCTCCGTGAACTGCGCAACGCCGGCAATGCTGCCCTCGTGACGCGCACCATCCCGAAGAGATTGACGTCGAAGACATGGCGCCACTCATCGTCATCGTTGTCCTCGATCCCGCCCTGGGCGCCGATACCGGCGTTGTTGACGAGGATGTCGAGGCCGCCGCCGAGTCGTTCGATTGCACGTGCAACCGCTGCCCGTACCGCCGCGTCATCACTTACATCGGCACGCTCATACACGAACCCGTCGGGGCCGCTTGCCGCCAAGTCCAGGATCGCGACGGCGGCGCCCTGCTCCTTCATCAAGGTCGCCGCCGCAAGCCCAATACCGGACGCACCGCCCGTCACGAGCGCGCGCAGGCCGCCTAGTTGCGTCACAGTGACCTCCCCGTATTGGCCGGAGTCGATCCGGACAGTGTTCGTCGCGAGCTCATTCGACGGTTGCCTTCCCACCGACGAGGCGGGCGGTAACGAGTGCTACCAGGATCACGGTGCCGTTGATCGCGTCGATCCAGTAGCTCGAGACATTCCCGAGGTTGAGGATGTTTTGAACCAGACCGAGCAGCAGGACACCGGTGGCTGCACCCAGCATGTTGCCGCGGCCACCCTTGAGGCTGACGCCGCCGATCACCGCCGCAGCGAAGGCCGGGAAGATGATCCCCTCGCCATATCCCTGCTGGCCAGTCACCGCGGATACGCGTCCCGCCTCCATCAGACCGCCGACCGCCGCCAGCATGCCGGCGGCAATGAACGCCCCCAGGCGCACGCGGTCGACGCTGATGCCAGCGGCACGCGCCGCATCAATGTTGCCGCCGACCGCATGGATCGCCCGGCCCGCCTTGTGGTAGCGCATGAAGAGCCCGACGACGATGAACGCGCCCACAGCGAAGATCAGTGACACCGGGATCGAGCCGACCTGGGCCGAGCCGAGGTATGTGAACGCCGGCGGCAGGTTGAACAGGGTCTGTCCCTTCACGATTCCGTTCTGGAGACCTTCGAGGATGATCGTCATCGCCAGTGTGACGATGAAGCCGTTGAGCCGGGCCTTGACGATCAGCAGCCCATTGATCACGCCGACCGCGGCACCGACCAGCAGCAGGATCAGCAGACCGATGACCGGACCCAGCTGGGCGCCGTTGCCGAAGTCACTCAGCGGCAAGATCATCCATGCCGCGACCATCGGGGCAAGGCCATAGGTCGACTCGAGCGAGAGGTCCATACCGCCCGCGATCAGGACCAGCGACTCGCCGATCACCAGGAGGCCAAGTGAGGAGACCTGCTGACCGATGCCGGTCAGGTTCGAGACCGTCAGGAAAGTCGGGCTCACAATCGTCCCGACGATCACCAGCAGGACGAGCACCGGCAACAACGCCGCCTCCCGAACCACGTTCAGCGCGCCTCCAGACCAGCCGCTGCTCGTGGCGCCGAACCGCGCCACCGCGCCGGCGGGCGAGAGGCCGCCAGCTGCAGCAGCGCCGGCCGTCGAGGTGTCTTGGCTCTCGGTCCCCGCAACTGTTTTGCCCATCGTTTCCTCACTCATCGGAACTCGTTTCCTTGCTCGTCAGCCCTTCGCTTGCGGCTATCAGCAGCTCTCGGTCAAATGGCGGTTCGTTGAACTCAGCGAACACCGCGCCACGTACCAGCACCAGCACCCGGTCGCAGTGGGCTAGGTCGTCCAGCTCGTCGCTCAACAGCAGCAGTGCCGCTTCGTTCTCAAGCGCCGTGGATGACAGCGTCTCCAGCAGCAGTTCCTTGGACGCGATGTCAACACCACGCGTCGGTGTGATCGCCACGATCACACCTGGACGGTGAATCAGGGCCCGCCCAACGGTCACCTTCTGCTGATTGCCTCCTGAGAGCTCTCGTACATCCTGATTCAGGCTGGAAGCCACGAGCGACAGACCGGTCGCCATCGGCGCTGCAGCCCGACGCCTGAGCTGTGGGCTCAGAAGGCCCACCCGTGAGCCCAGCGAATCGACGATGGTCATCGTCTCGTTCTCAGCTACGCCGAGCTGGCCGACGAATCCGTCCACCTGCCGGTCGGCAGGCACGTAGCCGACGCCTGCCCGTAGAGCGGCGCGGCGGTCGCCGGTCTTGATGGCATTGCCGTCGACCAGAACCTGGCCGCAGTCCAGCGGCTCGATACCCGCTGCCACCCGCCCAAGTGTGGCCACGCCCGAGCTCAACAGGCCGGTCACCCCTACTCGCTCGCCGGCGGCAACCTCGAGCGACACGCCGTGGACTGCTCCCTGCGCAGATTCGCGAGTGACCTCGTCAAGTCTCAACCGCGGCCGGCTGCGGCTCACCGTCAGTGCCCGGCGAGCCGTGCTGTGAGTCTCAGTGTCAGACGCAATATCTCCGACCATTGCAGCGACGAGATCCTCCTTCTCCACGGCGGCTGTCTCGGCGCTGAGCACCACGGCGCCGTCTCGCAGGACGGTGACGTCGCTGCAGATCTCAAAGACCTCCTCCAGGTGGTGGGAGATGTAGAGCACGGCGACCCCTCGCTCCACCATCTGGCGAACCCGATCAAAGAGCGTCGCGATCCCGCTGCGCTCAAGCGCCGCGGTGGGCTCATCGAGCAGAACGCAACGCGTGCCAGCGGCCAGCGCTCGGGCGATCTCGACGATCTGCAACTGATCGACGCTCAGGTCCTTGCACTTCGTGTCCGGGTCGATCTCAAAGCCCCACTCCTCGGTGATCGCAGCTGTGCGCTCGCGCATCTCACGCCAGCGAATCACGCCCGACCGTGTCGGCTGGCTGCCAAGGAAGACATTCTCTGCAACGGTCAACCATGGCACCACCATCGAACGCTGGTAGACGGTTGAGATCAGTTCCTTCCAGCTCGACACATCGCTGGTGCGCGGCGCCGGCCGACCGTCAAATGTGACGGCGCCCTCGTCAGGCGCCACCAGACCACTGAGGATCGAGACGAGCGTCGACTTCCCGGCGCCGTTTCTGCCGACGAGCCCAAGGCAGCGGCCCGCGTCCAAACGCGCTTCAACCGACCGCAGCGCAACCGTGTTCCCGAAGCGCTTTGTGATCCCGTGTGCCTGCAGCAGCGCCGCTTGATCGCCAGCCAATCCCATCCTCTCCACTGCACTCATTTGCTTACCGTTTCGTAACCGATGCGGCTCGCTCCCGGGGAAGAGAGTCACCCGGGAGCGCAGCCAACATGATCAATCAGGAGGCCGAGCAGACACCTCCGTGTGCAGCACCGTAAACATTGCCCCAGAGCGACTTGTTGTTCACCGGGGTCGTGTGGGTGCTGCCCGGCAACCCGTCAACCGGGCTGCTGAGCTTCAGCGTCGCGCCCTTGTCGGTCACAAAAGGAGCCACGATCGGGTCGGCCAGATTGACGTCGCCGTGATAACTCACGTTCTGCAGCGCGGGGGCCCCGCCGCCCGCCTGACCGGCATGTAGCTTCATGCCCTTGGCGGCGTCAACCGCATAGGTCAACGCGTACTTGGCGTACAGGTTGGCTGGCTGTGACTGCGACGCGGTCACAGTGCCCTTGCCGATGTCACACATCTCAAACGGCACGCCGTCATCGCTGATCAGCATGACCTTACCCGTCAGGCTCTTGTTCTTGAGGATCGGCAGGATGCCCGTGTCCGGCGATGACCACTGTGAGTAGATCGCCTTCAGCTGGCTGCCGTGCGCGTTGATTGCGTCCTGTGCGTCGGTCACGGCGGTCGAGTCGTCCCAGACGGTCGGATCACTGAGGACGTTGACACCAGGATCGTTCTTCTTCATGCAGGCGTTGAACGCGTTGGTGCGGTCAGCGCCGTTAGAGCTGGTCAGGTCGCCCTCGAGGTCGAGGACGTAACCGGATTTCACCTTCGAGGCGATCTCGGCACAGGCGTCCTGGCCGTAGAGCACATTCGAGGCACGGACGACCATGTACACCTTGCCGACGCCGACGATCGTGTCTACCGAGATCAACTTGACGTTGTGCTTGCTCGCATAGGTGATCGCTGGACCGACGCTCGTCGCCGTCTCTGGATTGATGATGATCGCCTTGGCGCCCTGGTTCACGAGCTCCTCGATCTGCTGGTTCTGCGTGCTGGCGCTGGCGCCGGCAAGGTCCGGGCCGAGCAGCTTGATGTGCATCTGCTTCGCGTACTGCGACTCGTAGTTGATGTACGCGGACCAGAAATCGGTGTTGTTATACGTCAGATCGACGCCGATCACCGTCTGTCCTGCGGCCGGCCGCGCCGCCTTGTGCACCGCCTGCTGGGCCGCCGAGTTCGCGACTCCGGCGGCCAGGAGCCCGGCGCTCGCGACCAGCGCGACTGCGGGCACTCGGAACTGCTTTCTGAACTGCATCCTCTCCTCCATCATGTTATGTCCGCCGCTGACGCGTGCCGACAGGTTCCCTAGGACTGCCCTCACTTGCTCCGCAACGTTGCTATCCGGTCACGGTTCCTCCGCTGACCGCTCGCAAGCTGACGATCGCGTCCTCGCCGAAGCGATAGGTGGCGATCGCGTCCGCGCGCAACTCCGCTCCGGAACCAGGTGCCAACGGCGCGAGGTAACTGCCTCGTTGCACCTGCACCGGCTGTACAAAGTGCTCGTGGAGGTGATCGACGTATTCGATCCAGCGACCGTCGAGGCTTCCACTGACGGCCACGAAGTCGAACATCGCGAGGTGCTGGACCAGTTCACACAGCCCGACGCCGCCGGCGTGCGGACATACCGGAACTCCGAACTTGGCCGCGAGCAACAGCACAGCGATGTTCTCGTTGACGCCCGCCACCCTGCAGGCGTCGATCTGACAGACCGAGATTGCCCCGGCCGACAGAAGTTGTTTGAAGATCACACGGTTGGCAACGTGCTCGCCGGTCGCTAACGGAACCGGGCTCACGGCCCGCGCGATGGTCACATGGCCGAGGACGTCATCCGGGCTGGTGGGCTCCTCCACCCAGTTCAGGTTGAACCGTGCCAGCCGCTCGATCGCGACGATCGCTTGACCCACGTCCCAGCACTGATTCGCGTCGACCGACATGGCGATCCCAGGACCCACGAGGTCCCGCACCATCGAGACGCGACGAACGTCGTCGTCGATGTCTGCCCCGACCTTCAGCTTGAGGTGGGTGAAACCGTCGGCTAGCGCTTCACCAACCAGCCGCTTGACCTTCTCGTCGGAATACCCGAGCCAGCCCGCCGAGGTTGTGTAAGCAGGAAAGCCGGAGCTGAGCAGCTGTGCCTCACGTGCCTCACGGCCGCTGCGCGCGACACGCAGGATCTCCAGCGCCTCGTCGGGAGTCAGCGCGTCGGAGAGGTGCCGAAAGTCCACCAAGGCCACGAGCTCCTCCGGCTCCATGTCGGCGAGCAGCTTCCACAACGGCTTGCCGGCACGGCGCGCATACAGGTCCCATACGGCATTCAGCACGGCACCGATCGCCATGTGGACAGCACCCTTCTCCGGCCCAAGCCAGCGCAGATGGCTGTCATGGACCAGCCGGCGAGAGAAGCTACCCATGTCCGCCAGCACCGACTCCACGTCAAGGCCGCTGACGAGTTGCTCGACCGCGCGGATTGCGGCCACCTCGATCTCCGTGCCACGACCGATCGTGAAGACGAAGCCAAAGCCGCTCTGTCCCGTCGAAGTCCGCAGGATCACGTATGCCATCGAATAGTCGGGATCGGGATTGAGCGCGTCTGACCCGTCCAGATCCGCCGAGGTCGGAAACCGCACGTCATGGATCTCGAACGCCGCGAAAGTCTCAGCCATGACCGATCAGCGCAGCCGATGTGAACGTACGTAGGAGCTCTCCGGAGCCAACGGCGCGACACCGCACGCCCCGGCATCGGCCTCCTGCATTACCGCCAACTGATCCTCACCCTCTCCACGGTCGCCTCAAGCTCACAAGGTCATCCCATGTATATATCGCTTTATAGCTGCGGTCAAGCCGAAATGCCGCTTTTTGGCCTTAGACCTCCGATGAATAGCGGGCGGCGACGAGATAGAGGCCGCCGCCGACCAGGCCTTCAGAGAGCCCGGCTGGGCATTCGCTAGGCTTCACGCCCTGAGCCAGACATCGGATCTATGCAGGCGCCTTGCCCGCGCAACCGGCGGTCTAAGTAGCTGGGACCGTGAGGAAGACGATCATTGACCGTCACTGACGACGCGATCGACCGCCTCCGCGACATGATTCGGTCAGGCGCGGTGAAGCCCGGGGACAAGCTGCCGCGCGAACCCGACCTAGCCGAGGAGCTCGGCGTTTCTCGCAACTCCCTGCGCGAGGCAGTGCGAGCGCTCTCACTACTGCGGATACTTGACGTTCGCCAAGGCGACGGCACCTATGTCACCGAACTCGCCGCCGACACGTTGCTGGCCGCGCTCAGTGTCGTGATCGACTTTCACAGCGACGTCACGCTGCTGGAGGTCCTCGAGGTCCGGCGACTGCTCGAGCCGGCAGCGACCGCGATCGCTGCAGTCCGCATCGAGGAGCCGACCCTGGCCGAGCTCGAGGTGATCCTCGAACGGACAACGACATCGTCAACGGTTGAGGAGCTGGTCGCGGCCGACTTCGAGTTCCACCGCTGCATCGCCGCCGTCGCCTCCAATGCGGCGCTGGCCGCGATACTCGAGAGTCTCTCCGGGCCGACACAGCGGATGCGCGTATGGCGCGGCATGGAAGAGGTGGGAGCACTTGAACGGACGTTCGCCGAGCACCGCGCGATCGTCGAGGCGCTGCGCCAACATGACGCCGACCTGGCGCGGAGCTGGGCGACTGTGCACGTGTCCGGCGTTGAGAGCTGGCTGCGCTCCAACCTCGAATCGCGCCGCCAGGGCCGTGACAATTTCGTCGGCACCCACTGACAGATTTGTGGCACCCGAGTGGAGAATTTGGTGGGCTTCTGCAGCTGAGTCTGTTGTAGTGCCAGTTGTAAAGAGGATCGCACTGCGCGTCGGCACGATCCTAACGCTTACAGCGTGCGTGCTCTCGTCGACCGGGCTCGCCAGAGGTCAGCTGGACACAACGCTTTAGCGTGCGTCAACGGCACCTTGCCCATAATGCTGCACGGTGGACGCGTCGTGTTTCGGTCTCGCCCTGCGCGGGTCGGGTCTCGCCCCGCGCGGGTCGGATCTTCTTCCAGAACACATATCCCGCATCCTGCTGGCCTCTGGATCGTGCAAGGTAAAGACTGCGAGCCGGGCCGCGTGGCTGATGGCGGGGATCACCGACGTCAGCCGCCGCGACGGTAAGAGCTCCGGCGCGATGATCGGGAGGCGAGGCGCCGCGAACCCATCCCCGCGGACTACGGCTTCGCGTCCGGTGCACCTGAGATGGGCCCCGCCGGTGCAGCGACGGCGCTCATCAGCCACTTCCAGAACTCCCGTGCTGGGCCTTGCAGAGCCGGGCGTTGGAGCGAAATCGCGCGCAGGGAGCGACTGAGGTCGACGCCGGCCACGGGCAGAGCGACCAGTTGCCCGGACTGGACCTCGTTGACGACGACGCGCTCTGAGAGGAGCGCGAATCCGCCGTCGAGCACCGCGCGCTTGAGCCCTTCGGCGCTGGAAACCTCGAGTACGGGATGCAGATCGACGCCGGCGCGGGCGAGCGTCTCGGTTGTCACCGCGCGTGTGCCAGAACCCGTCTCGCGCGCGAGAAACGACTCGCTGGCGAGCTCACTCACCTTGACACCCCTGCGGCGCGCCCAGGGGTGCCCCGCGGCAACGACAGCGCGTATCTCGTCGACTGCTACGACCACCTCCCGGACACCTCGAGATCCGCCTGCTGGGCCCTCGACGAACCCGATCTCGGCCTCGCCTGAGCGGACGGCGCGCAGGACCTGCTCGGAGTTGGTGATCTCCACCGTGACCTGAGCTCGCCTGGGCTGGCATTCCACCCGAAAGGCGGACAGCCAATGCGGAAGCAGAGTCTCTCCGATGGTCCGGCTCGATTGGATTCGCAGATACGAACCGAGGCCTGGCGCCCGCACCGCGGCCTCAGCGCTCAACAGTGCCGAAAGCGCCTGGCGCGCCGCCGGATAGAGCACCCCGCCGACTGCGGTCGGCTTGACTCCGTGGGCTGTGCGCTCCAGCAGTGGCTGCCCGACACGAGCCTCCAGGGCCTGGATGCGCTTGGTGGCCGCCGATTGTGTGAGGACAAGCTCATCCGCAGCGCCCTGCACGCTGCCTGTCTCGACAGCTGCGACGAACGCGGCGAGCTCGCGCCCGGAAAGAGGGTCGGCCAATGACACAGGAGTCCCATCCTAATGTCGTGAGCCGGTAATCCGGGCTCGGGAGCGTCCATCGCTCCCAACCTGTTCACCGCGCCGGAGTCACCTCGCGGCGACGACCTGCGCGAGCAGCGGTGTGCCAACCCCCAGCAGCCGACCGCTGATCGTGCCACGGACCGTGTGCACAAAGGCCGTTCCCCACGCCACCACCAACAGGATATACAAGCTCACCGCAGCAACCGTGAACAGATCTGCACCGGTACCGATCGCAAGCCCTGAGGTTCCGGTCACGACGGTTCCTACCGGGAAGGTGAAGCTCCACCAGGTCAAGCTGAACGGCAGATGAGCACGTGCGGTGCTGATCGTGATCGCAGCCGCCAGCGCCAGCCACAACATCGCGAAGCCCCAAACAGGCACCCCGTAGAGCACCCCCATCGTCGAGAACGCGCTCGCCACTGGACCATGAAGCACCGCTGAGGCCTGGACTCCGAGCAGGTGAGCGGCGGTGACCGACTGGCCCAGGGGCCCAAGGACGATCCAGAACGTGGGCACGGTCTCCGCCGGGCCGGGGCCGTGATAGGCGAGCCGCGCCCAGACCAGGCAAATGACCACAAGCGAGGCGAGCAGGCTCAACCCGAACATCGCATAGCAGGCGAACAGCAGGGTGAGCTGAAGCTGACCGGAAGCCAGATGAGGGATCAATGCGGCGCCGGTGGCCGCCGAAACCATCGGCGGGACTATCGGCATCAGCCAGCTTCCGAGCGTCATCGACTGCTCGAGCCGGTGGCCCGTGAACATCAGGTACGGGATGGCGACGCTGGCGAGCAGACCGGCAACCGTGCCAACCGTCCAGAGTGCCGAGTCCGTGACGACCGCCGCCTGAGTGCCGATCAGCTGCTTACCAACCAGGATGGCTCCTGCACCCACGGTCAAGATCGCCATAGGCGGAGCGCCGTAGAAGGGAGCCATCGTCGGGCTCATGTGGTGCCCCCGGGCGATCTCCTGATGCCGGATCCATTGAGCTGCGGTCGCGATCCCCAGCACCAAGAGCATGGCTGCGGCCAGCAACCAGAGCCCCAGCGCCGCCGACTTCAGAGCCGGAATCGACACCGGCAGCAGCGCTGCCGCGTTGGCGACGATCCCGGTACCCATCACCGACGCGAACCAATTCGGCCCAATGCCCCTGATGAGGTCGTGGGGCCGCGGGGAGAAGCGGGCACGGCGTCCGCTCCCGAGGCGCGCCGTGGCGCTCAGCCCGCGTTGCGTCTCGTTGAGTGGTCTAGCGAAAGTGTTCATAGGTCAAGAATCCGCCCCGCAGACCGCTCAAACCAGTCGGATTGGGCGGCGAGACATTCCAGTCAGGAATGGAAGCTCCCGAGGGCAACACGCAGCGTCGGTTGCCTCCGTGCCAGACCGAACATGCGACCATGAGCGCGATGACATCTTCGGGGGTCCCACTGATGGCAATTTCGTGGCCCTCACCTGTTGATGCCGAGCATCACGACGAAGTCGTGAGCTGACTCACCGGATGTCATCGACCCGGGTTGCAGCCGGACTGTCCTTCTTCCTGCTGGGTGCAGCGTTTCTTTTCGGTCCCGCAGCCGCGGCCGCGCCGGCCAGGCAGACGCACGATCGAGCCGCGGTCGCGAGCAGTGACCCGCAGGGAGGCCTCGCGAGCCTCGTGGACACCCGGACCTGGACGTCGGGCGGGGGAAACACCTTCCCCGGCGCCGAGGCGCCGTTCGGGATGGTGCAGTGGAGCCCGGATACGGAACCGAGCGATCCCCTGGGCGGCGGCTATGACCGCGCTGACGACGGTCTGCGGGGCTACAGCCTGACCCACGTCTCCGGTCCCGGCTGTCCGGCGGCCGGCGACGTACCGATGCTGCCGCTGACGGGCCCGCTCCCGGCGCGCAACCCGAACCAGATCACGACCGCGTTCAGGCACACGGACGAGGTCGCTCAGGCCGGCTACTACTCCGCGCAGAGCAACGAGCCGCACACGATCACCTCGGCCTTCACGGCCACCCCCCACACCGCGATGGCGCGCTTCACCTACCCGGCCACGAGCCAAGCCGACTTCCTGATCAAGCTGATGGCCAGTCAGGCCGGCGATCACGGTGACGGCGCCGAGGTGGTCGGCAACCACGAGATCCAGGGCTCCGAAACCAGCGGGCACTTCTGTGGCGAGGGCAACAACGGCGGTCAGACCCAGCTCTACACGCTGTACTTCGACATCGTCTTCTCGCAGCCGTTCACAACCTCACAGGTGATCACCGAGACGGGCCAGAGCGCACCGGCCGCGGTGGCCCTGACCTTCAACACGACTCAGAACCAGGTGATCCGGGCGAAGGTCGGCATCTCCTACGTGAGTGCCGCGAACGCCAGGCTCAACTGGCAGCGGGAGAACCCGGGCTGGAACTTCGATGCCGTGCGCCGGCGGGCGCAGACGACATGGGATCGGCTGCTCGGCCGGATCCAGGTCTCAGGCGGGAGTCAGGCGCAGACGCAGGAGTTCTACAGCCTGCTGTACAAGGACTTCCTGGAGCCCAACATCACCAGCGACGTGAACGGCCAGTTCACCGGCTCGGACCTCGAGGTCCACAGCCTGACCCCCGACCAGAAGAACCAGTACGGCATGTACTCGGGATGGGACACTTACCACTCGCTCGCCCAGCTGCAGGCGATGCTCGACCCGCGCGCGGCCGGTGACATGGCGCAGTCACAGGTCAACTACTACAGCGAGGACGGGATCCTGCAGCAGTGGGGCTACGACAACCTCAACAACTACGTGATGGTCGGCGACCCGGCGGACGCGCTGATCGCCGATTACTACACGTTCGGGGCACACAACTTCCAGACCAAGAGGGCGCTCTCCGACATGCTCGCCCAGGCCACGACCGTCAACGACGTACGGCCGGGCGAGGGGCTGGAGCAGGCGTACGGCTTCCTCCCGGAGAACGGCGCCTACGGGTGCTGCGGCGCCCACGGGTTCACGTCGGCGCTGCTCGAGTACGACACGGCAGACCTGGCGCTCGCACAGTTCGCGGCCGACAACGGCGATCCCCGCGATGCGGCACGCCTGACCCGGCGCGCGAACAACTGGGAGAACCTCTTCGACCCCAGGACCGACCTGCTGACGTCGCGACTCGAGGACGGCCTGTTCGAGCCGGGGGTGACACCCACGTTCGCCGGGGAGTTCGTGACCGATCACGAGCCCTACGTCGAGGGAGACCCGTACCAATACCTATGGGACGTTCCCAACGACTACGCGGCGCTCTTTTCGCTCCTGGGCGGCGACACCGCGGTTCAGCCGATGCTCACTCATTACCTCTCGCGGCCCAACGGCTACGGGATGTACGCCCAGCTCACGAACGAGTTCGACCTCGGTGAGCAGTTCGCGCTCGACTATGCCCGAGACCCTGCCGGCGCCCAGCAGGCCGTCGCCAATGTGCGCAACACAATCTATCTGCCGGGACCGGACGGCCTGCACAACAACGATGATCTGGGCTCAATCAGTTCGACGTTCATCTGGGAGATGCTCGGGATGTATCCCGAGAACCCGGGCCGTGGCACGCTCGTGTTCGCGAGCCCCGGGTTCCCGCAGGAGACGATCCACCTCGGCAACGGCAGGTCGATCCACATCAACGCGCCCGGCGCGTCGCCCAGCATCTATTACGTGCAGTCGCTGACGCTGAACGGCGCGCCCCATGCGAGTCCCTGGGTCAACTACAGCCGGCTCGCTCGCGGCGTGACGCTCAACTGGACGCTGGGTTCCGAGCCGACCACCTGGGGCTCGTCGCTCGCTGCCGCGCCACCGTCCTATACCAACGGCCTGCGCCCGGTCGTCGCCTTCCTCTCCCAACAGCGCCTCACGCTTCCCCGCGGATCGAGCGCAAGCATCCAGATCGGAGCGCAGAACGCCACCGGGAGCGGCCGGCGCGTGAGCGTAACGGCGGCGCCTCCGGCGGGCAGCGGCCTGTCGGTATCGCCGGCGCGCGAGACGATCCTGGTACCGCCGGTCGGGCGCGAGACGCTGCCGCTTGCCGTGCGTGCGAGTCGGTCTGCTCCCCAGGGCCTGGATTGGGTGACCGTCAACGTCAGCACGCACGGCGCCGCGACCCAGACGGTGAAGCTGGTCGTCCAGGTCGCGTAGGCCGGGAGCCGGGAGCGCCCCGCACGATCGACTCAGCTCGCCGGCTTGCCCGTGATGGGTCGGTCGGCGAACTCCCAGAGGACGCCGATCAGCGCCTCGGGAGTCTCGATCTGCGGGAGGTGGCCCGTTTCGGCCAGCAGCTCGAAGCGGGCGCCGGGAATCGCTCCCGCGAGCGCGCGGCCATATTCGCTGTCGGCGATGCGGTCGACCGCGCCCCAGACCACGAGCGTCGGCTTCGTGACGGTGCCGAGCCGGCCGGCCAGGCTGGGGTCGGTCATGGTCGTGCCCCCATACACGGCCAGAGCGTCGCGGTTGCCGGCCATGGCCCGCTGCGCCTCAGGCGAAAGCTTAGTCGGATCGATCCCGTAGCGCTCGGGGTCGTGGTAGGCGCGCCCAGCCACCTCCGCCGGGGTGAGTGAGAAGAAATCGACGGCGGGGTGGCCCGGAAGTTCGATGCCAACTCCGTCGACGATCACGTAGCGGCTGACCCGTGGCGAGTCGATGATCGCCATCTCCGCCGCGATCCATCCGCCGACCGAGTTGCCGACGACGGTGACGTCTGCGAGGTCGAGCTCTTCGAGCAGCGCCACGTAGAGACGCGCGAGCTTCCCGACGCTGTCGAGCCCGTCGGGGCGACCGGTGCCGTTGAAGCCAGGGTGCGTCGGCGTGATCACGCGTGCCTGGCTGCGCGGGTCCGCCGCGAACTGCTCGACGAAGGGCTCGACAGTCAGCGGGCCTCCGCCCCCGTGCAGCAGCAGAAAGGCACGCCCCTCACCGGCCTCGGCAAGTGTGAGCTCGGCGGGCTCGACTGCCGTGACCGGCACACGGACCTGCACAAATAAGGCCGCAGTGTGGCCGCCCCCGATCAAGCCGGTGTTCGCGCATTCGCTCGCGGGCGAGGGTGTCTGGAAGCCGACCGGTCCCTCGGTCGACGGTGGCGCGCCGCTGCTGCTGCTGACGACCTACCGCCCGGATCCCGTCTATCCGCAGATCGTCGCTTACGTTGCGTGGTTCGATCACACGCGCACGGCGCTTGCGTACTACCCGGGCCGCTACCAGCCTCCGACCGCGGCGCTGCGCGGCCCGATGATGGTCTCCGACGACCAGCGCTCGCGCCTGCTTGCCACCTTCAACGGCGCCTTCACGCACGACGACGGCAACAACGGCTCGGCTGACAACAGTCGCACGAACTTCCACCGGCTGTTGGGACCTCATCCGGCCTGGCCCTCCCACGGACCGTTACCAAAGTGCCCGGAAACGCTGGGCGTGATGTCGCGCGATCCTACCCCGCCGGATCTCATTGAAAGCTCAGCCAGGCGTGAAATGTTCCTAATGCTCAGGGCGACAGAGCGCCGGGCGCAGCACGGACGGCTCTGCGAGTGGTTGTCCGGTTTGAGGAACCGTCATCGTTCTAATGAGTGAGATGGACTTCGAGAAACTGATCTACGCAGAGCAACCGGGGATCACGAGGCGGCTCGCCCGCTCATTGGGCGGTGATCTGAGCGCAGCCGAAGATCTCTCCCAGGAGGTCATGATCCGGGCCTGGCGCAAGCTGCCGCGTGACACGGAGCCGGCCGCGCAACGGGCATGGCTGCGGCGTACAGCCTCAAATGCGGCGATCGACGAGCTGCGCCGACGCGGACGCCGGGCCACCGTAGGCACCGATCAGGCCGCGGACCTCGCCTCTGAGCAATCCGCGGAGCCCGACGCCGCGCGTGAGGCGCTCACCACGCTCACCCCGCATGATCGGCTGCTGATCCTGCTGCGCTTCGACGCCGGCCTGCAGCACGCGGAGATCGCGCAGCTCCTCGCGATCAGCGAAGAGGCATCGCGTAAGCGAGTCGCACGGGCGCGCAAGGTGTTCATCCGCGCCTACCGCAGATTGCACAGCGATGGGCCGCCGCTCATCCTGCTGCGCTCCCACGACGAGGTCAAGGAGCCGTACATCGGCTGGCTGCAGGACGCGGGCGCTCAGGTGCGACTGGTCAGCGGCGAGACCTCCGAGCGGGAGCTGGCGCTTGCGGACGGCTTCGTCTTCGCCGGCGCCTACGACGACATCCACTCGAGCCTCTACGGGGAGACGCCGCGCAGCCTCCGTGGCCACATCGACATCGACCGCGATCGCGCAGACCTGGCGCTGATCGCCGGCGTGCTCGCGCTCGGCATTCCGTACGTCGGGATCTGCCGCGGGCATCAGATGCTGAACATCGTCTGCGGCGGCAACCTCTACCAGGACGTGATGCTCGACGGCGCCGCGGATCAGAGCCACGAGGCCGACCTGCATCCCGTTGAGACGACGCCAGAGAGCGCCTCGCGCGCGATGTATGGACACGCCGTCGATGTCCGCTCGGAGCACCATCAGGCGGTCCGCCGGCTGGGGCGCAACCTGCGCGTGGCGGCGGTCTCGCGTGACGGCGTGGTCGAGTCGATCGAGCATACCCAGCGCGGCTTCGTGCTCGGAGTCCAATGGCATCCGGAGGATGCCGTCGACCGTGACGGCGACCGGATCGCCGAGGGACTCGTAAACGCTGCCAGCACGCAAGCCCCATGAACCCTTCGGAGCTCACATTGAGAATTGCGCAAGCACGAACATCTGAACTTCACCGGCGGGCCGCGACGCACCGCCGGGCGGGATCGACCAGCGACGCGACCCACCCCTCGGTGGCAGTCGTGTCGCTCACGATTCGCTTTGCGGATTCACTCGACGACGCTGCCCTCGCAACGCTCGCGGTCCTGGACGGCGCCGAGCCGTTGCCGCCCCCGGCGCTCGTCGCGGACGTGGAGGGCGAGCTCCACGCAGCACTGTCACTCGCCGATTCGTCGGTGATCGCCGACCCCTTCCGGCCGACCGTCGCGCTGGTGGAGCTCCTGCGCATACGTGCCGATCAGCTGGCAGCGGAGCCGCCCCGCGGATTGCGCGCGCGGCTCAGGGCACCGCTCCGAGCGGCCCGCGCGCTGCGGTTCGAGCTCCGCGGTCTCGGCTCAGGGCGCTGAGTCGCCCAGGTGTCGCTCGATCAGGGCCGCGACCTCGTCGGGTCGCTCCCGCGCGAGCGCATGGGTGCCGCCGGCCAGCACGTGAAGCACGCTGCACGTGAGCATTCCGTGCAGCGTCCTGCCCACCACGACCGGACTGATCGGATCGGCGTCCCCCCAGATCAGACACACCGGCAGCGCGATGCTCTCAAGCCGGGGCGTGTGGTCCACGTGATCCGCGGTGACCCACGCGGCAGCCTGCGGGAACTCGGTGCGGTACTCGTCACGCCAGTCGCTGCCGCCGAGCGCGCCGACGTCGAGACCGCCCGAGGTCGCTACGAGCACGAGGCGCCTGATCTTCGCCGGATGCACCAGCGCCAGGCCGATCGCGACCACCCCACCCATCGAGTGCGCCACCACATCGCCACCATCCGGTAACGCGGCAGCCGCCAGCTCGACCAGGTCCCGGTAGCCGTTGACTTCGGGCGCGCGTGTCACCGTGCCGGCGCCGGGCCAGCTGAGCTGCCTGGCCCGCCAAGCGCCCGGCAGCCGGTCGGCCACCGGTGACCAGTAGTCGGCGGCACCAGATGCTCCAGGAAAGAAGCTAATCGAGGGCGGCATGCGGACACGATTGCACGGAGCGCGATTCCGTACGGTTAGCTGAATGGCAGCCACCCTCGAAGACCCCCAGCGCCCGCCTCCAGCGGGCCAGCGCTACACGCGCAGCCAGCGGCTGACGTTGCTTGCCTGCATCCTCGGCTCGTCCGCCGCCTTCCTCGACGGCACGATCGTCAACGTCGCCCTGCCCGCGATCCGCGCCAGCGTCCACGGCGGCCTGCAGACACAGGAGTGGGTGGTCGACGCCTACCTGCTGACGCTCGGAGCGCTGCTGCTGGTCGGCGGCTCGCTCGGCGACGTCTTCGGGCGCCGCCGGATCTTCGCCCTGGGCGTCAGCGGCTTCGGTGCGGCTTCGCTGGTTTGCGCGATCGCCCCCGACGCCGCGCTGCTGATCACGGCGCGCGCCATCCAGGGCATCGCGGCGGCCCTGCTCGTCCCGAGCAACCTGGCGCTGATCATGGACACCTTCTCCGAGCGTCAGCGCGCGGCCGCGATCGGAACCTGGACGGCCTGGACCGGGATCGCGACGGTCGCCGGGCCACTGCTCGGTGGGCTCCTGGTGCAGGCGGCCTCGTGGCGGTGGGTGTTCGTTATCAACCTGCCGATCGTGCTGGTCACGCTCTGCCTCGCGCGCTCGATACCGGCGCACGGGCGCGACCCCGACGCGGACGTCGACTGGGTCGGCGGGGGCCTTGTCGCGCTGGGACTCGCGGGGGCGATCTTTGCGCTGATCGAGCAACCGACCTACGGCTGGGGCAACCCCCGTGTCGGGGGTGCGATGGCAGCCGGCTGCCTGCTGCTCGCGATCTTCGCGTGGTGGGAGGGCCGCTGCGCCAGCCCGATGCTTCCATTTGCGATCTTCCGCACGCGCAACTTCGCGATCGGCAACCTCACGACCTTCCTGCTCTACGGCGGACTCAGCGTATCGCTGTTCTTCCTGGTCGTGTTCCTGCAGCAGGTGGGCGGATACCGGCCACTGGTGGCGGGCCTTGCGACGCTGCCCATCTCGATCCTGATGTTCCTGCTCGCCCGGCGCTTCGGCGCACTGGCCGATCACCTCGGGCCACGGCTGTTCATGGGCGTCGGACCAATCATCGCCGGTACCGGTCTGTTGCTGCTCCTGGGCCTGGGCACACACCCGACCTACGTCACCGATGTTCTCCCCGGCGTGGCTTTGCTCGGTCTCGGTCTCAGCATCACCGTCGCGCCGCTCACCTCGACCGTGCTCTCGGCCGCTCCCTCGGCGCATTCAGGGATCGCCTCGGGTGTAAACAACGCGATCTCACGGGTCTCGGGACTGGTCGCAATCGCCGCCGGTGGAGCGATCGTCGCCGGACACTTCTCTTCGCAGGTGGAGCATGCGCTGCGCGGAGTGCATCCGCCGCTGGGAGGCGGTCAGGCCGTCGCCCGAGCGGCAGCTGCAGCGTTGCAGGTTCACGTTCCGGCCGGCTTTGCGTCGGCCGCACGCCAGCAGGTGCACGCGGTGCTCGTGAACGCCTCGGTCGGCGCCTTCCATCTGGCGATGCTGCTGGCGGCCTCACTGGCGATCGTCTCCGGCGTGCTCGGTCTGATCGGAATCACCAATCGGCGGCCCGCCGACTGAGGCGCCGGTCCATTGACCATTCGTCGAGCGGGCTGAGGTAGGTTGAGCACCGCCGCCGACCATCCGAGAGAAATCACTTGCACACGGGACCGATCGAAGCAACAGTCGAGGATCACGCAGCAGTCGCAGCGCCTGCCGTGGACGCCGAGGGCCGGCGGCTTACGGTCGTCGGGGAACTGGGCCTGCTCGACCGGATCGGTGGCCCAATGCTGACCGCGCTCACACGTCTGGCGCCTCGAGCTGATGCGGACGCGACCAACTCGGGAAGGCGGCAACGCTCGACCCACTCACCGGGCGGTCAACCGCGTGATCTTCGACAACCGTCTGGCACAGGCGCTCTCCCGCCGCCGTCGCCGCGGGACTCGGGTGATTGCAGCGGTGATCGACCTGGACGATTTCAAGACGACCAACGACGCCCACGGGCACGGATGCGGACGCGGCGCGGCAATGGGTGTCGCGACGTTTGCGCGAGTGCGTCCGCAGCGAGGACACCGTGGGTCGCCTCTGGGGCGATGAATTCGCCGTCGTCGCCGAGATCGCCGGCCGGGATTTCAGCCGGCTGCCGCAGAAGCGGCATAGCGCGGCAGACGGCTTCGAACCGCGACTGACGGTGAGCGCGTCGGAGCGGTGGTCACCGACGACCATGACGATGTCGAGACCCTGCTGCAGCGCGCAGACCAGGCGATGGACCCCGACAGGCTCCACGGCACGCGCTCGCGCGGCGCCGAAGGCCAGGGCTGAGCTCGCGCTCAGAATCCACCGATGAAGGCGGCGATCTGCTCGACGAACCGCGCGCTCCTGGAGAGCGGATAGATGTGGCCGCCCTGGACCAGATCGAGGCATGCGCCCGGGATGCCCGCCGCCATGTCCTCCGCCAGCCTGTAGGAAACGATGCGATCGCGGCGCCCATGGACGACCAGCGTTGGCACGCGCAGCTCCGCGAGATCGCCGGTGCGGTCGTAGCCGACGCTCGCCGCGCGCTGCCGCTTGAACGCATAGCGCGGTTGCGGGTAGTGGCCGGGGAGGACCAGCGACACCAGCCCCAGCAGCCCGATTGTCCAGCGCCGCTCGACCCGTGCCGAGGTCGACACCAGGATCAGGCTGCGCACGCGCTCGGGATGCGCGAGCGCCAGGTCCAGGGCGATCCGTCCGCCGAGCGACATCCCCACGACGTGCGCGCGCTCAATACCTAGCGCCTGCATCAAGCCGGCCGTGTCTGCGGCCATCTGCGCGACGGTGTAAGGCTCGTCCGGCTTGTCCGTACGCCCGGCGCCGCGGTTGTCGAAGGCGAGCACGCGGTAGCGAGTGGCGAGCGCGTCGATCAGCTGACCGCACTCCGAGAGATCGAGTCCGAGCCCGGCGATCAGCACGAGTGACTGGCCCGTGCCCGCGAGCTCGTAGTACATCCGTAGGCCGTCAACGCTGACCGTTGGCATCAGCGTCACTTTGTCAGCAGAGCGGCACAGGCGACAGATCGCAGCAGCCGAGCGAGCGCCTATGGGCAGCGGAGCTGATCGATGCCGCTGGTCGTGACGACCGTATCGTCGTCGCGGATCAGGACAGCGTCATAGCCGTCGAGGCCGGAGCAGAACCTGGCGGCGCCGATCGCGCCCATCGCGAAGGCGGCGGTGGCGTAGCCATCGGCGGTGGCGACGTCGGGCCCGACGATCGTCACCGACAGCAGCCCCGAGGGAGCGGCCGTGCCGAGCGGGTCGACGATGTGAGCGCCGCGCTCGTAAGCGCCCGAGGTGGCGATCGCCAGATCGCGCAGGCCGAGCGTCAGCGCTATGTCGCGTGGGGAGCGTGGATGGAGGATCCCGAGCCGCCAGCGGTCGTCGCCTTCGGGGTGGCCGCACAGCAGCGCGTCTCCGCCCGCGTTGACCGAGAAGTTCTGTGCCCCCGCATCGCGCAGCTGCTGCGCCGCGCGGGCGATCGCCCAGCCCTTGACGAGGCCCGACGGCTCGACCGATCCGGGGCCGCCATCACCGGTCGCCGGCGCGGTCCGCGCGCGGTACGGCGCGGCGACGTCGAAGTAGCCACCCGTCTCGCGCCGCAACTGCTCGCAACGCTCGAGTACCTCGCGGACATTCGGGTGCAGCTGCTCGCGGGTCAGCTCACCGCGGTTGAGCCTGCTGATCTCGCTGTCCGCGCGATAAGTGGAGAAGGTCGCATCGACCCAGTTCAGCCACTGGACCACCGCCCGCAGCGCCTCGAGTCCTACCGACGCGTCGCAGATGTCGAAGATCCAGGGCATGCCCATCAAGTCCTCGACGTGACGCAGGCCGCCGCGGGTCGTCGGAAGAAAGCTCGACGGCGCCGGTGCGATCGGCGTGTGCGAGCTGTGCGGACCCAGCGGAGGGAACCGGCCCCGGCTCAAAGCAGGTGAGCGTGACCCATCGCCGAGTACAGCGAAGCGATGAACGCCTGGCTTGTCGTGGTCACGCCACTGATCGAGTGGATCTTGTAGCTCTGCGCCTTCAGCGCCTCCCTGCGCAGCAGCGGCAGCGCGTAGGACTCGCGCTCGTAGGACTGCTGGTCCTGCGGGTTCGCGCTCACGCCCAGCGTCTTGATCTTCCTGCCCGTGACCGTGATCGTCACCTGCACGTTGCTGTAGTACGTGCGCTCCAGCGCGCCCTTGTAGGTCTTGGTCGTGGCGGCGGCGGCGGTCGCGGGCAGCGCCACCGGCGTGAGCGCCGCAGCGGCAGCAGCGCCGAGGCCGACGTTGGTGAGGGTTCTTGACTTCATCGTGGTTCCTTTCATATAGCCGATGTAAAGGACACCAGCGAGGCGTAAGCCCGCTGTAAGAAGCTTAGAATCGCTGCTTGCAGCAAGCATGATCGGTCCGACACGCTCGTACAAGCGACCACTGGGTTGACGATCGCTCGAGATCGGGCAGATAGCTGCCGAAAGATGCTGCAGCAGTGAGCGTGCTGGGACCATCACCGACCGCCAGCTACCAGGGGCCGTTCGCAGAGGAGCAGGCCACCAGGTTGCTTTGGCGTGCCGGTTTCGGCCCGAAGCCGGGTGAGGCGGAGCGCTTTGCGAGGCTCGGTATGGACGCGGCCGTTGCCGCGCTCACCCGCCCCGCGGGCAAGGCCGAGCTGATCGGCAGAGCGCCGCACGACGACAAGGGGCGCCCGCTCGATCCGATCAACGTGTGGGGTGATGACCACTGCTGGTGGCTCGATCGCATGGTTCGCTGCACCCACCCGTTGATCGAGCGGATGACGCTGATCTGGCACAGCTGGTTCGCGACCTCCGAGCAGGCCTCGAACGCGCGGCTGATGATCAACCAGAACTGGACCCTCCGCCGCAATGCGCTGGGCAACTTCAAGCAGCTGCTGGCGGACGTAACGATCGACCCGGCGATGTTGCTGTGGCTGAACGGCAACACCAACAACAAGTACTCACCGAAT
Source organism: Solirubrobacteraceae bacterium (assembly GCA_035552235.1). Taxonomy (GTDB): domain Bacteria; phylum Actinomycetota; class Thermoleophilia; order Solirubrobacterales; family Solirubrobacteraceae; genus Palsa-465. The sequence continues at coordinate 39,532 of DASZLT010000027.1, forward strand.
GAGAACTACGGCCGTGAGATGTTCGAGCTGTTCACGCTCGGACAGGGGCGCGGCTACGGTCAGGACGACGTCCATCAGAACGCGCGTGCGCTGACCGGTTGGACCAACGACTGGAACGACACGCGCGGGCCTGTCAACTTCCGCTTCGAGCCGGAGTTACACGACGGCGGCGTCAAGAGGGTGCTCGGGCACGTCGGGCGCTTCGACTGGAAGGACAGCGTCACTCTGGCGGTTCGCCACCACACCCACGCCTCGTTCTTCGTGGAGAAGCTGTGGGGGTATCTCGTCGGAGCCGAGCTGCCCAAGCGCACGGCTCGCGAGCTCCAGACAGTGTACGTCAGCGGGGGCTTCGAGATCCGTCCGATCGTCGAGGCGATTCTCCGCCACCCGTCCTTCTACGAGGGACCACGCCTGGTGACGCCGCCGATCGTGTGGACCGCCGGGATGCTGCGTGCGAGCAGCCAATCGATCATCACCACAGATTGGGCTTGGATCGCGAGCCTCACGGGCCAGGTCCTGTTCCAGCCGCCCAACGTCGCCGGATGGAACTACGCCCAGTGGCTCGACACGGCCCGTTGGGCGGGGCGACTGGAGGCCGTCAACACCGCGCTTGGCAAGCAGACGCTCGAGGGCAAGAAGTATCCGTTCGGGATCGAGGAGAACCCGTCGGACGCCTACGACCACGCGATCGCGTTCTGGGGCGGGCAACCGCTCTCCAGCGTCGCGCGCGAGCAGCTGCTGGAGCTCGGCCGCCGGATCCAGCACGGGCAGAACCAGAAGTGGGAACAGGTCGAGTTCCGCAATCTGCGCCAGAACGCGTTGCGCGCGCTGGTCCCGATGGGCCCTGACTGGATGACCGCATGAGCGATGCCCCCGACCCACGTACGCCACGCCCCGTGAACCACTGCGACGGGTTCACCCGCTCGCAGGCGATCCGGCGGGCGCTGGCCGGCGCCACGCGTCCGGTCGAGCGCGAGTGGGACTCGCGCATGCCGATCCCCGCCGGAGTCGGCGTCGATCGCCGGCGCTTCATCGCCGGTGCCGTCGGCGGCCTCGCGCTCGTCTACGGCGCGGGCCGTGCGGGCCTGACCGACAGCATGCTCGGCGACGGAATCGCGCGCGCGGCGACGCTGCGGCCGACAAACAGCCCGATCCTGATTTCGCTGTTCCTGCAGGGCGGGCTCGACTCGCTCTCGCTGCTCGCCCCTGCCGGAGATCCGCTTTACGAGAAGCTGCGCCCGACGCTCGCGGTCGCGCCGGGGTCCGGGGTGGCGCTCCGCGAGGACACGGGCCTGACCTGGCATCCGGCGGCCCAGTCGATCGCCAACCTGCACAACCAGGGCAAGGTGCTGGTCTTCCCGGGCATCGGCTACGCCGACGAGGACATGTCGCACTTCACCTCACGCCACTACTGGGAGGTGGGGACCACCGACGCGTCGCTGACCACCGGCTGGCTCGGCCGCTACCTCGACCTGGCCGGCGATTCCACCAACCCCTTCCAGGGCCTTTCTCTCGACGGCCAGATGAATCCCACCATCGCCACCGCCAAGAATCCGATCGCCGCGATCGATCAGCCCAACAACTTCGCCGTGTGGGTGAACGGCGTCTGGGGCGACGTTCAGGAATGGACACTCGAGTGCGCCTCGGCACTCGGTGACCGCCAGCGCCACTCCGCCGACGCGGCGATAAGGCAGGTGGCGAGCGCCGCGTCCGAGGTCGGAGTGGTGCGGCGCACGCTGAAACCGTGGTCAAAGGACCAGAGCAACTCGAGCACACAGACCAACCCCGGCGCCGTCTACGGCTCGAGCGTCTCGTATCCGAGCTCGACCAACGACGACCTTCCCTCGCGGCTCTCCGGACTGGCGTCGATGATCGCCGCCGGAGTCCCGCTCAAGTGCGTGGCACTGACCACCGACGTGCAGTTCGACACGCACTCGAGCCAGGCCGCCACCTTCAACACCGGCGTGCAGCTGGTGTCCGATTCGCTGGCGGCGTTCCAGGCCGACCTCGAGGCGCGCGGAATCGACAATCGCGTCCTGATCCACGTGTGGTCGGAGTTCGGCCGGCGCGCGCTGGAGAACGGCTCCGACGGGACCGACCACGGCGCCGCCGGCACCTCGCTGCTGATCGGCAGCCGCGTCAACGGCGGCATGATCGGCGAGTTCCCGGACCTCAGCAAGCTCGACGTCAATGGCAACCAGGTGGTGAACGTCGACTTCCGCGGCGTCTACGCGTCGCTGCTCGAGCAGTGGTTCGACCACGACGCCGGGGCGATCATCCCCGCGGCCGCGCGCTTCCCGCGCTACCAACTGCTCGCATGAGACGTGTGGCCGCAACCGTCGTGTACACGCTGCTGGCGATCGCCGCCGGCGACGGTGTCGCCACGGCCGCGAAGAAGGACGCCCCGGCGAACCTGCTGATCAACGCGCAGGAATGGTCGCTGTGGCCCTCACGCAGCAGCGTGCCCGCCGGCACCGTCTACGTGGAGCTCTGGAATCGCGGTCAGGACATGCACGACACGATGATCCGGCGCGTCAACGCGGCCGGCCAGATGGTCGGACAGATAGACGGGCGCGTCAAGGTCACGATGCCCGGCCACATCAGCGACGCGACCTGGCACCTGAAGGCCGGCCACTACGAGCTCTACTGCTCGATGCCGGGTCACCTGCAGCTGGGCATGCACGCCAAGCTGACGGTCATGCGTTCGTAGCCGCGGCGACCTGACGAAGCCTGCGCCGCGAGTGGGCCGGCGGAAGATATGGATGTTTGGGGGCATCCTCGCCCCCAAACGTCCCGACCTTCCTGCTGTCCTGAGTCGCAAATTCGCTGGCGGCCCGCGGCGTCTTCACGCCACGCACGCCTTCGGACCCGTGCACTAAGACTAAGCGGCGACAGCCTCGCGCAGCAATCCGTCGATCTGCCCGACCGCCATGCCCATGCCCTCCTGCATGCCCATTGCGAGCATGCGCTCCATCTGCTCGACGTCGACGAACTGCGTGCGCACGAGCATGCGCGTACCGCCGCCGGCCGCCTCGAGCTCGACGATCCCGCCGGCCGGCGGGAGGCCCGGGACCGGCTCGCCGTCGTCACCGGCGAAGCCGTTGGCGAACTCCAGGCGACGCGGATCCTCCAGTGCCTCGATCCGCCACCAGCCGAAGTGCTTCTCGCCCTCCGGGCCGGTCATGTGGTAGCGGGACTGCCCGCCGACCGCGAACTCATGGCGGGTGAAGGTCGCCGGATATCCGGGGGGTCCCCACCAGCGCTCGAGCTTGCGCGGGTTCTGCCAGACGTCCCAGACCTGCTCGGGCGCGGCGTCGAATTCGGCGACCAGATCGAGCGTGAGCTGCTCGGCGTTGGTGTTGCTGCTGATGACGGTCATCGTGCTTCTCCTTCCTCGGTGAGGATCTCGGCGATGCGGTTGGCACGGTCGATCCACAGCTGCTCAAAGGCTTCGAGCAACGTATTCGCCCGGCGCAACGTGTCGGGGTTAGCGACCACTAGTTGCTCCCTCCCGCGTCTGTTCTTGGTGACGAGCGCGGCGCGCTCGAGCACCATGACGTGCTTCTGGACGGCCGTGAGACTGATCTCGTAGTGACGCGCCAGCGCCGACACCGACTGCTCACACTGGATCGCGCGGGTGAGGATGTCGCGCCGCGTCGAATCGGCCAGCGCATGGAATACGCGGTCGGCCTCGACCTCTGAGAACGCGTCGCTCGAAAGCGGATCTACAACCATTTGGTTGTAGGTTATCAGCGTGTCAAGCGACGCGAGTCAGGACCATTCACGGGCGTCATCGCTCGCGAGGCAGGCTTCGAGGGTCCGAGCTCCGCAAGCCCCTTGCTCGCTCGAGCTCGTGTCGGCGCTGTTCGAGGAGCTGGCCGAGTCTCACGATCGTGGCGTCGTTGACGTCGTCCCAAGGAATCCGCACGGTCGGCATACCGGTCTCGAGCAGGATCTTGAAGTCGCGACGGCGGTCGTCGAGGAAGGCCGCCCTCGTTCCGTGCGAGCCCCAGCCGTCGAGCTCGACGACGAGCGCGTGGTCGGGGAAGTACGCGTCGACTCGCTCGCCGGCGACATGAACGTTGATCCGTGGCGTCGGGAGACCGTGCTTGCGCAGCACCGGCAGGAACATGTCCTCGAGCATGGAGCGGGTGGGTTCGGGCTGCGCGAACTCGAGGTGCGGCTTGAGAAGAATCACGGCAGCGTGCTTCGGGTTGCGCTCGAGGATGTCGGTGAGGTCCTCGAGCTTCAGCAGCTTCCGCAGCCGCAGGTCGTTGACCGCACGCGTGAGCTGCCTGGGTTTGAGACGCGCGGCAGTGTCGAGCAGCGTGCGTGCAGGGCTCGTCACACGCAGGCCCTGGACGGTTGTGATGTCGCGGTTGAGCAGGGTCGCGGAGTGATGGACGAGCAGTCCAGGCGGCCGGCCCTTGGCCGCGGTCACAATCTCGAGGCGCTTCGGCCATTTGCGCCAGACACCCCAGAGGACCAGCCCACATCCACCGGAGAGGGCTGACCGGTCACCACCAGCGAGCAGCGCGGCGTGGGCGGCGTCGATGGGGTTGCTCTGAAGGTGGCCTACGGCGTAGACGCCGCGGTGGACGCGGATGAGCTGCTTCGTTGCAACCCACCGGTCGAGCGTCCGTTGCGAAATCCCGGCAGCGAGCAACTGTTCGCGCGTGATGTGACCACCTTGTCGAGCCGCGAAGCGATGCACGTTTTGCTTCAGATCTGACGTATTTCGTGCACTGCTTCCGCGCTTCTCGCCACCACTCACACTCAATAGAGGCCTGAGCGGCGTTCTGTTAACCCCCCAGCCGCCGCCAACCAAGCGCAAATAGCTCAGAATTCCGCCGAACCATGCTCGAGCTAGCCACCGACTGGGCCACACTCTCCTCGCTCGCGACGGCGCTGGGCACGCTGGTGCTGGCGGTGGCCACCTTTGCCGCCGTGCGCTCCTCCAACCGCTCGGCGCTGATCGCCGAGGTCGCGCTGCAGGAACAGCGCCGGCCGATCTTCGTGCCCTCGCGCCCAGACGACCCCGAGCAGACGCTGACCTACTCAGACGGGCATTGGATCCGGGTCGCGGGCGGGTACGCGCACGCGGATCTCGAAAATGGGCATGTCTACCTCGCGATCAGCCTGCGCAACGTCGGCAACGGGATCGGTGTCTGTCAGGGCTGGGCGGTACGCGCCGGCCAGACGCTCACGAGCCAGATGCCGGCGCACATGCCCGACGAGGACTTCCGCACGCAGTCGCGCGACCTCTACGTCGCCGGGGGTGACATCGGCATGTGGCAGGGCGCTCTGCGCAACCGCGACGATCCCATGCGTGCGGCGCTGGCAACTGCCATCGAGCAGGACCAGCCGATCACGGTCGAGCTGCTCTACTCGGACCTCACCGGGCGCCAGCGCGCGATCACCCGCTTTGGATTGGTGCCGAAGGGCCGCCCGAACCGCTTCAGCGCCGCGAGCCGGATCTGGTTCCTGGACATCGAGGGGCCGCGCCCGGACAGCGACGCACTCCATCAGGCGATCGCCACGGTCCAGGCGGAGACGGGTGCTGTGCCCAACGTGGGCTCGAGCACGGACGCCTGATTCCGGAAATGCCGCAGCGCGCGCCGGTCGGCGCGCGCTGCGGCAAAGCTGGCGACGGCCGGGGGTCAGCCGACGCCGCGCGCGGGCGCGGACTGCCCGAGGAATCCGGCGCCGATGATTTCCTGCTGCACCGCCGCCTGACCGATGTAGCACTCCCAATCGGTGCCGGCGGAGTTCTCTGAGCGGCAGCCGCCGTTGACGTGCTTGCCGGCGTCGACCGTGGGCTCGACCGTTCCGGTCCAGTTCGTCGCGGCGAGCTGCGCGGGGCTGGTCGCGTCCGCGCTCGAGCTCTGGCCCGCGCCCGGCTTCGAGACCGAGCTGCCGTCTGAGCTCATCGGTGAGGAGATCCTGTCGCCCGGGGCAACCGGATTCGGGCCCCCGGTGCCGGGCGCGTGCGCGAGCACGCAGTGGTACTCGACGTTTGCGGTCACGACCGTGCAACTGGGGTCAGTGCCGATCAGTGCCTTGGTGCCCTGCGGCAGGCTGGCGGCGACCTGGCCGGTCGTGAGCAGCTCCGTCGCGGCGAACGCCGCTGCGGGAACGAGCACGACCGTGAGCGCGGCCGCGAGCACCATCCGGCGCGGATGGCGGGCGCGCTGGCTCCGCGCGCGGCGGTGCACGCTCGCGTGCGTTGCCAGGTCCGCCCGAACGGCGCGATCGAGCGACTCGCCCAGCTGCGCGAGACGGTCCGGAATGTGCGTGTCGGATGTCATCTTGATCAGATTCCTTACTGGGTCGATTGGTTGAGGCGGGAGCGCAGCGTGGTGAGCGCGCGATGCACGCGCACGCGGGCCGCCTGTGGGGAGGTCTCCAGCGCGACCGCCAACTGGTCGTAGGCGAGATCGGCGTCGAAGCGCAGGCGCACGGCCTCACGCTGGGCCGCAGGCAGCTCATCGAGCGCCGCCTCGAGCTCGGCCAGCCACGAGTCGTCGGGCTGGTGCTCGACGCCGCTGAGCGCGGCTGCATCGCCGAACATTCCCAGGCGCTCGAGCCCCGCCTGCTCGATCCGCCGGCGCCTGACGGACATCAACACGACGTTGCGCGCGATCCCGTAGAGCCACGGAGCCGCCGAGCCGCCCGCCTCGTCACGGAAGCGGGCGCGGGTGAGCCAGGCCTGCGCGAACGTCTCGGCCGTCAGGTCGTGAGCGGCGTCAGCGTCGCGCGCACAGCGGCAGTGGTAGCGATAGATCGCGGCTGCGTGCCGTTGGTAGAGCTCCCCGAACGCCGACGCGTCCCGGCGCGATCTGGCGACGAGATCGGCGTCTGATTGGTGTGCGTGGTTTGCATCCATTACCAACTACATTGCACCCGCCCGCCGCAACGTTACGCACGGCCAGGCCGCCAGTCGGGTAGAAGTACCTCATGAGCGAGCGAACCTTTGTGATCGTCGGTGCCAGTCTTGCGGGCGCCAAGGCGGCAATCGAACTGCGCAAGCACGGCTTCGGCGGACGCGTGCTGCTGATCGGCCGCGAATCGGAGCTCCCCTACGAGCGGCCGCCGCTGAGCAAGGACTACCTGCGCGGCGAATCGGAGCGCGAGGCTCTGTTCGTCGAGGGCGAGTCGTTCTACGCGGACAAGGAGATCGAGCTGCTGCTCGGGCACGCTGTCACCGCGATCGACCCGCACGCCAAGCGGGTGCAGCTCGAGCGCCACGGCGCCGACATCAGCTTCGACGCGCTGCTGATCGCGACCGGATCCAGCCCGCGGCAACTGCGGCTCCCCGGTGCGGAGCTCGACGGCATCCACTACCTGCGCACGATCGCCGACAGCGAGGCGATCCGCACGCGGCTCGACGCCGGCGGCCACGTCGCCGTGATCGGCAGCGGCTGGATCGGCTGCGAAATCGCCGCGAGCGCGCGTCAGAAGGGCCTCGACGTAACGCTGATCTCAGACCAGGAGCTGCCCCTGCAGGTGCTCGGACGCGAGCTCGGCGAGTTCTACCGGGGTGTCCACGCGGGCCACGGCGTCGAGCTGGTGCTCGGCGACGGCCTGGCCGCCTTCGAGGGCGACACCTCGGCTGTGCAGCGCGTGCGCACGGCGTCCGGCCGCGTGGTCGAGTGCGACTTCGTCGTCATCGGCGCGGGGGCGACGCCCAACGTCGAGCTCGGCCAGCGGGCCGGGCTCGACACCGACAACGGCATCCTCGCCGACGAGCGGCTGCAGACATCGGCGGCGGACGTCTTCGTCGCCGGCGACGTGGCCAATCACCTGCACCCGTTCTACGAACGGCGCGTGCGCGTCGAGCACTGGTCAAACGCGCTGAACCAGGGCCCGGCGGCGGCGCGCGCGATGCTCGGGAGCGAGCGTTCGTACAAAGATCTCCCCTACTTCTTCTCGGACCAGTACGACGTCGGCATGGAGTACTCGGGGCTGCCGGCGCCGGACGATCGGGTCGTCTTCCGCGGTGACCGCGAGGGCGGCGAGTTCATCGCCTTCTGGCTGCGGGACGGGATCGTGACGGCGGGGATGAACGTCAACGTCTGGGACGTCAACGAGCACGTCCAGGAGCTGATTCGCTCGCGCACGCACGTCGACCTGGCCAAGCTGACCGACCCGGACACTGCTCTTGAGTCAGTGAGCTGAGCGGCCCTTCAGGGGATCAGCACGATCTTGCCGCGTGTATGCCGCTGCTCGAGCTCGGCAAAGGCGTCCTGCACACGCTCGAGCGGATAGGTCGCCGCGATCGGTACCTCCAGCCGACCGGTGGCGGCAAGTTCGGCCAGCGCGGTCATCGCCTCCGTGGTCGAGCCGTCGGCGCTGCCCGCGGTCCTTGCTCCGATCTCAGCGGCGCGCTCGAACGAGGTGACCGTGTCGATCCGCTGCGGGCTGACGCCGAGCGCGAGCGCGAGCTCGACGTACTCGGGCCCGAATGTGTCGATGAAGGCGTCGACGCCGCCCGGCGCCGCCGCACGGACGCGGGCCTCCAGGTCGTCGCCGTAAGCGACCGGGGTGACGCCGCGTGCGAGCAGCCACGGATGGTTCGCCTGCGACGCGATCCCGACCACGTTCGCCCCGCGGATGCGCACCAGCTGCACCGCGATCGAGCCGACCCCGCCGGCGCCCGCCGAGACGACAACGTTCTCACCCGGCTTCGGATCGACGGCCTCGACGGCCGCCCAGGCGGTCGAGCCCGCTACGTTGAGCGACCCCGCCACCTCCCAGCTGAGCGCCGCCGGCTTGGCGACGAGCTGCGTCACGGGCACGGTCGCGTACTCGGCCTGGCTGGAGCGAGCCCATGACCAGCCGAGCACCTCGTCGCCGGGTGCGAACTCGGTGATGCCGTCGCCGACGGCCGTCACGACCCCGGCCAGGTCGGTCCCCTGTCCCGAAGGGAAGCTCGCGGGCCAGCGTGCGTCCAGCAAGCCCTTGCGGATGCTCGCCTCGCCGGGGTTGATCGACGCCGCTCTCACCTGCACGAGCGCCTCGCCGGGCGCCGGCTGGGGCACCTCCAGATCTGCGATGTAGAGAACATCGCGATCTCCGTATTGATCGAATCTGACCGCTCTCATAGCTCCGAACGATACGGAACGAGGTGCTCGGCTCTGCGCGCCGCCGGTGGCGGCGCGACCAGTGCCGTGACTAGTACTCGGAGCTGATCCGCTCGGGATCGGCGACGCCGCTCTCGACGGCCGCCTGGCGCACCGCCTCGCTGACGACCTCGTGCACCTTGCGGTCGAGCACCTCGGGGATCAGCTCCGAGGAGACCGTCAGGCCCGCGAGCGCCCAGGCCGCCGCGCGCTTCATCTCGAGGTTGATCTCACTGGCGCCGGCGAGCAGTGCGCCCTTGAAGATGCCGGGGTAGCCGAGCACATTGTTGATGCTGGTGCCATCGGCGGCGAACGCGGCGCCCGCGGCGAGCGCGGCGTCGGGGTCGATCTCGGCCGCGGGGTTGGTGAGCGCGAAGATCACCTGCCCCCTGCGCACCATCTCGGCCTTGATCAGACCGGGCTTGCCGCTGGTTGCGACCACGACATCGGCCTCACGCATGAGCGTGTCGATGTCGGTGATCTCGATCCCGCGGGCGCGCGCATGCTCCTGCGCCGCCGCGTTGGGGTCGGAGGCGAGCACCCGCCTGACACCGGCGTCGTGGATCAACGTCGCGATCCCGAAGCCCGCGGCGCCGAGCCCGATCTGCCCGACGACGGCCTCGTCGAGCCGGATGCCGGCCTGGCGGCAGGCGGCGATCAGCGCCGCCAGCGTGACGACGGCGGTGCCGTGGACGTCGTCGTGCATGACCGGCTGCGGCAGCGCTTCGATCAGGCGGCGCTCGATCTCGAAGCAGGCGGGGGTCGCGATGTCCTCGAGGTGGATGCCGCCGAAGCCCGGCGCGATCCGGATCACGGTCTCGACGAACTCGTCGACGTCCTTGGTGTCGATCAGGATCGGCACGGCCGAGATGTCCACGAACTGCGAATAGAACATCGCCTTGCCCTCCATCACCGGCATCGCCGCCACCGGCCCGATGTCACCGAGCCCCAGCACGCGGCTGCCGTTGGTGCAGATCGCGACGCTGCGCCCGATCATCGTGAAGCGCCGTGCCAGCTGCGGGTACTCGTGGATCGCCTCGGAGACGCGCGCGACACCGGGCGTGTACACGTCGCGCACCTCCTGGTTGGTGGTGACAGGCCGGCGCGACCGTGTCTCGAGCTTGCCGCCCACGTGGGCGATGAAGGCGCGGTCGTGGTACCAGACGACGTGCACGCCGGGCAGCTCCCCGAGCGCCAGCGCGAGGCTGTCGGCGTGCTCCTTGTCACGTAGCTCGACCGTGATCTCGCGGATCGCCTCGAGGCGCGCGACGGTGATCGTGTGAACGTCGCCGATCAACCCACCCTCGTCGCTGATCTTCAGAGCGACCCGCGCGAGCTGTCCCGCCTGGTGCGGGATACGCAGGCGGTAGGTGCAGTCCATCGACATCGCAAGCATCGTACGCATCACCGATCCTCACCGCCGCGCTGCGAGCCGGTTAGACTGCGCGCACTGGGGGTCGGTAACGGTTAGGCCGGTGGGGGCTTTGATGGTCGGTACTTCCTGTGGCGCTATCACGTGGTTGGCGATGAGTTCGGGCTCGCGCCGCGAACTGCACAGCGACCCGACCGGATCCGCTCGGGCCCGGACCTAGGATGGACCGGGTGAGTTGCTGTCGCTCCGGCGACAGAGAGGCATGGGCCGCGGTGGTTCGGGACCATGCCGGCCTGGTCAACGGGATTCTGCGGGGTGCCTATCGCCTCGCCGCCCACGACGCCGAGGACGCCTTCCAGGAGGTGTTCACGCGGCTCTATGTCAACCTCGGGCAGCTGCGCGAGGATCGGGCGTTGCCGGGGTGGATCGCACAGGTGACGCGCAATGTCGCGGTCGACCTGATCCGCCTGCGCCGGCACGAACTTGCCGACGACGGCCTGCTCGACGAGGGCTCATACGACGAAGCCTACGAGCAGGTCGTGGAGGCGATGTCAGTGCGCCTGGCGCTCGGCAAGCTCCCGAAACTGCAGCGGGAGATACTCGAGCGCTTCTTCGTCGAGGATCAGAGCTACCGGACGATCGCCGAAGAGCTCTCGATCCCGGCGGGCACGATCGCCAGCCGCGTCTCGCGAGCGCTGGCGATGTTGCGTGACCAAATGATGGAAGAAAACACGGCTGCCGCGCGTCCCTAACAACATGAGTGACCGCATCGACGATGATGAACGCCTGGGTCAGGCGCTGCGCATGACCGCTGAGCCGCCGCAGGCGTGGATCGACGCGGCTGCGCTGATCCCGGCCACTCTGGGGGCGCTCGAGTCGATCGAGCAGCTGATCGCCAGCCCGGTCTTCCGTTCGCGCTTTGCCGAGAGTCCGGAGTCGGCCGTCGCCGAGGCCGGTTTGTCAACGAGCCCGGCCCTGCTCGGGGCATTGCGCGCCGAGTTCGCCTGAGCTGCGGCGGTACGATCGCAACTCAGTCTTCGACGACGGCTGCGCGGGCCGCGACGGCCGCCTGCTCGGCGGCCATGACGAGTCCGGCGACGCGATCACGACGTTCGTCAACGCGCTTCAACGCGAGGTTGGCCTGGACGAGGTGGTCGAGGCAGCGCGCCACCCCCAACGAGAGCTCCGCCATGCCGGCGGCGTCCGGCCGCCGGCTCGGCTCCACCGCCTCGGTCAGCGCGGCCGCCAGCGCGGCGGCATCGGCGGCGGCCGCGGCCAGCGCGATGAGGCCGTCGGCGGCGTCGATCAGGGCTCGACGCAGCGTCGCATCACGACCCGTCTCGTGAGCGGCGCCGTGAGCTCCAGCGCCAGCGGTGAGCTCGAGCTGTTGCCGTGCGCGGCCGTAGGTGTGAGCGCTGATCTCGAGCGCTTCCTCGGCGCGAGCCCGCAGCCTTCGTGCCTGCAAGACCGCCCCGCTTCGCAGCGAGGGATCCGCGATCGCCTCCAGTGCAATCGCCTCGCAGACCTCGAGCGACCGGCACAACGCGCCCCCCGCGGCCACGCCCGCACCGACGGGCTGCCGACTGAGGTCCGAGGTGGTCATCAAAAAAAGGCTACGCGACCGCAGAGGCCGCGTAGCCGATCGCCCGTACGAGACGAGCCGCGGACTGCTGCCTAGAACCTGCGGAGGCTGTGGCCTTCCACGTCCGGGCCGTCTTCGTCGGTGGCTGCGTCCAGAGCCTCGGCCGGAGACTGCACGCGCGGGCCCTCGTTCATCGTGTGAGCCTTGCGGATGTGGCCCTCGACTTCGGGGGTTTCTTCGTTGACTGTGCTGTCCTGTTCGTTCATAGCAACACTCCTTGAAGCTCCTGTGCCGACCCCTCGCCAGCACTTGTGATTGAAGGACGAGGCAGCCTCGCAAAATCTTCCATCCGGGGGAAAGTTTTCGACGCGACGTCCTTACGATTACGCGATGACCCAAACCGACGTCACTCTTCCCGCGTGGTCGCTCGATCGCGAGGCGGCTCGAACCGAGCGGCTGCCGGCGGTATGGCCACTCGACAACCCTCGAGACTGGGCGTGGGGCGGGTCGCGCGGAGCGGGAGTAAAGGTGTGCATCATCGACAGCGGCATCGACCCCTCGCACCCACGGGTGGGTGCTATCCAGGGAAGTCTCGCGGTCACCGTCACGGAGGGCGAGCTGCGCGTCGAGACCGACCACGAGGGTGACCTGTTCGGACATGGAACGGCCTGCGCAGGGATCATCCGCAGCCAGGCGCCGGACTGCGAGATTCACTCGATGCGCGTGCTCGGCGGCGAGCTCACCGGCACCGGGGATGTGCTGGTTCGTGGGCTGAGCTGGGCGATCGACCAGCGGTTTGACCTGATCAACCTGAGCCTGTCGACGACCAAGCAACACGTCGCCGCACAGCTGCGAGAACTCGCCGACCTTGCGTACTTCCGTAACGTCAAGATCGTGGCCTCGGCGCACAACATGCCGGTTGACTCCTATCCGTGGCGTTTCTCCTCGGTGCTGTCGGTGGGCAGCCACGATGGCCGCGACCCATTCGAGTACTACGTGAATCCGAGCCCGCCGGTCGAGTTCGTCGCCCCCGGCGTCGACCTCGAGCTCGCATGGTCCGACGGCTCGACGATCGTCGCCACCGGCAACTCGTTCGCGGCGCCACACATCACAGGGATCGGCGCGCTGATCCTCTCCAAGCATCGTGATCTGAGTCCCTCCGAGCTGAAGGCCGTGATGCGCGCCGCCTCCTGCAACGAGACCTCGCTGCGGAGCGCTACGCCGGATGCGCTCGGCGAGGCGAAGCCGTGAGCGCGCTGGCCAACGCCGCCGGCCAGCAACGACTGCTGCAATCGGTCGTCGAGCTCGCCCGCGCGACATTCGCGGCGCGCGCCTGCTCGATCATGAGTCACGACCCGTCGACCCGCGAGCTCGTGTTCGAAGCGGTCGCGGGCGAGGGCGCGGCTACGCTGCCCGGGCGACGGCTGCCGGCGACGACGGGCCTCGCCGGCTGGTCAATCGCCAGCGAGGAACCGATCTCCGTGGCGGACGCAAGCCGAGATCCGCGCTTTGCCAGAGATGTGGCCGAATCCACCGGCTTCGTCCCGTCGGCGGTCACGGTCTTCCCGCTGCTCAGCCACGGACACGCGCTCGGCGTGCTCAGCCTGCTCGATCAGTCGGCCTCGGCAAGTGTCGGCATCGCCGAGATGCGTGTCCTCGCGACGCTGGCGGATCACGCCGCGTCGGTCCTGCAGCTCGTTCTGGACGCTCGTGTGCAGCCCAGCGACGAATCCTCTGACGCGCTCCACGCGCTCCGCCGCGCGCTCGATGCGGCAGGCGAAGCCGACCGCCGAGCGCTGCTGACGATCGTCACGAGCCTGACCGACCTCAGCCGCTGAGCAACGCTTCCAGCGGTTCAGGCACCGGCGCGCGCGGTCTGTGCGCCGTGGTCCGTGCCCACGGACTGCTGATCATCGCCGAGGGCATCGAGTACGAGCGGGGAAAGCCGTCAAGCGGTCGGATATTGTGTACCGAGGCCCTCCGCTGCATGCAGGGTTCGGTAACTTCGGATCATGACCACCCATCCGACTCCCAGCGAGCGCGCCCGCCTCCTCGTCGGTGGGGGCTACGACATGCATGTCCACGTCGATCCGGACTTCGTGCCGCGGATCATTGATGACATCGGCCTCGCGCGCCGTTGCCTCGAGTTGGGACTCGCCGGCTTCCAGATGAAGTCGCACTACAACTCGACGGCGGAGCGTGCTCGCACGGTGAACGCGGCCGTGCCAGGGGTGCGGGCGATCGGGGCGATCGTGCTCAATCAGGCGGTCGGTGGCATGAATGCGCTGGCCGTCGAGGTCGCCGCGCGCGAGGGCGCGCGCACCGTGTGGATGCCGACCGTCAACTCGACGGGCGAGATGGAGGAGGTTCACAGCTTCGCGCCCGGCGCGCCGATGCCGGTGTGGATGAAGTTCGAGGTGTCGCTGCGCGAGGCCGGGGTCGAGCCCGAACCGGTGGCCGTGCTCGCCCACGACGGCAAGCTGCTCTCAACCGTCGGGGACGTCATCGAGGTCGCCGCCCGCCACCAGCTGGTGCTGGCGACCGGTCACCTCGCCCGCAACGAGATCTTTGCCGTCGTCGACGGTGCGCTCGCGGCCGGGATCGGTGACGTGGTGGTCACGCATCCGGAGTTCCCGTCGCAGAACCTGAGTCTCGAGGACCAGGCCGAGCTGGCGCGCCGTGGCGCGTTGCTGGAGCGCTGCTTCACCACGCCGTACACGGGCAAGACGACGTGGGAGCACGTGTTTGATGGAGTGCGCGCCACCGGCGCCGAGAACAACGTGCTCTCAACGGATCTGGGCCAGGTGTTCAACCCGCCGGTCGAGGACGGTCTGGCGCTGTTCGCCGATAAGTTCCTCGAAGCCGGTTTCAGCGAGGAGGAGGTTCACACGATGACCGTCACCAACACACGCAGGCTCGCGGGAGAAGCGCGGTGAGCCGGCGTATCCAGGTCATCGGCGCGCACTCGGCCGATTTCGTCTGGCGCGCCGGTGGCGCGATCGCCAAGGCGGTCGAGCTCGGCGGCGTCGCCGAGGTCGTCGCGCTCTCCTACGGCGAGCGCGGCGAGTCGGGCGAGCTCTGGAAGGATTCGGATCCCGCCCACCCCCAGACGATCGAGAACGTCAAGAAGATCCGCCATGCCGAGGCGCAGGCGGCCGCCGCCGAGCTCGGAGCGAGCTTCAGGGCGCTTGACCTCGGTGATTACCCGCTGCAGATCGGCGGCGACGAGCTCAAGCTGATCGCCGAGACGATCCGCGAGTTCGCACCCGACGTGCTCGTCACGCACACCGACACCGATCCCTTCAACCCAGACCACCCGGTCGCTTACCACGCGGTAGATCGCGCCCGCTCGCTGGCCGCCGGCGCTGGTGTGCAGAGCGCGTTCAAGACGGTGCGGCCGCCAGCGCTGTTCCTGTTCGAGCCCCATCAACCGGAGCTCTGCAACTTCACGCCGACTACGTTTGTCGACATCACCTCGGTGTTCGCCAAGAAGCAGGCGGCGATGGCGCACATGAAGGCTCAAGCCCCCCTGCAGACCTACTACGTGCA
Organism: Solirubrobacteraceae bacterium; assembly: GCA_035552235.1. GTDB lineage: Bacteria > Actinomycetota > Thermoleophilia > Solirubrobacterales > Solirubrobacteraceae > Palsa-465. The sequence continues at coordinate 55,157 of DASZLT010000027.1, forward strand.
GCGTGCCGAGCATCGCGCCAACCACGCGCGCCGCGCCACCGGCATCCAGGAGGTGCGCCAGGCGGAGGCCTTTCAGCGCGTGATCCCGCAGGTGGTGAGCGAACTGTGAGTGAGGCTTGGGCTGACGGTGGCCAGCGGGCCACCGAAAGCACGATCAGCGAGCTTGCGCGACTCGGCTCGGCCACGGTTTACGAGGCGGGCGGGCGCGGCGGCTACGTCGACGCCGACCTTTATCAGGCGGTGCCCGGCTCGCGCGCCGCCGGTCCGGCGCGGACGGTCCTCTGTGGCCAGGACGACAACCTGATGGTGCACGCGGTGATGGCCGAGGTCCAACCCGGTGAGGTGATCGTGCTGACGATGCCCGAACCGCGACCGGTGGCGCTCGTCGGCGACCTGCTGGCCACGCAGGCTAAGGGAGCGGGCGCCGCCGCGATCCTCGTCGACGCCTCGATCCGCGACGTCGAGGAGCTGGCCGAAATGGGGCTGCCGATCTGGGCGCGGTGGGTGCGCGTCAAGGGCGCCCTGAAGCAGACGGCGGGCGCGATCAACGTGCCCGTGAGCGTCGGCGGCGCGACCATCAACCCCGGTGACGTGCTGGTGCTCGACGCCGACGGCGTCGCTGTTGTGCCGCAGGATCGCGTGAACGAGGTGCTCGAGGCGTCGCTGGCCCGCGAGGAGAGCGAGCGAATCAAGCGCGCGAGGCTCCAGGCCGGCGAGAAGTCCTATGAGCTCGACGGGCTGCGCGCCGTGGTGGACGGACAGGCATGAGCGAGCGGCGGCCACCCGACATCGCGCACCTGGGGCCGATCGAGCTGCTGACACCGAAGCCGCAGGCGAGTCTCGAGTTCTTCGTCGAGATGATGGGCATGGAGCTGCAGCACCAGGAGGGTCAGTCAGCGTATCTGCGCGGTTGGGACGACTACCACATCTGGTCGCTGAAACTGACCGAGGCACCACAGTCGGGCATGGGCTACTGCGGCTTTCGCAGCTGGAGCGCCGAGGCGCTCGAGCGCCGCGTGGCGCTGATCGAGGCGGCGGGTCTCGGTCGCGGCTGGGACGAGCAGGGCGACTTCGGCATCGGGCACGCCTACAACTTCGAGGATCCCGACGGTCACCGCTTCAAGCTCTACAGCGACGTCGAGCGGTACGTCAAGCCGGTCGAGACCGACTACAAGAACGTGCACGGCAAACAGCCCAACAAGGCGATCGCCGTCAAGCGCTTCGACCACCTCAACATCCTCGCCGGCGACATCCGTGCGCAGCGCGACTTCTGCGTCGAGACGCTCGGCTACCGCGAGTACGAGCGCATCGAGCTCGATGACGGTTCGCTCGGCGGGTCGTGGATGTCGGTCACGATCGCCGCCCACGAGCTGATCTACACCAAGGACGCGTTTGCGGCCCGTGGTGCCCACGGCCGCCTGCACCATGCGGCGTTCTGGGTCGACACGCGCGAGGAGTGCCTGCGCGCCGCCGACATCTGGATCGAGAACGAGGTGTTCGTCGAGTTCGCGCCGTCCAAGCACAACGTCGCACAGGGCTTCTTCCTGTATGGGTACGAGCCCGGCGGGAACAGGGTGGAGATCACCTCCGGCGGGCGCTTCGTCTACGCGCCCGACGAGCCCTGCGTGATCTGGACTGAAGGCGACCGCGCCAAGGGCCAGGCCTGGCACAACGAGACCGTGCACACGTTCCACACATACGGCACGCCGCCGTTCGAGGCGGCCTGAGCCTGCGCTCGCGTGAAAAGATCGCGGCATGAGTCGCGATGCAGTCGAGCCTCCGGACCTGGTGCTCATGTGTGGGATCGCCGGCGCCGGCAAGACGACCTACTCCGAGCAGCTCGAGGCTCACGGCTACGTGCGCCTGTCGATCGACGAGGACGTCTGGGAGCGCTTTGGAGCGCGCGCGGCGCGAGCAATACAAGGCCGTGGTCGAGTCGGCCGGGGCCCGATGGGAGCTCATCTACCTCAAGGCGAGCGGAGGGCGAAACGGTCCTCTACGTCAGCGACGCGGCCGGCGACCCGAACCAGGTGGTGAGCGCGTCGGTCAGGCCTGAATCGGATTCGGACTGCTCGACCCAGGCGACGTAGCCGTCGGGGCGGACCAGCACGGCGGTGGGAGCGTCCACGTTGCCGATCACCGGTAGTTCCCAGCCCCCGTCGTAGCCCGCTTCGACCAGGCTGACCCGGGTTTCCCAGCGGCCCAGGTCGAGGCGGCCCGGCGCGCCGAGGTTGATCAGCAGCGGCCGCCCGTCGCGCAGCAGCTCGTAGACGCGACTCGTGCCTTCGGCGGTGCTGGTGCCGGTAGTCGTCAGGTCGAGGTCGGGCATCCGCCGTCCGAGCAACGGATGGCCCTCACCCAGGTCGTAGTGGACATCGAGCCCCGAAATGATGCCGGCCAGCCAGACTCGCGCCTCGTCGATCTGCCCGAGGCGGGCGGCGACCTCCGCGAGCGCGCGGCTGCGCTCGTCGCCGCGCTGCAGTGCCGTCAGCGCCATTGTGTGGCGCAGGGAGCGCGCGGTGACCGGGTGGCGCTCTGCCTGGTAGCTGTCGAGCAGCTCGTCGGGCGCGACACCGTGGATGACCTCGGCGAGCTTCCAGCCGAGGTTCACGGCGTCATGAACACCAAGGCTGAGCCCCTGCCCGCCCGCCGGGTAGTGGATGTGGGCGGCGTCGCCGGCGAGCAGCACGCGGCGGTCACGGTAGCTTGCGGCCTGCCTGGTCATGTCAGTGAAGCGTGAGAGCCAGGTGGGGTTGCGGGCGCCGAAGTCGGTGCCGTAGGCATCGATCAGTGCGGCCTTGAGATCGTCGAGCGTGGGCTCGATGTCGGGACCGATCTCGCGCTCGGCCGTAACCACGCGCACGGTCTTGCCGTCCTCCATGGCGTGCAGGCCGTGCACGCCGATCTCATCGTGGCGGATGCCGGTCGGGGTCTCTTCAGTCACCTCCACCTCGGCGATCAGGCTGCTCTTGGACGGGCCCCATCCGGGGAAGTCAATCCCCGCGAGCTTGCGGATCAGGCTGCGCCCACCGTCGCAGCCGACCAAGTACGACGCGCGGTGCGAGCCGCCGTCCGCGAGCCGCACCTCGACTCCGCCGCGGTCCTGCGCAAAGCCGATCACCTCCTGTCCGTACTCGATCTGGATCGGGAGCTCGGCGATCCAGTCCGCCATGATCCGCTCGATCTTGTTCTGGAAGATCCCGAGCGCGTAGGGATGGCGCGTCGGGAAGTCGCTCATGTCGAGCAGTTGTGTGCCGAACATCGCCGCCTGCGCCGTCTTGCCTTCTTCGAGAAAGCGATCGGCGACCCCACGCTGGTCGAACAGCTCGATCGTACGCGCATGAAAGCCGCCGGCGCGGGAGCCCACCAGCTCGTGGTCCGGGCGTTTCTCGAAAATCACGACATCGACGCTCTGAAGCGCCAGCTCCGCCGCCAGCATCATCCCCGCCGGACCCGCTCCGGCGATCACCACAGCATGCTCCGCCTTCGTCATACCACTACTCCTTTCAGCTCGTTGCGGCTCGCGGCGGGCGATTATGCGGCAAGAGCCAAGGCCTCATGAGGTGCGCGTTTTCGGTATAAATTGATAGTGGAGGGGTGCTCTGGCCACCTTGCCCTTCTCGCCACACACTGATCTCCGACGTGTGGCGGATAGCACCTCCGACCTGGGTAGGAGCGACCAGTGCAAGTTCATCCTGCGGCGCGATTGGCTGCGTGGCCTGCGGATCGCACAATCGGACGTCGTCTCGCTGGACGTCGTCTCGCTGGACGTCGTCTCGCTCGACCTGTCCGAATCGTCAAGGCACGCGACCGCTAGGAGCTGTTTCAGGTGAGTTCTGAGCGCCATCGCCGTCAACCATCCGCCACGGCCTCAGCGAGTGGTTGGCGAAGTGCCGACGGCCAGCTTCCGATCGTCGGGAGATTCTTCCCCGCGCCGATCGCGGTCAAGGTGCCCGAGATCATCCTGCTCTTCTGGGTCGTGAAGATCCTCACCACCGCAGGTGGCGAGGTCACGTCGGACTACCTGAAGATCTATGGGAACTTCGGCGGTGGCGGGACGGAGGTGGCGCTGTTCGTGATCGGGCTCGTGCTGCAGTTCGCCACGCGCCGTTACCGGGCGCTGGCGTACTGGTCGCTCGCGTACGCGATCGCGATCGCCGGCACGGGCCTATCGGACTTCCTGCACCTCGATGTGCACATCCCCTACGCCGGCACTTCGTTGATGTGGGCGGTCATCCTCGTCGTCGTGTTCTGGGTCTGGTACCGCTCGGAGGGCACGCTCTCGATCCATAGCATCACGACCCAGCGGCGCGAGGCCTTCTACTGGGCGACCGTATTCGTGACCTTCGCGCTGGGCACAGCGCTCGGTGACTTCACCGCTGACTCCCTGGGCATGGGCTACCTCGTCTCCGGCTTCTTCTTCCTCGGGGTGTTCCTGGTGCCGGCTGTCGCCTGGTGGCAGTTCGGGTTCAACAGCGTCGCCGCCTTCTGGGCGGCGTATGTCGTCACCCGCCCGCTCGGCGCGTCCTTCTCGGACTGGATCAGCAAGCCGAAGGATCTCACCGGCCTCAACTTCGGCAACGGCAAGACGGCGATCGTGTTTGCGATCGTCGTGCTCGCGCTGGTCGCGTACCTGGCCGTGGCGCGTCCCGACGTGAAGTCCAACGCCGAGCCGGGGATCAAGCTGCGGTCACCCGGGACGGCGGGCGCCTTCGAAGTCGAATAGCACAGGCGCCGGCCGGCTCACGCTGACCGGCTAGCGTCGCGCGCCACGCTCACCGGCCCACGCGCACTGGGCGCGCCGGACGCCATGAGGGAGGCGTTTTGCGTCGTGGGGACGCAAAACGCCTCCCTCATCGTGTGCAACCCGGCGCTTAAAGACGCAGCGGCGGCAAGTCGGCCGCCGCTGCGTCTTTCTCGGGAGAGAAGGTTCGAGAAGTTCTAGAAGCCCGAACCACCCCCGCCTCCGCCATAGCCGGCGCCGTAGCCGCCCGCGCCCGGATCGGTGTTGGCCGGGTCGGTTGTGGTCGGGGTGGTGGTCGTCGTCGGGGTGGTGGTTGTGGTCGGCGTGGTGGTCGTAGTGGTCGGCGTGGTGATGGTCGTGGTCGGCGTGGTGGTGGTTGTGGTCGGGACCGCGGTCACCGTCAGCGCCAGCACCAGCAGATGCGGCTTGGTGAGATAGGTCACCGAGACCGTGTCGCCGACGGCGAGCTGCTTGTCGAGCAGAGCCTGGGTCAGCTCGCCGGTTGCCGGGAGCGTCAGCATCGGGCCGCTGTTGCGGTGGATCGTGAAGCTCGTGGCGCTCGAGTTGGAGGCCGTCACCGTGCCGGTCGCGGTCAGCTCTCCGACCGGAGTCACGGACTGGGCGACCATCGTGCCCTGATTGGTGACCCTGTAGAGCACCTGCACCTTGATGCCGGTGGGGAGGGCCGCGGGGATGCCGGCGCCGGCGCCTGGTTGGAACGCCAGGGTGAAGCCGGCGTCGGTGGTGGCCTTCAGCACGGACGGGACGAAGTGATAGCGGCGGAACCTGGCGCTGTGCGCGTCCCAGGCGCTGTCGTCGAGCCAGCCGGGGCCGCCCCTGCGGTCGCCGCCGCCACCTCCGTCAGAGGTGCCGAAGAAGCGACCGTTGACGTTCATGAAGATGTGGACACCGGGATCGTCGTAGAGCGTGACCGCCCCGAGGCCGGCGCCGGCGCCGGGGACGATCTCGCCGTGCGCTCGCAGGTAGGCAATGACGCCGGCGTCATTGGGAACGCCGGCGCCGGCGGGCCAGAGCCCGGCACCGGCGAGCACTGCGGCAACCGAGCCGGAGCAGTCATAGCCGCGGCGCCTGCCGTTGTAACCCGGGCCCTTCTCGCCGACGCTGGCGATGCCCGCCTGGCCGTGACCGCCGCCCCACACGTACGGAAGGTCCTCGGTGGTGATCTTGTTGGCGGCCGTGGTCAGCGCCGCGAGCACGCCGCTGGCCCTGCCCGGGGTCTGAAGCGTGAAGGAGTAAGCGCCCCTCGATGTCAGCATGCCGGTCACCTCGTGGGACCGCGGCGGCAGGAGGGTCGCCAACGCTGCGGCGGGCACGGCCAGAGCGATTCCGACCAGGACGGGGCTGAACAACAGACGGCGCACTGAGGGGAGCTATCGGCGAGCCGGCCGCGGAACTTCACCCCAGCGGCGGCCGAGGTGACCGGTGAAACCGCCTGACCGCCGTCACCGTTATGGATATCCGCGCTCTCCTGTGGTCAGACGGCGTGGACGTCTGACTGAGCGGTTGTGGAACCCGGGCCCGGTCAGGTCGGCTTGATCGAAGCGGAGCCTTCCCAGAGGTTGAGATGCCCCTCCTCGGCGTGCCCGTCGATCTCGGCCAGCTCCTCGACGCTGAAATCGACGTTCTCGAGCGCCCGCAGGTTGTCCTCGAGCTGCCCGAGGCTCGAAACACCGACCAGCGTCGAGGTCACTCGCGGGTCGCGCAACGTCCAGGCCAGCGCCATCTGCGCGAGCGTCTGCCCGCGACGGGAGGCGATCTCGTTCAGGGCCCGCACGCGATTGAGATTGTCCTCGCTCAGCAGCGACTCGTTGAAGCCGACTCCCGTGCGCACCCGCGAGTTCTCCGGGACGCCGTTCAGGTACTTGGTGGTCAGCAGCCCCTGGGCGAGCGGCCCGAAGGTGATACAGCCGACACCCTCCTGGTCGAGCACATCGAGCAGCCCCCGCTCGATCCAGCGGTTGAGCATCGAGTACGACGGCTGATGGATCAGCAGCGGCGTCCCCATGTCGCGCAGGATCTGGACGGCGTCCCGCGTCATCTCGGGGCCGTAGGAGCTGATGCCCACGTACAGCGCCTTGCCCAGGCGCACGGCCGTGTCGAGCGCCCCCATCGTCTCCTCGAGCGGAGTTTCCGGGTCGGCGCGGTGCGAGTAGAAGATGTCGACGTACTCGAGCCCCAAGCGCTCGAGACTCTGATCGAGGCTCGCGAGCAGGTACTTGCGCGAGCCGAACTCGCCGTAGGGCCCGGGCCACATGTCCCAGCCGGCCTTGGTCGAGATCACCAACTCGTCACGCACGCCGGCGAAGTCCTCGCGGAAGATGCGCCCGAAGTTGCTCTCGGCCGAGCCGTACGGCTGGCCGTAGTTATTGGCCAGATCGAAGTGGGTGATGCCGGCGTCGAACGCCCGGCGTAGGATCGCCCGGCTCTGCGCAATCGGCTGTGAATCCCCGAAGTTCTGCCAGAGACCGAGTGAGATCGGAGGTAGCAGAAGACCGCTCCGCCCGGTGCGTCGGTACTGCACCGAGTCGTAGCGGTCCTCGCGTGGTATGTAGCGTTCAAGCGGCGGCATCGCGTGTCTCGAGCCGGCGATCAGGCCTCGGAGGTCTCGCTGCTGGTCTCCTCAGCCACCGCCTCCTCGGTCAGGGTCTCCTGGGCAGGAGCCTCCTCGATCGGCGACGTGGCCACCGGGTCGCTGCCGTTGGATGAGCCGGTGGCGGGGGGGCTCTCCGGCGTGGCGCCGGCAGGGGTCGCGCGCGACTCGGCCAGGAAGTGTGCTCCTGCGGCGCCTGCAGCACCGGCGACGAGTGAGAAGATGCCCCACTTGGCACCCACCTTCTCCTTGCCGCGCAGCGCGTCGAGTGAGAGCCCACCGGGGCCGGATTCCGCCAGCGCGACGGCAGCCGCGGCCAGCACGACGTTGTACTCATAGCCACCCTTGTGTGCCCACGGACCGTTCTTCAGGTGCACGCGATTGATCGCCGTCAGCATCACCGAGACGAGGCTCGCGGAGGCGAGCGGTGTGCGGTACCCGAGCAACACGCCCGCGCCGCCCAGTGTCTCTGCGGCGCCTGCCGCGCCGGCGTGGACGATCCCGGGCTTGAGGCCCATGTCCTCGAACTGCGAGGCCTGGGCCTTCAGGCCCTGCCCACCGAACCAACCAAAAAGCTTCTGGGTGCCATGACCGATGAAGAAGCCCCCCACCGCGGCACGCAGCAATAGACGCCCGACCTTCATGTCTCCACCTCCGATTCCACCGTTGTCACTCAAGCCTTCACGGTAACTGGTTCCGCTGGCGCAAGCGGCGCACGCCGCGCAACCTCATCGCGAACCAGTGGAGCGACCTGCGTCCCGAACAGCTCGATCGCGCGCATCACGTCCGCGTGCGCGACGGCTCCGACGCTGATCTGGCCGACGTAGCGCTGGTTCCCGAAGAGCTCGTGCTCCATCAGGATCTTCTCGGCGACCTGCTCGGGCGAACCGAGGGCAACCGCGCCATCGGGTGCGGTGAGCGCCTCGTATTGCTCGCGGCCGGCGGGCGGCCAGCCGCGCTCGCGCCCGATCCTGTTCATCATCGTCAAATACGGTTGGGCAAAGGCGGAATCCGCCTCGGCCCGCGTGTTCCCCACGAAGGCGTGAGTGTTGATCGCCAGGCGACGGTCCTCTGGTGCGTGACCACTCTCGGCCCAGACGCGGTCGTAGAGCTCGACGAGCGGCTTGAAGCGCGCAGGCTGGCCGCCGATGATCGCGATCGTCAGCGGCAGGCCGAGAACGGCGGCGCGCACGACGGACTGTGGCGTCCCGCCGACCGCCACCCAGATCGGAAGCGGATCCTGCAGCGGCCGTGGATAGATCTCCGCATTCACCAGTGCGGCGCGATGCTTACCCGACCACGTCACCGGGTTGCCGGCGCGGAGCGCGAGCAGCAGCTCGAGCTTCGCGGCGTAGAGCTCGTTGTAGTCGTCGAGGTCGTGGCCGAACAGCGGGAAGGACTCGATGAAAGAGCCGCGGCCGGCCATGATCTCGGCGCGTCCGCCCGAGATCAGGTCGAGCTCGGCAAACTGTTGGAAGACGCGGACCGGGTCCTCCGAGCTCAGCACCGTTACCGCGCTCGAAAGGCGGATGCGCGAGGTCTGGGCGGCGATCGCGGCGAGTGCCACGGTCGGAGACGAGATCAGGAAGTCGGCGCGGTGATGCTCGCCGACGGCAAAGACGTCGAGGCCGAGCTCATCGGCCACACGCGCCTCCTCGAGCAGCTCACGCATGCGCTGCTCGGGGGCGACGCCGGGGCCGAGGTCGGCAAATGTTGCAAGGCCAAGTTCAAGGTTCATGCACGAATCGTAGCAGATAGTTGCGTGCGCAACTACTTGCCGTAGAGCGTGCCGTCGAGCCACTCGATCGAGCGCTGCAGCTGCTCGATCGTCGCCCCGTCGACCGAGTCGATCCCGATCGCCCGGTTGACCTCGGCGTTGACATCGCTGTGGCGCGTGCGGCGATCACGGGCGAGCTCGCCGACGAGCTTGTGGCGCTTGGCTCGCAACTGCGCGCGCCGCTCGAACAGCGGCACAGACTGCTCCGCCGCGGCTTCCGGCAACGGCACCGGCACCGGCACCGGCACCGCCACGGGGACGCGCGTGATCACCGGCGCGGGCACGGTCGGCGCCGGTCCGAACAGCGTCATCTGCGGCGCGACGTCGGCACTCAGCGGCTCGAAGTCGAGCACCTCGCCCGTCTCGGTCTCACGCCGCTCGAGCTCGTCGAGCTCGCCGAGGTCCTCACCCTCGCCGCGCTCGCGAACCAGATAGCGCAGCTCGGTCTCGACGGCTGAGGCGTGCTCACGCAGGATCGTGTCGGCGGGGATGTAGAGCCAGCTCGGCTCGGGCTCACGGCCCTGGATCGTCCGCACGAAGCGCCCCACGATCTGGCGGAAGATCAGCGGCGTCTTGGCAGCGGTCGCGTACACGCCGACGCGCAGGCGAGGAATGTCGACGCCCTCCGAGACCATGTTCACAGCGACGATCCATGGATCGGTCGTGTTCGTGAAGGCGGCCAGCTTGACAGCGGCCTTGGGGTCCTGGTGAAGCACGACCACCGGTGAGACACCGCTCACCTCCCGCAGCCGCCCCGCGATCTTGCGCGCGTGCTCGGAGTCGGCGGCCACGACCAGGCCTCCGGCGTCAGGATGGCCACCCGCGCGCAGCGCGCGCAGCCGCACATCGGCCTCACCCAGGATTCGCGGCAGGCCGTCGGGCAGGTCGGTGGAGATGGCGGTGCGGTAGCGGCGACTGGCCTCGCGCGAGCTGAGCACGGTGTCGAAGTTCGACTCGATCACGTCCTCGCCACTGCGCCATGACAGCGTCCCGTCGTAGGTCACGAACACGACCGGACGGCAGACCTTGTCGCTCACGGCCTCGGCATAGCTGTAGGAGATGTCGGGCTCGGCCAGGCCATCTGAGTCGTACTCGACGCCCGGGATCGGGGTCGCGTCCGAGCGGAACGGGGTTCCGCTCAAGAGCAGCCAGCGCGCGGCGGCGGCGAACGCCTCGCCGAAGCCGCCACCCCAGGCCAGATCCTCGCCCAGGTGGTGGGCCTCGTCGGCGACGATCAGCGTGCGCTCGCGCGAGCCGGCGGCCCAGGTCCGCGGCGAGTTGGCGATGCGCGCGTAGGTGACGACGACTCCGTGGAAGCCCCGTGGCGGGCGTGGCGAATCGGCGTCCGGTGCCAGCTCGAGCCCGAGCGCATGCGCCGCACGCGCCCACTGACGGGTCAGCGGCGCGGTCGGGCAGGCGATCACGACACCGTCCACCGCGCGGGCAGCCAGCTGACGGCGTGCGAACTCGAGCGCCGGACGCGTCTTGCCGGCGCCGGGAGCCGCCGAGATCAAAAACGACCCGGTATCCCACTGCTCCATCGCCGCGAGTGCGCGCTGCTGCCAGCTGCGCAGCCCGCTGCCCCCGCCCGTCCCTGGTCGCTCTGTGGTCGTCACTGACACGAGTCCGGCATGGTGGCGAGCCGCCCGGACGGTTCACTGTCGAGGTCGCAAATACATCTCTGAGCTGAATCTGCGACGTCAATGCCGCGTAGCATCGAGGGCGTGATCGCGCCCTTCGTCGACGCTGACTGGCTGGCCGAGCACCGTCAAGAGGTGGTGCTGGCCGACGTGCGCTGGTACATGGACGGGCGCTCGGGTCGCAGCGCCTACGAGGCCGGCCACATCCCGCGAGCGGTGTTCGTCGACCTCGACACGGTGCTGTCGGAGCCGCACACCGACGACACGCACGGGCGCCATCCCCTGGCCACGCCGCAGCGCTTCGCCGCGGGCCTCGCCCAACTCGGGATCGGTGACGGCGACACGGTCGTCGCCTACGACGACGCCGGGGGTGTGATCGCCGCGCGGCTCGTCTGGATGCTGCGTGCGATCGGCCACGAGGCCGCCCTGCTCGACGGGGGCCTCGCCGCCTGGCCCGCCGCGGACCTGCACCCGGATTACCCCCGCCCGCGTCCGCCGGCGAGCTTCACCCCCGTGCCCTGGCCACGGCAAGGACTCGCCGACATCGACGAGGTCGCGGCCACCGACGAGGTTCTGATCGACGCACGGGACAGCGGACGCTTCGGCGGCGGTCCTGATCCGGTCGACCCCCGTTCGGGCCACATTCCGGGCGCGAAGAGCGTGCCCACGCGCGGGCATCTCGACACCGACGCCCGCATCGCCAGCCCCGAGCAACTGCAAGCCACCTTCGCGCAGGCGGGCATCATGCCCGGCACGCCCGTGATCTCGTACTGCGGTTCAGGCGTCACGGCCTGTCACAACCTGCTCGCGCTCGAGCGCGCCGGGCTCGGTCCGGGGCGGCTGTACCCCGGCTCGTGGTCGGAGTGGAGCCGCGACCCCGAGCGCCCCGTCGAAACCGAATCAGTCAGCTAACGTGATCTGTATGGATACCGAGCGCACCACCACCGAAGACGTATCCCAGCTCACTGACGAGCAGTGGCGTGAACGCCTCAACCCCGAGGCCTACGACGTGCTACGCCACGCCGCGACCGAGCGGCCCTTCACCGGCGCCTTTGTCGACAACAAGGACACCGGCATGTACCACTGCGCCGGCTGCGGCGCCGCGCTGTTCACCTCCGACACCAAATTCGATTCGGGCTGCGGCTGGCCGAGCTTCTATGAGCCCGTGACCGGCGAGAACGTCGTCAATCGCCTCGACACGAGCCACGGCATGATCCGCACCGAGGTCATCTGCAAGAACTGCGGTGGCCACCTCGGACACGTCTTCGAGGACGGCCCCGAGCCGACCGGCCTGCGCTACTGCATCAACAGCGCGGCACTCGGCTTCGATTCATCCAAAAGCTAGGGCGTTTCTTTACACGGCTGGCGGTCCCGCTGGACCACCAGCTTGTGTCGGCGGTCCCGCTCGACCACCAGCTGGTTGCCGGTGGTCCCGCTGGACCACCGGCAAGTCCTGAGCGCTCAGCTCCTCGACCCGCCGGCGACGGGCGCGCCGCTCGCGCACGCGGGCGACCACAAGCCCACCGACGATCGCCACCGCGAGCACGATCGCGGCGACGATGCCAATGCTCTCGGCGACGTTGACGACCGCCTGGCCGCCGTAGTAGCCGAGCAGTCCGTAGAAAGCCGCCCAGGTGATGCCACCGAACGCGTTCCAAGGAAAGAACGTGCGCAGCGGCATGTGATTGATGCCGGCCAGCCACGCGGTGGCAAAGCGGATCCAGGCAATCCAGCGGCCGATGAACACGGTCTTTGCCCCGTGGCGCTTGAAGTAGCGGTCGCCGATCTCGATCACACGGGCGCGCTGCTCGTGAAAGGGCCCGCGGCTGACGAGCACCTCGCGCCCGAGCTTGCGCCCGAGCAGGTAGCCGATGTTGTCCCCGAGGATCGCCGAGGCCGCGGCGATCACGATCACCAGCCAGATCTTGAGATGGCCCTGACTCGCGAGCACCGCGGCGGCAACCAGTGCCGTTTCTCCCGGTGACGGTACGCCCATCGACTCGAGCCCGATGATCGCCGGCAACAGGTAGCCGAGCCCGCTCGAGACGCTGAAGATCGCGCCGATTTGAAGCATCATCGCGACCTCTGTCCCATATGGGGAATGCTAAAGAAACCGGAACTTCGGCCGGCGTGGATCAGACGCCGGCGGTGCTGGTGAGCCGCTCCGCCGACGGTGCCTCGGTCGGCTGCAGGCGCAGTGTGAAGGTCGCGCCGGGGCCCTCTGTGTCGGTCAGCACGAGCGAGCCGCCCATGCGCTGGGCGAGTTCGCGGCCGATCGCCAGCCCAAGTCCGAAGCCGGCCTCGCCGCCGGTCTCGCGGCCACGCTTGAAGCGCTCGAAGATCAGCGCCCGTTCCTCCTGCGCGACTCCCGGGCCCTCGTCGCTGACGACCAGCATCGGCTCAGGGCCCGAGCGCACGAACACGCGGATCCCACTGCCCCCGGGCGCCACCCGCAGCCCGTTGTCGAGCAGGATCCGCAGGATCCGCGCGACGCTGCCCGGATCGGCGAGCGCCCAGGCCGGCTTGCCATCGTCGATCAGGGAGATGGCGACACCGCGATTGGAGCTCGGCAGCTCGAACTCGGCCATCACCGCACGGCCGAGCTCGCCGAGCTCGATCGGCTCGGAGCGCAGAGCCACATCGGCGTCGATGCGGCTCAGGTCCAGCAGATCGGCCGCGAGCCGAGCGAGGCGTCGTGACTGCACGCGCGCACGGTCGAGCAGCGCCGCCGCGTCGGTGAGATCGGGCTCCTCACCCTCGAGGTCGTCCGCGAGCAGCTCGAGCATGCCCTCGAGCGAGGCCAGCGGCGTGCGCAGCTCGTGAGACGCCGTCGCGACGAACGCGCGCCGCGCCTCCTCCTGCTGTCGTAATCGTCGCTGCATGATCGAGAACGAGCGCGACAGGTCGCCGACCTCGTCGCGCGCGCGGTCCGCCGGGAAGCCGGTGACGTTGCCGCCGATCGCGAGCTGCAGTGCCGTCTGGCGCAGACGTTGCAGGCGTCTGACGATCCTGCCCGCAAGCGGAATCGCGACAAGCACGGTGACGATGATCGCCACGAGCGCACCAACTTCGAACGCGCGTCGCACCGCCGCGACGGCTCCACGGATCTCATCGATCGACTTGCGCACGGCGACACCGACGTCTTCTTTGGGGAACCAGATCGCAGCACGGACGGTGCTTCCGCCACCTCCGAACGACAGGTAGGGTGCACCCACCACCGCACCGTGCTGATATGCGGTCTGCACGTCCTTGAACGGTGCGGCCGCGGCAACGTCGCTCGCGGCGCTTGGATCCGAGGGCGGCACGATCGGGTGGCCGTTGCCCTGTTCGTCGATGGGACCGATCAATGTGACGCTTGTCGCGCCGAGACGACCCTTCAGTTGTTTCTGCTGATAGAGCAGCGACGACACCGCATTCCGAGCTTCTGTCGCCAGTCGTCCGCGCTTGCCGTCAACCGAGCTGTCAGCAATCAACCAGTAGCTGATCGTCGCGATCCTGTTGAGGTCCGTCTCGTTGGCCACGATGCTCTTCTTGAGCGTCGTCTTGGACGCATTCTTCAGCGACGTCTCGAGCCGCGGTAGCAGCACCAGCGCGGCCACCCCGAGGCTGATCGCGGTCGTCGCGAGCACGGCGCCGACGATCCGGCCACGGAGCCCAAAGGCGCTCCAACGCAGCCGCGCCAGCAGCATGAGCCGCTATCCCGTGCCGAGCCTGTAACCGGCGCCGCGTACGGTGAGGATGTACTTGGGCTTGTCCGGCTCGGGCTCGAGCTTCTCGCGCAGATGGCGGATGTGGACGTCGATCGCACGGGGGTCGCGATAGGCGCTGTCCCCCCAGATGGCGCGGAGCAGTTCCTGGCGGTTCAGCAGTCGGCCCGGGTCCCTCATCAGCGCGTCGAGCAGCTCGAACTCGCTGAAGGTGAGCCGCACCGGCTCGCCCTCGACGTTGACCTCGCGCCGCGAGCGGTCGAGCGTGATCGCACCGACGGTGAGCACGTCGGAGCCCATCGAGCCACCGCGTGTTCCGGTGCGGCGCAGCACAGCGCGGATGCGGCTGCGGAGCTCAGCCAGACCGAACGGCTTGGTCACGTAATCGTCCCCGCCGGCCTCGAGGCCGAGCACCGCGTCGGCCTCGGAGTCGAGCGCCGTGAGCATGATGATCGGAACGACGTTGCGGCGCGCGCGCAGTGTCCGGCAGACCTCGTAACCGTCGGGACCGGGGCCGAGGGCGATGTCGAGCAGCACGATGTCAAAGTGCTCTGTGCCCGCGCGGTCGATCGCCTCGCGGCCGTTGGACACGGCCGTGACGTTGTGACCCTCGCGTGAGAACGAGCGGGTCAGCATCTCACGCAGATCCGCCTCGTCGTCGACGACGAGAATGTTCAGCGACCCCTCGCTCTCGGCTGTTCCGTTACCGGTCAGCTCGCTGGAACGCTCCGTGACCATTCGGCCACGATCGTAGCGATTGCTTCTTCATTTTCCACCACTTCGGGGTCACCTATGCGTCCCTCGACGGCGACCGCCAACAGAGAAACGAGCCAGGTTGCGGTCGCGAGCCCGACATGAACCCAGACCATCTCGGCCGGGAGCTTGAGCTCGTACTGGACCGAACCGACCAGGCCCTGCGCCGCGAGCAGGATCGCGAGCACGGTCAGCGGCTCGAGCGGATCGAGCGCGCCGCTGGTGCGCTTGCGCTTGAGCAGCCACACGAGGATCGTGGCGACGCCGAAGATCGCAGCGATCGTGGCGTGCTGGTGCACCGCCCATTGAAGTGTGTCCGGACCCTCGATCGTGAGGCGCTTGATGTGCTGGCCGACGTTGCCACCCGAGTGCGGGCCGGCCGCCGTCGCCGCGGTCCCGGCGAGCAGTGTGATCCCGCACAGCACCGCCAGAGCGCGCACCGACCAGGCCAGCACCCGGTCGGCGGTCCGCGGACGGGCGCCCCGGGGATAGGTCGCGCGCCACGCCAGCCAGAAGGCGAAGATCAGGATCACCATCGACAGCAGGAAGTGGCTCATGACGAAGCCTGGCGCAAGCTGCTCGCGCACGGTGAAGCCGCCGAGCACGGCCTGCGCGATGACGCCCGCCGGCAGTGCCGCCGACAGCCACACGAGGTCCTTGCGGAACGGCTTGCGCCGCAATGCTGCAACAAACACGCCCGCGGTGATGACGCCGACGAAGCCCGAGATCGCACGGTTGCCGAACTCGATCAGCGGGTGCAGCGCGACCGGCGGATAGACGTGCCCGTAGCAGCGTGGCCACGTCGGGCAACCCAGACCGGAGTCGGTCAGCCGCACCAGCGCTCCGGTCAGGACGATCACCGAGAGCGCCGCCAGCGCGACATAGGTGATCTTGCGGAATCGCTCCTCGTCTACGTCAAGACGCCGCATCTGTGCGTAATCCTAAGCGACGTACGTAAAAGAAAGCGAGGGCCTGATCTCTGCCAGCGTCGGTGAATTGACGTCGCGCGCAGATGCGATCAGCCGGTCCGCAGCGATGGGCCACTCGATCCCCACCGCGGGATCGTCGAAGCGAAACCCACGCTCTGTCGTCGGGTCGTAGTAGCTGGAGACCTTGTACGTAACGTCCGCGAGCTCGCTGAGCACGCAGAAGCCGTGAGCGAACCCGTCGGGTACCAGCAGCTGATGGTTGGTCTCGTCGTTGAGCTCGTAGCCGTCCCACTGCCCGAAGGTGGGCGAGCCCACGCGAATGTCGACGATCGCATCGAAGATCGCGCCGCGAGCGCAACGCACGAGCTTCACCTGCCCCGGCTGAAAGTGCATCCCACGCAGGATCCCGTAGGACGAGCGTGAATGGTTGTCCTGCACGAACGCGGTGTCGATGCCGGCACCGGCAAGCGCGTCGGCGCGAAAGCTCTCGAGAAAGAACCCGCGCTCATCTCCGTGCACGCGCGGCTTGATCAGCTTGGCGCCATCGAGGCCGGCATCGACGATTTCCACGGCGGTGAATCTAGACCAATCCGCGAACGATGCGCTCCAGGCCGTCGCGCAGCCTCACGGCAGCCTCCCAGCCGAGTTCGTGACGCGCGCGGGAGATATCCAGCCTGCTGCGGCTGACCTCCCCCGGGCGCCCTGGCAGGTACTGCGGCTCTGCGAGCACAAGCCCGCGCGCGGCGCCGACGTCCCGCAGCGCGTCGATCAGATCGAGCACCGAGGTCTCCTCACCGCCGCCGATGTTGATCGGACCGGTGACTGTGGAGTCCGCGGCGAGCAGGTTCGCGCGCACGACATCTGCCACATCGACCCAGTCGCGCGTCTGGCGCCCGTCGCCGAACACCTGCGGAACGCGCCCCTCGATCAGACAGCCACAGAAGATCGCGACGACTCCCGCCTCACCGTGCACGTCCTGGCGCGGGCCGAACACGTTGCCGTAGCGCAAGGACACGGTCGAGACGCCATAGAGGCGGTCGTAGAGCTCGAAGTAGCCCTCGGCCGCGTGCTTGCTCTGCCCGTACGGTGCGAGCGGGCGGATCGGATGATCTTCCGGCGTCGGCATCAGCTCGGCGTCGCCATAGAGCCCGCCGCCCGTCGAGGTGTTCACCACTCGCGTCGCCCCATGCTGATGGGCCGCGGTCAGCACGTTGATCGCCCCGAGCACATTCGAGACGGCGTCCGCCGCCGGGTCGGTGACCGAGTGGCGCACGTCGATCTGCGCAGCCAGATGAAAGACCAGCTGCGGCCGGACCTCGTCAAAGACGGCCGTCAGCTCCGGCGCGTCGCGGATGTCGACCACGCGCAGCTGCACACCTGCGGCGAGCGCGTCCGCGAGGTTCTCGCGCTTGCCCGTCGAGAGGTTGTCGATCACCACCACACGATCACCTCGTTCCACCAGCGCGTCGACGATGTTCGAGCCGATGAAGCCGGCGCCCCCGGTTACGACACAGTCCATCCAGCTCTCCTCAGATTTCCCGGCACCGTCCCGTCGGTGTCGGTCAGTTGTTCTTGAATGCGTAGAAGTCGAGCTTGCGCTTGCCGTTCTTCTGGATCAACCCGCAGGAGTTGACGGGCATGTCGTCGTGGACGTTGACCCAGCCGAGCGCCGAAATGTAACCGGCGTGGCGGGCGGTGACGAGCGCGTCCTTGACCCATTTGGCGGCAACCGAAGGCGGTGAGATGTAGAAGTTGAAGGTCTGGTCGGCGGCGGTGGGCACGCAGAATTCCGAGAGGAACAGCGGCAGGCGATGACCGAGGTAGGTCTTCGTCCAGGACTCGAGCCGCGGCAGATCGGAGAACTGCACCTCGCCGTACCCGGATGGTCGGGCGCCGAAGACCGGCAGGGTGTAGCTGAACGGGTTGTGCCCGTACATGTCCATGCGCGGTCGCCTGCCGTCCGGGAGCACGAGGTTGGCGATCCACTGCTGCGGATCGATCAGCCCGGCGGTGTACGTGTTGCCACCGATCACGACGTTGCGCCGGTTCATCCCCTTGAGCACGCCGTAGGCGTCGTCCAACAGCCTCGCGTAGAGATGCGGCGCGCGTTTCTGGGCGGCGGTCAGACTCCGCTGCGAGTACTTGGCCGGGACCTCAGGCCTGAAGTCGTCCTTGCGGTTGGGCTCGCCCCAGATCATCCACATGTGGACGCTCGGGTATTTGCGCGCCGCCGCCTTGATGAAGTCGGCGTAGGTGAGCGGGTCCTTCGGCGCCCAGCCGGGGCCGCTGTGGCCGCCGTTTGCCCAGGCGGGCGCGTTACCGACCTGGATCAGCACCCGCATGCCGTAGCGCTGGCCCCTCGCGATCTGCTTGCCGAGCATCGAAGGCCACACGTAGGCGGGATCGGAGGGCGAGGTCGGCTTCAGCGGCTTGTGCCGCGCGACCGTGTTCCAGTCGAGCTCGGTCTCGTAGATCTTCACGCCGAGCGAGCGGTATAGCGGGAACTGGTTGACCCCGGCGAAGGTCGCCGGCCCCCAGACCGCCTTCTGGAAGGCGCTTGCGCCAGCGGGCGCGAGCGCCGCCGGCACCGCTGTGAGCACGGCCACCATGCACACGACGCGCGAGAGCCGGATTCGCATCTCCGCGATGTTAGACAGACAAACCGAAGCCGGACGCATGCAGTACGCGCTGGGGTATACAGTCGGCGCAGCAGTCCATGAACATCGCGTTCGACAGCCGGGCCGGCAAGGACAGCAGAGGAGTGGGGCGTTATGCCCGCTCGCTGTTGACCGCTCTGATCGCGGGCGGACGCGGTGGCGTGGTCGAGACCCATACCCCGCAGCAGGGACGCGTCGACGTCTACCACTCGCCGTGGCTCGACGGGGCGCTGCTGCACTCGTCGGTGCCGATGGTCGTCACGGTGCACGACCTGATCGCGTTGAAGACCCCCAGCGAGCTGTTGCGCCGTGGGCTGCGCACGCGTCTGCGCTACATGGCGACGCAGCGGGCGGCCAGGCTGATCGTGCCGACGAGCGTCGTCGCCGACGACCTGATGCACGCGCTGCATATCCCCAGCGAGCGGATCCACGTGATCCCCGAGGCGGCCGCACCGGTGTTCCGCCCGCGTCCGCCGCTCGAGTTGCAGGCGGCGCGAGCGCGCTACTCGCTTCCCGAGAAGTACCTGCTCTGGGTCGGAGGCCTGAAGACCCCGGACCCACACAAGCGGATCGTGCCACTGACCAGGGCCAGACGCTCGATGCCGCTCGTGCTGGTCGGGCCGAGTGCGCCCTGGGCACACAAGCTCCCGGACGTGACGCTCACCGGTGAGGTGCCCGATGACGACCTCGCCGCGATCTACACGGGTGCCCACGCGCTCGTCTTCGCCAGCGCCGACGAGGGCTTCGGACTGACCCCCGTCGAGGCGCTGGCCTGCGGCACGCCCGTCGTGGCCTGCGACGTCCCCGCTCTGCGCGAGGTCATCGGCCAACGCGCACAGCTGGTCCCGGCCGATGACCTCGACGCGCTCGTACGCGCGGCCGAGGCGGCGACACGCCCAGCACCCGCCGCGCAGCGCTGGAGCTGGGATGACGCCGCGGACGCAACCTGGAACGTGCTCGAAGCGGCCGCCAGCGACCCGGCCGGGCGCATCTGCCACGCGGGCGTTCCGGAGTTGAAGGCGCGCCGTCCGCGCGTGCGCGCCTAGGGCGCGTCCGGGGCCGGGTACTCGACCAGCAGCGTCACCGGGCCATCGCCCAGGAGCTCGACCTGCATGTCAGCTCCGAAGACGCCGCGCTTCGCGGCGGCCCGGCTGCAGAAGTGCTCGTACAGCGGCTCGGCATGGGCCCCCGGAGCGGCGGCGACATAGCTGGGCCGGTTGCCGCGACGGGTGTCGCCGTAGAGCGTGAACTGGCTGATGCAGAGGATCTCACGATCGCCGAGCGGATCGTTCATGCGACCATCGGCATCTGGGAAGACGCGCAGCGCCCGGACCTTGTCGGCGAGCCGCTCGGCGTCGCCCTCGGTGTCGGCCTGCGTGACACCGAGCAACACCACGAGCCCGGCACCGATCTCACTGACCGTTTCACCGTCGACCGTTACGGCGGCACGCAGCACGCGCTGCACCAGTGCTCTCAGAGCAGCTTCTCCATCGCGATGTGCTCGATGTCGGCCTCGACGAATTCGCGCCCACGCGGGACGTAGCCGGTCTGGTCATACAGCGGCCGCGCATAGGTCTGAGCGTGGAGCACGATCCGGTTGGCGCCATGCGCGCGGCTCTCGGCATCGGTCGCGTGCAGCAGCGCGGTGGCGATCCCCTTGCGACGCGCGCTGCGCTTCACCGCAAGACGGCTGAACTGCACGGTGGCGCCCACGAACACCAGCCGGCAGGTTGCCACCACCTCGCCCTCGTGGATCGCGATCAGATGCAGTCCGCTGCGGTCGCGTCCATCGCGCTCCTCGTTGGCCGGAACCCCCTGCTCGACGCAGAAGACCTCGTGGCGGAGCGCCAGCGCCGCGTCGAACTCGCCTTCAGTCCGAAGCCGCCGAATCTCGAAGCCGAGTGTGGTGTCGGCAGGACGCATCTCCACGCTCGACAGCTTGTCATAAGCGGCCTGCGTGATCGCAATCTGCGCACTCCTATGGGCCCGTCGGCATTGCGCAAATTCGATCCGTCTGCCGGTCTGCTTAAATACCCGTTATCCTCTAAGTCTCAGCAGAGCGGAGAGGATGCGACTGCTCTGAGGAGACCGTCTCACCGGCTCTCATCGACGACCGAGAGCACCATCCGAGCCGTGCACGCCTGTTCTGCGGCTCCCTCTTTCCAGATTACCTTTTCCAATTGCTCGTAGATGGGTGATTCCACCCCCCTTCCGAGCTCTGCCGCGATTAAGCGTGCGGAGCAACTGACTCGCGAACGTTTCGTCTTCGAAGGCGAGACGCCGGCGGTAGCGCTTGCGCCCGGGACGGCCCGACGGCGCGCGCTCGAAGCTGCGCTGATCGATGTCGCAGCCGGGCTGAAGGTGCCGTCGCTGGGCTGGCGCGAGGAGTATTCGCTGTTGCTCGGGCTCGAACGGGTGCTGTCGGAGGAAGAGCCCAAGCTCGTCGACGGCACCGTGCTCTCCGCCCACCAGATCGACGCGCTCTCGGGGACGCTGACCGCCCTGCTCGCCGGTGTCGCTGCCGAGGTCGCCACCGGAGCGGAGCTCGAGGAGCCGACGGACCTCGAGGACGACGACGAACCGGAGGCAGATCTCGTCGAGGTCGAAGTCGCGCTCGAGGAAGCCGCCGAGGCGGAGTTCGACGATCCGGACGAGGACGAGGACGAAGACGAAGACGAGCCCGGCGACGAAGACGACGAGACCGAGGACGAGGACGAGGACGAGCCAGAGGACGAGGCGGAGCCCGAGGACGAAGACGAGGCGGAGCCCGAGGACGAAGACGAGGCCGAGCCCGAGGACGAAGACGAGCCAGAGGACGAAGACGAGCCCGAGGACGAAGAGCCGCGGGATTGGCAGCACGACGACGCGGCGCTCGACGAGGACATCTCTGAGGAGCAACTGCTGTCTGAGGATCCCGGCGCAGCCCGGCGCTTCTGGTTCGAGCACGCCACCGGCGCCGGCAAGACGGTCGCGGCCGTCGGTTTCGTCGAGGCGTCGCGCACGGGCGGGGTTCTGATTCTCACCCACCGCCGCAACCTTGTCGATCAGTTCATCGGCGAGCTCAAGGACCGCGGCTACCGCGAGCGCCTGTGCAAGCCGCTGCTGATCGGCGAGGACGCTGCCAACGGGCCCGTGACCGTCGAGACCTACCAGTGGTTCGTGCGCAACGCCGGCAAGATCTCCGGCGCCTACACAATCGTGATCTGCGACGAGGCGCACACCGCGCTCGGCGAGAAGACCTCCGCGGCGATCCGCAGGTGGCATCAGCCGATCTGGATCGGCATGACCGCGACCGGCGCGCTGATCGCCCGGCACGTCACCGACCTCTTCCCGACGCAGACCTCGCGCTTCGACCTTGCGCAGGCAGCACGCCGTGGGGTGATCGCGCCGCTGCGCTGCATTCGCATCCCGCCCGGCCCGGGCGTGCGCACGATCGCCAAGGTGCCGCTGCGCCGCGGCGAGGTCGACACCGAATTCGATCAGGAGATGCTGGCCGAGCTGCTCGACCAGACGCCCTTCAACCTGGCGATCGCCGACCTCTATAAGACACGCTTCAACGGCGTGCCTGGGGTCGTCTACGCCGCCGGTGTGAAGCACGCCTACAACGTCGCCGAATCGTTCCGCGCGCTGGGCATGAAGGCGATGGGCGTCTCCGGCGAGACCCCCAAACGCGAGCTGGCGACGATCCTGGCCGATTACGAGGCCGGCAAGATCGACGTGCTGATCAACGCACAGCTGCTGGCCGAGGGCTGGAACAGCCCGCGCGCGACCGTCTGTATGCACCTGGCGCCAACCGCCTCCAAGCGCATCTACCAGCAGCGCGTGGGGCGTGTGACCCGCCGCCATCCGGGCAAGGAGGCGGGCATCGTCATCGACTTCGTGCACCCCGCTACCAAGCACGACGACCCGGTCGTGACGCTGCACTCGCTGCTGGACCGCGACGTCTACCGCGGCGGCGCGATCGTCGTCGGCCCCGTGCGACGTGGACGCGGACGCCGGATCCGCGTCGAGCGTCGGGTGCTGCCGGTCACGCCCGATCCTGAGCGGCGCGCCGAGGTCTTCGAGCGCGAGCTCTGGCGCATCGCGGTGGAGCACCTGGACTACGGCGAACAGCGTGTCTGGGCACAGCTCGCCGGCGCCCGCGTCGCCCCCAACGCCTGGCGCCGCGCCAAGGCGATGCTGCACTTCGACCGACAGGGGGAGCTGCGGCGGCTGTTCCTCGTCACCGCGCTGCAGCGCAACCGCAGCGCGCAGCTGCGGCTGCGAGCCCTGCAGGAGATATCCGTCTCGCGCGACGCGGAGGCCTTCGACACCGCCATCGACATCATGGCCGGCTGGCCGCGCGACGAGCGGCGCGAGGGCGTCAAGGTCATGCTGCAGGCGCTGGCCGAGCGGCGCATCGGCCGCCGCGATCAGGCCAACAACTGGATCTGGCGGCTGGCCGAGTACACGCGCGAGGTGCATGAGGAGTACGCCGTGCAGCGCTGGCCGGAGACCAAGCGCCTGCTCGGGCTGCTGGTGAACTCCAGTGGCGCGGCCCACGCACGCAACGCCCGCCGGCTCGTGCACGCGACGCGCAAGGAGGATCGCCGGCTCTCCGCAGCGCTGCTGGCGGCGGCGCTGGCGCACACACCGGAGGCGGCCGACGCGATCAACAGCGCGCGCGCGCGCATGGCGCGTAAGCCGGCGGCACTCGCGCGGGAGCTGCTGCGCAACTTCCCCAAGGGCCGCCGCAGCAAGAGCCGCCGGCGCGCACGCAAGTCGGGCGAGGGCGCGGCAGCCGGAGCGGCCGCGGTCGCGACGATCAAGGGCACCGACGTCGGGACGGAGACGCTCGAGCGCGACGACGAGCTGCAGCTGGCCAGCGCGCGGAAGGGGTCCGGCGACGGCGCCAGAGCCGCCGGCAGGGCTCGGCACAAGCGCGACGACGACGATCGAGACGGCAACCACGATCGAGACGGCGATGACGATCGGGATGACGACGAGCCCGAAGACGGCATCGATCTCGACGTCGACGATGACGACGACGACCCGCACGACACGGCGGGCGACGACGAACCCGGCGAGCTCGACCGCGACGCCGCCTGAGGGCGGCATTCTGGCCGGCGCACTCGTTTCCGGCACATCAACGGTTGTTCTAGGCGGGACAACGACATTCGTGGAATGCGCATTTTGAGCCGATAATTGCCGTGTGAGGCGTCTTCTCAACACGCGCACGCTGGCCGTGACCGCGGCGGCCTTCGTTCTGTCCGGGGTCTGGGCGGGAATCGCGCAGGCGAGCGACCCGCTCGGCTACGTGACCAACGAGGGGGCCGGCACGGTCAGCCAGGTGGACCTCGCAACCGGCGCTGTCGGTACTCCGATCAGCGTCGGCTCGCAACCGGTCGCGATCGCGATCACGCCCGATGGCTCAACCGCCTACATCGCCGACTACGGCTCCTCGCAGATAGTTCCCGTCGCTCTGGCCAGCGGCAGGGTGGGACCGCCCGTCATCCTCAGCGACCATCCCAACGCGATTGCGATCACCCCGGACGGCAGGACCGCCTACGTGATCTCCGACAACGGACGCGAGTGGCCGATCACCCTGGCCACCGGCCACATCGGCAACCCCACGAGGATTCCCGCCAACTCGGATGCGATCACGATCGCACCGGCCGGCGGCACCGCCTATATCGCCAACGTCGCCGACGGGACGCTCACGCCGTTCACGCTCAGCAACAACACCATCGGCCAGCCGATCAACCTCTCGAGCCCCACGCCTGACGCCGTCGCGATCACCCCCGACGGCACCACGGCGTACATCGCCAGCAACAACGCCGGCACGATCACCCCTCTCAATCTGGCCAGCAGCACGAGCGGCACCTCGATCTCCCTCGGCTCCGGCACTCAGCCGACGTCGGTCGCCATCTCCTCCGACGGCAGCACCGCCTACGTGACGGAGTTCGGCACCGGGCAGGTCACGCCCGTCACGCTCTCAGGCGGCATCGTCGGTACCGCGATCGCCGTCGGCGCGCAGCCGAGCGCGATCGGTCTGGTCCCTGCCGGCGGCATCACCACCGCGCCGCCGCCGAGCGGCGCAGGCAGCTCCGGCGCAAGCGGTGGTGGCAGCCACACGAGCACGCTGGGCAACCAGCAGCTCACGCTCGAGGTGACGCCGACTCCGGTCACGAGCAGCACCAGCACGCAGGCCTGCTACGCCGCCAGCTCGACGCTGACCTTCAAGCTCAGGCGCCGCACCCTGAGCCACGCCGCGAAGCTCAAGTTCCACTACGTCACCTTCACGCTGGGCAAGCAGGTCAAACGCTCCAAGCGCCTTCCGGCGACGGTGCGATTCTCGCTTCACGGGCTGAGCCCAGGGGCGCACACCCTCAGCGTGCGCGCCTTCTTCACCGAGTCGCTCTCGCGCGCCGGCAAGCGCAGCGGCCACAAGCTGACGGTCACGCTCAGGAAGACGCTGAAGACGCCGTTCAGCGTCTGCTGAGCGGCGAGGTTGAAGCGCGCGCGATGTGGCCGGCCAGGTCTGCTTCGTCGAGGACGGGCGGATCGTCGAGCAGGGGCCACACGAGCAGATCCTGAGCGCCCCTCGCGAGGCGGCGGCGCAGCGCTTCGACGCCCACCGGCTCTAGCCTCGCTAGCAGCGACAGGTTGGGTCCGCCTTGAGCGCGTCGACGCCGGCACGCAGGAACGACAGACCGCGGGCGCACTCCACAAGCGGGTCGAAGTTGTCGGGGTGCGCGACCGCCTTCTCAGCCATCGTCACGAACAGGGCGGTGATCGCGCCCGCGAAGACACGCGGGCCCGAGTCGTCCGCGAGCAGGCCGAGCTCGGCCGCCAGGCTGGCGCTGATCAGCTGCTCCGCTTCCTCGAGCTTGCCGCGGAGCACGCGCCGCAGGTAGGGATCAGTCCAGATCGCGCGCATCTTCAGGCGCCGCAGCTCGGCGTCGTCCTGGCCTGCGGCGACCCGACCCTGGACGAAGGTCGCGAGCCGCTCGACAAGATCATCGTCGTCGCCCTCGATCCACTGGCGGAATGAGGACCCGCCCTCGTCCTCGCTGAAGAGGATCGCCTCCTTGGTCGGGTAGCGTACATACACAGTGCGGGGCGCGACGTCGGCGCGCGCCGCGATCTGATCGACCGTCGTGTGGTCATACCCCTGCTCGAGCGCGAGCTCGGCCGCAGCCCGCTCAATCGCGTCGCGGGTACGCGCGTTCTTGCGTTCGCGCAGCCCCTGCTCTGGAGTGTGTGCTTCGTTCACACCCCAATCATAGAGCTAAAGCAACATTTATCCGCAAGTTTGCAGACCTCTGCATTTTTGCGCTAGTCTGTCGCGCTATGAGAAAGATTGCCACCTGGTGCGTCAGGCACCGCAAGACCGTCATCGCCGGCTGGCTGGTTGCCCTGATCGCCCTCGGTGGAGCGCTCTCCGGCGTCGGCTCCGGCTACGAGAACAGCTTCGGCCTCAAGGGAACGCAGAGCTACGCGGCCCAGCAATTGCTCAAGCAGGCGGCCCCCAAGGCCGCCGGTGACCGCGAGCAGATCGTGATCGGCGTGCACGCCGGATCCGTGCGGAGCTCCGCCGTCAGGCTGCGGGTCGAGCGGATGCTCGCCCAGGTCGAGAAGCTGCCGGACGTGGCCTCCGTCGTCTCCCCCTACACGGCCGCGGGTGCGGCGCAGATCTCCAGGTCGAGCCGGGTGGCGTTCGCAACCGTGACGATGACCAAGCTCGGCACGAGCTTCACCGTGACACAGGCCAAGCAGTTCGTCGACACGGCCCGTGCGGCCGGCGGCAGCGGCCTGCAGGTGGCCGTCGCGGGCCAGGTCGCCGAACAGAGCAACCCCGCGGGCGTCGCGAGCGCCGGGCTCGGCGCGATCGCCGCGCTGGTCGTGCTGCTGGTCGTGTTCGGGTCGGTGTTGGCCGCGCTGCTGCCGCTCCTGACCGCAGGTCTCGCGCTCGGCGTCGGCATCTCCGTGATCGGACTGCTGTCCAACGCGATCACGATGGCGAGTTTCAGCTCCCAGCTATCGGTCCTGATCGGGCTCGGGGTCGGCGTCGACTACGCACTCTTCATCGTCACCCGCCACCGGCAGGGACTGCAGCAGGGCAAGTCCGTGGAGGAGGCGATCGTCGACGCGATCGACACTTCCGGGCGCGCCGTGCTTTTCGCGGGGATTACTGTCTGCATCGCGCTGCTCGGAATGTTCGCCCTCGGGGTCAGCTTCCTCTACGGCGTCGCGATCGCCGCCACGGTCGTGGTCTCGTTCACGGTCCTTGCCGCACTGAGCCTGCTCCCGGCGTTGCTCGGCCTGATGGGCACGCGCGTGCTGGGCCGGCGCGGCCGCCGCAAGCTGACAAGCGGGGTGGCCAGTCCCGCCATTGGCGGCGGCCGGTTCTGGCTCCGCTGGACCGGCGCGCTTCAGGCCCGTCCGATCCCCATTGCTCTGGCTGCGCTGGTTGTGATGGGCGCGCTCGCGGTGCCGTTCCTGTCGATGCGGCTCGGTTCCTCGGACGCCAGCTCCGATCCGGCGGGGACCACGACCCGCCAGGCCTACGAGCTGCTGGCCCGGGGCTTCGGCGCCGGCTACAACGGGCCGCTGCAGCTGGTCGCGCAGGTGAGCGACAGCAGCCAGAAGCAGGCGTTCCAGCGGACGCTGAGCGCTGTTGCGCACACATCCGGTGTCGCAGCCGCGACCCACGCCGTGACCCTGCCCGGTTCCCGTGACGGGAAGGCGGTCGTGTTTGCCGACGTGTATCCAGTCGGCTCGCCACAGGCAGCATCGACCAGCACGCTGCTCACCCGCCTGCGCGACACGGTGATCCCCGCGGGCATGCGGGGCAGCGGCACGAAGGTTCTCGTCGGCGGCCAGACGGCGATCTTCGCCGACTTCGCCTCCGTGCTCTCCAGCAAGCTCCCGCTCTTCATCGGCGTCGTCGTGCTGCTCTCGTTCCTGCTGCTGGCGGCCGTCTTCCGGAGCATCGTGATCCCGCTGATGGCGGCGGTGATGAACATGCTTTCGGCGGGCGCCGCGTTCGGCGTGCTCGTCGCCGTCTTCCAGTGGGGTTGGGCGGCATCGCTGTTCGGCGTGAGTCAGACCGGGCCGATCGAGGCGTTCATCCCGGTGATGATGTTCGCGATCCTGTTCGGGCTGTCGATGGATTATGAGGTGTTCCTGGTCAGCCGCATCTACGAGGAGTGGCACCGCACCGGTGACAACCGCCTCGCGGTCACCCGCGGCCTGCAGGCAACCGGGCGCACGATCACGGCCGCCGCATTGATCATGGTGCTCGTGTTCGGCTCCTTCCTGCTCGGCGGGCAGGTCGTGATCAAGATGTTCGGCCTGGGTCTGGCGGGCGCCGTGCTGCTCGACGCCCTGATCGTGCGGATGGCGCTCGTACCGGCGCTGATGCTTGCGCTCGGCAAGCTCAACTGGGCGCTGCCGGCCTGGCTCGATCGCATCCTGCCGCGCCTGAACGTCGAGGGCTCCGTCGTCGAGCCGGTGGACGGAGAGCACCACCACCCGCACGCCCAGCGGCGCGCGCCGCTGCGGCCGCAAACGGCCGAGAGCTAGCGACTCCCAAGGTGAACCTCGCCGGCGTCCAGGGCGACGCTCGAACCGTCGGCGAGGGCCACCAGCAGGCGGCCGCCGTCGTCGATGCCGGCGCCGGTGCCCGCCCCGCCGGTCCAGCGCACGGGCTGGTCGCGTAACGCGTCGAGCGCGCGCACGGCCTGCAGGACGTCGCCGTCGGCGGCGGACAGCCAGCGCTCGAGGTTGTCACGCAGGCGCGCGAGCGTCGGCTCCACGTCCGCCGGCGCGAGGCCCAGCGTCGCCGCGCGGTCGCGCAGCTCCGCGGGCAACTGCTCGAGCCGCGTGGCGACGTTGACACCGATTCCGAGCACGGCCCAACGTTCCTGCGGCCGGCCCTCCACGAGGATGCCCGACAGCTTGCGCCGCTCGATCAGAACGTCGTTCGGCCATTTCACGCGCGCGCTGTCGCCGGCCAGCTCGGCGACCGCCAACCCGGCTGCCAGCGAGAGCAGCCGGCTCGGGTCGCGAATCACCCAGGAGCACAGCAGCGACGCGCCCAGCGGCGCGCTCCAGGCGCGGCCCTGGCGGCCCCGGCCCGCAGTCTGCTGATCGGCGGTGATGAGTGTTCCGTGCGGCGCGCCGCGGCCGGCGAGCTCGCGCGCGACCGTGTTGGTCGAGTCGGTCTCGCGCAGGTGCACCCGGGGGGTGCCCAGACGGCCACTGCCCTGCGGGCCGCCCGGCATCAGGCTCTGCGTGGATTGGTGATGCGCACCCGGTCTCCGGTGCGGAGCTCGAGCCGGGCCGCGGCGTTCCCGCGATTGATCGCCAGCGCGAGCTGCCGCGACGAGTCCTCGAGCACCAGCAGCTCGCCCTCATCGACATCGCTGAAAGTGCGCGCGTAACTGCCGCTGACGGCCACGCCCGCATCGGCCCCCACCTGGAGCGTGTCCCCGAGCTCGGCGTCGAGCTGGTCGGACTCTGCGCTCAGTTGCACGTTGCCAAAGCCATCGGTGCCCACCACGGTCGCGATCAGCGTGCCGGGACCGGTCTGGGCGGGCGGCGCCTCCAGCCTCACGAGCAACGCCGGATCCAGCGGCTCACCGGCGCGAGACAGCGGCTCACCGCCGGCGAGGTGCGCGGCTACCGGGGCGAAGATGTCGCGCCCGTGAAAGGTCGCCGCCTGCGGCTCGAGCCGCCACCGCGAGGCCGAGATCTCGGCTGCCTGGACAACTCCGCCCGCTTGCTGCGCAGCGGGCCAGAGCAGGCCGTTGTCAGGGCCGAGGAGCGTACGGCCATCGGCCAGGCGCAGCGCGACGGCACGGCGGTCGCTGCCGACCGTCGGATCGACGACCGCGACGTGCAGGCCGACCGGCATGTACGGCAGCGAACGCGACAGCAACGCCGCTCCCGCGCGGACGTCCTGACGTGGCACGGCGTGACTGAGGTCGATCACGTGGGCGGCGGGGCAGATGCGCGCGATCACGCCATGCAGGACGCCGACGAACTCGTCGGCGACGCCGTAATCCGTCAGCAACGTGATGACCGGCGGGCGACTGGCGAGGGTCACGCGCGGATGATCGCAGCGATCAGGCCGTCGATGTCGTGCTCGTCGGCCTCGATGTCCGGCTGCAGGCCGTGGACCCGGAGCTCATCGCTCGTCACCGGCCCGATGCTGACCGCGCGCGGCCGCGACTGGCCGCGGGTCAACCATGCCGCTGCCCCGCCGACCGACGCCAGGAAGTTGCGCACAGTCGAGGCCGAGGTGAAGGTGATGAAGTCCGCCGCGGCGACGGCCGCCGCCTGCTCCGGACCCAGCTCCTCGACGACCGTCTCGTAAACGGGTACAACGTCGACCTCGGCCCCGCGTTCGCGCAGAGCCTCGGGAACGACATCACGCGCCTCCCTCGCGCGCGCCACCAGCGCACGCGTGACGGGCACGTTGCCGAGCGCCTCCGCCAGAGCCTCGCCGACCGCCCTGGTCGGCATCACATCGGTGACGATCCCGCGCTGCCGCAGTGCGCGTGCGGTCGCCGGGCCGATCGCCGCGACCCGCGCCTGAGTGCGCGGCGGGAACGCCCGTGAGTCGAGCCCCTCGCCCTCGAGCCGCTCGAACAGCGCCTCGACTCCGTTGGGGCTGGTGAAGCAGATCAGGTCGTAGCGGTCGAGCTCGGGCGCGGGCCCGGGGAGGGCCCGCGTGCTGATCACCGGCGCGAGGACGACCATGGCGCCGAGCCCGCGCAGGCGCTCGGCCAGGCGCGATCCCTGCTCGCGGGCGCGCGTGACGGCGATCGTCACACCGTGCAGCGGGCGGCGCTCGAGCCAGCCGAGCCTGTCGTGCAGCGCCGCAACCGGGCCGAAGACGGCGATCGCCGGTGCCTTGATCTGATTGTCGGCGGCGAGCCCGGCGATCGACTCGAGCGTGCCCTGCACGGAGCGCTGCGCGGGGAGCGTGCCGCTCTGCACCAGCGCCGCCGGCTCTCCGGGCGAGCGGCCTCCCTCGATCAGCCGTGCGGTGATCCCCTCGAGCTGGCGCACGCCCATGTAGACGATCAGCGTCCCCGGGAAGGCTGCGAGCGCCCGCCAGTCGAGCGCCGAGTCGGGCTTGTCGGGGTCCTCGTGCCCGGTCAGGAACGCGACCGCGCTGGCCGCGTCGCGGTGGGTGACGGGAATGCCCGCGTAGGCCGGCGCGGCGATCCCGGAGGTCACCCCGGGCACGACCTCGAACGCGATCCCGGCGTCGACCAGCGCCTCGGCCTCCTCGCCGCCACGGCCGAACACGAACGGGTCGCCGCCCTTGAGCCGCACGACCGTCGCCGCGGCATGGCCATGCTCGATCAGCAGTCGCGTGATCTCGGCCTGCGGCACCTGCTCGCCCCCGCCCTCCTTGCCCGCGTAGATCAACTGCGCGTCGGCGCGCGCGCCGTCGAGCGCCGATTCCGGGATCAGGCGGTCGTGGATGATCACGTCGGCGTGCGCGATCAGCTCCAGTGAGCGAGCGGTCATCAGGCCGGGGTCTCCCGGTCCGGCGCCGACCAGGTAGACGGTCACGCGGTCGCCATCTCCTCGGCCTGCGCCAGTAGCTCACGCGCGCCGACGGCCGTCATCCGCTCGGCGATCTGTGCCGCGACTTCGGTGCTCGAGCCTGTCAGCTCATCCTGAATCCAATGCGAGCCATCGGGGAGGCCGATCCACGTGCGAAGCGTCACGTCATTGTCCGATGCGGGCACTGCGCTCGCTCCGAGCGGGGTGTTGCACGTGGCGCCCAGGTGGCTCGCTAGTGCCCTTTCGGAAATGACGCAACGCTCCGCTTCGGGATCGTTGAGTGCTCTGGCTCGGTCGTCGCCAGCTCTGGCTTGGACGAGCAGCGCGCCCTGGCCGGGCGCAGGAACGAACTGGTCGATGACGCCGCCGATTTCGCTCTCGCGGCCAAGGCGGCTGAGCCCAGCAACGGCCAGTACCAGAGCATCCACCTCGCCGGTGTGCAGCTTCCGCAGCCGTGTGTCGACGTTGCCACGCACCTCCACAACCTCGAGGCCGTCCCGCACGGCGCGGATCTGGGCGGCCCGGCGAATGCTGCTCGTGCCTACACGAGCGCCAGATCCGAGCGACGCGAAATCGGCGAAGCCACACAGAGCGTCGCGCGGATCTGAGCGCTCGGGGATGGCAACAATCACGGTGCCGTCAGCCAACTCTCCAGGTACGTCCTTGGCCGAATGCACCGCGACGTCGATCTGGTCTTCGAGCAACGCTCGCTCCAGCGCAGAGGTCCAGCGCGACTTGTCGTTCAGGCCCTCGCCGCGGTCGCCTGCGGTTGCGATCACGACGATCTCGTGCTCGCCGAGTTGAGCGCCAACGAGGTTGGCCTGCGCGAGCGCGAGCGCGCTACCGCGCGTTCCGATCCGGATCACCGAGTGGGGCCCGTGGACGAACCCTTACGCTCCGGGAGCTTGCGGATCTCGGCCAGATCCTGTGCCTCGACGGGTGCGTCCCGGAGTGCGTCGCCGTCGTCGACATTGAGGCCGAAGAGGTCCTGGACCAGTGCCATGCGTGCGTGCACGCGGTCGTCGCGGAGCTCCTTGATGCGGAGCGTCGGATGGTGCAGCAGACGGTTGACGATCGCGCGGGAGATCGCCTGAACGCGCTCCAGGTCCTGCTCGGAGGCGGATTCCCATTTGCCCTCGTTGTCGGCGAGCACTCCCGAGATGATCTCGGTCGCGTGGGTGCGCAGCGCCGCGAGCGTCGGCAGCACCTCGAGCGACCCGAGCCAGGTCGCAAAGCTCTGGATCTCCTCTTCGACGATCCCGTCGGCCTTGCGCGCCTCGCTCTGGCGCACGCGGCGGTTTCGCGCGACCACCGCCTCGAGGTCGTCGACGTCAAACAGGGAGACGCTCGCGACCTCGGCGCAGGCCGCCTCGACGTCGCGCGGGACGGCCAGGTCGATGATCAGCAACGGACGTCCGTCGCGTTGCGCCTGCACCTGCTCGAGCTCCTCCGCCTCGATCAGCAGATGCGGCGACGCCGTCGCCGAGACGACCATCTCCGCGTCCACCAAGGCGTCGGGAAGCTCGTCGAAGGCGACACTCCGGGCAGCGAAGCGAGCCGCCAGGCTGACCGCGCGGTCGCGCCGGCGGGTGGCGACGAACACCAGCTGCGCACCGGCGTCAGAAAGAGCGCGAGCCGCGAGCTCGCTGGACTCGCCGGTGCCGATGATCACGACTCGCCGCCCGTGAAGATCTCCGAGCACCTCCTTGGCGAGCATCGCCGAAACCGAGGGAAGGCTCATATGCCCGGCACCGATCGCGGTCTCCGTGCGCACGCGCTTGCCGGTTGCAAGCGCGGCCTTGAACAGGTGGTTGGTGAGCGGCCCCGCGGTCTCGTGCTCGAGCGCCGCGTCGTAGGCGCGGCGCACCTGGCCCTGGACCTGGTCCTCGCCGATGATCATCGACTCGAGCCCGGAGCTCACGCGGTACAGGTGCCGAGCGGCCTCGCAGTTGCGGTGCGAGTAGATCGCCGGCGCGAGCGCCGTCGGCTGAATGTTCGCCTGCTTGGCGAGCATCCCCAACACCGTGCTCTCGGCCTCGACCGGATCGTCGACGACCACATACAGCTCGGTGCGGTTGCAGGTCGAGACCGCCACCACCTCCTGGATCTCCGCGACGCCGTGCAGGTCGCGCACGAATTCCACAGCGCGCGTATCGGAGAGCGCGAGCCGCTCGCGCACCTCCACAGGCGCGGTCTTGTGCGAGATCCCGATCGCGAGCAGCTCACTCATTTGAGCCCCGCGCCGCCGGTTGGTGCGCCGTCCTCATCGAGGTCAATTTGATAATGAGAATCATTATCGCTTTGGTTCGCGATTGCGGGCGACACTTCGGGCTCGAGATCCGGCGGGCGGGCCTCCAGCTTCGCCTGCAGCTGCGCCTTCAGATCGCGCAGCTCGCGGTTGTTGCTGATCAGCTTGCGGCCCATGATCCAAACGTAGATCAGGACCATCAGCAGGAACACGATGTAGGCAGCGGCCACGTAGGGACCGGCGGTGTGCAGCGGCAGCGCGGGCGCCTCGGCGAACAGGGCGATCATGACGGTGAGGCGGTCC
Source organism: Solirubrobacteraceae bacterium (assembly GCA_035552235.1). GTDB lineage: Bacteria > Actinomycetota > Thermoleophilia > Solirubrobacterales > Solirubrobacteraceae > Palsa-465. Next base: position 89,093 of record DASZLT010000027.1, read on the forward strand.
TTCCCAGCGGACGCACCCCGTCCTCACCCAGCAGGGCACGGCGCAGCAGGCGGGTCTCGATGCGCGTCTCCTTGGCGGCCATCTCGTACTTCATCAACGTCGCGAACAGCAATGCGATGCCGAGCAGCGAGACGTAGAAGGTGAGCTTCATCGACCCAGGCAGGGCGCCGCCCTCGAGGTTGAGGATGCGCGGATGCACATACGCCACCGAGAGCCGCACGACGATGAAGTTGATCGGCACGAATGCACCGGCGACCACCGAGAAGACGGCCGCGTAGCGGGCCTGGCGCTCGGGATCCTCGATCGAGAAGCGCAAGGGCTGGTATGTGCAGAACAGCAGGATCACGATCAGGTAGGAGACCAGCGTGGGCTCCGACCACAGCCACCAGTGTCCCCAGGAGGCTTTGGCCCAGATCGAGCCGGCGATGATCCCGCCGACCGAGAAGATCAATGACATATGGATCGCGCAGTACGAGCGCATGTCCCAGACGCGCTTGCCGGTTCGCAGGTAGCCGATTCCGAAGATGCCGCCGAGGCAGTATCCGACCAGCGAGACGATCGCCAGCGGAACATGGATGTAGAAGATCTTCTGCACGAAACCCTGCTCCGCATCGAGCGGCGCGTAGAAGAAGACCAGCGCAAGCGCCGCCGTTACTGTCGCGGCGGTGGCGATCGTGAGGCCGCGCAGATGCCGAACGTGAGTGGTCATGATCCTTCGGACGCGCCCCTATTCCTCGAGCAGGAAGTCGAACAGGCCAATGGCGAGGAGCGCGTTCACAAGATCATAGAGCGCGAGTACCGCCAGCCACTTTGCGGGCGGGGAGCCGCTCGCACCGGAGACGAGCAGCGGAGCGATCCCGCGCGCCGTCGCGATCAGCGCCGGCAGCAGCAACGGCAGGCCGATGATTGGACCGATCAGGTCGCGCGCGCGGGTGTGCACGGCGATCGCCGAGACGAACGTCCCGATCACAGCGAAGGCGAGGTCGGCAAGGAACAAGAACAGCAGCACTGCCGGCAGCGAGTGCCCGAGGCACGGGGGCGCGAGCAACAGTGCGAAGGCGGGTACCGCGACGAGCTCGAGCGCGGCCATGAAGACGAACAGCGCACCGGCCTTGGCGAACAGCATCGCCGTGCGATCGACCGGCGCCAGCAGGAAGGCATCGAAGCCGCCCTGCTCGCGCTCGGCGACGAACAACCGGTTGACCGCGAGCATCGCGGCGAACAGCAGCGTGACGGTGAGTACGCCGGCCGCGAGCGAGCCGGAGAGCGTGTCCCGGTTGAGGCCGAAGTGGAAGATCACGTATGTGATGACCGAGAGCAGCCACATCGACGGCACGGTCTCGAGCGTGCGCAGTTCGACCAGCAGATCCTTACGCAGGATCGCGCCTGCGGTCCTCACGCGTACAGGCTCCTGAGCGTGTCGGGATCGAGCCCGGCGGGTGGACCGAGGTAGGCGGCGCGGCCGCCGGAGAGCGCGAGCACGAGGTCGGCCTCGGCCAGCGCAGCCCGCGGGTCGTGGCTCGTCAGCACGCGCGTGACCCCGGAGCTGCGCCCGATCAGCGGCTCGACCAGTTCGCCGGCGGCCGGGTCGAGGTTCGAGCGGGGCTCGTCGAGTAGCAGCAACTCGGGCTCGTGCAGCACGGCACGAGCGACACTCAGCCGCTGAACCATGCCGCGGCTCAGTGAGCGCACGGGGTCGTCGGCGCGCTCATGCATGCCCACGTCCGCCAGCACCTGCTCGACGCGTACGGGCGCCACGCGGTGCAGTCGCGCGTGGTAGGCGAGGTTCTCGCGGCCGGTGAGGTCGCGGTAGAGCAGCGGCTCGTGCCCGAGCAGACCCAGGCGCCCGCGCACCTTCCAGCCCTCACGCGGCAGTGGCTCGCCGAAGAGCTTGGCGCTGCCCGCGTGGGGACGCAGCAGCGTCGCCAGGATCCGCAGCAGCGTCGACTTGCCGGCACCGTTGCGGCCGAGCACCGCGAGCGTCTGCCCCGCGCTGAGCGTCAGCGAGACGTCGCGCAGCACCGTGCGCTCACCGAAGTGGCGAGTCAAGCCTTCAAGTTCGATGACGTTCGCGTCGGCGTCCGGCCCAGCGGGGCCGGACGCCGCAGCGTTAGTCCTTCTCTCGGCGTCGTCCATTTTCCCGGTGCAGTGTCGCAACTGCGTGCTTCAGCACCGGTTCAACCACCGGAAACAGCTGTGTGATCGCCTTCGGACTGCCGGGAAAGTTGATGATCAGCGAGCGGCCGGCGGTGCCGGCGAGCGCCCGCGAGAGCATCGACATCGGCGTGTACTGCAGCGACGCCGCACGCATCGCCTCTCCCAGCCCGGGGACCTCGCGCTCGATCACCGCGATCGTCGCCTCAGGCGTGACGTCGTCCGGTGTTAGCCCGGTGCCGCCAGTGGTGAGGATCAGATCGACGCCGGCCTCGACCTGCCCGCGCAGCCACGCCTCGATCGCAGTCCGGTCGTCGGCAAGCAGGTCCTGGGCCACGACCTCCGCCCCGGTCGCGGTCGCCGCCTCGGCCAGCGCGGGGCCGGAGATGTCCTCGCCGTCACCGGCAGCGGTGGAGGTCGAGACCGTGAGAATCGCGCAGCGCATCGCGTGAGCGAGCTTATCTCTGGGCGGATGCAGGCCGTGCACAGGGTGAATGTGTTCGACTGCGAGCGCGGCGAGCAATTCGATAGCGCCGAGGTCTGGGAAGGCGAGCCCCGAGCAGGCGAGCCCCGAGCAGGCGAGCCCCGAGCCGAGCATGCTTAAACGAGCAAATTGAGGGGCAGCTTCGCAAATTGCTTAACGGGCGCGGTTTTTCGTGCACATACGAGCAAATCGCCAGGCACGCGGGCGAATTGTCACCCTTTGCACCCTAGAAACCGGTGCGTCACGTGGGGGCTGCCGGGCTGCCGGGCTGCCGGGCTGCCGGGGCCCGGCGCGGCGCGGCGCCGAATTGCGGGCCGCGGGCCTCAGACGCCCTCGGAGCGCAGCCAGTCGAGCGTGGCCTGCAGGCCGGCGGCGTAGTCGACGCGCGGCTCCCAGCCGAGCAGCTCGCGCGCCCTGCGGTTGCTGAAGCTCTGGTCGGTGCCCATCACGTGCACAGCCTGGCGCGAGAGCAGCGGCCGGGTGGTCAGCCTGGTGCTGCGGTGCAGCGCCCGGTAGCCGTGCTCGAGTGTGAAGCCGACGCCCTCGGCCATGCGGAACGGCATGCTGAGGCGCGCCCTGGCGAAGCCGAGCCCATCCGCCAGGTCGTCGGCGAGCCGGCGCCAGCTCACATCCAAGCCATCGGTCACGTTGAACGCCTGACCAACAGCCTGCTCGTGTTCCATCGCGATCAGCGCCGCGTCAAGCAGGTTGTCGATGAAGCAGAGCCCGGCAACAGCCCGTCCCTGATCGATCATCAGCATCTGGCGGCGCCGAATTGCACGGGCGATCTCGAGCACGACCTTACGCGAGCCCGGTCCGTAGACGCTCGCGGGCCGCAGGATCACCGTCTCGAACCCGCCCTGAGCCCGCGCACGCTGGACCTCCGCCTCGGCGTCGCGCTTGGTCTGCGCGTACCAGTTGGAAAAGCCGCCGGCGACATGGCTCTCGTCGATCTCCGCACCGCCCGGATAGCCGTAGACGTCGGTGCTCGAGAAGTGCACGAGGCGCTCGACCGCGGCCTGCCCACAGGCGTCCAGCAGGTTCCGGGTCCCGGTCACATTGACGGCCGCAACCTCGTCCGGCGTGCCCCAGTCTGAGACCATAGCGGCGCAGTGGAAGACGTAGCGGCAGCCCTCGGCCGCGCGGGCGAGCGAGTGCGAGGCGGTCAGATCGCCGGTGGCGAGCTCAACTTCCAGCTGCTCCAGCCGGCCGATGTCACTGCTGGAACGCACGAGGCAGCGAACCTGATAGCCCTCGCGCGCGAGCCGCGCCGCGAGCCGGCCGCCGATGAAGCCGCTCGCGCCCGTGACCAGGCAGACGTTGTCCTGAGAGACGTCGACGCGCTTGCCGCTGAATACGGTGCGCGCGAACCCAGGAGCCGGCTCGTGCTCACGCCGGCGCATCGTCGAGGCCGCGATGTCACGCACCACCGACCAGTTCTTGCCGGTGTCCTGCCCGCAGTCGGTGAGCACCTGATCGAGCGCGCCAAGGAACTGCTGCGCCTCGGCATCGGACAACGTGAGCGGCGGCAGCAGCTTGATCACGTCGTTCTTGCCGGCTGCCATCGTGATCACGCCGTGGTCACGGTGCAGCGGGATCACGATCAGCTGCGGGAAGAGGCCCTCGCTGGCCAGCCGCATCAGGCGCACACCGAGCTGGCCTTTCAGTGAGCGCGGGCTTGTGAGCTCGATCCCGATCATCATCCCGGATCCACGGATGTCCCCGATCAGCTCGTGGCGCTGCTGCAACTCGCGCAACCCGTCCATCAGCGTCGCGCCCATCTGCGCCGAGCGCTCGACGAGACCATCGCGCTCGATCACCCGCATCGACGCCAGCCCGGCCGCCATCGACAGGCGGTTGCGGCCGTAGGTCGACTGGTGCACGTAGCTGCGCTCGAGACTGCCGACCGCCTTCTGGAAGATCTCGCGCCGGGTGACCATCGCCGCGACCGGCATGTAGCCGCCGCTGAGCGCCTTGCCGATCGTGACGATGTCCGGCTCGAGCGCGGGCGGGCCGGAATGTTCGAGCGCGAACCACTCACCGGTGCGCCCCAGCCCGGTCTGGATCTCGTCGATCACAAAGAGGGTGCCGTAGCGGCGGCAGAGCTCCTGCGCCCCCTCCAGGTAACCCGGCGGCGGCAGCGTGACAAGCCGTCCCTGGATCGGCTCGACGATGAAGGCTGCGACGTCCTTGGCGCGCAGCTCGGCCTCGAGCCGCGCGAGGTCTCCGAACGGCACGCGCGCGCAGCCCGGCAGCAGCGGGCCGAAGCCCACCTTGAAGAAGTCGTCGCCGACGATCGAGAGCGGCCCGAGCGTGACGCCGTGAAAGCTCGAGTCGCACGAGACCAGGCGCGGCCGCCCGGTCGCCGCGCGCGCGAACTTGATCGCGCTGTCGACCGCCTCGGCCCCGGTGCTGGCAAAGAAGGTCGCGTCGAGCCCGTCCGGGAGCCGCTGGGCGAGCGCCTCGGCAAGCATGCCGGCGAGCACCGAGTAGTGCAGCTGAACCCCATCGACCAGGTCGGAGTCGAGCGTCGCCTGCAGCACCGCCCGCACATCCGGGTGAGCGTGCCCGAGGCTGGCGAAGCCCTCACCACTGTGCATGTCCAGGTAGGCGCGGCCGGTCTCGTCATAGAGGTAGGAGCCGCTGGCCGAGCGGTAGGCCTTGTCGAAGCCCAGGATCCGCAGCACCTCGACGAGTGAGGGATCGAGGTACCGCGAGGCCAGCTCGAGCGTTTCTGCCGCCCGCGCGTGCGCGTCGGCGAGTACGCCGAGCGGATCAAGTACGCCGAGCGGATCAGCGTGGGGCTCGTTCACCGCGCCGGGCGTTGCCAGTGACCCGAGCGGCCGCCGGACTTCTCGAGCAGCTCGACCCGCTCGATCACAGCCCCGCGCTCGACGCCCTTGACCATGTCGTAGATCGTCAGCGCGGCCACCGAGGCAGCCGTCAGCGCCTCCATCTCGACCCCGGTCCGCGCCGTCGTGCGCACCTGCGCCGTGAGCTCGATGACACCCGCCTCGACATCGATCGACGCCTCGATGCCCACGAACGAGAGCGGCAGCTGATGGCAGAGCGGGATCAGCTCATGCGTGCGCTTGGCCGCCTGGATCCCGGCGATCCGGGCGACGCCGATGACATCGCCCTTGGGCGCGTCACCGGCCGCGACCAGCCGCGCCGTCTGCGGCGTGACCCGCACAACCGCCCGCGCCACCGCCAGGCGCTGGCTTACCTCCTTGTCGGAGACATCCACCATCTCCGCGCGCCCGTCGGCGCCGAGGTGCGTCAGCTCGTTCAAATCAGACCGGTTGGTAGGAGCTCTGGGCGGCCGCGATCAAGTCCTTGACCGCAGCGACGTCACCGTCGCGCAGCAGCGCCACCGGATCCGGGTCGCCGTTGACGATGCCCTCGAAGAATTCCTTGCGGTCCTGGTAGGTGGGCAGCGTGCCCTTGGCCCAGCCGCGCACGTCGTTGAGCAGGATCGCGAGCGTCGCGTAGGGCTCGCCGAAGAGCTCGCCGATCTCGCGCTTCATGCGCTTGGCCAGCGCCGGTGAGGCGCCCGCCGTGGAGATCGCGACGGCCAGCGGGCCGCTGCGCACGATCGCCGGCAGGATGAAGTTGCACAACGGCGGCACATCGACGACGTTGACCAGCATCGCCCGCTTCTCCGCGTCGTTGAAGACGGCGATGTTGACGTCGGTGTCGTCCGTCGCAGCGATCGCGATCAGGCAGCCATCGAGGTCCTCGGACCGGTACTCGCGCCGATGCCACGTGATGGAGCCCTCCGCCGCCAACTGCTCGAGCGCTCCGATCGCATCGGGTGCGACCAGCACCACGCCGGCGTCGCAGGCGAGCAGGCCCTCGACCTTCTCGAGACCGATCTCACCGCCGCCGACGACCACCGCCCTGCGCCCATTCAGTCGCAGGCAGGCGATGTAGAACGGCGTCGCGAGCATGTCGCGCACGCACGACTGGTCACAGATCCCCTTGCGGAACTGGCAGACGCATTCCTTGCCGCTGTAGGCCTGAGCCGGCATGGGCCTGAACGTTAGCGGCCGCGGGCCTTGCGAATCGCTTCGAGGCGGTCCCGCTGGACCGCCTCTGCGTCGTCGGGCCGGTAGAAGGATGCGCCGTCGACGGCGGGTGGCAGGAGCTCCTGCGGGGAGAGGTGCCCGGGGCGGTCGTGCGGGTAGTCGTAGTTGCCCTCGGTGCGGTTGGCCGAGCGCAGATACCCGGGCGGCGCCTGGGCACCGTGGTTCTTGATGTAGCCGCGGGCATCTCGGATGGCGCGCTTGGCCGCGTCTGACTTGGGAGCCAGTGCCAGGTAGATGGCGCACTGGGCGAGCGCGAACTCTGCCTCCGGCAGGCCGACGTGCTCGACGGCTGCGGCCGCTGCCGTGGCCACCACCAGCGCCTGGGGGTCGGCGTTGCCGATGTCCTCGGAGGCGAGGATCACCATGCGGCGCACGATGAAGCGCGCGTCCTCGCCGCCCTCGAGCATCACCGCCAGGTAGTACAGCGAGGCGTCGGGGTCGGAGCCACGCGTGGCCTTGATCCAGGCGGAGATCGTGTCGTAGTGGTTGTCGGCGACGCGGTCGTAGCTGATCAGCCGGCCCTGGAGCGCATCGGCGATCGCCTCGACGGTCACGCGGCCATCGGTGCCGGCGGCCTCGACGGCGAGCTCGAGGCCGTTGAGCGCGGCGCGGGCGTCCCCTTGAGTCCACTCGGCGGCGTAGTCGAGCGCCGCGGCGTCGATCAGCGAGGCATCGCCCACCTCGCCACGGGCGGCGGCGCGCTCAAGCAGCGCGCGCACGTCCTCGATCGCGAGCGCCTCGAGCTCGTAGACGCGGGTGCGCGAGAGCAGCGCAGAGTTGACCTCGAAGTACGGGTTCTCGGTGGTCGCGCCGATCAGCGTCACCAGCCCCTCCTCCACCGCGGGCAGCAGCGCGTCCTGCTGGGCCTTGTTGAAGCGGTGGATCTCGTCGAGGAAGAAGACCGTCGCGATCCCCATCTTGCGCCGCTCGCGCGCGCGTTCGATCACCGCGCGGACCTCAGCGCGCCCGGCCTGCACGGCGCTCTCCTCCTCGAAGGCGGCGCTCGAGGCGCTTGCGACGATCCGCGCGAGCGTCGTCTTGCCGGTCCCGGGTGGGCCGTGCAGGATCATCGAGTGGGCGCTGCCCGTCTCGATCGCGCGCCGCAGCGCCGAGTGCTCGCCGAGCAGGTTGGGCTGCCCGACGAACTCGTCGAGCGTGCGCGGGCGCATGCGGGTGGAGAGCGGCACGTGCGGCCCGGCGGTGCCAGTCGACGCGCCGGCAGGGCCTTGGTGGCCGGGGGCCCGGTCCCCCCCACCCACCCCGGCGGCCGCAGCAGAAGAATGCTCGTCGAAGAGGCTGTCCATACCGTCCATTAAACGCCTGCGGCCCGCTATTGGCAGCGGGCCGCAGGGCGAGTCTTGTGCTTGGGTCGCTTACGCGGCCTGACGGAGTGCCGCCAGGTCGGGGTTGCGAGACAGCGTCGTCAGTGCGCGCCGCTCGAGCTCACCGGCCTGTGAGGTGGTGATGCCGAGCTCGGCGCCGGTCTGACGGACCGTGCGGGGCTCGTCGCCGCCGAGGCCGAAGCGCAGCTGGATCACGTTGCGCTCGAGCTCCGGCAGCTTCGCCAGAACCTCGGCAACCTGAGCGTCACGCCAGGTGTCGGCGACGTGCTCGTCGGGGCCACGCTCGTCGCTCTTGAGCAGATCGCCCAGCGCCGTCTCACCGTCGTCGCCGACGGGCTGATCGAGGCTGGTGATCGCTGCGGCCAGCTCGCGGACCTCGGTGACCTGCTCGATCGGCAGATCGGCCACCGCGGCGATCTCCTCGTCGGTGGGCTCGCGGCCGAGCTTGAGCGCGAGCTCGCTCTCGACCTTGCGGACCTTCACCTGGCGCTGCGCGACATGCACCGGGACGCGGATCGTGCGCCCGGAGTTCTGCAGTCCGCGCTGGATCGCCTGACGGATCCAGAGGGTGCCGTATGTGGAGAACTTGAAGCCCTTGCGCCAGTCGAACTTCTCGACTGCGCGGATCAGGCCGAGCATGCCCTCCTGCACCAGGTCCTCCAGCGGAAGACCATGGCCCTGGTAGCGGCGCGCCTGCGCCACGACCAGACGCAGGTTCGCGTTGATCATGCGGGTCTTGGCGTCGAGGTCACCGCGCTCGATGCGCTGGGACAGCTCGATTTCCTCGGCGGCCGTCAGCAGTTCGTGGGTGCGAGCCTCGCGGAAGAACAGCTCGAGTGCTTCCATCGAGCCGTCCAGCACCGGGGGGGCGGCGCGGCGGCGTGGCGGCCTCGTGTTCAGCGCGGGGCCACGGCGCTCACGCTGCGTGGCAGCGGCGCTGCTGCGGCGCGTTGTGCGCGCCGGCTCCTTCTCGGCGTGCTCGCCTCGTATGCGGGTTTGTGGTGTCATGAGCGTCTTTTCGTTCGCTAATTTGAAGATGATCGAATTATACGTCTACGTAAAGTTCTGTCAAGGTCCCCGGACTCCTTCCAGGCGCCCTGTGAGCAACCGCACACACAGCTGGACCTGGGCTTTGTCGGCGTACCGGTTATTGAATTCCCGGTACGTCATCTCAGAACACTCGACGCGCCCCAGAGGTGCGTAAGTGCTGCTTAAGAAGTGACGAAGATGGGCGGCTGGAGCCCAGAATCGTCAGAGTTGGACCGCGTCTCTAACCGCGGGCGCGCGATTGCGCCCGTCAGCACAGAAACGTACCCACCGAAAGATACCCGGAAACCGCCGGGCGGTTACGCGCTGATCTCGTCGTATGCGATCTGCGGCTGGGCGTGCCCGAGCACACACGCGAGCAGGCCCGGGAAGCGGGCCTCGACGTCGTCGCGGCGCAGTGACACGAGGCGCTGGACGCCCTCGCTGCGGGTGTACGTGAGGCCGGCATCGCGCAGCACCCGCAGGTGGTGCGTGAGCGTCGATTTCGACACCGATACCTCGAGCCGGCCGCATGAGAGCTCCTGATGGATACCGAGCAGGCGCACGATCTCGAGCCTCACGGGGTCACTGAGCGCGTGCAGCACGTCCGTCAGACGCAGCTGCTCGAGGTCCGGATGGGGGATCACGCGCACGGTGCGCTCACAGGCCAAGCCTCGGTTCCAGACACGCAGGGCGAGGATAGCGGAGCCCTTCAGGTTGCCCCGACGGTTCCCGCCCAGCAAGCTGGAGTCGTTTGCGCTAGCGCCCGAGCGCCGCGAGCGCCTGGGCGTGCAGCGGCCCGTTGGTCGCAAGGCCGCTACCGGCCCCCGGCCCGTCGCTGCCGTCGAGGCCGGTGAAGCGACCGCCGGCCTCCTCGACCACGATCGAGACGGCGGCGAGGTCCCAGAGCGTGGCCTCGGGATCGGTCGCGATCTCAGCGGCGCCCTCGGCGACCAGCATGTACTGCCAAGAGTCGCCGACCCCGCGCGTGCGCCAGCAGCGGCGACCGAAGTCGACGACCTTCTGGAAATCGCCGATCGCATCCCACTCCTCGATCCCGCTCCACACGAACTGGGCGCTACCCAGCTCCGTGATCTCGGAGACGTGGATGCGGCGCCCGTCGGCGAACGCGCCCTGACCACGCACCGCCCACCAGCGCTTCGCGAGCGCGGGCATCGAGACGACGCCGAGCTTCACCTCGCCGTCCTCGAGCAGCGCGATCAGCGTGGTCCAGGTGTCCATGCCACGCACGTAGCTCTTGGTGCCGTCGATCGGGTCGATCACCCATGCGCGCCCGGCTGCGGTCGCGAGCTCGGCGCCGCCGAACTCCTCGCCGATCACCTTGTCGTCGGGCCTGACGTCGGCCAGCCGGTCGCGGAGCGCGAGCTCGGCCCGCTTGTCCGATTCGGAGACGGGTGTGTTGTCCGATTTGGTCTCGACCTCGAGATTCGGTGAGCGGTAGCGCAGCATCGTGAGGCCGTCGGCGATGTCGCCGAGCTCGAGCGCGAGTTTCAGATCGTCGTCGTATTGGGTGGTCACGGGCGGGCATCCTAAGGCCTATCGCGTCAAGCCGCTTGCGGCTCTATCGAGATGGGCCTTGGAGTAGGCTGCGGCCGATGGCTGATGCTCGCGTCGTGGCCGACGACCTCCAGGCTGAAACCGCCGAGGTGCTGGGGCGGCTGATCCGCTTCAACACCGTCAACCCGCCCGGCAACGAGCGCGCCGCGATCGAGTACCTCGCGACCTATGTGCGCGGGGCGGGCTTCGAGACAGAGCTGCTGGCGGCCGAGCATGAGCGGCCGAACCTGATCGCGACGCTGCGCGGACATTCAGAGGACGGGCCGACGATGGTCTATCTAGGTCACGTCGACACCGTGCTCGCGGCGGCCGCGGACTGGCAGCACGATCCGTGGGGCGGCGAGCTGATCGACGGCTACCTGTGGGGCCGCGGCGCGCTTGACATGAAGTCGCAGGTCGCGGCCGAGGCGGTGGCGGCGGTGACACTGGCCCGCAGCGGCTGGCGCCCCGCCCGCGGCACGCTGAAGCTCGTGTTCGTCGCCGACGAGGAGACCGGCGGCGACGTCGGCGCCCGCTGGCTGACAGAGCAGCATCCCGACCGGGTCCGCTGCGACGTGCTGATCAACGAGGGCGCCGGCAGCCCGTTTGAGATCGACGGCACCCGCTACTACGGGGTCTGCTGCGGCGAGAAGGGGATCTTCCGCCTGCGGCTGACAGCCAGCGGCGTGGCCGGTCACGCCTCGATGCCGAAGCTCGGCGAAAACGCCCTGCTGAAGCTGATCCCGGTCCTGGAGGCGCTGCGCGCCGGCTCCTGCGGCTTCGATCCGACACCGCCGGCACTGGCGCTGATCGAGGCGCTCGGCGAAGATCCGGGCGACCTCGAGACGGCGCTCGCGAACCTGCGGCCGAAGCACCCCGCGATCGCCGTGATGGTGGAGCCGATGCTGAGCGTCACGATGAGCCCGACCGTGATCCACGCGTCGGAGAAGATCAACGTGATCCCGGCGCGCGCCTGGGTCAAGGTCGACACCCGGGTGCCGCCCGGACTCGGCGCCGACGTCGCGCTGCGGCGCCTGCACGACGTGCTCGGCGACGCGGCGGCAGGGCTGGAGATCGAGTTCACCGAGCAGGTCTACGGCTACGCCTCCCCACATCGCAGCGCGCTGATGGACTCGATCGAACGCTGGATCGGCGAGCACGATCCGGGCGCCAAGGTCGTGCCGCTGCTGCTCCCGGGCTACTCGGACTCGAGCTATTTCCGTGCGGCCTTCCCGGACCTGGTGGCATACGGCTTCTTCCCGCACAAGCATCAGGGACTGCTCGAGACCGCGCCGCTGATGCACAACGCCGACGAACGCATCGATGTGCGCGACCTCGGCCATGCGGCGAGCTTCTACTCGGACCTGGCGCGCGAGCTACTCGGCTGAGCGAGCAGCCGCGTCATGGAGGTCGCGAGCGCCGCGCGTTCGTGCTGCGAGAGCGGCCCGAGGATCGCCGCGATCTCCTCGCGGAACAGCGCCGAGAGCCGGTCGGCGAGGTCGCGGCCCTCGCCGGTGAGCCGCACGCGCACCGACCGCCGGTCGAGCTGCGAGGCCACACGTCGCACGAGCCCTCGTTGCTGGGCGCGGTCGACCAGCCCCGAGGTGCTCGATTTGTCGAGTCCGAGCAGCTGCGCGAGTTCCTTCATCGTGGGGGCGCGACCGTCGTCGAGTGCGCGCAGCAGGCGCGCCTGCGGGGCCGAGATGTCGTGCTCTGCGGCACAGCGCTCGAGCCTGCCCTGGACCAACGACGACATGCGTGAGAGCGCGTCGATCAGATCGGCCGGCTCGGCTCCTGTCGGCATGGAGTGGAGTCTACGCACGATTGGTACGCAGCACCAACTACTCTCATCTAGTTCTCGTTACGAACTACTTTGGCTCTGTGTGGTGTCACCCACTCGCCGCGCGCGACCCACCCATAGACTCGCGCGCATGTCATCGCCGTCGAGGATCCGTCTCGAGCCCGACGTCTTCCGGCTGCCGGTCCAGCGGCTGCGCGAGGGCTATTACTCGGACGCGTACTTCGTCTACACCAAGCGGCTGCTCGAGGATGTCGACCGCCACCCGCGAGTGGTGCTGCAGATCTTCCAGAAGCAGCAGTCGCTGCTGGGCGGGATCGACGAGTCGATCGCGATCCTGAAGCTCGCCGCCGGCCGCTTCAGCTCGGACGGCGGCTGGGTGCCGGGCTGGGATCGGCTCGAGGTGCACGCGCTGCACGAGGGCGAGGGGATCTCTCCGTGGGAGACGGTGATGACGATCGAGGGGGACTACAGCCTGTTCGCGCACCTCGAGACGGTGTACCTCGGGTCACTGGCACGGCGATCACTGATCATGCGCAACGTCGCCGCGGTGGTGCGAGCGGCGCGCGGCAAGCCGATCCTCTACTTCCCCGCCCGCCACGATCACTGGCACGTGCAGACCGGTGACGGCTGGGCGGCGCACGTGGCCGGCGCGATCGGCGTCTCGACCGACGCGCAGGCCTCGTGGTGGGGTGGCCGCGGCGTGGGCACGGTGCCGCACGGCCTGATCGCCGCCTACGGAGGCGACACGGTGAAGGCCGCTCAGGTGTTCGCCGACCGTTTTCACGAGGAGATGAACATCACGGTGCTGGTGGACTTCGAGAACGACTCGGTCCGCACAGCGGTGGAGGTCGCGGAGGCGCTCGGGCCGAAGCTCTGGGGCGTCCGCCTCGACACCTCGGAGCTGATGGTCGACAGGTCGCTGCTGCACTCGATGGGTGCCTTCGATCCGCGCGGAGTCAACCCGCAGCTCGTCCAGAACGTGCGCGCGGCGCTCGACGAGGCGGGGCACGCCGCAGTGAAGATCGTCGCCAGCGGCGGCTTCAACGCGGAGAAGATCGAGCACTTCGAGGCGCTGGGCGTTCCCGTTGACGCTTACGGGGTCGGCTCCTCCCTGATCCGCGGGCAGAACGACTACACAGCGGACGTGGTGATCAGCGACGGCAAGCCCTGCGCGAAGGCCGGCCGCGAGTACCGGCCGAACCCGCGCCTCGAGCTGGTGGTCTGAAGGGCCGAACGGCCGATTCTCTAAGCTGCGCCGCATGCTGGAAGCGATCGATCACACCGGCGTTGCGGTCAACGATCTGGACGCGGCCGTCGTTTTTTACAGAGACGTCCTGGGGCTCCCGCTCGTGCACCGCGAGACGGTCACCGAGCAGGGCGTCGAGGCCGTGCTGTTCGATCTCGGCGACGGCCATGTGGAGCTGATCGCGCCGCTGCGGCCGGACAGCGGTGTGGCGAGGTACCTCGAGCAGCGGGGGCCGGGCCTTCACCACGTCGCCTACCGCGTCGACGACATCGAGGCGGCGCTGGTTAGCCTGTCGGCGGCAGGCGTGCGCTTGATCGATCAGCGGCCGCGCGCCGGCATCCGTGGTTCGCGGGTGGCCTTCCTGCACCCGACGGCCACGGGCGGGGTGCTCACCGAGATCGTCGAACCCGCCAACCATCAGTGACCATCCGAGGAGCCTTGATATGAGCAGTGACGACAAGCCCCAGAAGATCAGCATCGGCTTCCACGGCGGCCAGACGCTGGTCGCGCGCGTCCGAGCCGCGGAGCTCGCCAAGCTGCGCGACGTGCTCGGCAAGAGCGGCGGCTGGCACGACCTGAGCGCGGAGGAAGGCATCGTGACGTTCGACCTCACCCGTGTCGACTACGTGCTCGTCGACAGCGAAGATCACCGGGTCGGGTTCTGAGCTCATCGGCCTCCCTGCCGGGTCCGGTGCAGAAGCTGGACCTTGGATTGCTGCGGCTCATGCGCGAGCGCGGCCACGCTGAGCCTCGCGTCGTGCACGCGATCGCGCGCTTCTCGCGCACGGGCGAGCACGCCGCCGCGTGGTTCGCGCTCGGTGCACTCGGCATCACCACGAGCAGGCGCGGCACTCGCCGCCGCAGCGCATTCACCCGCGGCGTCGCCGTGACCGCGATCGCCTACGGGCTCAACACCGCGGTGAAGTTCGCTGTCAAACGACCGCGCCCCGAGCTGGAGGGGCTGCCACCGCTCTCGCCGGTGGTCACCGGACTCTCGTTCCCGAGCGCGCACGCAACTACATCGTTCGCCGCTGCCGCCGCCTACAGCCGCGCGCTGCCGCTCGCCTCGCCACTGTTCTACGGTGCAGCCACCATGTTTGCGCTCAGCCGGCCCTATCTCGGCGTCCACTACCCGAGCGACGTGCTCGCCGGGGCGGCGCTGGGCTCCGCCACCGGGAGGTTGCTGCGGTGCCGATGAAGGTCGGCATCGTCGGCATGCCCAACGCCGGCAAGTCCTCGCTGTTCAGCGCGCTGACCGGGGTCGCCGCCGAGACCGCCAACTATCCATTCACGACGATCGAGCCCAACGTCGCCGTCGTGCCCGTCGAGGACGCGCGCATGGTGCAGGTGGCCGACACCGTCAAGGCTTCGAAAATCGTCTGGGACACGATCGCCTTCCATGACATCGCCGGCCTGGTGGCCGGGGCGCACAAGGGTGAGGGGCTCGGCAACCAGTTCCTGGCCAACATTCGCGAGACCGACGCCCTGCTGCACGTCGTGCGCGCGCACACCGACAGCGGCATCGTGCACTCGGAGGGGAGCGTCGATCCACTGCGGGACATCGCGACGATCGAGACCGAGCTGATCTACGCCGACCTCGAGCAGGCCGAGCGCCGCGTCGAGCGCGTCACCCGGCAGGCCCGCGGCGGTGACAAGCATGCGATCGCGGAGCAGCGCTGGCTCGAGCAGGTGATCGCGGCGCTGCAGGCGGGCGAGCCGGTGCGCACGGTGCCCGTACCCGACGAGGCACCCGACGCACATGTCCTGCTCGGCTCGCTGACGTCCAAGCCGATCCTGTTCGTCGCGAACGTCAACGAGGGCGACCTCGAAGTCCCCGCGGCGATCGCGGAGTACGCGGCGTCCCACGGCGCACGCGCGGTCGCGGTCTCGGCGCGGCTCGAGACCGAGTTGGGCGCGCTGAGCCCCGAGGAGGCGGCGGAGATGCGCGACGACCTCGGCCTGGCCGAATCCGGCCTGCAGACGGTCGTGCGCGGCGCCTTTGAACTGCTCGACCTGATCGCCTTCTTCACCGCCGGCGAGGACAAGCCCGCCCAGACCTGGCACCTGCGCCGCGGCCTCAGCGCCTGGCACGCCGCCGGCCAGATCCACTCCGACATCCAGAAGGGCTTCGTCCGCGCCGAGGTCGTGTCCTGGGACGCGCTCGTGAAGTTCGGCGGCTACAGCGGCGCCCGTGAGAATGCGGCGCTGCGGCTCGAGGGCCGCGACTACGCGATGAACGACGGTGACGTGATCACCGTCAAGTTCACACCCTGAGTCCCGCCTGCACTTGACGCTCACTCGCCGGCTTCGCCGGCAGCGTCCGTCCCACGGTTGGCTCGCCTGCGAGTAGTGTGGGCCTGCACACAAGCGACGGGGAGAGTCAGATGCCAGCGGACGAGGGTGCCGAATTGCGTGACGCGCTCAAGACGCTGCAGGACCTGCGCAGTGCGGGTGTCGCCCGTCGCGGCGAGGCGGCGCTTGAACGTGCGCTGCTGACGGCAGATGCCACCGCCATCGAATCCGACACCGAAGTCGTGGCTACCGCCGTCAGGCTGCTCCGAGCACCCGACGACAACGGCACGACCCGCCTCGAGGTCCGCGATCAGGGGATGACTCATCGCCGGTGGTTCGAGGTCAGTGACGACGGACAAGCGAGTTGGGGGGACCGGTGACCGGGAGCCCGCTGAACAAGCCTGGAACGCTAAGTCTGCGGCACAACGACCGGCGACGGCCGGACTGACGGCAACACCGGCGGCGGGGCCGTGACGGCGCGCCGGCGGTTGACGATGCTGTCGGTGGCCGCCCACGAGGCGAAGAAGAGGGAGCCGATGATGCCGGTGAGCGTCACCAGCACGCCGGCTGCCGCGGTGGCGGCGACACCGTGCGCTCCGAGGATGAGGACCGTGGCGGCCGGCCCGGTACTCGGGCCGATCGGCAGCTGGCCGACGGTGAACATGACGATCAGCAGCGCCATCGAGTCGAAGATCGAGACGTGCACGCCGACCGCGCGGAGCATCAGCCAGTTGCGCAGCACCTGGGCGCACACCGCCAGCAGCGCGAAGGTGATCAGGCGGCCACGGCTCTGCATGCGCAGGACGGCGAGCCCGGCCCCAAGCCCGGTGCGGTACCGGTCCGAGACGTGTCTGAGCAGAGCGACCAGACCGGCCATCAGCGCGATGATGATCGCGGGCACCCACAGCGGCACGCCGAGCGGCGCGACCAGGGTGAACGAGAACAGCGCCACGAGCGCCAACTCGACCGTGATGATCGGTACCTCGGCGGCCACCAGGGCCGGCGCCCGCGGCGTCGTCAGCGGCGCGGCTCGACGCACCGACGCGATCCGTACCGCCATCCCAACCGAGCCGTTGACGATACTGGCGACGCAGCCGCACGCGGCCGATCTAAACAGCACCCGGCGGCTGACGGTGCCGCCGGCGGCCCGCACGCAGATCGCCCACGCCTCGGTGCGGGCCAGCAGCGCGCCCATCTGCAGCAGTACCGAGAGCCCGACAAGGGTCAGCGGAGCCGTTCTCAGCGCCGCGCTGAACTGCGAACCACGCCCGGCGAGCACGTAGCCCAAAAGAGCGGCGACGGCAACGGCCCCGCCGACGCTGACCACGATCCGGCGGCGCATCGAGGCAACGCGAAAGTCACGCTCGACGCTGTCATCACAAATGGGGTCCGGCGGTTGCAGCTGAAGAGTCACTCGGGAAGGCCTACGCGGTAGCGGTTCACAAGATGATGCGGCGACCGAGCGCATTACGCATCAGGCCCCTGCCCCCTATTAACGACCGTACAGCGCCTCACTAAAGCCGGCCTGTGGCGCGCCACAACACCTAACACAATCCAAAAGGTGCAGTGACGCGGGCGCGGGAGCTCTCCGACCGCAGTAGTCGCGCCGATCGCGACCCGCCCAGGCGACGGTGGGGACCGTGGCTGCGCGGATCATTGCGCGTCGACGTCGGGAGGCAGCTCGGCCGGGTAGGGCTGCTCGAAGTCGGCCGATCTTCCGACGTCGGCCCAGGTGGTGGCTTCTGCGAGCTGGCGACGCCTCCGATCTCGGCCTTGGCAGCCTGCGTCTTTGCCATTACTCGACTCCGTCGTGTCGCGGGCTCGAACGAGCCTCTCGCGCCGGTTTCGTCAGACCGTGGGGTCGTCGGTAACCGGGATCAAACGCCGCGCCAGTGCTCGGAGCACCTTGCGTTCGATGCCCGGTTGCTCATCGAGCAGGCGCAGAAAGCTCTGGCTTGTGATCACGAAGAAGCGAATGGGCGTCTTTGCCGTCACGGTCGCCGTGCGAGGAATGTCCTCGATCAGGGCAATCTCGCCGAAGAATTCGCCACTTCGACAGGTGGCCAGGTGTTTACGGCCCTTTGTGACCTCGGCCTCGCCCTGCATGACCACGAAGAACTCACTACCGCTCTCGCCCTCGCGGCACAGGATCTTGCCCGCTTCGAGCTCGACATCCTCGGCGACCCTGGCAAGCTCGATGAGTTGCTTGCGTGAGAGCCCCTCGAACAACGGCGCCTGCTTGAGTGCCTCGACCTTTGCATCCCGAGAGAAGAGCCCCACGGGCCAACTCTAACCTGGCTGCGGTCGCGATGCCAGAGCGGCATTCGCGTTACCCGTCGTCAACTCGCCGGCGCGAAGGGGTTCGGCGCCAGGCGTCGTGGCGTTCGTAGTCGCGACTGTCGTAGGCTCTGTGCTGCCGATGTCATCGCTTCGCAAGCGTCACGCCGTCGAGCTGTTTCGTGGCCTCCCGGACCATTACGACCGGATCGGGGCGATGATGAGCTTTGGCCAGGACCCGCGGTGGCGGCGGGCGCTGGTCGACGCAATTGCTCCCCAGCCGGGAATGCGCATTCTCGACGTGGCAACCGGTACCGGGATGGTCGCCTTCGCGCTCGCCGCGCGGGGCGCGACGGTCGTCGGCCTGGACCAGAGCGAGGCGATGCTCGGTGGTGCCCGGGCACGGCTGGCGCGCACCCCCGAGCTGGCCGACCGCGTCTCGTTCGTGCTGGGTGAGGCTGAGGCACTGCCGTTCGACGACGGTGAGTTCGACGCGCTGTCGTTCACCTATCTGCTGCGCTATGTCGACGATCCGGCGGCGACGATGCGCGAGTTGGCGCGCGTGGTCAAGCCCGGCGGGCGAGTTGCGATGGTGGAGTTCGGCGTGCCCAAGAGTCGGTGGTTGCGCGCGCTGTGGCGCGTCCATACGCGCGCCGGGTTGCCGCTGCTCGGCCGCGCGGTGTCGCGAGATTGGTATGACGTCGGGCGGTTTCTGGGCCCCAACATCGAGCAGTTCCACACCGCCTCCCCAGATCTCACGGCGTTGTGGCGTGCGACCGGGATTGCGCAGGCGCGTCGGCGAGACATGAGCTTCGGCGCCGGTGTCGTCGTCACAGGGATCCGAGGCGACGCTGAACAGCGATAACCCAGACGCGCCCCGCCCGGCGTTCTACGCACTGACTCGTGGCGGCTGGCGCGATCTGGTGACGCTCCTACACCCGCCCTACACCGCGTGGCATCTCAGCTATGTCGCGATCGGGGCTGCGCTGGCACCGACGTTCGTCCTGTGGCGATTGGGCGCCGCGCTCGCTGCGTTCTTCCTCGCGCTCGGCGTCGCCTCCCATGCCCTTGACGAGCTGGCCGGCCGACCCCTCGGAACGCAGATCCCACGGACGACCCTGATAGCCCTATCGGCGGCTGGGCTGACCGGTGCGATCGCGATCGGCATCGTGTCGGCGGTGCTCGTCTCCGGCTGGCTGATCCCATTCGTTGCGGTCGGCACGTTCCTCGCTCTGGCCTACAACCTCGAGCTCTTCGCCGGACGCTTCCACACCGATGTCTGGTTCGCGGTTGCCTGGGGCTTCTTTCCCGCGTTCACGGGCTGGTTCGTCGAGGCGCGGGACGTGCGAGCCGAAGGGCTGCTGCTGGCACTCGCATGCTTCTTGATCAGCCTCGCTCAGCGGCGCCTGTCCACCCCAGCACGGGAACTGCGCCGAAGCACGATCTCGGTCGTCGGCCAGCAGATCCTCCGCGACGGCCCGGTACGAGAGCTCGATGCGGAGCGTTTGCTTGCCCCGCTTGAAGGCGCCCTGTCAGCGTTGTGGATGGCAATGGTCGTGCTGGCGGCAACGCTGGTGATCGCGCGGCTGTAGGAGAATCGTTAGTGGCCTGCGTCGAAGCGGCGGCGGTCGCGCCCCGTCGGACGCCGGCCGAGATCGACTGGCCCAGACAGCAGACGCAACTCGGCCTGGAGCTCGCGCTCGGCGATGCTCTGCTCGGTCTCGTCATACAGCTTCACCGCCTCGGGAGCCGACACCCGCCGCTCCACCGCTCCGCGCACGATCACAGTCCGCCGCACGGGACCGAGGGTCAGCTCAAGCTCGTCACCCACGCTGACCTCGCGGCCGGGTTTGACCGCCACGCCGTTGATGTGAACGCGCCCACCCCTGACGGCTTCCGCCGCCAGCGCGCGCGTCTTGAACAACCGCGCAGTCCAGAGCCACTTGTCGATCCGCATCATCCTCCGGCGAGGACGGGCCTGTAGCCCTCAGCCTCCAGCATCTCGAGCACGACGTCACGGTGGTCGCCCTGTATCTCGATCACGCCATCCTTGACGGAGCCCCCGACGCCGCAGCGCCTCTTCAGCCTGCCCGCGAGCTCCTTCAGCCCCGCGTTATCGACCGGTACACCCGCGACTGTGGTCACGGCCTTGCCGCGGCGACCGGCAAGCTCGCGCCGGACCTGCACGCGCTCGCCATCGGCCCGACGCTCCCTCAGCCCCCGGTCGGGGGCCTTGCGCAGGTCGCCATCGAGCGTTGAGTAAACGATCCGAGAGCCCCGCTTCACGGATCTCACGGTATCGACTCTCCCATCCGCCACCTGCAGCTAATTCCCCGACTGACCGTTACAGGTCGGCGAGCGTCGTCGCCGATTCGAGGCGGCCGGCGAGTGCGCCCATCCCGACGGCCGACGCCGCGGCCGCACCGCCCGCGATGTCAGTAGCGGCGTCGGGCGGACGCGTCACCTCGACCGGGCGCAGGCGCGCGATCTCCCGGTAGGCGCGCAGCGCGTCGCTGTTGTCCCGCACAGCGGCCGCGATCCGTGGGCGTTCGCCCGCGTCGCCATCGGCGACGGCAGCGACCAGCGCATCGAGCGTGCCATGACGCTGCAGCAGCGTCGCGGCTGTCTTCTCGCCGATTCCCGGAGCACCCGGCAGGCCGTCGGAGGGGTCACCGCGCAGCGCGATGAAGTCCGGCACGACCGCGGGCGTGATCCCGTAGCGGCGCACGACCTCTGCTCGGTCGACCGTCTCGAAGCCACTAGACCCCTGCTTGAGGTAGAGCACGCTCGTGTGCTCGTCGACGCACTGGTACATGTCCCGGTCCCCGGTCAGCAGCAGCGTCTTCCCACCGGCGGCCCCCTCGAGCTCGGCGTGAGCGCCGAGCAGGTCGTCGGCCTCGAGCTCCGTTGCGTCCTCCACGTGCCAGCCCAGCGCCGTGAACAGCGAAGGAGCCCTGCCGAACTGCCAGCCCAGATCGTCGGGCATCGGCGGGCGCTGCGCGTGATAGCCGGCGTAGAGCTCCACGCGGTACGGCGCCTGCTCGGCGCCGAAGCAGATCACGATCGCGCGCGGAGCGACCTCGGCGGCGATTCTGAGCAGCAGATTGGTCGCGCCGAGCAGCGCGTTGACGGGCCTGCCCTCGGCCCCGCGAATCGAATCGGGCAGCGCGAAGAAGGAGCGATAGAGCACAAATGGGGCGTCGACCACCAGCAGCGGTCCGGGCATGACGAAACCCTATCCGACAGTGATCTCGGGACCGGTGTTCCCGTCGTAGCGCACCCGGTACTCGCCGCGGCGGGCGACGTCGATCGAGTAACCGCCGCCGGCGCCAATCGCGCCGGTTGCGACCGTCCTCCAGCCGTCGCCGCCGTCGGACTGGACCGTGACCCGCGCTCCGGCCCTTGCCGGGAAGACCGAGCCGGTGACGGCGTAGGTGGTGACCGGCAAGCGCAGGGCGGCGAAGATCTGCTCGATCAGGCTCGAGGCCCGGTCGACCTCTGCGAACAGCCCGGCTCCGGAGGCGGCCCGCGGGCCGCCAGCCTGGTCGACCGCGCGGATCAGCCCGCCACCGCCGTTGACGCCGGTCGTCGTCCCGGTGGTCGTCGTGCCCGTGTCGTTGCCGGTGGGAGTGCTCGGCAGCGTCGTCGTGGGCGTCGTGCTGGTCTGCACCCCGTGGCTGCTGACGGTGGTGAAGGACATCCACGTGCTCGGTGTGCCCAGATCCTGTCGCAGCTGTATGCCGGTGACCGTGGCCGAGCCCTTGGTGCCGACCACCCGCGCCTTGATGATCCGGGGCGAGACGCCGCGTTGCAGCACCTTGATCCCCACGAGCGAGCCGTCGACCAGCTTGCCGAGCCGCCTGCGCGCGGCGGGCAGCGAGTAGCTCAACTTCCAGCGGTGGTAGGGGTTGTTGAGCGACTCGTCGTAGGGGTCGGGACGGCCCACCAGCCAAGCCTCTGGCGTCAGCGAGAACACGTTCTGGACGCTCTCGGTCTCGCCGCCGGAGCTGGCGAAGAAGAGAGTCTCGACGGGAACGCCCGCGTAATCGACCACCTGGCCGCTGGTTGCGGTCACCGCCGCGTCACCGGTTGGCGTCTCACCCTTCACGCCCTCGTACACCTGCGAGCGAACGCTGTCGTAGACGTCGAAAATCGCGCCGATCGGCCGCGAGCTGATCGCATAGGTCCGCGCGGCGACGGCCTGAGCCTCGAGCGCCTGCGTGGGCCAGCTCGGCGGCATCTCCGCCGAGACGACCCCATCTACGTAGTCATCGAGGCCCACCGCGTTGACCGTCATCACGCCCTTGCCGCCGGGGCTCGGGCGGAACACGAGCGCGCCGCGGAAGGAGCCGAGACCGTTGAGCTTCAGGGGCGTGGGCGCGGCGATCTGCAGTGGCGCGCCGA
The DNA here is from genome assembly GCA_035552235.1 of Solirubrobacteraceae bacterium. Classification (GTDB taxonomy): domain Bacteria; phylum Actinomycetota; class Thermoleophilia; order Solirubrobacterales; family Solirubrobacteraceae; genus Palsa-465. The sequence continues at coordinate 111,765 of DASZLT010000027.1, forward strand.
ACTTACCTATGAGCTTGCGGCCAAGGAGGACCCGTAGCCGGGCGCCTGCCGGCACCACGTTGTAATTCCAGAGCGGGTTCAGCTTGAGCTTTGCGCCCTTGATCGTGGTCGCGCCGCTGAACACGGCAGAGCCGGCCGATCGCAGCAGGACGGTCACGGTGCGGGTCGGGTCGACGTGGCCGATTGTCGTACCGGCGTAGTAGTCGTGCAGGATCTCCCGGTAGCCGGCGCCGTGCAGCGCGTAGCCGGCTGCTCCGTACTGGCTCATGCCGACGCCGTGACCGTTACCCGCCCCGCGCAGGTAGAGACCGGCGCCGCTGCTGGCAGCGCCAGCGGGCGCAGCCACCCACAGGACGGCGAGCAGCGCGCCGGCCACAGCCAGCACCGAGCATCTACATGTCACCGCGATTGTTCGCACCTGATCGTCAGCCCTAACGCATCTGCTGGCGGATAGTTCCGCCTGGCCGACCGGACTAGACGGTCAGCTCAGATTCCCCTGCGCCATCTTGCGCAGGTCCATCGCGCGATTGTAGGTGTCCTCGTCGACGCCCTTTTCGTAGGCGACCTCGCGCAGCGACCGCCCGGAGCGCGCTGCCTCGTTGACGATCTCGGCCGCCTTGTCGTAGCCGATGTAGGGATTGAGCGCCGTGGCAGCCGCCAGCGTCGATTCGGCTGAGCGCTCGCAGCCGGCGAGGTTGGCCTCGATCCCGGACACGCACTTTTCCTCGAGCACGCGGGCAGTGGCGGCCAGCAGGCCGATCGACTCGAGCAGGTTGCGGGCGATCAGCGGCACACGCACGTTGAGCTCGAAGTTGCCCTGGCTGCCGGCAAGCGTGATCGCAGTGTCGTTGCCCACGACCTGCGCGGACACCTGGAGCGTGACCTCGGGGATCACCGGGTTGATCTTGCCCGGCATGATCGAGGAGCCCTTCTGCAGCTCCGGCAGGAACAGCTCGCCGATGCCGGCGCGCGGGCCGGAGCCCATCAGCGCGAGGTCGTTGGCGATCTTGGTGAAGGAGACGGCGATCACCTTGAGCGCGCCCGACAGCTCGACCAGCGCGTCGCGGTTGCCCTGCGCCTCGAACGGGTCCTCGGGAGCGGAGATCTCGAGGCCGGTGGCCTCGGTGAGCTTGGCGCGCACGCGCGCGGCGAACTCGGGGTGGGTGTTCAGGCCGGTGCCGGTGGCGGTGCCGCCGAGCGGGATCTGCGCGACTTGCGGCAGCGCGTTGCGCACACGACGTGCACCCAGGCGCACCTGTGCGGCATAGCCGTTGAACTCCTGCCCGAGCGTGACGGGCACGGCGTCCATCAGGTGGGTGCGCCCCGACTTGACGATGTCGTGGAACTCAGTCGCCTTGGCGGCGAACGCCTGCTCGAGCACGTCGAGCGCGGGCAGCAGGTCGCTCGTCGCCTCGCCCAGCGCGGCCAGGTGCACGGCCGAGGGGAACACGTCGTTCGAGGACTGGCCCATGTTGACGTGATCGTTCGGGTGAGTGGCGGGGGTGGTCGGCGGGATCAGATCCGCGAGATTGGCGATCACCTCGTTGGCGTTCATGTTCGAGGAGGTCCCCGAGCCGGTCTGAAAGACGTCGATCGGGAACTGGTTGTCGAACTCGCCGCCGGCGACGCGGTCTGCGGCGGCGGCGATGCGCTCCGCGTGCCCTGCATCGAGCAGCCCGAGTTCGGCGTTGACGCGCGCTGCAGCGCCCTTGATCCGTCCGAGCCAGCGGATCACGGGGACCGGGATCGGCTCACCCGAGATCGGGAAGTTGGCCACCGCCTTGCTGGTCTCGGCGCCCCACAGTTGCTGATCTTGAGTCGTGCTCACGCTGGTCCTTTCACCACGTCATCGCTCTGGATATGACGGTACCGCCCAGGCTGAGAATCGGATCTGAGCGACGGGCTTGACGGGCAATACTTAGGCGCTTGCCTAACTATTAGCCGCAGAAGCTGATCAGCTCGCGCGCGAGCGCGACCGGGTCGTCGTAGGCGACGAGGAAGCCGGCACCGGGGATCGTCCGCAGCTGCGCACCCGGGATCAGATCGAGCGCCTCCTGTGCCCAATCGAGCGGTGCGGCCGGGTCGTCCTCCGCCCACAGCAGCAGCACCGGGAGCGACAGGGACTGGTATGCGTCGAGCAGGTCGCGCTGGGCCTCGAACGGCCAGCGACGTGAGAACTTGGCCCATGAGCGCGCGCGATTGGTGTTGCCACGAACATCGGCGAAGGCGTGGCGGACGACGTCACGGCTCTCGGGGTTGCGTTGCGCGCTCAGTCGCTCGCCGAAGCGCGGGCGGAACACCATCGGAGCCGCATGGGAGAGCGCGAGGTCGAGCACGGGCAGCGTCGCGGCGCCGGTGACCAGCCGCCAGAGCGACCGGCGACCGCCGAACGGCGCCGGCCGGTGCAGGCGGTTGCCCATCAGCACGAGCCGCGAGGGCGTGTAGCCACCGTCGACGATCGTGCGCAGCGCGAGCTCGGCGCCGAAGTCGTGGCCCACAACAGAAGCCCGTGGCCCGCCGACCTCATGGCAGAAGCCCGCCATCACCTCGGTGAGCCACGCGGGCGTGTACGGATGCCACGGACGGTCCTCGGAATCACCGTGCAGCGGCAGGTCGGGCAGCACGACGCGGAAGCGCGAGGAGAGCGCCCCGACGATCGGCGCCCACTCGCGATGCGAGAGGCCCAGCGAGTGCAGCAGCACGATCGCCTGACCGGTCCCGGTCTCCCAGTACGCGACCCGTGCACCGTCACGGTGGTGGTAGAGACGCAGGCGCATGACGGAAGTATCGTTGCTCTATCTCAACGTGGGATGACGTCCGCCGCCTGGCCCTCTCGCTGCCGAGACCAGTGAGCAGGACATGCATGGCCTGATCAGCTGGCGGGTCAGGGACAAGCTGTTCGTCTGGGAGTGGCCGCTGCGCCAGAGCGATCTCAGGGCGCTCGGCGATCGCGCCTCGAGCGGGGAGATCCTGGACGCGCGCGTCGAGGCCTGGCTCGTGCGAGCGCCCAAGCGCCTCGCCGCCGACTAGCTCGCCTCGCGTGGCGACTGAGCGCTTGCTCGCCGCCGCCGGCCAGCGGGCCGTCGGCGAGCGCAGCCTAGAATCCGGCGTCCCGATGGCCACCCCTCACCGCCCAGTCGACCCGCGCGCTTCGTTCCCCGCGCTCGAAGAGGGCATCCTCGAGCGCTGGCGCGAGCACGACGTCTTCGCGCAGTCGATCGAGCGCCGCCGTGGCGGCCCGCGCTGGGGCTTCTTCGAAGGGCCGCCGACGGCCAACGGCGCGCCGGGCTCACACCACGTGCTGGCCCGTGTGTTCAAGGACATCTTCACCCGCTACCGCACGATGTGCGGCTACCAGGTCGAGCGCAAGGGCGGCTGGGACTGCCACGGCCTGCCGGTCGAGCTCGCCGTCGAACGTGAGCTGGGCATGAAGCAGAAGGCAGACATCGAGGCCTACGGGATCGACCGTTTCAACGCCCGCTGCCGCGAGATCGTGCTGAGCCACATCGACGACTGGACGCGGCTGACCGAGCGGATCGGCTTCTGGGTAGACACCGAGCACGCCTACAGGACGCTCGACGCCAGCTACGTCGAGTCGGTCTGGTGGGCGCTCAAGACGATCTATGAGAAGGGCATGCTGTTCGAGCGGCTCAAGGTCGTGCCCTACTGCCCGCGCTGCGGCACCGCGCTCTCGAGCCACGAGCTCGGCCAGCCCGGCGTCTACCAGGACGTCATCGACCCCTCGGCATACGTGATCCTCCCGAGCGCCCGCGGCAAGCTCGTCGTCTGGACCACCACCCCCTGGACGCTCGTCTCGAACGCGGCCGTCGCGATCGACCCCGAGCTGGTCTACGTGCGCACCGCCGAGGACTACATCGTCGCCGCGGCGCTGGCCGAGAAGCTCTTCGGCGAGGGCGTCGAGATCGCCGAGCGCTTCCCCGGCGCCGAGCTAGTCGGTCTGAGCTACGAGCCGCCATTCGACTTCATCGCGAGCTCCGAATACGGCGAGCTCGGCCACACCGTGCTGCCCGCCGACTTCGTCACCGCCGAGGACGGCACCGGCCTCGTCCACACGGCGATCGCCTTCGGCGAGGACGACTTCCGCCTCGGCGAAGCCAATGGCCTCAAGCCGATCAACCCGGTGCTGCCCGACGGCACCTACGACAAGCGCATCACTCAGTGGGCCGGCGTGAACGTCAAGGCCGCCGATCAGCCGATCATCGAGGACCTGCGCAGCCGCGGCAGGCTGCTCAGGGCCGAGCCCTACGAGCACTCCTATCCGCACTGCTGGCGCTGCAACACGCCGCTGCTCTACTACGCCAAGCCGTCCTGGTACATCGCCACGAGTCAGATCAAGGACCGCCTGCTGGCGGCCAACGAGACGATCAACTGGCAGCCGCCGCACGTCAAGCACGGGCGCTTCGGCAACTGGCTCGAGGGCAATGTCGACTGGGCGCTGTCGCGCGAGCGCTACTGGGGTACGCCTTTGCCTGTATGGAGGTGTCCCGCTGGACACCTCCATGTGATCGGCTCACTGGCCGAGCTCGAGACGGTTTCAGGTGTCGCGCTCGAGGATCCGCACCGCCCCTTCGTCGACGACGTGACCTTCGCCTGCCGCGCCGCCGATGGCTGCGACGAGCTGATGAGGCGCGTGCCCGACGTGATCGACGTGTGGTTCGACTCGGGCTCGATGCCCTTCGCGTCCTTCGGCGCGATGCCGACTTTCGCGGGCCATACCGGCAACGATGAGTTCGAGGCCCACTTCCCCGCCGATTACATCTGCGAGGCACTCGACCAGACGCGCGGCTGGTTCTACTCGATGCTGGCGGTCTCGACGCTGCTGTTCGACCAGAGCTCGTATCGCAACGTCGTCTGCCTCGGCCTGCTGCTCGACGAGAACGGTCAGAAGATGAGCAAGTCCAAGGGCAACATCGTCGAGCCCTGGGACGTGCTCGACAGCTACGGCGCCGACGCCTTCCGCTGGTACTTCTTCACCTCCAAGTACCCGTGGGACGGGTATCGCTTCTCGCTCGAGTCGCTGGGCGAGGCCGTGCGCCAGTTCATGCTGCAGCTGTGGAACACCTATGGGTTCTACGTGCTGTACGCGAACGCGAATGGGGTCTCGAGCGAGTCGCTGTCCGTCGATGATGTCGAGCTCGGCGACCTCGACCGCTGGGCGCTGTCGCGGCTGACCGCGACGGTCGAGACGGTCCGTGCCGGACTCGACGGGTTCGACGCGACGGCGTCGGGCCGTGCGATCGCGGAGTACGTAGACGAGCTCTCCAACTGGTACGTACGCCGCTCGCGGCGGCGCTTCTGGGACGGCGAGCCAGCCGCGATGGCGACGCTGCATCACGCGCTGGTCGCGGTGGCGAAGCTGCTCGCGCCGTTCACGCCATTCGTCGCCGACGAGATCTACGGCAACCTCGACGGCACCGAGGTGAGCGTGCACCTGTGCGACTTCCCGACGGTTGGCGGGCGCGATCCTGGGCTCGAGCAGGCGATGGCGGTCGCGCGGGAGACGGTGCGCCTGGGGCTCGCCGCGCGCAGCCAGGCGAAGGTCAAGCTGCGCCAGCCGTTGCGCGCCGCCGTGGTCGTGGCCGCCGGTGGCGAGCGCGAGGCGATCGAGCGGCTGGCGGGGATCGTGCGCGATGAGCTCAATGTGCGCGAGCTGCGCTTCGTCTCCGAGGCCGACGAGCTCGGCGAGGTCGAGCTCAAGCCCAACTACCGCACACTCGGGCCGCGCTTCGGCGCGCAGATGCCGATGGTCGCCGCTGCCGTTGCCGGGCTCGACGCCCGTCGCGCAGCCGCGACCCTGCGCGACGGCGGCACCGTTGCGATTGGCGTGGGTGGCAACGAGCACGCGCTGAGCAGCGACGATCTGCTGGTCTCGATGAAGCCGCTCGAGGGCTACCAGGTCGAGCGCGAGGGTTCGCACGCGGTCGCGCTCGAGCTCGAGATCGACGACTCGCTGCGGGCCGAGGGCTGGGCGCGCGAGATCGTGCACGCGATCCAGGGGGCGCGGCGCGATGCCGAGTTCGACATCTCCGACCGGATCGTGCTGACGCTCTACGGCTCCGAGCCGTTGCTGGCCGCCGCGCGCGAGCACCAGGCGTACATCGCCGGTGAGGTGCTGGCCGTGTCGGTGCAGTACGCGACGCTCGCGGGCGTCGTGCCCGTGATGATCGACGGGCTCGAGCTGCGGATCGCAGTCCACCGGGTCTAGGAGCTCGCGTGGCGGCACCAGTGATCGATCTGAACGCGGACGTCGGAGAGCGGCCCGGACCCGAAGGCATCGCCGCCGATGCCGAGATCATCGCGGCCTGCTCGAGCGTGAATGTTGCCTGCGGCTTTCACGCCGGCGATGCCGCCACGATGCGCGCGGTCTGCGCCGAGGCGGTGCTGCGCCGCAAATCCATCGGGGCGCACGTCTCGCATCTGGACCGGGAGGGCTTTGGCCGCCGCGACCTCGAGGTCG